>CAZQIY010000015.1:0-28549 GCA_964593565.1 uncultured Anaerolineaceae bacterium
CAAACGGCCCCGGCTGCAAATCCAGCGCCATCGTCCAGCCAAACGAGCGCACATTAATCACGTACACCAGCACCAGCGCCAGCACCAGCCCAATTGGCAGCGCCAGCAAGCCAGCAGTGGTGCCCATCAGCCCGGTCTGAATCAGCGTAAAGCGCCAGAGCTGGCGCGGAGTCATGCCGGTGGCGCGCATCACGCCATATTCGCGGGTGTGTTCCAACTGGAGGGCCATCAATGCGCTGAGGATGCCGATAAACGCCACCACCGTCGCCAGCACCTGCAGCGCCACCGTGATGCTGAAGGCGCGCTCGAACACCTCGAACACCCCGGCGCGCAGTTCGCGGTTGGCCTGGGCGTTCAGGTCGCTGCCCACCAGCACCACCGTCTGCAATTCGTCAATCATGGCCTGCACATCGGCGGCATCATCGACAAACAGCGCCACCGACGAAATAAACGGGTCATCGTAATGCTGGCGATAGACCTCGTAATCCATGAACACCGTGCCCTGGTCAGTGGAGTAATCGTAAAACACCCCGGCGATGGTGAAGGTCTGCGGGCCGTCGTCGGTCAGCAGGGTAAGGGTATTATCCTGCGGCGTGATACTGCGGCGGAACGCGAACGGCTCGCTGACGATGATCTGCCCGGCGCGCATCGCTTCCCAGGCATCGGGCACATTCAGCCAGGCATAGCGGCGCTCACCCGACCCCACATCGCCGGATGCGGCGCTCAGGTTGACCGGCGGCAGGTCGGGGTAATCCGGCGCGGTGACATTCACCGACCGCACAAACTCCATGCGGCGCACGCCCTCAAGCTGCGCCAGCGTGTCCAGGATGGCCGGGTCCACATCGACGGTAGCGCGGTTGGCCGTCAGCAGCGGCGGCGAGATGTAAATATCCGCGCCCAGCGTGGTCGCCAGCCAGTCCGCGACGGTGCCGCGAAAACTGCCGATCATCACGCTGACACCGACAATCACGCTAACGGCGACGGTCAGCGCGGCCACGGCGACCGATGTGCGGCTGAGGGAGCGAATCACGGCGCGGGGGGCCATGCGCCCCAGCACGCCGAATACGCGATCCGCCAGCGGCGTCGCCAGATGCATCAGCACCAGCAGCACAGCAGGGGTCAGCAGCGCGCCGCCCAGCACAAACGCGAACAGCGCCGCAAAGGCGATAATCACATCCTGCGAAGGAACCTGAAGCAGCAGATAGCCCAGCACATTCAGCACCACAGCTGCCAGAGTCGCCAGCGGCACCCTGCGCAGCGCCCGCTGTTCCACATCAGACCGGCGCAGCACGCCAGCGGGTGGGGTGCGGGTCGCTTCCAGTGAGGGCACAAAGGCCGCGATCACGCTGGCCGCCAGCCCGATCAGCGCGCCTTTCAGCAGTGTGCCCGGCTGCACCACCACCCCCTGCACATTGACCGTAAAGTACAGGTCGCTGATGGTCTGCGAGACCAGCCCCACCGCGCCGCGTCCAAAGATGATGCCCAGTCCCAGGCCGAAGATCGTCCCGACCAGCCCCAGGAGGAAGGCTTCCCCCAGAATCAGCGCGAAAATCTGGCGGCGGGTGGCCCCCAGCGCCCGCAGCGTCCCGATCACTGGCCGGCGCTGCACCACGCTGAAAGTCACCGTGTTGTAAATCAGAAACACGCCCACCGTCAGCGCCAGCAGACTGAGCGCCTGCAGGTTGAGTTCAAAGGCGGCGGTCATCTGCGCCAGGGTGCTGTTGGCTTCCTGCGTGGCCGTCAGCCGCACGCCCTGCGGCAGCGCCTGCTCGATCTGCGCCGTGTCGTAACGCTCCGGCAGGATCAGGTCAATGTGGCTGAGATAACCGGGCCGCCCGACAATTTCCTGCGCGGTGGCGATATCCGTCAGCAGCAGATCATCCAGCGCCTGGGCGCTCACGCGATCCGCGGGCTGAAGCAAACCCACCACCCGCACATCCACCCGCGCATCGCCCGGCCGCAGCGTGACAATATCGCCGGTGCGGATGCCAAAACGCTGTGCCAGCGGCTGGCTGATGAGGATAGTGTTCGGCTCCGCGATAAAGGTGTTCAGCGCCTCAAAGGCGTTGAGGTTCTCGCCAGCCACTTCGATTTCCGTCAGGTAATCGCGGAACGGCGGCTCTGCAAACGGCTCGATCCCCAGCAGGCGCAGCGGCTGGTCGCCCAGGTTGACGGCGCGCACATACTCGCTGACGACCGGGGCCACAGCGCGCAGCCCCAGGTCTACCCGCAGCGTGGTATAGATATCCGTCGACAGGCCGGCCGGGCCACCCAGCACCTGATGGGTCGCCCGCCCGGTAATGCTCTCCGTGCTCAGATCAAAGGCGCGGCTGGCGGAACTGTTGGCGAGGTCGATGGCGATCACCATCGCCACACCCAGCGCCACCCCCACCACAAACAACAGACTTTGCAGAAAACGTCGGGCGATATAACGCCGGGCCAGACGCAGCAGAACAATCATAGCGGCCCTCGCAGTGCGCAGGAGTATATTCGGCTGTCAGGAACAGGGAAAATCAGGAGGATACAGCGATAAGACGAGAGGCGCAAACAGGTTGAACGGCTGTTCACGCTTCGTGGTTTTCAGTCGCCATGCCTTGTTGCTCGCCAGAATAACCCAGGCGTTCCAGTGCTTCGAGCGCGGCGGCCCGGAATTTGGGGTCCGATGATTCGGCCATCAGCACCAGCGGCTTGATCGCCCGCGAATCCCCCAGTTTGCCCAGCGCCTGCGCGGCGTTGAGGGGCGTTTGCAGGCCAGGGGCATCCAGCGCCTTAATCAGCGCGGTCACCGCGCGCGTATCCCCAATCTGGCCCAGCATCAGGGCAGCGCGACCCCGCACGATCAGGTCTTCGTTCCGATTTTGTACTGCCAGAATCAACGCAGTTATGGCCTGGTCACCGCCCGCCATGCCCAGTTTCATGACGGCGGTACGGCGTTTCTCCTTGTTAAAATCACGGAGTTCAGCCAGAAATTGCTTGATTTCGGCAGCGTCAGGTTCAGACATTTGGGCTTGCCTCTTTCTAATGCTCTTCGTTAGACACCCTGCATCAAGACTTTTCTCAATAGCCTGTCTCTATTATAGCATGAGGCTGCTGCAAAGTAACCAGAAGCTGCCCCTCCTGAATCCGGCAGATTCTATCCGCCAGGGGTACGATTTCCTGATTATGCGTTGCCATAACCAGGGTCTTGCCAGCATCGCGGGTAAGTTCCAGCAGAAGCTGAAGCACCCGCTGACCGGTGTCCTCATCGAGGTTGCCGGTCGGTTCATCTGCCAGCACCAGCGCCGGTTCCTGCACCAGCGCCCGCGCAATCGCCACCCGCTGCTGCTCGCCGCCGCTCAGCTTGTCCGGGAAATCATCCGCCCGGTCCGCCAGCCCGACCTGCGCCAGCAGATCGCGCCCGCGCTGCTGGATGATGCGCTGCTGCGCCCCTCTCAATTCTGCCGGGAGTGTGATGTTTTCCAGTACGGTCAGCGTGGGGATCAGGTTAAAAAACTGGAAAATGATGCCGATATGGTCGCGGCGAAACAGGGTGAGGCGGCGTTCGTCCAGGGTGGTAATCTCTGTTCCAGCGATGCGGATATGCCCGCTGTCCGGCAGGTCAATCCCACTCATCATGTTCAGCAGCGTGCTTTTGCCACTGCCGCTCTTACCCAGAATTACGAAAAATTCGCCGGATTGGATTTCCAGATCGACATTATCCAGCACGGCGCGCGTTCTGTCGCCTTCCGTGTAGACTTTCGTCAGTCCTTCGATCTGGACGATCCGAGACATCATTAACATTCCATTGTTTGTTACCAATTTCACGTATTTTACCATATGGGTTCCTAAAGTAAACATAACATGCTCTAAAATTTTTCTAAAAATCAGGTAAGAAGATTCGTCTCACCGCGTCTGATCTGAGTCTGCAAGACGCATGGTTCGCCATCCGGCGAATGGTGCTACACTGAAAAGGTAAGCAGATGAGGTACTGAGCGATGCTGACGAAAACAAGAGTCCTGACCGGGACCGCGCTGCTGCTTCTGGTCCTGTCGATGCTGCTGGCCGGGCCTGCCCTGACACAGCAAGACTGCACCCGTGTCTATATCTATTTTGCCGCCGCGCAGGACAGCGTTCTGGATGGCAAGCTGGTTGTGGGCTACGAGCAGACCGGCGGCGGGGCCTTTGGCTTTGCGGATTTCTGGATGGAGGATGAACCCGCAGCAGCAGGCGAGGAAATTCGCGTTGGCGCGTTTAATATTGTCGGGGTGGATGATTACCGCCTGTTTTTTAATGATGATGAACTGGATATCGACGGCGAGGGCGACTTTATCACCCGCACAGCGGACTGCACCGGCGCGCTGCCGGCGGATGATGGCCGCCTGAACACCACTGATCCGGCGTCGCTGGCGGTGGTTTATGCCAACCGCAGCACCAACGGCTTCGATGTATACCTGATCGACCCGGCCACCGGCAGCGGCGCTCTGGTGATCCGCGCCAGCCGGGCAGAGGTTGAGGCCGCGCGTCAGGCCGCGACAGCGCCGGGGGGTGTGAATACCCTGGTGGCCGCCAGCGGGCCGGTCTCGTTGTGGGCGCTGACTTCGGGCGAATGCCAGCGCAACGCCTTTTATCCGGACGGTTCGTTAGATGAGTTTATTTTTGTTTGTGGTTAGCTCTTTTCATTTTTGAGTGCGACAGGCAGAAAGCGACTCATCCCCATGACTCATAAACCCGTTCCCGGCCCCAAAGGCCACCCGCTGCTGGGCAGTGTGGCGGAATTTGCCGCCAACCCGGCGGAATATCTGCTGCGTCTGGCCGTTGAATATGGCGATATTGTCCAGTTCCGGGTGCTGCATTTTCACTTTTACATGGTGACGAAACCGGAATACATCCAGGAAGTGCTGGTCGCCCAGCAGCAGAAATTCAACAAGTCCCCGCGTGATGTGGCGATTATGAGCAAGTTTCTGGGCCGGGGCATCCTGCTGACGGATGGTGCCTATCACAGGCGCCAGCGCAAAATGGTACAGCCCGCGTTCCATACGCACCGCATCCAGGCGTATGCCGATACGATGGTGGATTATACCCTGCGCCTGATGAACACCTGGGAAGATGGCAGCGTCCAGCCAGTGGATGCCGCCATGCGCCAGCTCACGATGGAGATTGTCGGCAAATCCCTGTTCGATGCCGATATGTCCGGGCAGGGGCACAGCATTGGCGACGCCATCGAGACACTGCAGCAGATCGCCGGGATGGATTTCCGGGTGCAGAACATCATCCCGGACTGGCTGCCGCTGGCGCGCAACCGCCGCCGCGCGGACGCCGCCCAGACACTCGACCAGGCCATCAGCCAGATTATCAACGAACGGCGGACCACCGATGAGGACAAGGGCGACCTGCTGTCGATGCTGCTGCTGTCAGAAGATGAAAGCGGCACCCGCATGACCGATCAGGAAGTGCGCGACGAAGCCGTGACGCTGTTTTCTGCCGGGCACGAAACCACCGCCAACGCGCTGTCGTGGACATGGTATCTGCTGTCGCAGTCGCCACAGGTCGAGGCCCGGCTGCATGACGAACTTGATGCCGTGCTGGGTGGGCGCAGGGCCACGCTGAAGGACCTGCCCAACCTGAAGTATACGACGATGGTCATCAAGGAGGCGATGCGGCTGTATCCCCCGGCCTGGGTGCTGAATGCGCGGCTGGTGGTGGAGGATGTCGAGATTGATGGCTACAAAATCCCCAAAGGCGGCACTGTGTTTGTGGCGCCCTATGCGGTGCATCGCAACCCGCGCTACTTCAGCGACCCGCTGACCTTTGACCCGGAACGCTTCAGCCCGGAAAACGAGAAGCATATCCCGCGTTATGCCTACTTTCCCTTTGGCGGCGGCCCGCGTGTGTGCATCGGCAACAGTTTCGCCATGATGGAAGCCCAGCTTATCCTGGCGACGATTGCGCAGCGCTTCAGCCTGGCGCTGATGCCCGGCCAGACCGTCGCGATTGATCCGCTGGTGACGATGGCGCCCAAACATGGCCTGTCCATGCGCCTCCATGCCCGCCAGACCCTGTCTCAGCCGCTGGTCGATCCTCAGCCATAACCGGGTTGTTAACGCTGGTCTGGTGCCCGGCTCAACGGTTTTCCTACACTTCATAACATTGTACAGACAATAATCTGAGCAGGGGTATTGTAGAATGTAATTACAGTCAATACCGCGCTGGGTAAAAGGAGTCTTATCCGGCTCAGATCGACAAAGGAGGTAGCCCTCATGCTGCCTGAACTGAACCCTAACCAGATGACGCTGGAAGCGCGGGTGGCGTCGTGCCCCACCTGCCAGACCCGCACCCGGTTCAGCTATGCCGGGGAACAGCACTGGCCGGAGCGTGTTGTCCGGGCGACAGGGATCGCGCCGGTCGTGCGCCTGTGGCACTGCGGCCGCTGCCGCACCACCGTCAGCGAATATGAATTGACTCAATGATCAAGGTGTGTCAGCGCGTCCGCACCCCACCCCGCAGATAATCCGCTTCCTCGCTGATCACAAACGCAATCACCTTCGCCACCCCTGCCGGTAATCCGTAATGTTGTTCCGCATAATCATGAGCGTCCTGTTCCGGGCGGCCTTCGCGCCGGGCCGCCTCAATATCCACACTCAGTTTCATGCTGGTGACGATATTGCCGGGATAAATGGTATTCACCCGAATGCCGCGCGGCGCCAGGTGATGTTCCAGCGTCATCGCCAGCCCGTTGGCCCCGCCCTTGCTGGCGCCATAGGCCTGTGACGAACTGGGCGATACCACCCCCGCGACAGAAGCCACCACCACAAACACGCCGTTGCCGGCTTTTTCCAGCAGCGGCACGCTGTGCTTGGCGCATAAAAACGGCCCGATCACGTTGACATCCAGCGTCATCTCAAAATCATCAAGGCGAAATTCATCCGGCGGCACATGCGGCCCCAGCAGAATGCCCGCCGCGCACACGACCTTGTTCAACTGGCCGTACTTTTCGCGGATAAACGTCATCAGCGCCTGCACCTGCGCCTCATCGCGCACATCCAGATGAAAAAAGTCCGCGTGGCCGCCGCTGGCCACAATCTCCGCGGCGGTCTGCTGGCCGCCGTCCTGGTTATAATCCGCAATAATAACCGTGCCGCCGCGTTCGGCGCACAGGCGCGCGGTGGCCTGGCCGATGCCCTGCGCGCCGCCTGTCACCAGAATCACGTTGCCATCAAGTTCAAAAGCCATATATTCATTCCTTCTGTCGTGCTGGATAAAGCGCCCTCACTGCCGGATCGGGATGTTCAGCGTGTTCAGCCGGCCCACCACAAAATCACGCGCCCGCGCCACCTCCTCATAATCCGTCAGGTGCTCGATCAGCGCGTAGCCATCCGGCAGCAGCGCCTCGAACCGCTGCAGCAGCGTGTCCCAGTCCATCAGGCCGGTGCCGGGGCGCGCCTCGCTGATATGCACCACCAGCGGCGCATCGACCACCACATCCTTCAGGTGCGCGGTCAGGATATACGGCCCCAGCACATCAAACACGTGATGAATCAGGGCGGTGGTGTTATAGGCGGTGTGAAAATCGGAAATAAAATTGACCAGGTCCGCATTGACCTTTATCCAGCGGGAGCCGGTGCGCTCGATAATGCGGCGGATGGTTTCGGCATCGCGCAGGGTGGTGGTGACGTGCACCTCCAGCGTGATGGGGATAGCGTATTGTTCGCAGGCTTCGGCGATTTCGCTCAGGCTTCGGACGAGGCGATCTTCGGTTTCCGGCGCATAGTTGGCCGGGTGCGGCCCCCAGTCGCTGCCGGGGTGCAGGCTGGTCGGGCGCATCGACGCGGTAATGGCCCCCAGTTCCGCCGCCCGCTGCACGATATTTCGCCCGATGCGCACGCCTTCGCGCCGGGCCGCTTCGTCCGGGCTGATGATGCAGGGATACTGCCCCCAGAACTGCACAATGCGAATGTTGTGCTGGTCCAGCAGGGCTTTGATGCGCAGGGCATCGTCCAGGCGCTGTTCCAGCGGGTCGCCGGGATAATGCAGGCCCAGGCCGCTGAACCCCAGCGCGGCAACCTTACGGACGACAGCTTCATCAAGATTCTTCCAGCCGCCAAACCACTCGTCCACACCCCCCAGGCGCATAGATGCTCCTTTACTGAGGAAAACTGACTATGCGCGGAGTATAACATCCTGTACGCGCCAGCTTCACAGAACCGGACAGGTCCAATCCAGCAGGCAGATCAGCGCCGGTTCAGGATGGCGTGGATCAACCGCTGATAGCTGCGCTGCCGGTCTGCGGCCTCATAGGTAATCAGGGGCAGGCTGCCCAGCTCGGTGGGCACAGTTTCCACCGGCCTGTAAAGCATGGCAATTACCGGCTTTTCGCGGTTGATAAAATAGCGATAGGCCAACCGCACATAACGCGATTCCAGCGCCTCCGGTGAAAGTATCAGCACCATCAGCCAGCATTCGTGCAGCGCCTGTTCGATAGCGGCCTGCCAGTCATCACCCCCCTGCGCCAGATACTGATCCACCCAGATCGACATGCCGGCATCCTGCAGCGCGACGGTCAGCGGCGCGACAATCTCTTCCCAGTCTTCGCGGGCATAGGCGATAAACACATGATCGACCAGCGCCCCGCGCAGCATCCCGGTGCCCAGGCTGGAGGTTTTGCGGTTGCGGGCAAACGAGAGTTCCAGTGTTTCCTTGGTATCGCGTTTGTTGTCCGGGCCGCTTTCGCCCGTTTCAACATCGGTATCAATGTCCTGCTGGATAATGCGTTGGCGCGATTCTTCAGTGTCGTAGATAAAATGCAGGCGCACCGCCGTTCCCAGTTCCAGCGTATCGAACACCTTAAGCGGCTTGACATCCGTCAGGCGCACCCCGTTCAGCACCGTGCCGTTGGTCGAGCCGTTGTCCTTGACGGAATAGCCATCCGGCGTGCGGATAAACTGCAGATGCCAGCGGCTGACTTCGGGGTCCTGAACCACCACATCATTTGAAAGATCGCGGCCCAGGGCGACCATATCCGCCTGCAGGGCATAGACGCGCCGGGGGCCGGGGCCGACTTCCACCACCAGCGCATACTGCTCGCCAGCCTTGATGGGCATCACCCGGGCCGGGGCGATGATGTTGTCTTCAGAGGCCAGGTCAGACGTGCTTAAATCCTGCTGGTATTCCAGCGTGATCATCTCCCCCAGTTCGATCAACTGGCCGCTGCGCAGCGCCCGGCTGGTGGTCACCCGCTGGCCGTTGACAAACGTCCCGTTGGTCGAGTTGAGGTCATAAACTTCGTAATCTTCTTCAGCGCGCACCAGGCGGCAGTGTTCCCGGCTGACATCGTTATCATCAATGACAATATCATTCTTAGAGCCACGCCCGATGTTAATCGTGCTCTGCATCAATTCATAAACACTGCCGCGTCGCGGGCCTCGTCGAACAATCAGCACTGGCATAACATCCGCCTGTTGCAGTCCCCGTCCTGTATCTATCTTAGTTGAAACTGCGCCTGAACACCAAGCGCGCTTAAATCTGCCTTTCTCATTGTACACTCAATTAAAAAATCCCTGCCACACCGCAGGGATTTTCTGTCTGTGCTGCAAAAACAGGTTACTCGTCAGCCGTCTCTGCGGTGGCTTCCGCTGTTGCCTCCGCTGTGACCTCGGCCGTTGCCTCTGCGGCAATGGTCGCCATGACAGCCGTTGCGGTGGCATTGGCGCCGGCGGTCGCGGTGGCCATCTCGACCTCGCTCATGGGGTTGAGGGTCGCGGTGGCGGTGGCGGTCGGTGTCGCGGTGGGCTGGAACGGCGGCCTGCTGACCAGATCGATCAGACTCTGAATGGCGAGCTGGCTGACAAGCTGCACAGTGCCGCCGCCTGCGGCCGCTGCTTCTTCGGTGGCTTCTTCCGTAGCTTCCGCCTGGGCCTCGGCCTGCCGCGTGAGGATATAGTAGCGGTTGCCCGCCGGATTGCGACCACCCACCAGAATCACCTCCAGGGTCGGCGCGCCGCTGTCCACCTCGATGGTATAGGCCGGTTCGGCCAGCCTGAAATCCGCCAGGTTGTCCGCTTCAAAGACAGATACAGACTCGAGCGAGACCAGATCGTTTACCGCCGCGATCACCGCGTCCGGGTCGACCTCGTGCGCTGCGGCGTCCTCCGGGCCGATCACTTCCCAATCGGAGTCGCTGTCTGCGCGGGCGACGCGGGTAAACGCGCCGGTCTGGTTATCGCGCACGGTAACACTCAGCACGTCATTCGCCGTCAGTTCAGGATACAGGGCGCTGCCTTCCGCCGGAGTCGGCGTGATGGCCTGCGGCTGGTTGGCCTGATTGTTGTTGATAAAAACCACAGCCACGATGATCACCAGACTGATCACCAGTAAAACGATGGTGCCCCGGTTTAAACGCATGGTTTGCCTTCCTCCTTAGCGTGCGGGTTCTCTGTTGGTCCACCAGACCAGGAAGCCAATCGCCAGCGCACCGAACGGCAGCAGAATGGTCGTGACCAGATTGATCATGCCGCCGGTCGAGCGATCCACAAAGATGGGCGTGTCCTGCGGCCGCTGCGCGCTCTGGATATTGATCTGCAGGAAATATTCATCAAAGCCGGTTGACCAGATCAGGCTGTTGAACATGGCATCCAGATTGACCAGGCTGACGACAGGCGCATAGCCGTTTTTGGCAATCGAGGTGCTGCCAAAGAGCACTACCCGCGCCCCGGTGTTGATATTTTCGGCCACCGCCGCCAGCACCATCGGCCCGGTGGGGTCTTCTTGCGTGCGTTCAAATTCACCACTCAGCACCGCTTCATAATCCGTCTTGCTATAGGAATCTGCGGTGGAGCGCGCCAGAAAACGCCCGGTGATGCCATCCGGCAGCGGGTCTGCGATTTCGATGCTGTGCGGCAGTTCAAACGCCATGCCGCTGCGCTGTGGGAACGAGGCAGTGATGGGATGATTGAGGCTGAAATCCGTCGAGACCGGAATCAGCGGTGTCTGCCACGCCTGCAGCGGGTCGATCACGATGTCGTCGTTAAAGCGCATGCCGAAGTTTTCCCACAGGTAATTATTCAGCGCTTCACTGGTCGCCAGTGAGGTACTGTCCGGGTCTGTGGTGGGCGCGGCCAGGATAATCAGCTCGCCGCCTTCGTCCAGATAATCAATCAGAATATCTGTTTCTTCGTCGGAAAGCGGGGCGGTGCCGCCGGGAATGATCAGCACCTGACCATCGGCATTGGGGTCGGTAATTTCAAAGCCGCCATCCGGGGTGGCAAAATCGAACAGGCCGACCTGCCGCGTGGTCCAGTCGAGCTGATCAGTCAGCAGGGTGTTCAGCGTGCCCATATCTTCCGGCCCGGCCCCCGCCAGGTTGAGGCCGCCTTCCACCTGCAGGAAATAGGCCTGGAAATCGCCAGCAGCAGCGACTTTGAGGATGGCATTGGTCAGCGCGTCCTGGCTGACGAAATTCACCTGCTCGCCGTTTTCAATATCGGCCTCGCTGTTTTCGTCCAGCCGGGCAACGAACACCTGCCCGCCCTGCGTGATTCCCATCGCATTGGCCAGCGCCGGGTTGCGGTCCGGATCGACAAATTCATAGGTGATCTTGCCGCCGCTGATCTGCTCGTAATCCTCGAACAGCAGGGCATCGCGGTCCTGCTGCGGGG
Organism: uncultured Anaerolineaceae bacterium; assembly: GCA_964593565.1. Lineage (GTDB taxonomy): Bacteria > Chloroflexota > Anaerolineae > Aggregatilineales > Phototrophicaceae. The sequence continues at coordinate 11,631 of CAZQIY010000015.1, forward strand.
CGCGCAGCGCATCATAAAAAGCCGTGATTCGAATCTGCGGCACGGTAGGATCCGCCGCCATCGTGCTGATGGCCTGGCGCGATTCTTCAGTCAGCGAATACATATCGCGCTGGGTCAGGTCGGCGCGCAGGTCCAGCCCGCGCACCAGTGTATAGATGGCGATCAGCGCGACCAGCACCACGATTGTCACCAGCAGGCTGGTGCCGCCAAAGCGCATGGTCCGGCCTGTCAGCGCGTCGCGGGCCTGGTCCGGCACCATCATCACCCAGGCCACCAGCGACAGCACCATGATGCCCAGACCGCCCCAGCCCACCACCGTAAAGGTCGGCTGCGTAAAGACCACGGCGACCGCCATCAGCAGCCCCACCAGTGCCAGAAACAGCATGTAGTGCGGCGGGATAAACGGCTGTTCGTTTTCAGGTGTTTGTGGTTGTTCTGCCATGATTAAGCCCTCCAGCGCCGGGTTTCGACCAGGCGCGTGGTGATAAACAGCGCCCCGATGATGATAAACAGGAAATACAGCACATCTTCTGCGCGGATAATGCCCTGCGCCATGGTCGCGCCATAATGCGCCTGCAGGCCCAGTTCGCGCACAAAGTTCGCCGCGCCGGACATGGTCTGCTGCCCCGCGATCCACACCGCCGCGATCTCTGCCAGGTACAGCACCAGGATCGTCGCCGCGCCCAGGAACGCCGCCACAATCTGATCTTCCGTGACCGCCGACCAGATCATGGCGATGGCCAGCACCGCCCCACCAAAGAGCCATGCGCCAAAGTACGCACCAAAAGCAACCCCCTGATCCGGGATGCCTACCAGAGTCAGCAGCAGGTAATACACCACCGACAGCAGCAGCAAAACGGTGTAGTAGCCCCACGCCGCCAGGAACTTGCCGATGATGAACTGGCTTTCGTTCATGGGCAGCGTCATCAGGACTTCCAGCGTGCCTTCGCGGCTTTCCTCCGCGATCAGCCGCATGGTCAGCAGCGGCGCAATCAGAAACATCAGAAACGTCAGCAGATTGGGCGCAAAGCCCGCGTCCGCCGGGAACATGCCGTTGGCCTGGGTGATATAGCTGTTAAACAGCATGCCCAGGAACAGCAGCAGCGCGAATGAAATCGCATAGGCGATAGGCGAACGAAAATAGAGGACAATCTCTCGTTTAAAAACAGCCAGAATTTTACTCATGTGCGACCTCGCTTTCGGCGGCAGGTTCGGCTTCCGGTGCGGCTTCAGGGTGTGATTCCGTGCGGGTCATGCCAGCCACCTCAAAGAAGATGTCCTCCAGTGTGACCGCCACCGAACGCAGTTCGATCAGGTTCCAGCCCCGGGCCGTCACCGCACGCGCGATTTCCGGACGCGGGTCAATGGCCGGGTCCGCCGGGGTGGCGGTGATGCCATCCAGCGAGAATTCGGCATGGGCCACAGCAGGCAGGCCCTGAATGGTCTGCAAGGCTTCGTCCATGGGCGCATCAACACGCACGATCACCGAACGCCCGGTTTCCAGATGCCCGCGCAGTTCCACCGGCGATCCCTGAGCAATGATCCGCCCATTGTTGATGATGATGACGTTATCGCATACCTGCTCCGCTTCTGAAAGAATGTGCGTGCTGAACAGGACGGTATGATCGCGGCCCAGTTCCTTGACCAGATCGCGCAGTTCCAGCACCTGAAACGGGTCCAGGCCAATGGTCGGTTCATCGAGGATCAGCACTTCGGGGTTGTGGATGAGGGCCATCGCCAGCCCCACACGCTGCCGCATCCCTTTGGACAGGGTGCGAATGCGGCTGTTGGCGCGGCTTCCCAGCCCGACACGTTCCAGCACCTCCATCGCGCGATCACGGCGGCTGCGGATGCCGCGAATCTCGCCGATATACATCAGATAGCCCAGGGCGGTCATATCGCGGTAGAGCGGCACATTTTCCGGCAGATAGCCAACCCGTTTGCGCACTTCCATGCTGTTTTCAAAAACATCATGCCCCGCCACGACGGCCCTGCCCGACGTAGGCGGCATAAAGCCTGTCAGGATACGCATCGTGGTGGTTTTGCCGGCACCGTTCGGCCCCAGAAAGCCCGTCACCTGCCCCGGCCTGGCAGCAAACGAAATGGAGTCTACCGCGACAAAACTGCCATAACGTTTCGTCAGATTTTCAACTTCGATCATTCTATTTCCCTTCTTCTGTGCGCGACAGACGAAGAACCGGCAAGAGACTAGCGCCGCTGCATCAGAAATCCATCAGAATTAGCTGAGCCGACGCTTAATATCGTCCGGGATTATAGCGCGCTTTTTAACCTGTGTCGGCGGACAGCTCATAAATGCGCAGCCGCGCCCCACCCGCCGGGCGCTCCACCGTCGCGATGATGCGGCCCGGCGCCTCCGCCGGAACATAGGCGATGTCTTCCAGCACGGCATAGACGCCCGGCCCCTGGCTGTCATGCAGCAGCGCCGCCAGCGCCTCGACATCGCTGCCGTTGGGGTTGATCGGCGGGCAGAGGATGGGCAGATCACCCTGAGTCATGTATTCCAGCGCCCAGCAGTTGGCCAGCACACCGATCACCTGCTGCGGATTCTGCGCCTGCAGAAATTCCGCCACTTCATCCAGCCCGGTGCCGGAGGCTTCAGACGCGATGTACTGGTGATAATCGTTCCAGGGGATATTCAGCGCCGCCGGGTCCGTGTTCATGGCCTGCACGAATGGCAGCCAGTTCAGCAGGCTGAACCCGGCCAGCGCCACCGTCACGCCGAACCGCAGCGCATAGGGGCGTTTTTCGACCAGCAGCGCCAGCGCCACCGCCACAATCAGCACACCGATATTCACCGGGATGAAGAGATGGCGCGTATCCGGGCGGTTATTCAGCAAAAAGATGGCGACAGACCCCAGCAGCAGGACCGGCAGGAACCACTGCCGCCGCACCAGCAGCACCAGCAGCGCCGCTCCCGCCAGCAGCAGCGCCGGCAGGCCGATAAAGCCGCTGATGTTGGTGTAGATGCTTTGCAGGTTGCGCGGGATTCGTTCCAGCAGCAGCGCAATCATGCCCCCGCTGGAGCCTGCCTGTCCGGTACCGCGCAGCAGGTAAAAGAACGGGTCGTGCTGGCGCCATAGCAGCACCGCCACAAACAGCGCGATCAGCACGCCAGCAGTCCCAATGGCCACTGCCGCCCAGCGCCACGACTGGCGCCACGTGCGCCCCGGCGGCCGCAGGAACAGCGCCCCGGCCACCGGCAGCATCAGCAGCGGCAGGGCGGATACCTTGGCCCCAAACGCGACAAACAGCATTCCCCCGGCCAGCAGCGCATCGCGCAGAACCGCCCGCCGCACCAGCCGCGCCGTAAAATACAGCGCCACGCTCAGCGCAGATGCCGACACCGGGTCCGCCAGCGCCAGCCGCTCGAAAAAGGTGTGATAGGGGCTGAACATCACCAGCAGGCCGGTAAACACTGCTCCCATATATCCGGCCCGGCTCCCGCCCCGCCCGGCCAGCAGCGCCCCGCTGGCGATCAGCGCGGCCAGGCCCGGCAGCAGGACCAGCAGCGTCATCGCGCGTGATGAAAAAATGGCCGCGTTCTGATCCGCCCCGGCCAGCACGTACAGCCAGATCGTGAACTGGCGGCCTTCTTCCGCGTTGGAAAAAACGCCCTTTTCGACCACGTTGCGCGCAAAACGGATATGAAAGGCCTCGTCGGTGAACATCGGGAAATGATCAATGGCGATCAGGCGCGCTGCCCAGAAGACCAGCAGCAGGCCGATGACAAACGTAAACAGCTTCAGGTTGGCGCGGAGATGAATACCCAATCTAAGAATCCTGCAATCGAAGACGCAGCACAGTAAGCACGGACACAGGCGCGGGTGTCAGGTTATGCGCCGGGTGTGTCTCGCAGCCAGCCCAGCCCGGCCTCACGAGTCTCGAAAAACTCCACCTCAAAACTCAGCGGCCCCAGCCCGGCAAAGAAAATGCGGGCATAATGCGACGCGGTGACGCCCATAAAGATAAAGGCGATATAGCCGTGATGCGAGGCATAACGGGTGAACAGTTCGGCGCTTTTCTGGCGGGCGTGGGCGTTAAAATCCACATCCTGCGCAGAGACATCTACCAGCGCATGAAAGGGCTGTGTGGGCGGGGTCTCCTGAAACAGTCCTTCCAGCGATATCGCCCAGGTATCGACGGATTCTTCGCTTGAATCCGTGAATGTATACACCACAATCTCGTTAAGCTGCTCGATTTGAAGCCCCATGACCCTGACTCCCCACCCTCATCTGACCTCGTCTGAGTGTAAGCGCAGGGAACCAGCGGCGCAAGACCCGGCGGCCTAATGTGCCTGCTGCGCCCGGGCGATCATGAATCGGTCATGCCTGCTCGTCGCGCCCGTTCCATGTGATTTCTGCCTGGCCGGCCTTCAGGTTTTCCCAGCGGGCCAGCGTAAACAGGGCATCGGACAGGCGGTTGAGATAGGGCAGCACCTGCGCGTTGATCGCTTCCTGATCTGCCAGGGACACCGCCCAGCGTTCGGCACGGCGGCAGACCGTGCGGGCCACATGCAGATGCGCGGCGGTGGGGGTGCCGCCGGGCAGGATGAAGCTGGTGAGGGCGGGCAGTTCTGCGGTCATCTGGTCGATGATCTCTTCCAGCCAGGTCACCGCCGCCGCTTCGATGCGCACCACCCAGTCACTTCTGGCATCCAGCGGAGTGGCCAGGTCTGCGCCCAGATGAAACAAATGCCGCTGAATCTGCTCCAGCCAGGCATCGCTATGGGCGCCGCTGGCGCGCACCACCCCCAGCAGCGCGTTCAGCTCGTCTACCGTGCCATACGCCTCGACACGAGGATGCGTCTTGGCGACTCGCCCGCCTGCGAACAACATCGTCGTGCCATCGTCGCCCGTCTTTGTGTAAATTTTCATAATACCCCTGTTCAGGATCGCAGCTTGCAATTTAGAACGAATGGTCTATAATTATTACTCTACCAACATCCACAGAAGACTGGTAGATTCTAAAGAAGAGACTACACTAAAAGTATACGAAATTCCATCTGGAGCGGGTTGCGATGGCGAAAAAGAAAGAAACAACTCTGAGCAATAATGGTTTGTTCGGGGACGGGACCGAAGAAGGCAAGGCGAAGGCACTGGAAGCGGCGCTCCAGGACCTGACGAAACGGTTTGGGGATGGCTCGATTATCCGCCTGGGCGAAGCGGCGCATATGGTGGTGGATTCCATCCCGTCGGGGTCGCTGGGGCTGGATATTGCGCTGGGGGTCGGCGGCATCCCACGGGGGCGCGTGGTCGAAATCTATGGGCCAGAATCCAGCGGTAAAACCACCCTGTGCCTGCACGTCGTCGCAGAAGCCCAGAAGCGCGGCGGGCTGGCCGCGTTTGTGGATATGGAACACGCGCTCGACCCGACCTACGCCGAACGGCTGGGGGTGGATATCGACCGGCTGTATGTATCGCAGCCAGACACCGGCGAACAGGCGCTGGAAATCTGCGAAGCGCTGGTGCGTTCCGGCGCGATTGATATTGTGGTGGTCGACAGCGTGGCGGCGCTGGTGCCGCGCGCGGAAATCGAAGGCGAAATGGGCGACAGCCACGTCGGTTTGCAGGCCCGCCTGATGAGCCAGGCGCTGCGCAAGCTGAGCGGCGCGATCAAACAATCCAACACGGCAGTGCTGTTCACCAACCAGATTCGCGAGAAGGTGGGCGTGATGTACGGCAGCCCGGAAACGCAGCCCGGCGGGCGGGCGCTCAAGTTTTATGCCAGCGTGCGGCTGGATATCCGGCGCATCGAAGGCATCAAGCAGGGCGGCGATACAGTGGGCAACCGCGTGCGTGTGCGCGTGACCAAAAACAAGGTGGCGCCGCCGTTCCGCGAATGCGAATTCGACATCATGTTTTACGAAAACGGCATCAGCAAGAACGGCGAAATCCTCGATATTGGCGTCAGCCTGGATATTATCGAGAAGCGCGGCGCGTTCTACCGGTACAAGGATGGCCTGCTGGGCCAGGGCCGCGAAAACGCCAAACAGTATATGATGGAAAATCCGGCGGTGGCCGGGGAAATTGAAGACGCCATCCGCGTCAATTTTGGCCTGCCAGCGATGGCGGCGCTTCCGCCAGCGGTGCCCGCAGAGGAATAATCCCGCCAGTGCGGCGCATGGCACAGCACAGAGTCTTCAGGGCGGCCACCCATGCCGCCCTTTTGATTCTGCTCGTGCTTCAATCGTGCGCTGGTGTCAGCGAGAGCGCATCGCCAGCCAGCGCCCCGGCAATAACGCCGGCATTGTGGCGCATGTACGCCAGATAGGTCGAGGCCGGGCCATCAGGCTCGCTCAGCGATTCGCTGTACAGCGAGGCGACGATCACCTCCCCGGCTTCCTGCGCAATCACCTGCGTCAGCGTATCTGAATCAGACACCTCTGTAAAAATGACTGAGACTCCAGCTTCGCGGATCAGGTCGATCAGCCCGGCGACCTCCTGCGGCGAGGGTTCCGCCAGCGTTGACAGCGACGGAATGACCGTGCCCACGACCTCAAAATCGTAGCGCGCCGCCAGATACGCCAGAAATTCGTGACTGGTGACCAGCACGCGGTTTTGCGGCGGGATGGCCTCGAACAGCGCCGCCAGTTCGGCATCCAGCACGGCAAGCTGTTCCTGATAGGCCGCCGCGTTGGCTTCGTAGGTGGCGGCATTGGCCGGGTCCGCTGTTGCAAAGGCGCGGGCGATATTCTGTGCCCAGACCTGCACATTCAGCGGATTCATCCACACATGCGGGTCGCAGATGCCGTGTTCATGGGCATCATCCGCTGCTTCCGGTGTCAGGACGGCGATCTGCGCTGCCACATACCCGCACACCCCCACCTCCCCCGGCGCATGGGCTGCCGCTGTGGTTTCAGGGGCAGGCGTTTCGTCTTCGTGGTGCGCCTCATCGCCAACCCACAGCATCGACACCCCTTCAGACACCACCACCGGCGGGACAGTCGCGGCGCTTTCCACCAGCGCCAGCAGCGACTCTTCCAGATTAGCACCGTTCACCAGCACCACATCGGCCTGCGCGATCAGCGCGGCATCCTGGGGCGCGGGCTGAAAGGCATGAGCATCGCTGCCGGGCGGCACCAGCGCTGTCACCGCCACCAGATCACCGCCGACGCTGCGCGCCACATCCGCGATCAGGGTGGTCGTCGTCACCACCTGCAGCGGCGTTCCCTGCGCCATCAGCACACCTGGAATAAGCCCCACAATTAGGAGTACAATAGGGCCATACAGTCGTTTCATAGACACCCCTGGTTGAGACTCAATCTCAATTAAGTAATTGATACGGTATCTCAATAACCGGAGCGTGTCAAGGAAAAATATCATGTCGAGTAAACTGAGCCTGCGGGCACAGCGCCTGCGCGAAGCTGGCTACAAGCTGACCAATGCACGGCTGACGATCCTGAATGTGCTGGAAGAACACGGCGGCCACATGACCTCCGCCGAGGTGCTGGAAAAAGTCGATCAGGCCGCGCCAGAAATCGGACGTGCCAGCATTTTTCGCGCGCTGGACCTGTTCACGCGGCTGTCGATTATCCGCCCGACCTATATCAATGACAGCAGCACGCCGACCTATGTGCTGCTGCCAGGGGGGCATCATCATCATATTATCTGCACCAACTGCGCCCGCGTGATCGAATTTGAGGATTGCCACCTGGACCGGCTGGAACAGGAACTGGAGGCACGTTTCCGCGTAAAGCTGACAGGCCACCTGCTGGAATTTTATGGCCTGTGCATTGATTGTACCGCGTCCACGTCTGCCACGTCTGCCACGTCTGAATGAGAGTTTGCTGATGCATATTGCGATCAACGGCTGGTTCTGGGACCAGCCCAACACCGGCAGCGGCCAGTATCTGCGCCGCCTGCTGCATCATCTGGTCCGTGTGGAACCGGGGTTGCAATTAACGCTGATCCTGCCGCCCCACATCACCCAGGCGGATGACCTGCCGGACAACGTGAGCATTATGACCACCAGCGGCGGCGGTGGCAATGTGGGCAAGGTGCTGTTCGAGCAGCGCACCTTCCCGCGCATGGTCGCCCGGGTCAATGCCGATATCGCGCATGTGCCCTACTGGGGGCCGCCGCTGTCCTCGCCGGCGCGGTTGGTCACTTCCGTGCTGGATGTCATCCCGCTGGCGATTCCGGATTATGCGCGCGGGTTTGGCCCCCGGCTGTACACCTCGCTGGTCAGCGCGGCGGCACGTGGCTCTGCCCACATAATCACCCTCAGCGAAGCCTCCAAAATGGACATTACCGAATATCTGCGCGTCCCGCCAGAGGATATCACCGTCACCTATCTGGCCGCAGATCAGGCCTTTCACCCGCGCATGGGGGCGGAGCGCGACGAGGCGGTGCGCCAGAAATATGATTTGCCGGAAGCCTTTGTGCTGGGCATCGGCGGCTTTGATGTGCGCAAGCAGTTTAACCAGCTTCTGCTGGCCTATAGCTATGTGGTTCAGGCTGAAGGCGCGGAATATCCGCTGGTGCTGGCAGGGCGCGAACCGCAGTGGGGCACGCCCATGTTCCCGGATATGCGCCGCTATGCCGACGAACTGGGCATCAGCGAGCATATCCGCTGGATTGGCTATGTCGATGAAGAGGACAAGCCCTCGCTGTACCGGCTGGCGAAGGTCTTTGCTTTCCCCAGCCGCTACGAAGGCTTTGGTCTGCCGCTGCTGGAAGCCATGGCCAGCGGCACGCCCGTTGTCGCCAACGAACTGTCGTCCTTCCCTGAAATTGTGGGGGATGGCGCGTTTCTGGTGGAACCGGGCAGCGCGCGCGCCATGGCCGGGGCGATTCTGGCGCTGCTGGGCCAGGAGCCGCTGCGCCAGAGCATGATGAACGCCGGGCTGGCGCAGGCCACCCACTTTAGCTGGCGCAAAACCGCACAGCAGACGCTGGAGGTTTACGAGCGCGTCATGGCGCTGCCCGAGGCCTGAGCGCGGCCCTACCCGAACATCGCCTGAAAGCCTTCGCGCCAGTGCGGATACAGCGGCCGCCAGCCCAGCCCGCGTGCCTTTGCGTTGGAGGCGCCGCGTTCCCAGCCCTGCTTTTCCGGACTCACCGGGGGCGGCGGCGCACCAATCAGGCTGGCGTACAGCGGCACCCATTCGCGCCCGCTGGCAGGGGCATCATCGACAATGTTAAACACCCCGGCGGGCCAGTCCAGCGCCAGCAGTGCCGCCCCTGCTGCATCCTCGACATGGAGGAACGACGTAACGGCATCCGTCGCCGCAATCTCGCCTTTATGAAGCTGTTCCGCAATCAGGCCGTCGCGCGCATACCACGTGCCCGGGCCATAAAACAGCCCATAGCGCAGCACCACGCCGATGGGCATTTCCATAACGGCCTGCTCCATCGCCTGCACCGATGCCACCGTAGCGCCACGCGGCGGCGGCGCTTCCAGATCAGGCGGCTCGTCCTCGTGCGACGGCCCTGTACCGGGCACACATATCCAGGAAATGCTCTGTGCGATCATCCGCCGCACCCCCACCGCCAGCGCGGCATCAACCAGGTTGCGCGTGCCTTCGCCCCGCAGCCGTGCATTAGCCGCAAAATCGCGCGTGCGCAGGTCGGTAAGCTGGTGCATGACCACGTCCGGGCGTTCCGCATCGAGCGCGGCGAACACTGCCTCGCGCTCCAGCGCGTTGAGCACCAGCGGCCGCGCCCCCAGGGCGCTGATCTGCGCCTGTTTATCCGGGCTGCGCGTGGTGCCCACCACTTCGTGCCCGGCGTCGATCAGCAGCGGCACAAGCAGGCGTCCCACCACCCCGGCGGCCCCTGCCAGCAGGATTTTCATGCCAGCCTCTCTTTTTGGCTACAGACGATACGTACCGCCAGGATCAAGCACAATCGGCTGGGCGGAAGTCTCGCTGCTGACGCGGTTGGCCCACCCGGCCACGTCAATCATAATCACGGGGAAGGTGTTATAGTGCATCGGCACCACCAGCCGGGGGCGAATCAGTTCGATGGCCTTCAGCGCATCTTCCGGCCCCATCGTGAAGTTATCGCCCACAGGCAGGAAGGCGACATCAATGCCATAGTCGCCGATCAGACTCATATCGGAAAACAGGGCCGTATCCCCGGCGAAGTACAGGCGCTGCTGGTCGCGCGTGGTAAAAATAAAGCCGTTGGGATTGCCGCCATAGGTGCCATCCGGAAATGAGGAACTGTGAAAAGCGATGGTCTGGCGCGCGTGCACAAAGTCAAAATCGAAGCCGCCGCCGGTGTTCATCCCATGCGCTTCCACGCCCTGGGCGCTGGCCCAGTCCGCAATCTCCGCATTCGAGACCAGCAGCGCCCCGGTGCGCTGGGCAATGGCGATGGCATCGCCGCTGTGGTCGCCATGCGCATGCGACAGGAAAATGATCTCTGCATCAATCTCATCCGGGGTAGCCGCCGCCAGCGGGTTGCCGGTCAAAAACGGGTCTACAACAAAGTGATGCCCGTCAGTTTCAAAGACGAATGTTGAATGACCTAACCAGGTAAACTGGATGCTCATGATTTACACACTCCTCCAGACTGAATGTTGTATACAACTTTTAGCGTGTTTCCGCCGCTTTTGCCAGTGGCAAGGCCAGCGTAAATGATGCGCCACAGCCCAGCCCGGCGCTGCTGGCCCAGATTCGCCCATCGTTGGCTTCAATCAGCGCCCGCGCAATGCTCAGGCCAATGCCAATGCCGCCATGCCGGCGCACCATATGATCTTCCACCTGATAGAAGGGGTCAAAAATGCGGTCGAGATGCTCTGGCGACAGCCCGATTCCGCTGTCTGTCACCGTAATCCAGACTTCTCTGCCATTATGGATTTTGGTATCCATGCAGATACAGCCGCCGTCCGGCGTAAAGGTCACGGCGTTGTTCAGCACGTTGGTGAGGGCCATCGTCACGCGGATCGGGTCCACATACAGCGGGACATCGTGCGGCAGCGTCTGGAGATCCAGCTTGTGACCCTTGGTTTCTGAAAGCATGGCAAGATCGCCTATCGCATCCTGAATGATTGGATTAAGAGTCACGTGCTCGCGCCGGATTTCCGCTTCGCCTTCCTTCAGGTAACGCAGGCTGGTCATGTCCTCGATAATGCGGCGGAGCTGCAGGGCGCTGTTCATCACCTTGGTGACATGCTCGTTCACCTTGCCTTCAGATGTTTCCTGCAGGAAGCTGGCGTAGCCCAGAATCACCCCCAGCGGCGTGCGCAGTTCGTGCGACGCGATGGCGATAAAGTCATTTTTCAGCTTGTCCAGTTCGTTCAGTTCCTGGTTGGCGCGCTTCAGCTTTTCCACCAGCCGCGCAGATTCAATCGCGACGGCGGCCTGTGCTGCCAGAATCGACAGGTAATTGCGATCATCCTCCGTCCAGGGCAGCGTGCGCTTGTTCAGCACTTCCAGCACGCCAATCAGTTGATTCTTGGCGGTCAGCGGCACCCCTAAAATGGAGCGGGTTTCAAAGCCCTTGGTCGTGTCGATCTTGCGATAGTGGCGCGGGTCGGTACGGGTGTCATCCACCTGCACCACTTCCTGCTTTTGCATGATGGCCCCGGCGATGCTGTTTTCCAGCGGCACAGACTGCCCGACAAGGTTGAGATCGGCGGTGTTGGTGGTGGTAGCGGCGATGTACAGTTCCTGCCGGTTATGATCCCACAGCAGGACCGACGCCGCTTCGGCATCGGTAATATCCGCAGCGGAATCCATCAGATAGGCCAGCAGCGGCTTAAGCTGCAGGGTGGAGTTTAATACTACGCTGATTTCCGCCAGCCGTGTCAGGCTGGCAACCTTACGATCGAGCTGCTCCACCTGTAAATCCTTCTGTTTTCGTAGCCGCTGTACAGGACGCAGTCTGGTTGAATGCTGCGCTTCATTTTTGCAGTGTAGCACAGGATTTTGCCCCCTGTCGTAAACGAATCCGGTCAGATTGTGGTGGCGGGCGGTTCTGTCCATAAATGAGTATCGGGATAATTGATCATTTTAAAAGGTAGTCGTATTAGTAGGGGCTGTCGAAACTGTCGATAACAATGTAACGCAGGTCGTTATTTGGGATTCATTTCCCAACCTGCCCCCGCTATAACCCAGATTTACCCCACGTTATTCCAAACTGGGAAATCCACTTGGGATAGGTGGGATAAAAGTTATGCACAGCCGCCTGTCGATAACCTGCGGAGTTATGAACAGTTATCGACAGCAACCGGAATCAAACTGTTTAAAAACGGAATTATGAACAGATTTGGGTAATGTTTTGAACAGTTATCGACAGCCCTGGGATAAGTTATGAACAGGTTATGCACAGGTTGGTTGGGATTTATTTCTGGGATATTTGGGAAAAGCACCGCCATGATCACCCGAACAGCGATAACTGCTGGGCCGGGCGCCGTCCCCCCAGAAGCACATAATCCGCCATCTGTTCCGGTGCGCGAATGCCCAGCCGGCGCAGGTCGTTCAGGTCGCGGATGGCCTGCTGGTGCCGCGCCTTCAGCAGCGCATCTGCCCCTTTTGGTCCGATTCCCGGCACGCGCAGCAGACTTTCACGGTCTGCTCGCAGCAGGTCCACCGGGTTGTGCCGCAGATGCAGATCCGCCCAGGCGCGTTTGGGGTCCACATCCAGCCGCAGGTTGCCGCCGTCCGCAAACGGCAGGTCCTCGACATCCCAGCCATAATCGCGCAGCAGGAAGCTGGATTGATACAGGCGATGTTCGCGCTGTGGCCCCACCGCCGGCAGATTCTCAAACGGCGTCGCCATGACAGGGCTGAAGCGGGAATAATAGGCGCGGGTCAGCCCGACCTGCCGGTAAAGCTGATCGCTCATCGACAGCAGCTCTACGTCTGTATCGCCCACCGCGCCGACCACAAACTGAGTCACCAGACTGGCCAGCCGCTGCGGCGTGCTGCGTTTGATCTCGCCGGCCCACTGGAGCATCTTCACCAGTTCGTCGTTAAAATCCTTTTTGGGCGCCAGCGCCTGCAACCGCTGCGGGGTTGGCCCTTCCAGGTTGATCGAGATGCGGTCTGCAAGCTGCATGGCGCGGATCACCTGATCGCGTTCTGCGCCGGGCATGATCTTCAGATGAATATAGCCGCGATACTGGTACTTTTTGCGGATAATCTCGATGGTGTCGATGATCTTATCCTGGGTGGTCACGCCGCCCTTGATGATGCCCGACGACAGGAAGATGCCATCCACCAGTCTGGCCCGCTGCATCTCATCAAAGACCTGCGCCAGTTCATCTGGCCGGAAGGTGAGCCGCCGGGTCTGCCCGCGCCCGGCCCGGAACGGGCAGTAATAACAGTTTTTCTCGCAGGCGGTGGTGACCATCGTCTTGAGGATGGGTTTGGCCCCGGTGGGAGTCTGCACGTGCGAGATGCAGTCGGCAAAGCTGCGCGCCTGATAGCGCGGGCGCTGGCTGGCCTGCTCCGTATGAGGTGCATCGCCCGCCGGTTCGTACAGGGTGACATCGCCCATCTGGGTGAGTTTGGTGGCGGCGTCTGGCTGACTCTGGATATGCATTACAACCTTCCATAGCTTCGGAGCGTATGCAGAATGCCAATGGTGACCACCGGCTGCCAGTGGGGCATATTATGCTCGTCGTCCCAGCCGCCGTCGTCGCGCTGCGTGTCCTGCAGATGATCCAGAAACCGGTCCAGCAGGCCGGCGGGCAGGGCACGGGCTACGGGCGAATCCGGCGCTGGGGCAAAGGCAAACAGCGTGTAATACTGCTTCTCCGGCGCTTTGCTGGCGCAGTCCACGATGTTCTGAATGACGGCCTGACGCCACATCTCAATCTCCGGGAAATCATCCACGTTCATGAAGTAGTCGTAAGCATGGTAGGCCATAAACAGCCAGCTATTGGCGCGGATTTTTTCCAGGCTGTGATTGGCCTGCACCCACTGCTGCGTCGTCGCCGCCAGCGATGGAGTCACCAGGCCCAGGCGGGTCAGGTTGCCGACAATCGAATCCGGCATGGTCTGGCCGCCCCATTCCACCCACCAGGGCGCCGCCGGATAATCGCGCAGCGAATCCGGGTTTTTCAGTGAGCCATCTTCCTGCTGGTTCTGTTCCAGCCACTGCGGCGTGCCCTCCAGCAGACTGCCCACCGGCAGATCAAAATCGCGGATGACAGTCAGCAGATATTCCAGCGCCGCAGGGTGCGAATCCGGCGTTTTGAGGTCATGTTCCAGGCCGTGCCCCCAGCCGCCATCCAGGTTTTTGTAGCACAGCAGGCACTGGTGCAGGTGCTCCATCGGGCCATAGTCGAACAGGGCGCGGTAGAGTTCCCGTTCCCATAATGCCCCATTGCTGAAGACAAAATCGCGTGCCTTGCGTACCGAAACGGACATGGATTCTGCTCCTGTGTATATCTCTTATGATACGAACATCTGTTCGAGATGTCAAGCTGCATCATGCAGGGTAATCAGCGGGGTGGGCAGCCATTCCAGCGCGACCAGCGTGTGCGCATCAAGGCCGGGGATGCGGTAGGAACGCGGCTGATAGGGGGCGGTATCCGGCTGGTAGATGTGCAGGGTGTGGTTGTGGTCGAGCGTGGCAATGGTGCCGGTGACGGGTTCATAATCAAAGGCAGTGCCCGGCATTGTCAGCGAGAAGGCGGGTAAATAGGTGCTGTCGCGCAGCACCAGACAGCCGCGATTTTCCAGGCAGGTGCTTATCAGCCAGGTGGTGGCATTCTCCCACAGGGGGGGATAGCGGCTGTCTACCTGATCGAGCGCGAAGGGCGTGCGGCAGTCCTGCTGCGGTGCCAGACGACAGAAGCGCAGCGCCGTCAGGCCGTTGGCGCGGGTATCGTAGGCCAGCAGCACCCGGTCATCCTGCGAAACAATCCCATCGGGCAGGCGCGCTTGCTGGATCGTGTCGTAGGTGCTGTGGGTGCTGCCTTCGGCAATTGCCAGATAGCGCCCCCCGGGTGACCAGTAACGCGCATATGGAATTTCACCCTCCGGCGGCGCAGGCAGCAGCAGGCGCGGGGACGCCCCAACCGCGAAGACATCCCACAGCCACAGGCCGTTTTTATCGCTGTAGGCCAGTGTGCGTCCATCATGGCGCCACGCCGCGCGGTACACCGGCTCATCCACCGGAACTGCGTTATACGGCACCGGGCGCGGCTGCATATGCAGCAGGTTGATGCCGGTGCGCGGATTGTTCATCAGATGCACCGCCAGCGAATCCCCTTCCCAGACGGCGACCAGATCATTAGTGGGCGACAGCATGAACGCCTCGCCAGTTGCTTCGCCAGCAGTCACCGTGCCGGGCGTGCCCCATTGAATCTGCGCGCCGCTTTTGACGGCTGGCGCGGTGCCATCCGCAGAAACAATCGTGCAGTCGGATGCGCAGGCCGTGATGCCCTCGACATACTGCCCCAGCCGCCGCCGGTGACTGCGCCACAGGGGCTGCTCCGGCGCATAGGCGGGGTCGCCATCCACCGGCAGGATAAACTGCTGGCCGGTATCTGTTTCCAGCAGCAGCGGGGCCGGCAGTGGATAGGGCGCATCGGGGACCGGCGGTGTGGCAGTGGCCTCGCGGTACTGCTGCACCAGTGCGACAAATTCCGCCTCCGTCACGTCGCGCTGCTGATAGCCGCCGTCGTCGCCGGTCTGCTCGTTGATCGTCATGGTGGCGTCATCGCTGAGCGGGTAGTGCAGCCAGCCGTTGTTAAACTGGGTAGGGATCAGGCTGTTGCGGTAGGTGCCATCGGCATTGCGGATCAGAAACAGATAGCGCCAACCGACAGCGGTCAGGCGCGGGCCGGGCGTGGCACAGCCGCCGCTGCCGCCCCGGTTTTCGTACAGATAGAGAAAATCCGCCGGGTTGCGCTGCTGCAGCAGCAGATATTCCGGGCCGGGGCCGCCAAACAGGTACGTTTCCACCCGCAGAATGCCGTTCAGGCTGGCCTCATCGGTCTGGATCACCTGCGCCTTCACCGCGATCTGGGCCGGTTCCACTACGTCGCGCAGGGTGGGCGGATGGCCGCCGGAGCAGGCGTACACCGGCGGGCTGCTGAATATCCCTGCCGCGCCCAGCAGCAGCACCAGGGCGCCGCGCGTCAACTGGCGGATAAGGCGCTGTGCTGACATAAGCCTTCCTGGGTCACTCGTAATACTCCGGCAGTTTTTTCAGCCCCTGCCACTGCTCCTGGTCATGACCGAAAATCACCAGCTCGATATGCTCCCGTTCGACCAGATCAAGCAGTTTAATCGTACTGGCGCGGATCGCGGCGGCGTCCGGGTCGCTGGTGTCGTCCTGCGCGTCACGGGTAAAGCTCTCGCCAAAGGGGACAGCATCCACAGCCAGCAAAACTGCCCCGGTCTGTGGCAGCCGCACCAGCACCGATTGATGCCCTGGCACGTGGCCGCTTGTCTCAATCAGGTCCAGCCCCGGCAGCAGTTCCATATCGCCATCCACCAGCCGGATGCGCTCGATGGGCTGATCCCATTGGTCGCGGATCGAGGCATAACGCGGGTTGGTCGGCGCGTCCAGATGATGCGCCCGCTGAACGACGTACTGTGCTTTGGTGAAGGCTGCGTGCCTTCCGGCGTGGTCGCCGTCGTAATGCGTCGAGATGACGGTATCAATGTCGTCGGGCGTCAGGCGGATGCTCGCCAACTGCTCGATCACGTCCTGCCCGTTCTCGAACTCCGATGTGTCTTCCGGGATAATCTCTGGCAGGCCGCTGTCGATCAGGATATTGCGGCCATCCGCCGTTTGCACCAGATAGCACGTCACCGGAATCTCGTATTCCGGCATGGACCCCACCTGCATCAGATAAAGACGCTGCACCGCCGTCTGGCTCATCATGATTTCTCCCGGTAAATTAGCTCAAATATTCTATCATGATTTTGGTAATGGTTGCAAAATAAGGGGAAAAGCGGCTGATGGTTCACTTTCGCGAGGCTTGCGCAG
>CAZQIY010000015.1:28649-35036 GCA_964593565.1 uncultured Anaerolineaceae bacterium
GCGCAGTGTGAGCATGGCCCAGATGCCGACCACCGGGCCGATGGCGAGGAAGGCAAAGGCCCACTGCCACCCAACCAGGCCCTGCACCGCTGGCAGTAGTCGGATTGATACCAGAGTCAGCAGGAAGCCCATGCTGGTTTGCAGGGTAAGGGCGGTGCCGGTGTAGGTGGGATTGCATAACTCGCTGACACAGGTGGAGAACTGGGCCGAATCCGCCACGATGGTCAGCCCCCACACCAGCGACAAACCCGATCTGAACAGACATGGTCAACCCGGCGCGGCCGGCTTCGTCAAGCTGCCAGGCTTCGGTGAGCGCCGGCACCACTGCCGACGCCGAAAACCAGACGGCCATCACCAGCAGCTCTGCGATGGACAGCAGAATCAGGGCGCGCCACTTGCCGGGGATGTGTTCAGCCTGGGCGTGTGTGGCTGTGGGTTGCACAGGGGAAACAGCAGACATGACCGCCTCCTGGAAATGCAGCACCTGAGCGAATACATTTTCTGCCGGGTTGTCTCCGGCTTACCAGCGGTGCTGTGGGTGTGAACTCACGCCTCCCTCAGGCGCACGTTGACCACACGCGGGCCGCTGCGCTGGTTGGGGTTGGGGCTGCCGCCTGCCGGTTCCAGCGAGACTCCAAAACCGTTGTACTGCTCCAGCGGATATTCCAGCGGCAGGATGATGCAGGTATCGCTGCCGGTCTGCTGGAACAACCCACCGCTGACGACCTGATCCGGCCCGGCCAGCCACAACTGATAGGTCTGAGTTTCGTCCAGCGGGGGCAGGTTTTTCATGTGCATAATGGCGGCGTTGCTGGATGGATCGGCCACCAGATCGCCGCCGACACTGGTAAATTCTTCGCCGGGGGAAAGCGACACCCGCAGATAATCCGGCGCAGCGATGATCTGGCGGTACAGCGTCTGGGTATCCGGGCAGACTTCATCTGCTGGCGGGGCCTGAAGCTGGCTGAGCACCCAGGTAACACCGAAGATGATCACCAGGATGGCCGCGGCGGATAACCAGCGCAGCATCAGCGGCGGAATCGAAGTGCCACCGCTGCGCTGTTGGGCTGGTGGCCGGGCGGCGATTCGCTGTCGCAAATCGTCCCCCAGATGAGCAGGCGCGGTTCTGGCCGGTGTGCCAAGCACCAGGGCATCTGCGATTGCCTGATATTCTGCCAGCAGGGCCTGGGCTTCGGCATCATCTGCCAGCCAGGCCTCAACTTCAGCGCGCTCATCATTGTCCAGCGCGCCCAGGGCATAGGCAGGAATCAGGTCCAGGAAGGTCTCTCTTTCCATGCTGTTTTGTGTGCGCTTTCTTAACCGGCTTCGTTCACTTTATCCTATGACCTGTCTGTTGATCACCATCAAGTATTTCTCAATCTTACGCGCGCAGGTCCCGGTTTGGATTTACCGGCTGCTCTGTAAACCACAGGCTGCGCAGCTTCTGCATCCCCTGCCGGATTCGGGTTTTGACCGTCCCCAGCGGCACCTGACAATAGGCGGCAATATCGCTGTGCGACATCCCATAAAAATAGGCCAGTCCGATGGCATCACGCTGTTCCGGGGGCAGGTGCTGCAGCACACCCAGCAGACTGCGGCGCAGTTCGCTGGTTTCGGTGGAAAGCAGATTTTCCCACAGGTCCGGGTTTTCGTCTATAAACAGCGTGGATTGTCCGGGGTCGCGGCGTTTGCGCTTGCGCAGCACATCAATGGCCAGCCGCCGCGTGATCGTCAGCAGCCAGGTAATAAACTCACCTTTGTTTTCATCATAAGAAGCGGCCTTTTCCCACAGCCGCATAAAGGTGTCCTGGGTGACTTCTTCCGCTGCCATGGGTTCTTCCAGGACCTGATAGGCCACGGAATAGACCAGATTCACATAACGCGCATGCAGTGCCAGCAGGGCCTCTTCATCCCCGGCCTGTATGCGCTGTAAAAGCTCCGCAACGGAAGGTTGGTGATTCATAAAAAATTACAGGCACTTTTTATGTTTAATCGCGTTCATTTTAAACGAAAGACGATAATTCCCCAAATGAAAACCCTATGAGGAAGCAGCGGCACAGCTATGGGATAACCACCGCGCCCAGGTCGATAAAATCCTGCTGCGCATCATCCGCCAGGGGCAGGCGCTGGCCGCTGGCCTGCTGGTACAGGCCCACCCGCAGCGCATAGCGGCCCGGTGGCAGCGCCGGGAAGGCGTGCTCATCCACCACATATTCGCCTGCGGCCCATAAACGGGTCGGGTAGGTGTTGTCCACCGGCATCACATCCCGCTGTGCGATGATATTCCCGGCGTCATCCAGCACATGCACAAACACGGTATACTCCGCGTCGACCTCCGCCAGCGCCTGCCACACCAGCGTGAGCCGCAGCCCGTCTGCCTCCGGCGGAGTCAGCAGGGAATAGCCATACAACTGCAAGGCATCGCCCAGGCCAGTCTGCGTTACAGTGTCTGCGCGGGGCGGCTCGAACAGGCGCGGCACGCCGGCGATTTCCAGCGCGCCCATTTCGACGGCGGTTCCATCGGCACGCAGCACCAGCGTATAGTGCCCGGCGGGCTGCTGGCGTGGCACAGGCCAGCGCGCAGGATCAACCACGATTTCGCCGGCGCGCCAGCGGGGGGCAGGATAGCGGCCCCGGGTGGGCTGCCCCCGCCACAGCGATGTTTCCTGCCCGGTGGCATCGCGCAGCAGCGCCTCGAGGCTTGTGTCTGTGCGGGCCTGATCGGTGACGGTGCCCTGCCAGTACAGAGTCAGCGGCAGGGTTTCGCCGGGACGCAGCGCCGCCGGTAGTTCGCCCCAGCCAAGCAGACTCACCCCCGGCGCGATGTCGGTCTGCTGTTGGGTGTGGATGCTGAACGACTCCGGCGCGGGGAAGCTGGCAGGCGGCAGCACCTCCACCTGCCCGGCACTGGCCCAGACGCCGGTCTGCTGGCCTTCAGCATCCAGAAACGGCAGATACTGGCCGCTGTCACGTACTACCCACGTCACCCGCAGCGCATACGACCCCGGCGCCGTGCCGGGCGGGATGCGGACGGTGGCGCGGTACATCAGGCTTTCGCCGGGGCGCCACTGCTGGCTGTGCGGGAACCAGTTTTCGGCGCGGGCCAGCACATGCCCCAGATCATCCTCCACCTGTACAATCGCCATCAGGTTGGCATCGCGCGACGGTGAAGCCACCTGCCACGCGAACAGCACATCACCGCTGGCGCCGGGAAAGATCGGGCTGGCCTGATAGCCATGCAAACGCAGCGCCGGGCTGCTCACCTGCGGCACCGGCGTATAACCATCCGGCAGCGCCTGTCCGCCTGCGATGCGATAGGCCGCAAAGGACGGGCGCTCATCCGGGCCGGGGGGGATGCCGGGCATGGCGTATTGGCTCAGCCAGTCTGCCCACAGCGGCGGCGGAGTCGGTGCGCTGTGCGGCCAGATGACGATTCCGGCGGAATCCGGCGCGGGAACCAGCAGGCTGTCCTGCCCCAGCCAGACGACATCCGGCAGATTCGCGATCATGAGGGTGGGGTGTTCGTCGTGCTGCGACGCCACATAGACCCGCGTCGCTTCGGTCAGGTGTGGGGACAGCCAGCGCGCCGCCAGCGTCAGGTCAGCATCGGTATCGTAGAACAGATCGGCCCGGCGCGCCCAGTCGAAATAGGCGGCGCCACTTCCAGCGGCACCCAGCACCAGCGCCAGCGCCGCCAGCATTATAAGGATACGCTGCTGCCAGGGGGAACCAGCCCATCCGCCGCGTTTTTCCACCGCTGTTGTTACAGCCGCCATGAGGGACTGTGCCCCCACGCCGAGCAGGATAAACACCAGCGGAATCATGGCAATCGAGCGCATGTGATTGGGCGGGAAGCCGCCGACGGAGATCACACTGGGCAGGATCATCAGCGGCGACAGCAGCGCCAGCCCGCAGGCGGTACGCTCCGTCGCGCTGGCTCCGGGGCGCAGCATCCGCCACAGTGCCCCCCCCAGCCCGGCCAGCAGCAGAATCGCTTCCGGCCATGTGAAATAGGGCCGGCCCGGCAGGTTATAACGCAGCAGGATTTCCCCCTCGATGAAGAACATCTTCACATGCCGGACGAGGCTTTCTGTCAGCGAGATGGATTGTTCTGGCTGGGTGACTTCCTGCAGGCGGCCCAGGAAGATATCCGGGTTTTGCAGGGCGAACAACGCCATCGGAGCCGCCGTGAACGCCAGCGCGCCAAAGAACAGCAGGCCCTGCTTCAGCCGCAGCCCGCGCCGCCCCCAGTCGATCAGAATCAGCAGCAGACCGCCGATCAGCAGCCACAGCGGGAACAGACGCGAAGCCATATAGGTATACAGCGCCCCCCCGGCGAAGATGCCCGCCGCCACCAGCCAGCCGCCGCGCCGCCCGTTCAGACCGCGCCACAGACACCACAGCGCCAGCGCCTGCATGAGGGGCAGCGTTGGGGCGCGAAAGGCCTGCCGCGCCAGCAGCACCTGAGGAATCGACAGCGCCAGCAGCGCCCCCGCCACCAGCCCGATGATCTGGCCGCGCCGCCCGGCGAACATGGCCCGCCCCAGTGCCACCGTCGCCGCGACGGTCATCAGGCTGCTGAAGCTGCTGACGAGCTGGAGGCTGAAGCGGCCATCGTGCACCCACTGGAAAAAAGGCGCGCTGAGGTAGTAATACAGCACTTCGCGCCCCTGATAGCCGGGCACAATCGGAAAATAGCCCGCCCCGCCCAGCGCGATACTGCGCGCGATCAGCACGTTGGCGGCTTCATCGTAGTGAGGGCCGGGGGGATAATCCGCCAGCCGCCACAGACGCAGCCATGCCGCCACCAGCAGGATGAGTACCGCCAGAAACCAGTAGGTGTGTCGCTTCATGCGCTTTATTTACGAATCGCCTGTGCCGCGAAAGCTGTCTGTTCCGGGCGCAACAGTAGCATATCCCCATGCCGCCAGACAAGGGCAGAGGGGAAAACAAATAAGTCGCACGTTGTGAGGGGGGACACAGACGTACGACTTATTGAGGGAAGGGCTATGGGTGGTTCGACTGTTTCGAACGCACCAGCCCGCGAACTTGGCTAACAACACATCTCACACCACTTTGGAGGAAGGAGGAATCAACTTACCAGTGCCAAATTCGCTTGAATAATACAATAGTTCTGATGCGTAAGAGACAACTTAACTATGCATGAGTGTCCTATGAGAACGACTCAGCCGGGTGTGTCGGGCACACCAATCGGCGCGATGGGCTGGCCATCCGGGCCGGGAACCGGGGTGCCCTGCTGGCAGGCTGTCTCCGCATTGCTCATCTTGGCGGATACACCGCCATCGTTCATGATGTTGAGCGCGTTCTGATACTGTGGATAGGCCGCGCAGGGGTTGCCTTCCAGCACCCAGGCATCGCCATAGGCCACATACTGGTCAAACAGCAGGCGGCGCAGTTCGCCATTCCGATAATCCGGCGCGGTGCTGTAGGCTTCCTGCAGCGCCTGGATCGCGGTGGGATAATCTGTGCCGATTTTGCTGCGGGCGTTGAGGTAAAGCGCCGCCACATAACGCTCGTAGCGCAGGTCGCTGTCTGCGGACAGGCCATATTTTTCGGCCTCGTCCGTCAGCAGGATCGCCTCCGCCAGATTGCCGCCGCCCCGGTAAAGCTGGTAGGCGCGGGCCGTCAGCGCCTCCAGAATCAGGCCGCGCACGGTCGCTGTTTCGTAGCTGCTGTCCACCGCCTCGATCACCTGCAGCAGGTCCACTGCATCCATATACTGCCCCAGCCGCATGGCGGTACGCGCTTCGTCCATCAGGGCCGCCAGATCATAGCTGCTGCCTGTGGTTTCAATCTCCGGCTCGAATACATCCGGGGCCGGTGTGGCAGCCGCTTCTTCGGTGATTTCCGGCTGTGCGGTGGGGGTGGGTGTGACGGTGGGCTGCGCGTCCAGATAAACCGCTGTCGCCGTCTGCATCAGCAGTTCCAGGCCGGGCACGGCGGGGGTCTGTGTCGCTAAAAATTGCAGGCGGGCATTGAGCAGGACCATGTTGCCGCTGTCGATATCCTGCGGAATATGATCAAGCTGGGCCTGAATTTCGGCCTGCTGCGTGGCCGTGGCCAGCGTATTGGCCTGCCGCTGCCCGGCGGTCCAGCCTGCCGCGCCGGAAAGCAGCACAATCGCCACGGCAAACCCCAGCCCGACAACCCCGACGATGCCCCATAACAGACACCCCGGCCCGCCGCTGTCCTCTGCTTCCGGCTCCACCTCAACCGGGGGAATACCGTGTGAGGGAGTCACCGCGTCCATGCGGGGTTGGGTATCATCTGCAAAACTCATGCCTGCGTTTCCTTGTTCACCAACTTCGGGGCGCCATTATAGTCCAGACCGGGCGCAGCGTGTAGTCGCCTTTTCCTCCGCAGGCT
>CAZQIY010000015.1:35136-39898 GCA_964593565.1 uncultured Anaerolineaceae bacterium
GGGATAAACCCTGCGGCGCGGGCCTGTTTTATGCTATAAATGGGCGTTTGAACAGCGCACAACGGAACATCTATGGAACCCACACTGATTGTATTTGCCGGTATGCCGGGCAGCGGCAAGACCACCCTGGCGCGGATGGTAGCGCGGCAGTTACGCCTGCCGGTGCTGTCCAAAGACCGGGTGCAGCGCGTGCTGCGCGATCATCACCTGGCCCCGGAACACACCGGCGATGGTTACTACATCATCCTGGATATGGCCGACGAACAGCTTGCCCTGGGCGTCAGCGCCATTCTGGATGCCACTTTCCCGCTGGATCACTTCCGCACCGTCGCCAGCGAGATTGCGGCGCGGCATCAGGCCCGGTTTTGTGCCTTTTACTGTTACTGTTCGGATGATACGATCTGGCAGCAGCGGATGACCAGCCGGGTGCAGTATGTGCCGGGGTGGAAGCCGGTGGGCTGGGACGATGTGCTGCGGATGCGGCAGTATTATCAGCCCTGGCAGGACAACGCCCTGCACATCGATTCGCTGCGGGCGCCACAGGACAATATTCCGCTGGTGCTGGAAGCAATCCAGCAGGCGAAACCGCGATCTTACGTCCCGCACCAGCCCACAGACCCCCACCATCCGGAGCGTTAAGGGGCTGCAACGCGGATTCATGCTCCTGCGTATAGGCTTTACAGTATAATCAGGGATGAACCATAAACTAAAGGATACCATTGTGCGATATTGGGTATATGGCCTGCTCCTGCTGCTGCTGGCGGCCTGTGCGGGCACGGCCACAGAAGAAGTCGTTGATCCGGTGGAACTGATTACAGAGGCATCGGAGAATATTCGCGACACAGAATCCTTCCGCATGAGCGTGACTCGCAGCGGCGCGCCCTATGTGGTGGCGACGGACCTGGGCGATGTGGATTTTCGGCGGGCGGTGGCGCAGTATGTCGCGCCGAACGTTCTGCAGGCATCCGTGCGGCTGGTGGCGGGCGGCCTGCCCGCAGAGGTGGACATTTTCTCGCGTGGGACCAATCAATGGTACCGGCACGCGCTGCTGACGGCTAACCTGTGGTTTAACGCGCCGTTTGCCGAAGGCTTTAACCCGGAAGCGCTGATCTCTGAAGATGCCGGTTTCCAGACGGCCCTCCATTCGCTGATTAACCTGTCTTATGAAGGCGTCAAAACGCTGGAAGACGGCACACCCGTCCATCATCTGAAGGGCCGCGCACATGGCGAGGATATCGCGGCGCTGCTGGCTAACATGGTCGTCGCCTCCGGCGAGGTGATGGTGGATGTGTTCATCGACCAGGAGACGCTGGTGCCGGCGCGCTTTATTGTCGTCCAGCCGGATACCATCACCGAAACAGAACCGGAACCCACGACGTGGACGGTGGACGTCTACGACATCAACGCAGACCCTGAACTCGACCCACCGGAAAACGCTTCATGACACGATCTGCAAGCCCTTCTGTAACCCCTTCGCTCAATCCCTGGCTGGTACTGGCGATTCTGTGTGCCCCGGTGTTTCTGGGCGCGCTCGATTTAACAGTGGTTTCCGCCTTTCTGCCGGAACTGATTATCGAACTGGAACTGCCAGTGCAGACCGCGCTGGACGATGCCGCCTGGATTCTGAGCGGCTATCTGCTGGCGTACACCGTCAGCATGACTTTCATGGGCCGCGTGAGCGATCTGGTCGGGCGGCGGTCGGTGTATGTGATCTGTCTGCTCATCTTTCTGGTTGGCTCCGTCTGGGTGGCGACTGCGCATGAAGGGCCGACTCAGTTCGCCTACAGCATTTACCGGCGGCTGGGCGAGCGTCCGGATATCGCCTATGTCAACCTGCAGATGATTATTGCCGGCCGGGTGGTGCAGGCGCTGGGGGCCGGGGCGCTGGTGCCGGTCAGCCTGGCGATGGTGGGCGATATGTTCCCTCCGGCGCGGCGGGCGCGCCCGCTGGGGCTGGTGGCGGCGGTGGATACGCTGGGCTGGGTGCTGGGGCATCTGTACGGCGGCCTGATGGTGCAGGTCATCCCCTGGCAGGGCATTTTCTGGATCAACGTCCCGCTGACGATTATCACCATCGGGCTGGTGCTGTGGGGGCTGCGCGGCCTGCCCCGCCAGCGCACACCGGGCCGCTTCGATTTTGCAGGCGCGGCGCTGATCGTGGCGGCGCTGATCGCGCTCAACCTGGGGCTGGGGGGCAATGTGGATGCCGCGACCAGCGCCAGCAGCTTTGAGGACCTTTCGCCCCTGCCGCCCTACTTCGGTCCGATGATGATCGCGGCGGCGGTGTTCCTGGTGGGCTTTGTGCTGGTGGAACGGCGCGTGCGCGATCCGCTGATGAACCTGAATATGTTCCGGCGGCGCAACCTGTCTGCCGGGGCGCTGGTGAACCTGTTTGTGGGCTTCTGTCTGGTAATTGGCCTCGTCAGCGTGCCGATTCTGGTCAATGTGCGGCAGGAAGATGTGACCATGCTGCAGGAAGCCGCGCTTCAGGTCGGGCTGCTGCTTTCCACCCTGACGATACCGATGGCGCTGGCGGCCGTGCCCGGTGGCTGGCTGACAGACCGCATCGGCTACCGCAATACCACGCTGCTGGGGCTGGGGCTGGCGATTGTTGGCTTCGTGGCCGTGTGGCAGACGTGGCATCTGTACATCCCGGATGCGATTATCGCGGTGGAAATGGCGGTGGTGGGCGCTGGCCTGGGCCTGACCTTCGCGCCAATCGGCGCGGCGGTGATTAACGCGGCGCGGCAGGGCGAGCGCGGCGTGGCGTCTGCGCTGGTGATTATCCTGCGGCTGATCGGCATGACGGTGAGTGTCTCCGCGCTGACAACGATCTCGCTCAACCGGGTGAATGCGCTGGTGGTGGCGGAACTGGCCGGCGCGGCGCTGGACCCGATGCAGGCCGGCGAAATCTATGCCAATATCACCGTCGAGGTGCTGGCGGAGCTGGGGCTGGTGGGTGCGCTGATGTGCGGCGTGGCCATGCTGCCGGCGCTGCTGCTGCGCCGCGATGATCCTGATCTGGCAGAGGCGGAATCAGATAACGCGCCTGTCGCACAACCCTGAGCCGCCAGTTTTTATCGTCACGGCTGTTTTCACCACTGCGAAAAACAATCCAATCCTCTCATTCGCTCCGTACTGATAGCTGAAACCCGGCACTGGATAAACTTATCAGCTATAGGAGTATTTAAGATGAGCAAACGAGTCAGTTTATGGATGCTGGTCGTGCTGCTTTGGGCGCTGGCGGTTCCGGCAGGCGCGCAGGATGCGCTGTCGCCTGCTGTAACGGTCAGCGATCAGGTGGTGCTGGATGGCAGCGTGCTGGTGGACAGCGCTGTCAGCGACGGCCCCGGCTGGATTGTGATTCATGTCGATAACGGCAGCGGCGGCCCTGGCCCGGTGATCGGCCATGCGGCCCTGAACGCGGGGGCTAATGCGGGCGTGCGCGTGTCAATTGACGCCACCCAGGCGACGCCGACTCTGTTCGCCATGCTGCACACCGATACCGGCGAGGTTGGCGTGTATGAGTTTGGCACAGTAGAAGGCGCGGATGGCCCGGTGCGCGATGCCAGCGACAACGTGATTACCCCGCCTTTTAATGTGGACATCATCGCGGCCAGCGATCAGGCGCTGGGGGATGATGGCACCGTCACGATTGGGACGGTGGTGGCACAGGCGGATGGCTTCCTGGTCATCCATACCGATGCGGACGGCGGCCCCGGCCCGGTGGCGGGCTTTGCGCCGGTCAGCGCCGGGCTGAACACGGATGTCGCGGTGACGCTGGATATGAACGAGCCGACGCTGGTGCTGTGGCCCATGCTGCATGTCGATACCGGCACTGTGGGCGAGTATGAATTTGGCACGGTGCAGGGCGCGGATGGCCCGGTGCGCGTCAATGACCGGGTGGCGGTGACTTCCATCTCGACGGTGCCGCACATGCGCGTCAGCGATCAGATCGTCGTCCCCGGCGATGCGATGGCCGTTGAAGGCGAAACCCCGGTGGTGGTGGCGCGGTCCGTGCTGGCAGAACAGGATGGCTGGCTGGTGATCCATACCGACGCGGACGGCGGCCCCGGCCCGGTGGCGGGCTTTGCGCCGGTCAGCGCCGGGCTGAACACGGATGTCGCGGTGACGCTGGATATGAACGAGCCGACGCTGGTGCTGTGGCCCATGCTGCATGTCGATACCGGCACTGTGGGCGAGTATGAATTTGGCACGGTGCAGGGCGCGGATGGCCCGGTGCGGGTTAACGATCAGGTGCTGACCTTCCCGATCAACGCCGCGCCCATCATCACCTACCAGGGCACGCTGGAAGGCGATACGCTGACTATCGCGCAGGCGGTGATTGATGCGCCCGGCTGGCTGGCGATTCATTCCAACAACGAAGGCAACCCCGGCCCGGTGATCGGTCATGCGCCGCTGCGTCCGGGCATCAACAGCAATGTTCAGGTCACGGTGGATGCGGCCGCGGCAGGCAGCCAGGTTTTCCCGATGCTGCATTACGACACGGGCGAGGCCGGCGTGTATGAATTCGGCACGGTGGAAGGTGTCGATGGCCCGGTGCGAGTACGCGAGTCGGTGGTGGTTGGCCCGCTGCAGCTGGAAGCAGCGCCAGAGGCAGCAGACGAACAGGCCGCCTCATCTGACAGTGCGGGTGACAGCACGAGTGACAGCGCGAGCGCCGCCTGTACCGTCACCGGCGCGAACGCCAACCTGCGATCCGGCCCGGGCACCAACTTCAGCGTCACCGGCACGCTGGCGG
>CAZQIY010000015.1:39998-51158 GCA_964593565.1 uncultured Anaerolineaceae bacterium
GCCAACCTGCGATCCGGCCCGGGCACCAACTTCAGCGTCACCGGCACGCTGGCGGCAGGCAGTCCGCTGGCAGCCACCGGCCAGGCCCAGGGCGCGGATGGCTTTACCTGGTACGTGCTGGATAACGGCAGTTGGGTGCGGTCCGATGTGGTCACGGCAGAAGGCGACTGCGCCGGCCTGCCCACCGCAGACGCCCCGGCAGCCCCGGCGGAACAGCCTGCTGCCCCGGCAGAACAGCCCGCCGCCCCGGCCGCGACAGAAGAAGCCGGCTAACCAGAACCTCTATCTCCTGACGACGGCCTGTGGCAGCGATGCGCAGGCCGTTTTTTATGGGTCAGGATATAGCGCCGCCCGGTTGTATGGTATGATGGACCGTTCAGAATCCGTATCTGGCGGAGGCGCACATGAACCCGAAATTCCTGCTCGACCAGCACCAGCTTCAGCCGAAAAAAGGCCTGGGCCAGAACTTTCTGTATGATCCGGGGGCGCTGGAAAAGATGGTGGCCCTGGCCGACCTGACCGGTGACGAAACGGTTGTGGAAGTGGGGCCGGGGACAGGCACCCTGACGCGGGTGCTGGCGCTGACGGCCAGACGAGTGATCGCCATTGAAGTTGACCAGCGCCTGAAGCCCATCCTCGACAGCGAACTGAGCGCCTATGATCACGTGACGGTGCTTTATGAGGATATCCTGACCGTCGATGTGGCGGCGCTGCTGCGCCCGGATGATTATGTAGTGATCGCCAATGTGCCTTACTACATCACCAGCGCCATCCTGCGCCATTTTCTGGAATCAAGCCACAGGCCGCGCCGCATGGTGCTGACGATGCAGCAGGAAGTAGCCGAACGGCTGGTGGCGCAGCCCGACGATATGAGCCTGCTGGCAGTCAGTGTCCAGTTTTATGGCGATACCCATATTGTGAACCGGCTGAAAGCGGCGGCGTTCTGGCCGCGCCCGGATGTGGACAGCGCGGTGGTGCGGATTGATGTTTACGATCAGCCGCCCGTAGACGTACCAAATGAAAAAATCTTCTTCCGGGTGGTGCGCGCCGGGTTCAGCCAGAAGCGCAAACAGCTTAAGAACGCGCTGGGCAGCGGCCTGGGGTTAAATGCGACGCAGGCGGCGGAACTGCTGGAACAGGCCGGCATCGACCCGCGCCGCCGGGCGGAAACCCTGTCGCTGGAGGATTGGGCCGCGCTGAGCCGGGCGCTGGCCGTGCGGCAGACAGATTGACTGCAACCAGCGGCGTGAATCTGGCGTATACTATGTGAAACCTGAGTTGTGATGTCTGAGAGATTCTATGCGGATTAGAAAACGCAATGTCGCCTGGCTGAGCGTTCTGGCCGCCCTGATCGGGGTGGTGCTGCTTTCCGGCGCGGCCAGTGCCGAAGTCATGACCCTGCTGGTGGGGTTGTTTGCGGTGGCGTTCGTAGCTTCCATGCTGGAAATTCAGCCTGCGCGCTGGCGCAGTTCCATGTCCGTATCGCCGCTGACACGGATGCGCATGAGCACCAACGCGCGCGAAGCCGCCGAACGTGCCCGCCGCCGCCTGGGGGGCTACAGCGCCAGCAACGTGACCCTGCTGGATATCGGCCTGATCAGCTCGCAGGCCAACCCCGATGGCATGGTGATGCGCAAGAGCCGCAGCGTGTCTGCGGATGATGACGGTGTGCGCCCGTTTATCTCGCTGCATGTGCCGCCCACAGAAGCGGATCGTAACGTGCTGGTGCGCTTCGAGATTATCGACCAGAACGGCGACCAGCGTTATGTGCATGAAATGCGGACTTACCTGCGCGATGGCGAGATGAACATTCTGGCGGATCATCATCTGCCGCTGCTGAGCAATGCGGCGGTGGGCCGCAGCGGGGGCGAATGGGACCTGCGGGTGTCCGTCGATTCCACCTGGATTGGCATGTTATCGTTTACGGTCTCGCCATCGGTGTTCCAGCGCGAACGCGAACTGGAAGAACGGTTGGCTGATCATCCGGCCAGCGAAGCGCCGCTCAGTTTTGAGGAACTGCTGCGCAGCCGCGATAGTCAGGGCAAACAATAGATCATGACCAATAACCGGCGATTTTCAGAAGTGATGCTCGGCCTGTTCCTGCTGTTCCTGGGTGTGACCGCGATGGCCGAAAGCGGCAGCATGTTCATGTTCATGCTGGTGCTGGCTGGCATCTTCATGCTGGTGCGCCAGTTTGATAACGGGCGGCAGGGGGTGGGGTCTGCGGCACAGACGCGGCGTGCAGAACGCTACTGGGCAGAAACCGCCGATACCCACGACGATCAGCACCGGCGCATTTATCAGCATGCGCTGGAAGCGGTGGAAGCGGCAGGCCACGACCCGGAAACGGTGCGCGTGCTGGTGACGGATGTCGGCGTGATGGCCTTTCAGGGCGATCAGGACCCGATGGTCTATCGCACCCGCGATGTGCTGGATGATGTGGATTATGTCCAGCCCTATGTGCAGCTTCGGCTGCCGACCAAAGCCATCGGGCGCATTCGCTTTGAAATTGTGGATGCGGCTGGCGAAACGGTGTTTATCCACGAGGAACATCACCAGCTAGAGCGCGGGCGCAACCTGATTACCCCGGCGGCGCGCCTGCCCGTGCATGATGCGCAAATGATGGATGGTTCCTGGCAGTTACGCATCAGCGCCGATGATATGCTGCTGGCGGTGCACGATTTCGGCTGGGAAGAAACCGCCGCCAAAGTGGTACGGCGTCACCTGACCGACGATGGCGAGATCAGCAACGAACTGCGGGCCGCGCTGGCAGAAAGCCGCCTGCAGAAAGTCAGCCTGGATGACCTGCTGGCAGAGCAGGAAGAAGAGGAACAGAGCCAGGCTCGGCAGCAGCGCTAGAAGGCTAGTGGGTAAACGCCGGGAACTCCACCCAGAATATCGACCCGCCTTCTGCTGGACAGTCGATGCCGACTGTGCCGCCCTGCAGCGTCACCATATGGCTGACAATCCACAATCCCAGGCCTGTGCTGCTCTCGCCGCCAGTGGGGCGGGTGCTCAGCTTACTGAATTCCTTAAACAGATAGTCGCGTTCATCTTCCGGGATGCCCGGCCCCTGATCCGCGACGTGAATGCGGACGCGATCATCAAAAATTTCTGACCACAGCGTAACCGTCGTGTGTTCCGGGCTGTATTTGATGGCGTTGCTGACCAGATTGCTAAGGACCTGGGCCAGGCGGGCATGATCTGCCTGAACATCGCCGGGCAGGTCGTTGACTTCCAGCCGGATATGTTTCTGCGAGGCCGGGATGGTGTACTGGGTGACAACTTCCATCATGACCTGCTGCACTTCGACTCGCTGCATCTGAATATCGATGCTGCCGCTCTGGCACGCGGCCATATCCAGAAATTCCTCAATGACCTGGTTCATATTGCGCACCGTCATGCGCAGGGTGTCCAGCACATCAAGCACGGTGGGGTCATCCCCCATCAACTGGCGCAGCAGCACTTCGGCGATTGTCACTGTCGATAAGGGTGATTTGAGATCATGAGAAGCGATGCGGAACAGCCGGTCCTTCATCTGTTGGGCGGCTTCCAGTTCGACAATGGACTGCTTGTAGACATCCATCATCCGCTTCATTTTGCAGTGTGTATCCACCCGCGCCAGCACCACATCCAGATCAAACGGCTTAGAAATATAGTCACTGGCTCCCATATCTAACCCGCGCACAATGTCTTGGCTCTGCGAAAGTGCCGAAATCAGGATCACCGGCAGGTCCGCGATTTTTGGGGTCTGGCGGATATTCTGCAGCGCTTCCAGCCCGGTCATGACCGGCATCATAATATCCAGCAGCACAACATCGAAGGATTCCCGCATCAGCCAGTCCAGCGCTTCCTGGCCGTTTTCCGCCTCGACAATGTAGCTGTGCGCCGACAGAAAGCGATTCAGCAGCAGCCGGTTGCTCATTTCATCATCAACAACAAGGATGCGCGGTTTTTCATTCAGGAACGCATCTTGTTTCAGAGAAGGTACAGCCGGGTCAGGGATCATTAATATTTCTCATGTTACGCATGTTAATAATCTTAATATACAGGACAACGACGATTCTCCAGGTAAATGATTTCCCAAAAATTTGTTTGTTCGGCTTAACCCTGCACAGACAGAAGGCGCTGGTCAGTGCTTAGCAAGCCGGTTCAGGTCGATTCCGTAGTACGCCAGCACATTGCTGAGCAGTATCACCGCGGCGCCTTCATCCAGATTACCGATCAGGGGCAGGTTGTCTGGCAGTATTTCAAAGACGCCCAGCGTCGGGTTGATCAGATACACCAGCGCGATGCCACCCAGGGCCAGAATAAACATGTTCCTGAAGATACTCATGGTGTTCCTCCGTTCAGCATTGAATTCTTGTGTACAGTATACCGGAACGGTGAACTGCCAGCATCACAGCCAGCGGTTGATGGTCTCGATAATTTCCGTAGGCAGCGAGGGTTTATACAGCACCCCATCCGCGCCGATCTGGTGGATGTACTGCGGGTTGCGGACTTTGGCCCCGGCGCTGTGCAGCACCACCGGGGTATGACAGATGACCGGGTCTTCTTTAATGCGCAGGCAGACATCCCCGCCCGTCAGCCCTGGCATCATATCATCCAGGATGACCACATCCGGCCTGTGGGTATAGATCATCTCCAGGCCCTCTGTCCCGTTGTTGGCCACCAGAGTCTGATAACCGGCACGCTTCAGAATAATCTGGATAATCTGAAGGAATCCTTCTTCGTCATCAATAATGAGCACAAGTGGCATAACTGGTCTTTCCGTATCGAGAACGCGCATTGCACGCAGAGAATTTGCTGAATAAGGTTCTCTTTCATTGTACAGGGCTTCCGGGCCAGCACCCTTAATATGCGCGGATCAGCCGATTTTTTACGGATTAGGGATTGTGGGGAAATAAGAGAGGAAGCCTCCAGGGGACAAAGGCACAACAACATCACCCTGGAGGGGCTTAATCGATATAGGCACACACGCTGTCGGTAAATTCCTGGGTGGAAAGCGCGCCCTCGACATAAATATCAGCCGTGTGTTTGCCTTCCTTCAGGACCGCATAGACCGCCTCCTGCACAAGGCGCGCCTTATCCGGCAGGCGCCAGTGATGGCGCAGCAGCATAGCGACGCTGAGGATGGCGGCGGTCGGGTTGGCGATGCCCCTGCCGGCAATATCCGGCGCGGAACCATGCACCGGCTCTGCAATGGCGATCTCATCACCCACGCTCAGCGACGGGGCCAGGCCCAGGCCGCCACCCCAGGCGGCCGCCATATCCGAAAGGATGTCGCCATAAAGGTTGGGCGTCAGCACCACATCGAAGCGCGTGGGGTCTTTGACCATCCAGTACGCCGCCGTATCCACCAGCAGTTCATCCGTGATGATTTCCGGAAATTCGCGGGCAATTTCCAGCGCGACCCGCCGGAACAGCCCGTCAGACTGGGGCAGGACGTTGGCTTTGTGCACAATGGTGACTTTTTCGCGCCCGGTGCGCACTGCCAGATCAAAGGCGATGCGCGCCACCCGCTCCGTCGCGACCCGGGTGATGACTTTCTGCGCGACCCCGGTGCGGCCTTCATCGGTGGTGGTTTCGTGGCCGATATACAGGTCTTCCGTATTTTCGCGGACGATGACCAGGTTCACGCCTTCGCGCGCGGTAGGCACCGGCAGATAACGTGTCGGGCGCAGGTTGGCATAGGCGCGCAGTTCCCGGCGCAGGCGAACCACAGGCGAATAATAATTTTCCATCGGGTAAGACGGGGACGAGACGGCACCAAACAGCACTGCCCCACAATGGGCGGCCAGTTCTATAGTTTCGTCCGGCAGGGGCGTCCCGTGTTCCTGGTAATAATCCCACCCTGCCAGTCCGACACGGACCTCCGTGTCTGGTGCGACTTTGCGCAGCACCTGAATGGCAGCCGGAACGACCTCGTGACCGATTCCGTCACCTTCGATAACGCACAGTTCCATAGGTTCTCCTTACGACCAGATCAGCCTGCCCGCAGGGGCAGCATACACATGCCTAATCTACTTTCTTCTCATTGAAATCTGTAACAGTCATTGTTTAAATAGCTCTCTGGTCAAAAAGGTGTTCCAACGCACGGTGCGTCGAGGCTGCTTTAAGTTTGTGCTGATGCCTGCTTATTGTATGCCACAGGCGGCGGCATCGCTAAAACTGCCATTGACCCGGCAGCGGGTCGATGCCAAAACTGTTCTCCATAAATTTTTCCTGCGCGGTAAACCCCTCCTCCTCGGGGTGGATGCGCTGATAATAACCATCTGATTGCAGTTCCCAGGTGTTCTGGTTGTCCATCAGCGAGGTGATCAGAATGCCCAGCATGGCCTGCTGGATGCGCGGGTCCAGAATGGGGAAGACGACTTCGACGCGGTTGTAAAGGTTGCGGCGCATCAGGTCTGCGCTGCCGACATAAATCCGCTGATCGGCCGGGGCGTTGTGGAAGTAATAAATGCGGGTGTGTTCCAGGTAGCGCCCGACCGTGCTGCGCACCCGGATATTCTCGCTGATGCCGGGCAGGCCGGGGTTGAGGCAGCACAGGCCGCGCACCAGCAGGTCGATCTGCACCCCTGCCTGCGATGCCTGATACAGCTTCTGGATCATCACATCTTCTTCGAGCTGGTTCATTTTGAAGATTAGCCGGGCCGGTTTGCCTGCGCGGGCGGCGGCAATTTCCTGATCAATAAGCTGGATCAGCCGCTGGTGCAGATATTCCGGCGCGACCAGCAAACGGCGGTAGGTGGTCCCCGGGGCATAGCCGGTCAGGCGGTTGAACAGGTTGAGCGCGTCGGTGCCGATTTCCGGGTTGCAGGTGAACAGGCCGATATCGGTATACTGGCGGGCAGTGACCGGGTTATAGTTGCCGGTCCCCAGGTGCACGTAGCGCCGCACCCCGCCGACCTCGCGCCGGACGACCAGGGCCACTTTGGCATGAGTCTTGACCGGCAGTTCTTCGACGCCATAGGTGACATGCACCCCCTGATGTTCCAGCACCCGTGCCCATTCGATGTTGTTTTCCTCATCAAAGCGGGCTTTTAGCTCGACCAGCACCGCCACCTGCTTATCATTTTCGCGCGCTTCGGCCAGTGCCTGCACGATAGGCGAGTTTTTGCCTACCCGGTACAGCGTGGCCTTGATCGCCAGCACATCGGGATCGTGGGCGGCGGCGCGGAAAAATTCCTCTACCGGCAAAAACGAATCGTAGGGATGATGCAGCATGATATCCGACTGGCGGATGGCGGTAAAAATGTCCTGATGCGAGAACGCCTCCGGCACGCGGGGTACATAGGATGGAAATTTTAGTTCCGGGCGGTTGAGGTTAAACATCTCCCACAACGCAGAAGCGCCCAACTGGCCGTCGATGCGATAGATATCGTAATCCGGGTCTACCTGAAGCTCCTGCACCAGCCGGTTCATGGTGCGGTCGCTGATGGTATCGCTGACGCTGAGGCGAACCACATTGCCAAATTCCCGTTCGCGCAGGGTTTCTTCAATCAGCGCGCTCATATCCAGCAGGCGGTCTTCCTGCTCGTGTTCAAAGTCAATATCGGTGTTGCGTGTCACCCGGAAAGGATGATATTCCACCACCTGCATGCCGGGAAACAGCGTATTCAGGTTATCCGAGATGATGTCTTCCAGCCACAGGAACGTTTCCGCCTCGCGTACAGCACCGCCAAAACGCCGCAGCAGCGCGTTGAGATCGACCATGCGCGGCAGTACATCCGGAATCTTGAGGCGCACAAATTCCAGGCCGCCGGTCCCGTTGCTCGTATCGCTGGCGCGCCGCAGCCAGATCGCCAGGTTCAGGCTCAGGTTAGAGATAAAGGGAAAAGGCCGCGCATGATCCACGGCCAGCGGCGTGAGGACCGGGAACACCTCTTCCTGAAAGTAGGCCGATACCACCGCCTGTTCTTCCGGGCTGAGTGACTGAACATCCGTCAGCAGAATGCCTGTTTCCTTCAGAGCGCCCAGCACTTCGTGCAGCGTTTCGCGCTGCTGGCGCACCAGATCCAGCACGCGGTTACGAATTTCCATCAGTAACTGGCGCGGCTGATAGCCATCCGGGCGGCTGGTGGCCAGCCCCAGACGCATCTTGTTGTGCCACGACGCCACCCGCACCATATAAAATTCGTCCAGGTTGGTGCTGAAGATCGCCAGAAACTTGATACGCTCCAGCAGCGGCAGGCTGCGATCCTGGGCCAGGGCCAGCACGCGCCGGTTAAATTCCAGCCAGCTTAATTCGCGGCTGGTGTAGGTCTGGGGCGTCAGCTCTGGCAGCGCTTCCTGATTGACGGAATCGACCATAAAAATACCCTGAAGAAACTGGTGCCCTTCATATTATCCATTTCGCCCTG
The DNA here is from genome assembly GCA_964593565.1 of uncultured Anaerolineaceae bacterium. Classification (GTDB taxonomy): domain Bacteria; phylum Chloroflexota; class Anaerolineae; order Aggregatilineales; family Phototrophicaceae. Next base: position 48,365 of record CAZQIY010000015.1, read on the forward strand.
AAAGTACAACAATGCGCGGACGGCACCATAATAAGTTCGTCAGAATTTCCGATGATGTATAGACGTAACAGCAACTTCTGAGGTATGATAGAAGGTGGCTCATTTCCGAAAACACCACAATAGTTGTCAAGTTGAGGTCAGTAACTATGCCCCTTTATACCTATCGTCGTGAGGATGGTACCACATTCGAGCACCGCCAGCGCTTTGCAGATGACCCGCTGGAGGTGTGCCCCACCACCGGGCAGAAAGTCGTGCGTCTGGTGCAGGCACCAGGGATCATCTTCAAGGGTTCTGGCTTCTATGTCAATGACAGCAAGAAGGCCAGCAACGCGAATGCTGCCGTGAGCCGGAGCAAGGACAAGGAGACCCCTGCTGCCACTTCGAGCGAAAGCAGCACGCCTGCCGAGAGCAAAACAGAAACCAAAACTGAAACAGCGGCAAAGCCTGCTGTCAAGGAAAGCGCTGCGGACTAAACCGCCAGCCCGGGGGGAATACCTCAGGAGACATGATAAACGCTCACCACCAGGATGAGCGTTTTTGATTCGTGCAGTACGGCCACAGCACAGCAGGGGAAGTGATAAATGCCCTGCTGCGCTGCTGGCTGGGGGTTATAACTGAAAATTGCCGGTGACGCGCACAATTTTCTGCTCGTAATTGAGCACAAAGTCCATCAGGCGGTTCTGAAGCTGCTGCCAGGCATGACTATCAAGAATTTCCTTCATGGTCCCCAGGTCTTTGGCGATGCCTTCCGTCATGATCTGTGGCGTATCGCCCCTGCTGTAAGTGGTTACCCAGGCGCCGGAATGCTTAAGGCCAAGGCTGGTTGTGCCCGGAATCCACTCGCGCACCAGAAATTCGAAATATTCTTGATCACGCCCCGGCTTGATATCCCAGTTCATGATCAATTTTACATTCACAGGATACTTCTCCTCTGCTAGGCTTCGAGATCGAGCTTCGGACGCAGCACCACCACCTGGGGCTGTTCTGGCAGGAGATTTGATGTCACCCGCAGCACATCCTCTTCCTGTGGTTTGCTGATCCCCATGGATTTCAGAAACCGGTCCACCGGGTCCAGTTCGACGGACAGGCCGGGCAGTTCATAGTGCATGGGGACAATAAAATGGGGTTCGATCAGGGCGATGACATCCGCCGCCTGGTTGGCCCGCAGCGAATTGCCGCCGCCCACCGGCACCAGCAGGACATTGACTTCGCCCATGGCTTCAATCGTCGATTGATCCGGCACATGTGCCAGATCACCCAGATGCAGCACCGTCAGATCGTCGTACTGAAACAGATACGCGACATTCGGACGGGCCTGATTTTCATCAATATAATGCAGGGCGATGCCAGAAACAAAAACGCCACCTACCTCATATTCGCCCGGCCCTGCGATGATAACCGGTTCTCCTTTTACAGCCTCGACATTGTTATGGCCCGGTTCCTGATGGCTGACGCTGACCACATCCGCCTTAAGCCGCAGCGGCGGCAGCCCGATTGAATCCGCATAGGGATCAGTAACGATGGTGATTTTCCCTCGTTCGGTGATGCGAAAGCAGCTATGCCCGTACCAGCTAATATCCAACGTTAACTTCCTTCTAACAATGTGTTCGCTATCATAACTCATTATATCGGATTGGCGGGTGGCAGGAAAGCGTACAATTGTGCGAATTGTAGATCGCTTCGACACAGGACTGCATCCTGACTGGCAGGTGATGGAAAGCGGCGGCGCCCGTGTGACAGCGGCGCCCGGCGGCCTGCACCTGACCGCTGGCATCACCTCCGCAGCCGCCTATACCGACGCTCAGATCAGCGATTACCCGGATATGCGCTTTCGCTGGCGGCCCCCGCTGCGCATGACCGTCACAGCACACGCGGCGCCGGATGCTTCTATGTGGCGCGGCACAGCCGGGTTTGGCTTCTGGAACCAGCCATTTATGCCGGGGCGTGCCCGGCTGCGTCTGCCCCAGGCGATCTGGTTCTTTTTTGCCGGCCCACCCAGCCAGATGCAGCTTGCGCTGGGGGTTCCGGGCGCAGGCTGGAAGGCGGCGACCTTCGACGCGCACCGTTGGCAGTTTCTGGCGCTGCTGCCGCTGGCGCCGCTGGGCGTGCTGCTGATGCGTATCCCCGCGCTGTACCGGCGGCTGTGGCCGGTGGGCCAGCGGGCAATCGGGGTCAGCGAGCATCTGCTGGAAACCACCCTTCTGAACGAACCCCACACCTACACGATTGACTGGCGCCGCAACGGCGCGACCTTCGCTATCGACGGCGCGGTGGTTCACGAAGCGCCAGCCGCCCCCAGTGGGCCGTTAGGGTTTGTCGCCTGGGTCGATAACCAGTTTGCTGTCGTCACCCCACAGGGGCATCTGCGCCTGGGGCTGGTGCCGCTGGCACAGGAACAGACGTTGCAGTTGGGCGAAGTACGGATCGAAACCGGCACGGGTACTGACTGATGAACCGCTTTGCAGCCTGGCAGCCTATGAGAAAGGTGAGTGAACACCATGCTGGTTGATCTTGATCTGCAGCAGGCCTTCTTCCTGATTATTCTCGTGGTGGCTTTCGCGCTGCTGATCACTGAACGTATCCGCAACGATCTGGTAGCGGTGCTGATTATCCTGGCGCTGGCGATGACCCAACTGCTGACGGCCGAAGAGGCTTTTGCCGGTTTTAGCAGCGAACCCGCCATTATCGTCGTAGCGATTTTTGTGATCAGCGCCGCCCTCCGGCATACCGGCGTGTCTGAAACGGTGGGCCGCTGGATTGGCCGCTTTACCGGCCATACCTTCGAGAGGGCGAT
>CAZQIY010000015.1:51258-54598 GCA_964593565.1 uncultured Anaerolineaceae bacterium
AAACGGTGGGCCGCTGGATTGGCCGCTTTACCGGCCATACCTTCGAGAGGGCGATCCTGGTGATTATGCCGGTGGTCGCCATGCTGTCCGCGTTCACGCATCATGTGGCGACCACCGCCTTTATGATTCCGGTGATTCTGGATTTTTCGAGAGAGCGGGATATTCCAGCATCCAAGCTGCTGATGCCCCTGTCGTTTGCGGCCTCGCTGGGCACGACCATCACCATTATTGGCGCGCCGGCGTTTCTTATCGCCAGCGCCGCGCTTCAGCAGGCGGGCCGGCCGGGCCTCAGTATTTTTTCGATTGCGCCCATCGGCCTCAGCCTGACCGTGGTGGGCACGCTGTTTATGCTGCTGGCGGGGCGTTTCCTGCTGCCGACGCGCCAGGGCAGCCGCGATATGGCCGGGCACCTGCGGCTGGATCGTTATTTTACAGAGCTGACCCTGCCGTCTGATTCCCCGCTGCTGGGCAAAACGCTGGATGAAGTGCGGGCGATACGGCAGTATGAATTTACGGTCGCCGGATGGATTCGCAGCGGCCAGCGGCTGCCCGGCCCGTTTACAGAACAGCGCCTGGAAGCGGGCGACGTGCTGCTGATTCATACGCCGCCAGAAGACCTGGTGACGTTTCACCAGGATCAGGGGGTGCATCTGCATCCGGTGGAAAAGTTCAGAGAACACCTCGATGAGATGTCGACTCCGGAAGAAGATGTCACCACCAACCTGGTGCAGGCGGTGGTCGCGCCGCGATCCGATATGATCGGGCGCAGCCTGCGCGAGGTGGATTTCCGCCGCCGTTATGGGGCGCTGGTGGTTGCGTTCTGGCGGCGGCGCAGCTTTGTACAGCGGGAACTGGCGCGAATCAAGCTGCGGGCCGGCGACGTGCTGGTGCTGCAGGGCGATGAGGACGCGCTCAGCCGCGTGGGACGCGACCCCGCCTTCCTGATGATGGTGCCGTTTCAGGGCGAACCGCGCCTGCGCCGCCGGGCGCCGGTAGCCGCGCTGATCCTGCTGGTGACGATTATCGTCGCCATTATGAACATCTTCAGCCTGGAAACGGTGATGCTGGCCGGGGCAGTGGCGATGATCATGACAGGCTGCCTGACAGCGGGCCAGGCTTACCGGGCGGTGGACCCGCGCATTTACGTCTTTATCGCCGGGGCGATTCCGCTGGGCACCGCCATGGAAAAGACCGGCGTTTCGGACCTTGTGGCCCAGTGGCTGCAGCAGGCCATTGGCGAGTGGTCGCCTGCACTCATCCTGATGATGATTTTTCTGGTGGTCGGGGTCATTACCCAGTTCATGTCAGATTCGGCCACGACGGCCCTGTTCGCGCCGCTGGCGGTAGCTTTTGCGCGGGCATTGGGCCATGCGCCGGAACCCTATGTCGTGACGGTGGCGATGGCTTCTGTGGCCGCCTTTTTTACCCCTATCGGGCATCATGGCAACCTGATTATCTACGGGCTGGGCGGCTATCAGTTTGGTGACTTTATCCGCGTGGGCACCCCGCTGACTCTGGTCGTGGCAGTGGTGGTGGTTGCTATCAGCCTGATGCTGTGGCCCGTGTGATCGCGATTTGTGACAGAAAGCACAATACAAGGTGATGTCCTGCAGGGCGATTCCGGGCGGCCCCCCTTTAGAATAATAAGGGAGTTTGAAAGGGGATTCTATGACGCCCGATATGTGGATTACGCTGGCTATTCTTGCGGTTGCGGTGGTGCTGTTTGTCACCGAATGGCTGCGGGTAGATATTGTTGCACTGGGGGTGGTGGTGGCCCTCATCCTGACAGGCATCCTGTCTGCTGAGGAAGCGCTGGCAGGATTTTCTGATACGGCTGTGCTGACCATCGTCGCCCTGTTTGTGGTAGGCGGCGCGGTGTTCCAGACCGGACTCGCCGCAGAAATTGCCAATCGTATTCTGAAGATGGCCGGGCAAAACGAAGGCCGGCTGCTGCTGATTATGATGGTGGTGGCGGCGCTGCTGTCTGCGGTAATGAGTAATACCGGCGTGGTGGCCCTCATGCTGCCGGCGATCATCACCCTGGCCGCCAGTGCGCGGCGCAGCGCTTCCAAACTGCTGATGCCGCTGGCGTTTGCGACTACGCTGGGCGGCGCGGCGACACTGATCGGCACACCGCCGAACATTATCGCGGCGCGGGTGCTGGCAGAAAGCGGGTTTGAGTCATTCAATTTCTTCAGCTTTACGCCGCTGGGCCTGCTGATGCTGGCCGCGGGCCTGCTGTTTATGATGACAATAGGTCGGCGTCTGCTGCCGGATCACCAGCCCAAACAGGTGATGCAGCAGGTGGAAACGCCGCGAGAGCTGTTTGAACTGTACCGGCTGCCGGATAACCTGTTCCGGGTGCGGGTGCGCGCGGTCTCGCCAGTGGTCGATCAGACCGTGGCCGGGCTGCGACTGCGCGAGGATTTTGGGGTGAATATCATCGAAATTGAACGACACACCCCTCACACGAACGGACATCGGCCCCTGCGCCGGGGCACCAACGGCAGCGATACGCAGGTGATTACGCACCCGACGCCGGATACGGTGCTGTATGCGGATGATGTGATGGTGGTGCAGGGCGAAGGCAACGATGTGGGGCGCGCCGCCGGTTACTGGAACCTGGCGATTCAGGCCAATGAAAAGATCACCGGCGAGGATTTCATCAACCATGAAGTTGGCATTGCCGAGGTGCTGCTGCGGCCCCGGTCGTCGCTGCTGGGCAAGACCCTGACTGAAATTCAGTTTGGCACCGTCTATCGCCTGACCGTGCTGGATATCAAGCGGCCCGGCACTGAGGAAAGACTGAACCTGAAGACCACGCCATTAAAGCTGGGCGATACGCTGCTGGTGCAGGGCACGTGGAAGGATATCTTCGCGCTCAAGCGGCTGCGGCACGACTTTATCGTGATGGGCGAGCCGGAAGCCATCAACATGGGCGTGTACCTGCGGCAGGACAAGGCCCCGTTCGCGCTGCTGATTATGGCGGTGATGGTGGTCGTCATGGTGCTGGATGTGGTGCCGCTGGTGGTGGTCAGTATGCTGGCGGCGCTGGCTGTGGTGCTGTCGGGCTGCCTGACGATGGACGACGCCTACGAGTCGATTGACTGGAAAAGCGTTATCCTGATCGCGGGGATGCTGCCCATGAGCACGGCGCTGGTGAATGTCGGGCTGGTGGATCTGATCGCTAATGGCGTGATCGGCGCGATGGGCAGTATGGGGCCGCTGGCGGTGCTGGCGGGCCTGTTCCTGCTGACTTCCGTGTTCACCCAGATGCTTTCCAATACAGCCACGGCGGTGCTGATCGCGCCGATTGCGCTGGTCACGGCACAGGGGATGG
>CAZQIY010000015.1:54698-59093 GCA_964593565.1 uncultured Anaerolineaceae bacterium
ACAGCCACGGCGGTGCTGATCGCGCCGATTGCGCTGGTCACGGCACAGGGGATGGGCGTTCAGCCGCATGCCTTTGTCATGGCGGTAGCGGTGGCGGCCTCGATGGCGTTTGCCTCGCCAGTGGCCTCGCCGGGCAATACGATGGTGATGGGCGCCGGGCGCTACAAGTTCTTTGATTATGTGAAGCTGGGCATACCGCTGATCATCATCAACGGCATTATCGCCACGCTGGTGCTGCCGCTGCTGTTCCCGCTGTGATGGCGGCGGGCTGAATACGAAGCGTTACCAGATCGCAGGCCGGGCGTTGAGCAGTCCGGCCTGTTTTGCGTTACGGTGTGAGCATGATTTCTGCTGACCTGCCTCAATCTGCTGCGCTGCGCTGGGCCTGCGCCCTGGGCTGGACCGTCATCCTGCTGGTCGTGCTGCTGCAATCCAGCAGCCAGCCTGTCATCGGGCCGCCTGCGCCCCCCGGTGAACCATCGCTGGCGCGTGAGCTGGTACTGACTCTGGGCCATGTCGTCGGGTTTGCTGGCCTGACCGTGCTGTGGTGGTGGGCGCTGTCGTGGCGGCTGCGCCTGCGGAGCGCGCTGCTGCTGGCGGTGCTGGTCGCCCTCAGCATTGGCATTTTTAGCGAGCTGGCCCAGGCCGCCGTGCCGGACCGCGCCGCCTCGTGGTTTGATCTGGTGGTCAATATTGGGGTGACTCTGGTCACCGCGTGGGCCATCGAGCGCCGGGCAGCCTGAACGCGGCTACTGCGGCGGGACGAAGCGCACCTCAAACATCTTCGGCCACCATTTGCCGGTAATCAGGAAGGTGTCGCTTTCTGGCAGGTAAGCAATGCCGTTGAGCACATCTGCCCTGGCCCGTTCTTCCGGCGTCAGCAGCCCTGCCGCGTCGATCTGTGCCGTCACAGCGCCGGTAGCCTTGTCGATGCGCAGGATGTAATCTGTCTGCCAGACATTGGCATAGATCGACTCGTCCACGCATTCCAGTTCATTCAGCAGGTCGAGGCGCTGCCCCAGGCTGGCGACAGGCGCGGGCGTGGCGCGGCGTGCAGCGGTGGCGGTAGGTTCCACCGGGGTTGTAAGCTGCCCCAGCGGTACACCGTCCAGCGTCACCTGAAGCGTATCGACCACCTCAAACGTCTGCGGGTCGCGCAGGGCCAGCGTGTCGCTGCCGTCGCTCATCCACAGATATTCATCGTCGTAACACAGGCCCCAGCCTTCCCCCTCATAACTGAAGGTTTCCACTTCCAGCGGTTCGCCCTCGGTAAAAGCGGACAGGTTAAATCGCAGCGCGACCTGCTCTTGCCATGTAAGCTGGAACAGGTAGTCATCCACCAGCGCCAGCCCCTCAGCAAAAAGCTGCTCCGGGACAGGCAGGTACAGCAGCACTTCGCCGGTTTCCGGGTCCACCTGCCGCAGCGAGGACTGCCCATACTGCCCGGTGCTTTCGTACAGCAGGCCATCATGCAGCAGCAGCCCCTGCGTAAAGGCGTCGGGTTCGTGCGGGCGCACGTCGATCACCTCCGGCACAAGCTGCTCCACTACCGGGTCACTTTCGGCCTGCATCCCGGCCACCGGCACAGCCAGCAGGGACAGCGCCGCCATCAGCAGCAGAAAGAACGAGACAGGAAAAAGCTGGTTTTTCATGAATTTTCCCCAGGGGGTGTTTCTTCCACCGGGAACATAAGTGGATCCGGTAAGTTGTGCAGCGCAGAAACATCCACCTGGCTGCCATCAATCGTCAGGGTTTCCAGCAAAGCGGGCAGCAGGCTGCGGATGCGGTGGGCCTGATTTTCCGGCACGCTGACATGGCACACCACCAGATTACTGCGATCCGGCAGCATGAGGGCCAGCAGCATGGTGACGGTGCGGTTGCGGTTGTTGAGCAGGTAGTAGGCCGCGTCGTGCTGGTCCCAGTGAAAAGCCTCCGGCTCGCTGACCAGCGCGTCGCCCACATATTTCTTGTTGCGAATCACCTGCTTGAGCACGAACCATGCGGCGTTCGACTGATCAGAATCGCTGGGCAGGCGTACATCATCCAGATGAGGCACGAAGATATGCACCAGAAACCCGCGCAGCGGTGTCCCGGGCACGCCGCTGCCCATATACTCGTTCAGCACGATTCCGCCCGTGGTGTTATACGTTTCCCAGCCATCCGGGACAGCAATGCTCAGGCTGACCTCGCCATCCATGTGCCGTGTCCACTGCTGCGCTCTGGCAGATGTTTTATCCGCGAGCCGCTGCTCAGTTACACTGGGGGGGGTGGGCGAAAGCGCCTGGCAGGAGGTAAGGGAAAAAACCAGTAGAAATGCAAACCTGATCGCCATCATCAATGCGCTAACTATGAAACCAGCAATACATCATTGCAGGAAGTCAACTGCCGGACATCCTATGCTATCATGTCCTGCCAGCGCGAAACGTTAACTCTCATCAGACTTTTAGCCGCTGGCTCACCATGCCCCCCAGCCAGCGCAGCTCCTCGATGCGGAAGATGAACGACAGCGCCAGATAGATGATGATGCTGAGCGCGCCGCTGAGGCCGACCAGCAGCGTTTCGGCCAGCAGCCCGTCGGTGCCAATTTCACGAGTCAGCAGCGGCAGCAGGACCGCCATGCTGATACCCATGCCCAGCGCCGCCAGGCCCGCCTTGCCAAAGGTCAGCAGCAGGCGCTGCTGGCCCAGCCCGTTGATGCGGCGCGCCAGCAGATAGCCGGACACCAGCGCATGGATAATGTGCTTGATGCTGTCGGCGATCATCAGACTGAACAGGCTGAACGTGGGGAAAAGCACCACCGCCACCACCATATAGACCGTCAGGCTGAGCAGACCGACCAGCGCCGGGGTGAGCGTATCCTGCCGGGCATAAAAGGCATACACCAGCAGCAGATCGAGCGCCGCGAACGGCAGGCCGATCAGATACAGGCGCAGCGCCAGCACCGTAATGACGGTATCAGTGGCGGTAAATTCGCCATGCTCGAACAGCAGGTCCACAATCGGGGTCGCCAGCACGAACAGGCCCACCGCCGCCGGCAGAATCAGCGTGGTGGCCAGCCGCATCCCCAGCCCCAGCGTATCGCGAAAGGCGGCGCTGCCAGCGTCGTTAATCAGCGCGGCCTGCCGCGACAGAGTCGGCAGCACGGCGATGCTGATGGCGGTGGCGACCAGCCCCTGCGGAAACTGGATCAGGGTGGTGGCCCAGTTCATATAGCCGGTGCTGCCTTCGATGCTCTGGCTGGCGAGGTTGTAGCTGAAGGTACGGATCACCAGCGTATCCAGCACCAGCGAGAACATCACGGGCGTATACAGCCGGATAATCTGCCGGATGGCCGGGTGGCGCCAGTTCAGCGTGAGGCGAAGCCGGGCGGCGCGCAGGCCGGGCAGTTGCAGTGCAAGCTGTACCAGCGCCCCCGCCAGCCAGCCTACTGCTGCGGCGGTCACGGCGCCTGCCGGACGCTGCATCCCCCAGGTGACCCCACTGGCGCTAAAGGCAGCACTGACCTGCATGGGCGGCGCCAGCAGCAGCGTCACCAGCACGATAGCCGCATTGAAGCCGGCCCCGGCAAAAGCGGGCCAGGTAAAGGTGCGCAGTGCATACAGCGCCCCGCTGAGGATGCTGAACCAGCTTAGGAAGATGAGGGCCGGTGCGGTCAGGCGCAGCAGGTCGGCGGCAAGCTGGAGCGTGGCGGGAGTATAGCCGCTGCCCACAAAGCGGACAATATCCGCCGCGAACACTTCCAGCAGCAGCACCAGCAGCGCCATCATGGCCGTGACCAGGCTGAGCAGCACCGAAACCAGCCGCCACAGGGCACGCTGGCCGTCCTTCGTGGCAACTTCGCTGAAGACCGGGATAATGGCGCTGTTGACATGCCCGGCGATCAGCAGATCGTACAGCGCCTTGGGCACGATGACGGCGACGTTAAACGAATCGATGGCGGCGGTAGCGCCCACCAGGTTGGTGAGGGTGACTTCTCGCAGCAGGCCGAAGATACGGCTGGCGACATTGCCCAGCGCCAGCACGCCCGTCGCCCGTGCGACTTTGGCGTTGGTCTCCAGTTGTGTTTCTGCAGCGGGGACGGTGTCGGCAGGCGTGGAGTTTGATGTCATAGACTGGCCCAGTTCATCCAACCGTTGCCCTGATGTGGCCAGGGCCAATGGATTATAGGGGATGGCCAGAAAACTATCCAGCCAGATTATTGATGGCAGGCAGATGAGTGTTTTGTAAGAACTGCATCAGAATTTAGGCTGACCGAAATGCTTGACACGCTGATTTGTTATGTTTATACTACATGTGACGTTAAAAATTTATGAAGAATTGCAGCTTGTTATAAAAAACTTAACCAAGGAACCTGCTGTGAAAGTGGGTTCTTTTGTTTTTCCCTGTTTGTATCAG
>CAZQIY010000015.1:59193-60794 GCA_964593565.1 uncultured Anaerolineaceae bacterium
TCCACGATGATTTTGCCGCCATACACCTCAGCGACCATTTTTACGATGCTCAGCCCCAGGCCGATGCCGCCGGATTCGATGGACCGGGCTTTGTCTGCGCGGTAGAAGAAATCAAAGATGTGTGGGGCGTCCTGCGGGTCGATGCCGGTGCCCGTGTCGCACACGTCCACCATCACAGTCTGATGATCGTGGTAGACTTTCAGCACGATAGCCCCGCCCTCCGGGGTAAAGTGCACTGCGTTTTCGATCAGATGCGAGATGGCGTTTTCCACCTTTTCGTCATTGGCGTGGATAAGCGGTGCGGTGGGGTCCGGGTTGAGAGTAAGAGTCAGGTTTTTCTGCCGGATGGCTTCCTGCTGGCCTTCTGCGGCGTTCTTTGCCATCTGGTTCAGGTCGCACAGTTCCATCACCGGGCTGTTGAGCGACGATACTTCCTTCAGGTTTTCAAGCTGCTGTGTCAGGCGGGTGATCTGCTGCGAGATTTGTTCCAGGCGGCAGGAGATTTCCTGGGGTTCGTCCCTTTCCAGATGCCGTTCGATCAGGTAGCGGTTGGTTTCGATGATGGAAAGTGACGTGCGAAAATCGTGCGATACCGCCCGGAAGAAGCCATGCACCAGGTTAAAGCGCGCTTTGGCCAGTGCCGCCTCGAAGCTGCGTTCCTCCACCGTTTTTTCCTCGGTCACATCCCGCGCCGCGCCATACACACGCACCACCCGGTTTTGCGCCTCATCCCAGATCGGATGATGCGAAATCCGCAGGCGGCGCAGGCTGCCCTGCCGCGTAATCATCCGGTAATCCTCTGTGGTGGCCTTGCCGCGCAGCGCCTCCTGGAAATTGGTCCTTGCCGCTTCCCGGTCATCCGGGTGGATGAGGTCGAGGTAAGCCTGATTCTGTGGGTTCAGCACTTCATAGCCAGACAGCGCAGTAAAGGAATCGGTCAGCCATTCCTGCGCCAGCGTGCCATCCTGCTCGACACGAATCACATAGGCAAAATCGGATGTCAGTTCCGAAAGGATGCGATAGCGCTCATTGCTTTGCAGCAGTTCGGCCTGCATCACACGGTCCAGGCCGCGCCGGTAGCTGACGATAAGCACAACCAGCCCAGACAGCGCGGCGTTAAAAATCAGCGGGCCGTTGATGAGTTCAGGAAGGGTAATGGTGACATCCAGCAGGGTGAACAGCAGCAGCACTGCTACCTGCAGGCCAAAGTACAGCACCCAGAACCGCAGCGTGAGGAACAGGCTGGTAAATACCAGCACGACGGCCTGGTAATAAAGCACATGCAAACCCAGCTCGCCGCCCAGCAGCACCGCCCCGAGCAGAATGCTGATGGTGCCGAACCACGCCACCAGATGAACCGCTGTCCGATAATGTCCCCGGCGGCTGATGCGGTACATCCCATACAGCAGGGCCAGGTCCACCAGCCCGTTGCTGACATACACAATGATCCACGATGCACCCGGGTACACCAGCGCCGGAACCAGCATGATAATCAGGCCGATGCACATCGTCCCCAGCAGCAGCGACGCCAGCAGTTTGGATTGATCGCGCTGGACAGCATCGGTCACATGCTGCTGAGGGCTGGTCCAGCGATCCCAGAG
>CAZQIY010000015.1:60894-65830 GCA_964593565.1 uncultured Anaerolineaceae bacterium
GATTGACTGGGGCCGCCTGCCGGGGGTGGATGAAGTGATGCCCGTCACCGGCGGGGTGCGCATGCGCGTAACCGGCTCGCTGGACCCCATCATCAAACAGGCGGCGCAGATCACGGTGCATGATATGCGGATTGAAGAACCGGGGCTGGAGGATATTTTTCTGACCTATTATGGTGACGCGAATGGCTGATATGACACAGGACCTTACGAAGATTTCATCGCTGCCCCTGCTGTCAGATACTCGCCCTGGTGTGGTTTTCTGGCGTGCTTTTCGAGATGCCCTGCCCGGCGCGCTGAGCTGGGGGGTGGGGTATGGTGTGGTGATCGCGGCGGCGACGCTGCTGTATCCGCTGCTGGACGAGAGCAACACTATCTTTACCGTGCTCAATGGCCTGGGCGCGTTGCAGTTTCTGTCTGTAGGCCGCAGCATAGAAACGCTCACCAGCTTTCCCGGCTATCTGGCCCTGCAAACCATGAGCTGGGGGCCGCTGATCCTGGCGGTGTATCTGATTCCCCAGGCGCTGCGGGCCATCGCGCAGGAAGAACGACAGGGCACGCTGGATATTCTGCTGAGCACGCCGATCTCGCGCTGGCGGTTTCTGGTGGAAAAAACGCTGGCGGTGATGGCTTCGCTGGCGGTGCTTTTGCTGATCGTGTGGGTTAGTATGCTGCTGAGTACCGCGACTGTGGCCGATGTTCAGCTTGACCTGCGCAACACGGTTGCCAGCGTGTGGCATCTGGTGCCCATCTCGCTGGTGATGACCAGCCTCACCCTGCTGCTGTCCGTCACGCTGCGCGACAGCCGCCGGGCTGGGCCAGTCGCCGCGATGATCATCATCGGCAGCGACTTTCTGCGCATCATGAGCGACATGGTGCCCAACCCGGTTCTCGACATGCTGAAGCCGTTTTCGATGTTTTCGTATTACCGCAGCGTGGCCGCCCTGTCCGAAGGCTTCCAGTGGGATTATGACGTGGTGCTGCTGGTGACAGCGGCAGTGCTGTTCATCCTGGCGCTGGCGGCCTTTCAGCGGCGCGATCTGGGCGTGTAAATCTGCCTTACTGTGACTTGCGCCCCGCGATAATCAGATGATGGTTGACAAATGAGGCCTCTGGCGTGCCCGGCTGCTGTACATCCATCCATTCAGCAGCCCCCGGCGGCGCGTTGCGCATCAGTTCCTCAAGCTCCGCGATAAGGTCCGGCGGGCTGCCCTGCCGCTGTGCCCAATCCAGAAAATTGTGCCGTTTGACGATCTGCTCCGTGTGTTCGATGCTGAACCCGGCGCGGGTGAACATGTCGCGCCACTGCGATTCTGTAAAGGCGTAGTTATGGCTGGGGTCGCGCCGTTTTTCAAATTCGTCGGCATAGCGGGCGGCGGTTTCGTCCTCCGGCAGGACATGATCCTGTACCAGCAGCAGGCCGCCGGGTTTCAGCACGCGGGCGCATTCATGGACGAAACGCTCTGCATCCGGGAAGTGGTGCGGCGCGATGCGGCAGGTGACCAGATCAAAGCTCCGGGCTTCAAACGGCAGATTTTCGGCATCTGCCACGCGGTATTCCACATTGTCCGCGCCCTGCCCGCTGATGAACGCCGATGCCTGCTCCAGCATGGCCGGGGTCAGGTCGGTGGCCACCATCCGCGCCACATGCGGGGCGAACTTTAAGGCGGTGTGTCCGCCGCCAGTGGCGACATCCAGCGCGACCCAGTGCGGCTGGGGCTGGGCAATCTCCAGCAGGCGGCCAAGATCATCCCCTTTGGCATGGGTCTGGCTGGTGACATAGCCGGCGGCGTACTGGCTGTAACGCTGTTGGGAAAGAGATTTGGAATCGCTCATCAGGCTGGCCCCTGTATGCTGTCGTCTGGTTGGTTACAGCATACGCTGTTTTGCAGTCTCATGATAGCGGCTGTGGGTTGTGGCGGCTATAAATATTTTTTATGCTAATCACGACTCCAGACAGGACGCGGGTCAATCCGCTGCCAGAATTCATGGCGCACGGCCCACAGCGGCCGCAGGAAAATCACCACAAAGAGGACAAACATCGCCGTGACCGCCAGCGCGTTGTGGGTAGGCGTCCAGATCATCAGCTTGAACGGGTAGTACAACAGGCCAATGCCGCGCCAGACGATGCTGAGGACGTTATAGGTAAAGGTGATCGACAGGCCAACATAGAGTGCAACCAGCTTCCATTGACGTGCCATCGCCAGCGCCAGAAAGACCAGCCCGGGATACAGGTAGCGGATCTGTATCTGGGTGGGCAGCATAAAAAACATGAGGTTGGCCGCCGCCAGCACCAGAAATTCATCATCGCGTTCCGGCAGCATCCACACCCGCAGGCACAGCGCGGCCTCACCAATCGTCAGCGCGATCAGCCCGGCCTGAAAATAGGTGAGTCCGGCAGTAAAGGGCTGGCTGTCCAGAATCACCAGATGGGATGACCCGCTGACCCAGAACCACATATTAAACGCGCCGTTGGTGATGTAGGGGAACAGGTTGGGCGTGCCCAGAAATGGAATAAGCGCCATTTCGCCGCTGCCTGCGATAAATGGCAGCACACCCGCCGCGAAGGTCACACTGTAAATGAGCAGCCCTTCCAACAGGGCGCGCAATCCATGCCGGCGCAGCGTAAAGACGACCAGCACCGGGAAAAACATGATGCTTTGAAATTTTGCCAGCCACGACAGCCCATAAACCAGCCACATCCAGCGCGGACGGCGGCGCACCAGCAGCGTCGCCGTCAGCACCATGAAGAAGGTATACGTGGCATCGTTCTGGCCCCACCACGAGGTCACCACCATCCAGCCCAGATTCCAGTTGAGCAGCGCAGCCGCCAGCATGGCCCAGCCAACGCCGAAGCGTTCCAGCACCAGGTAGTACACCAGACAGACAAGCGCGATTTCAAACAGGAGGTTGGGCAGCTTGAGCATGAACACCACAGCGGCGTTGTCCTCAAACGAGGAGGTGTCTCCGCCGGCTGCCTGTAACAGGTGCATCGCGCTGGTGAGCAGGGTTGGGCTGACAGGCGGATGGGTCACTTCCGGCCAGCAGTGATACACCCCGAAAAGGTTGTTTTCTACGCCGCACAACCCCCAGTGATAATGCTGTTCCAGATCGAGCGAGAAGCCGGAGGTGGGCAGCATCCACGCACGCGGCAGCAGGCCAAGCAGCAAAATCAGCAGCAGCGGCAGCACGGGGCGCTGGCTGATATGGTGGTAAAGAGTCTGGGGGCGGCTGTTCATAGAAAAGTGTCCAAAATCAGAATAATGTTTCATTTTACTGGCCCCGGCTTGTCCTGCGCCAGATGAGGATTGCTCCGCTTTCTGGATACGGCTTCGATGTGTATGCGGCTGGTTTTCTCGCGCACGCGCTATAATCACCTGCATTATCTTATTCCCAGAGAATCACGCTGAAGGCGGCTATGGAACTTGGCCAGATCGAAGCCTTTGAACGGGCGGCGCGGGAAGGCAGCTTTACCCGCGCTGCCGATGCCCTTAACCTGACGCAGCCGGCGATCAGCACCCGCATCGCCACGCTGGAGGCGGAACTGGGCGGCCCGCTGTTCGAGCGCGGCGGACGCCAGCTCCGGCTGACGCCGCTGGGCCAGCGTTTCCTGCCCTATGCGGAGCGCATGCTGGCGGTGCTGGCGGATGCCCTGCAGGAAGTCGAGAACTTTCACGCGGGCAGGCTGGGCGAGGTCAAGGTGGCGGCGCCAGCGCCGTTTGTGATCGGCCTGCTGGTGGATGTGCTGGAGGATTTCCGCCAGCAGCACCCGACGGTGGATATTTTTATCCGCGAGCGCGACAAGCACACGATTCTGGAAATGCTGCACGATGGCGTCACGACGCTGGGGCTGGTCAATGCCCCGGTGTTTGACCAGACGATTGTGCCGCTGGTGCGCCTGCGCGATCCGGTCCGGGCGGTGGCCGCGCCTGCGCATCCGCTGGCGCAGATGCCCCAGCCCATCCCCATCGAGGCGGTTTACACCCATACCATCTTCCGTGTTTCGATGTTCCCGCGTATGTCGGCCTTTATCGACGCGCTGGTGGAACACGGGCGGCAGGGCAGCGGCGGCGCGGTCATCGGCGTGCCGATGGTCATGGCGCTGCGGCTGGTGACGCTGGGCCAGGGGGTGTCGTTTCTGCCGGAAAGTTATGTGGCGCGGTCTGTCGAAGCGGGCGAACTGGTGTATCTGAACATCACGGGTATGCCGCGCCTGAACAGCGAGCCGGTGCTGGTGGCGCTGCGGAACCGGCAACTGGATGCGCCCCAGCAGGCCTTCGTAGAGATTTTTAAGGCCCGGTGGGCGCGCCTGCTGGTTGATCCAGCCCGCGACGATACCCCCTGAAGTTACGGATTTTGCCCCTGCCACCATGCCCGGATGCGTTCGGGCCAGTCTGGCGCGTCCGGGGCCAGCCCGCTGGCCTGCGACAGTACCCGCCGCCCTGCGATGGTTTCCAGTTCATCCGGGTCGTGGGCGATAGCGGCCAGCAGTTCGCCCGTATAGCGCAGATCATCCAGCGCCGCCAGCAGCACCGCCCCGGAAACGATGCGCAGTTCGGCATTGCCTTTCTCGTTGGCGATTTCCAGAAATTCAGACGTGGTTTCCCAGCCCGGCATCGCGTTCATATCCGTGCGCAGCGATTCGGCAAAGGTCAGGTTCCAGCCTGCCAGCGTGCCCATACTTTCCGCCACGATGCTCGCCAGCACCTCGCATATCGCCGCCGCGTCATCCGGCAGGGCGCGGTCCGCCATCTGCTGCGCCAGCGCCTGGATACGCGCTTCGGTCAGGCTGATTCCGCGTTCGGCCAGCAGGCGCCGGTGCTGGCGCAGCAAAATCGCCAGCAAATCGCTCAGCGGGGCGGCGCGCAGAAACTGGGGGCGGTCCGTGCGCATGGCAGCATCCTTTCTCCTACGGCAGGCGCTCATTATACCCTGCGCG
>CAZQIY010000015.1:65930-83231 GCA_964593565.1 uncultured Anaerolineaceae bacterium
CCACCATCTGCCGGATTCTAACGCCCATCTGAGAGAAGTCGTCTATGCTGCACAGCAGCGCAGTCTGCCGGTTGTAAGGCAGGTTGTTATCTGTGCCGCTGGTCAATGGAACTTTCTGTGCAGTAAGGACGTCTTTATAACAGGCCGGCATGGTGCAGGCCCAAATCAAAACCCTGTAAGGAGTGAACAATGAAGTTTCTATTACAACGTGCGGCTGTTCTTGTCCTCGTGATTGGTTTGCTGGTGGCGGTTGGCGCGGCGAGTGCCCAGGAATACCCGCCGGACACGCTGACGGTGCGCGGTTTTGGCCAGGCGTTTGGCTCTCCGGATATTGTCGTGGTGCAGTTGGGTGTACAGACCAGCAGCGGCGACGTGATGGAAGCCTATAACGAGGCCAACGAAACGATTGAGAATGTCATCGAGGCCCTGATCGAAATTGGCATTGATGAAAGCGACATCCAGACGACGGGCCTGTATCTGTATCAGGAGAATCCCTTCAACCCGCAGACAGGCGAACCCAGCGACAACGCCATTTATCGCGTGCAGAATTCGCTGACCGTGACGGTGCGCGATGTGACGGCAGCAGGTGAGGTCATCAACACCGGTGTTGAGGCCGGGGCCAACAACATCGGCGGCCTGACCTTCAGCATTGATGATCCGTCTGACCTGGAACAGGAAGCCCGCGAAGCGGCTATGGCGGATGCGCGCGAACGCGCTGAGCAGCTTGCCGAACTGATGGGCGTCGAGCTGGGCAATCCGACCATCGTGGTCGAAGGCGATGAGACACAGCCGTTCCTGTTTGACCGCGCTATGGGTGGTTTTGGCGGCAGCGGCGTGCCCATCCAGGAAGGCCAGCTCACTGTGAGCATGGTGGTGCGCGTGACCTTCAACGTGGAGCAGGCAGAATAACCTGCCCGCACCGCACAGGTGATTATAGTATCTGCAAGAGAGGTCGCCGGGGGTTCCGGCGGCCTTTTTTGCTGTGCATACAGCCCTATACCTGACGGTTTCCCCGCGTTCCGCCGCCGGGTCTTGCCGCTGTCGTTTTGGCGCTGCTATAGTGGAATCGACTTCAGGAACAGGGTTTGCCTTTGTACAGCCTGGTTGTTAAAAGGAGCAGACAACGATGAAACAGCGATGGGTAATCACTGGCCTGCTGCTGGCGCTGGGGCTGCTGATGACAGTTCCGGCCAGCGCACAGGTAGAAAACCTGCTTATCGACCCCGGTTTTGAGGGGCAGCAGTACAACGTGATCAGCATTGACCCGGCGGACGATACCACCCGCTATCATGTCCCGGCAGGCTGGAGCGGCGGCATTGTGCGCTCGCCGGGCATGCCCGCCTGGATCAACGCCCACCCCAGCGGCTTTCCGCACACCGGCGGCATCAAGACGGAGGGCAACCGTTCCCTGCACATTTCCCGGGGATACGCCAGCTTCACCGCTTATGTTTACCAGCAGGTGCCAGTCCAGCCGGACAGCCCGCTGCAGGGCGGCGCCTGGGCCTATCTCGAAAACAACAGCAACAGCCGGGTGCGGGTAGGCATCGACCCCACTGGCGGCGCGGACCCCTTCAGCCCGAATGTGGTCTGGTCGAACTGGGGCACCACGCTCAACGGCTGGAACCGGATGGATGTCAGCGCGACGGCCCAGGGCGGCATCGCCACGCTGATTCTGTTCGCCACCCAGGACAGCCCCAGCAACCCCAACGGCGTCTACTGGGACAGCGCCTATCTGAACGGCATTCGCGGGGCGATCCCGCTGCAGCCCGGTGTGGCCCCGGCGTCCCGGCCGATGGTCACGGCAGAAGCGAACCTGCGGGTGCGACGCGGCCCCAGCCTGGATGATGCCCGCATCGGCGCAATGGATTCCGGGCAGTCTTACCCGTTGGTAGAAGACCTGGGCGACTGGTACGCGATTGATTTTAACGGGCAGACCGGCTATGTATCGGCGGCCTATGCCCGCATCAGCCAGGGCGCTGCGCCGGGTGCGGCGGCCCCGCCCGCCGGAGGTGGCGCGCCGGTCACGACAGGGGTGACGCTCGATTATATTGTGGATTACACCCTGCGCATGCGCGCCGGCCCCAACCAGAGCAGCGCCGAAATCGCCGTGATTCCTCATACGGCGACGGTGCAGGCAGTGGCCCGCAGCGCGGACAGCAACTGGCTGCTGGTGAACTACGATGGCCAGTCTGGCTGGGTCGCGGCGTGGATTGGCCGCCTGCAGGGCAACATCACCGACCTGCCGGTACAGTAACCGCAATTTCTGCTTGATCTCCCGGGCTGGTACGCTGGCCCAGGGTGATGGAGAGGGATGCCTGCTTTCAGAAGTGGGTATTCCTCTTTGTGTTTTCCCGGTGCGCACCTTGCTTCTGGCAGAAGTTCCCCGGCCTGAACGCGGGAAATTTACAGGCGAGGGAAATTTTTCACAGATTTCATATCCTTACGGCGAGCCTGTTAATTCGTTGTAATGTTTCTGCACTATATTTATAATCAATAGTGTGACCTCAAACACTTGCCTATGAGGTCAATTAATAATAATTCAGGGGGGACGGATGCTGACGAACATGGGCAGGCGCTTGCCTGCCAGGGACGCAGCGCTGGTTCCACGACCCATCCGGGTGCTGCATGTACTGGACAAACTGGGGGTCGATGGATCAACGATTCACGGGGTGACTCAGGCGCTCCTGCAATGGATTCCTGATTTCAGCCCCAGCCAGTATCAGTTTACGGTGTGCAGCCTGCGCGCACCGGAAAAAGGTGGAGAGGTGCTGCAGCAGGCCGGCATTAAGACGATTTTTCTAAGCAAGAGCAAACTGGACCCAACCACGCTGTACAGTTTGCTTCACGTCATACGCCAGGAACACCCGCACGTTCTGCATCTGCATGGTTTTGGGGCCACCACCTTTGGCCGCCTCGCCAGTCTGATTACGGGAATCCCCAATATTGTCCACGAACATGCCATCCTGACCGGACAACCGCTGTACCAGAACCTGGCCGACAGCCTGCTATCGAGCCTGACAACGCGGGCGGTGGCTGTATCGGAGCCGGTGCGCGATTACATAACGCATGATCGCAGAATCCGGTCCGATATTGTCGAGGTATTTCATCCCGGCACGCCGCTGGCAGGTTTTTCTCCGCCCGGCCCGGAAGTCCTGCAGGCCACACGCGACGAATTTGGCATCCGTCCGGAGGAGCATGTGATCTGCTTTGTGGGACGGCTGGCCTATGAAAAAGGCGTCACCTACCTGCTGGACGCGGCAAAGCTGGCGCTGCGGGCTGTGCCGGATACCCGCCTGCTGATCGTGGGCGATGGGCCGGAGCGCGCGCATTTGCAGGAGCTAGCGGAGCAGTATGCTATCGCGGCGCAGGTCACGTTTACCGGCTATCGCAGCGATGTCCTGTCGCTGATCGGCATTTCGGATGTGGTGGCGATTCCCTCTTTTGCGGAAGGCGGCCCCACGACCTTTCTGGAAGCGATGAAAATGCGCGTGCCAGTGGTGGGTACGTCGGTGGGCCTGATGGCAGATGGCATCCGCGAAGGCGAAACCGGCTTTCTGGTGCCGGTGAAATCCGTCGAGCCGCTGGCGCAGAAGCTGATTTACCTGCTGGAACACCTTGAAGAAGCGCACCAGATGGGCGAGCGAAGCTGGGAAGTGTGCCAGCAGTATTCGCTGGAAAACGCCGTCGGTCGTTTGCACGCACTCTATATGGACCTGGCGGCGCAGTCCAGGCAAAGGTGGCACAATTGAATCTGACCACACAACCCATTGACCCGGTAACACAATTTGCAGCGGGGCCGGTGGTGATTATGGCCCCCCACATGGATGATGAAGTGCTGGGCTGCGGCGGTCTGATCGCGCAGTTGGAGGACAAAACGCGGGTGCATGTGGTCTTTGCCACAGATAGTTCGCAGTGCCCGGTGCCCCTCACACCCAGGCAGGGCCGTGCAGACCCGAACCTGTCCACCATCCGCATGCAGGAATCGCGGGCGGCGCTGGCGGTGCTGGGGGTGCCGCCGGAGAATCTGCATTTTCTGGGGTATCCGGAAACGCGCCTGAACCCGCATCGCCCCGCCTTTGAGGAGGCGCTGTGCATCCTGTTCGGCCAGATCGCGCCGGCCTATGTGTTTGTGCCCTTCCGGCTGGATCGTCACCCGGAACATATCCTCGTGAATCAGGCTGCGCGTGCCGTGCTGGGCCGGATGCAGTCTGATGCGGAGGTGCTGGAATACTTTATCTACTACCGCTGGCCGCTGCTGACCGCCGCGCCGGGCAAGGATATTCGCCGCTGTATCGCGCCGGAACATCTGCTGGCGGTGGATATTCAGCCGGTTAGTACGCTCAAAAGAGCCGCACTTGAGGAATTTGCAAGCCAGCTTCGTGTATTCTACGATTGGCAGACACGCCCGGCGCTGGCTGCGCAGTTTGTGGATCAGTTCTGCAACGAGCCGGAAACCTTCTTTCGGGAAGTGCCCGGCGTCCCGGTGTACACCGTCAGCCCGCAGCGGATTAACCTGATCTTCCGGGTGCAGTTGATGTACGACAGCTACTTCAAGCGCCAGAAGGACCGGCTGATGGCCCGGCTGCGCTGAACCGGGAAACTCATCTGAACAGGGTGGCGCAGCATCAGCGGGCTTTTAGGACTGCCAGACAATAAAATCGATTGAATAGTGATGGATCGCTGATGAAAATTCTGTTTCTTGCGCCACAACCGGTATACCAGGATCGTGGTTCTCCGATTGCGATTCGTATGGTGCTGGAAGTCATGTCGGAACGCGGCGACGTGGTGGATCTGGTGACGTATCATGAAGGGGTCGATCTGGACCTGAAGAACGTCACCTTTCACCGCATCCCCAACCTGTCCTTCGTCCGCAATGTGCGGCCCGGCTTTTCCTTCAAAAAGCTGATCTGCGATTTTTTCATGATCTTCAAAATCGCGCCGCTGGTGATCCGCAATCGCTATGACGTGGTGCACGGGGTCGAGGAAGCGGTGTTTTTCGCGCTGCTGCTGAAGGTGCTGTTCCGCCTGCCCTATGTCTATGACATGGACTCCTCGCTGGCGCAGCAGATGGTGGAGAAGAATCCGAAGCTGGCGTTTCTGTCGTCTGTGCTGAACTTCTTTGAAGGGCTGGCGGTGCGGCATGCCGAAGTGGTGGTGCCGGTGTGCGATGCGCTGGCGGATACGGCACGGGCGCACAGGCCGCGCAAGCTGACTCTGCTGTATGATGTGCCGCTGCTGCAGGAAGCTGAAAGCGCCCCGCCCGAACCCCTGCGCGATCAACTGGGAATCCGGGGCGTGATGGCGATGTATGTCGGCAACCTGGAATCCTACCAGGGCATTGATCTGCTGCTGGAGGCCTTCGCGACGGCGGCGCAGCAGGTAGAATCGCTCGATCTGGTGATTATCGGCGGGGCGACGGCGGATATTGACACCTACAAACAGAAGGTCCGCACGCTGGGTCTGGAACAGCGGGTGCATCTGCTGGGGCCGCGTCCCATCAACCAGTTGGGGGCTTATCTGGCGCAGGCGGATATTCTGGTATCGCCGCGCACCAAGGGCAACAACACGCCCATGAAGATCTATTCGTATATGGACAGCGGCCGGGCAATCCTCGCCACCGACCTGCGCACCCATACCCAGGTGCTGGATGCGGAATCGGCGCTGCTGGTGCCGCCCCAGCCAGCGGCCTATGCCGAGGGCATGATCCGGCTGGCCCAGGACGCGGCGCTGCGGCAGCAGTTGGGCCAGCAGGCCCGGCGGTTAATCGAGGAAAAATATAACTATACGGTGTTCCGGCGCACCTTAACGCAGATGCTGGATGAGCTGGAGGGACAGGACAGCACCCCCGCGCCCCGGCCCGCCGAACCGGAGAGTGTATCATGAAGCGCGATTTACAGGCGCTGGCGGACCAGTCATTTGACGTGCTGGTGATCGGCGCGGGGATTTACGGCGCGGCGGTCGCGCGCGAGGCGGCGCTGCGCGGTCTGTCGGTGGCGGTCATCGACAAAGGCGATTTTGGCGCGGCCACCTCCGCCAACAGCCTCAAGACCATTCACGGCGGGCTGCGCTATCTCCAGCATGCGGATATCAAACGCATGCGCGAATCGATGACAGAGCGCAAAACGCTGATGCGCATCGCGCCGCATCTGGTGCATCCGCTGCCGGTGCTGGTGCCCACCTACGGCCACGCCGTCAAAGGCAGAGAAGCCATGTGGGCCGCCATGCTGATTAACGACATCCTCAGCTTTGACCGTAACCGGGGGGCAGACCCGGCCAAACGCATCCCGCGCGGGCATCTGCTCTCGCATCAGGAAGTGCTGCGGATTGCCCCCGGCCTCCAGCCGGACGGACTCAATGGCGGCGCGGTGTTCTACGATGCGCAGGTAGTCAACTCTGAACGGCTGACGCTGGCGTTTATCCAGACGGCGATGCAGGCCGGGGCACAGGCCGCCAATTATGTCGAGGCGACGGGGCTGGCCCGCGCCGCCGGGCAGGTGGTCGGGGCGGAGGTACTGGACCGGTTGCAGGGTGAGCGTTTCGCCATCCGCGCCCGCCTGATGATTAACACCGCTGGCCCCTGGATCAACCGCGTGTTTGGCTGGCTGGATGCCCCGCGCGACACGACCCAACTGGCCAAAGCCTTTAACGTGATCATCCGCCAGCAGTTGTTTGATGGCTATGCGGTGGGCATTTCCGCGCCGAAAACCTACCACGACAGCGACGCATTGATCAAACGCGGCAGCCGTCTGCTGTTTTTCTCGCCCTGGCGAGGGCAGTCGATGATCGGCACGGAGTACAGCACCTACAGCGGCGACCCGGACGCCTTTACCATCACAGCGGATGAGATCGAGCATTTTCTGTACGATGTGAATCAGGCTTACCCACAGGCGGCGCTGTCGCCAGAGGACGTGACATTTGTGCATGGCGGCCTGCTGCCGATGTCTGGCCAGCACCCACAAAGCGGCGATGTGCGCCTGACCAAGCATTACCGCCTGGATTATGCCGAGATGGACGGCGGCGCGATGCTGACGGTGGAGGGCGTGAAATATACTACCGCGCGCGATGTCGCGGTGACGGTGCTGGACCGGGCCTTGCAGGCGTTGGGCAAAGCCGCTGGCGGGTCACCATCCGCCGCGGTGCCGCTGGCCGGGGGTGAGATTGCGGACTTTGGGGCATTTACACAGCAGGCCCAGCAGGCGCGGCCCGCCGGAATCGACGAAGCCGCGATGCGCAGCCTGGTCTGTAATTACGGCGCGCATTACCCGGATGTGCTGCGGCATCTGCCCGATGATGCGCCCGCCGGACAGGCTCTGGCGGTGGCGCAGACGCGCTATGCTGTGCAGCAGGAAATGGCCTGCACCCTCAGCGATGTGATCTTCCGCCGCACCGAACTGGGCAGCGCCGGGCACCCCGGCACCGAGACCCTGCGCCTGTGCGCCCAGGTGATGGCTGAAATACATGGTTGGAGCGAAACCCGGACTCAACAGGAGATAGCCGATGTCCTTGCAAGATTCCCCTTCTCTGCCGGCAGCGCCGCTGAACGAGGCCCAGAACGGGCTGTTCCGTCTGTTTAACAAGTCCGTTTCCAAACAGCGGAAATATCAGGAAGTCACCCAACTGCTGGGGCCGGCGGAAAATCTGCATTGTCTGGATATTGGCGCGGATAACGGCGTGATCAGCTATCTGCTGCGGCAGCGCGGCGGCATCTGGAAAAGCGCGGACCTGGACGAGCAGACCGTGCAGGCCATCCGGCGCATGGTAGGCACCGAGGTTTACCAGCTTGACGGCCAGACCATGCCGTTTGCCGACGATACCTTTGACCGTGTGGTGATCCTCGACCTGCTGGAACATATCCACACCGACCGTGAATGCATGCGCGAAATCCGGCGGGTGCTGCGACCCGGCGGCGAGGTGATTATCAACGTGCCGCACATCAAAAACAGCCTGCTGCGGCGGCTGCGGCTGGCACTAGGCCAGACGGACGAACTGCATGGGCACGTGCGCCCCGGCTATACGCTGGAATCCTTACAGGCGGTGATGGGCGAAGGCTTTGTGATCGAAACTCACAAGACCTATTCCAAATTTTTCTCCGAATTTATTGACGTGGTGATCCGGCAGGCGATGGGCATGGTCAAGGGCCGCAAAAAAGATCACAGCCCCCCCGGCGAAGCCGAAGGCCAGAAAGGCCACATCATGACCAGCGAGGATGTGCAGGCCAATCAATCCATGCTGCGTCTGTATTCTCTGATTTACCCGGTGGTGTGGGTTTTTTCAAAGCTGGATCATCTGCTGTTTTTTGCCAGCGGCTATATGCTGATCGTGAAGGCAAAAACGCTGCCCAAATAAGGGCGCATCAGACGATCTGATAGATAAAGCCGGGGCCGCCCAGATACAGGCCGCCATCAATATTGATACAGCGCCCATCCGCATACACCAGCGGCTTTGCCGGGTCGTGATCCGGGAATTTTTGCAGGGGCGTGTGCCCGTGAACCATGCGGGCGCAGCCGAACATTCTCAGAAACTGGATGGCCTGCTGGGGGCCGCCCGGGCTGATAAAGGCGCGATGTTCGCTGAAGGCATCCAGCACCCTTTCCCATTCGTCGGCGCTGCCCCGCGCCAGCAGGTGGCGGAAAAAGACGTTGATCTCTTCGATAGTATCGCCATAATGGGTATACATGCCAGAATCGGCATGCAGCAGCAGCGTATCACCCACCCGCGCCAGCGCCGGCAGATGCGACAGCCAGGCGGCATGCTTGGCCGTCAGCCGCGCCAGATCGCCCGGCACGCCCCCATTGCGCAGCCAGTCCGCCATCCACATATCCACCCATTCCGCTGGGAAGGTTTCCGGTGAGAACGTGCGCGGGGCGCTGGCCACCAGCTCGCGCGATGTGCTGAAGCGATACACGGACAGAATCAGCATGTCATGATTGCCCAGCACCGCCTGCACACTGCCGCCAGCATCCGCCGCCTGATTCTGCAGCCGCATGACCAGCTCTACGGTTTCGAGCCCCTGCGGGCCGCGATCAAAAAAATCGCCTATAAACCACAGGTGCGCATCACCGCCCGTCCAGCGCCCGGCTTTGTCGATCAGGCCGGCTCTGTTCAGCAGTGCCACCATTTTGTCATATTGTCCGTGAATATCGCCAATGGCATAGACCGCAGGCATAGGGGCCTCTCAGACAGACGCGAAGGCGACCTCACCACAAAGCCTGCTGCATCAGCGTGGGCTGTGGTGCTGTGCGCGCTTCGCGTCCTGCAACAACGATTCTACTTGGCGTAATCGACAGCGCGGGTCTCGCGGATGACCTGCACCTTGATCTGGCCGGGATACTGCATGGATTCTTCAATCTTCTTGGCGACGTTGCGGGCCAGCCGCAGCGCTTCCAGGTCATCAACCACTTCGGGGCGAATGATGATGCGTACCTCGCGCCCGGCCTGCAGGGCGTAGCTCTGTTCCACGCCTTCAAAGCCGTTGGCGATTTCCTCCAGCATCTTCACACGCTTGATGTAGGTTTCCAGGCTTTCGCGCCGGGCGCCGGGCCGCGCACCAGAAATGGCGTCCGCGGCTTCGACGATATAGGCTTCCACGCATTCCTGCTCAACTTCGTGGTGATGGCTGGCGATGCAGTTGACGACTTTGGCGTTCACGCCATAGCGTTTGGCCAGTTCCGCCCCCAGCAGGGCATGCGTGCCTTCGACTTCGTGATCAATCGCCTTGCCGATATCGTGCAGCAGCCCGCCCGCCTTGGCGATGCCCACATCCGCGCCCAGTTCTGCCGCGATCATCCCGGCGATATGGGCGGTTTCGATGGCGTGGGCGTGCTGGTTCTGGCCATAGCTGGTGCGGAACTTCAGCCGGCCCAGCAGCTTCAGGATTTCCGGATGCAGGCCGGGCACGCCCGTTTCAAAGGCGGCGCGTTCGCCCTCCTCGCGCACCACCGCCTCGACTTCTGCGGTGGCATCCTCAACCAGCTTTTCGATGCGGGCCGGGTGGATGCGCCCATCCGTCACCAGCTTGCTCATGGCCCGCACGGCGATCTCGCGCCGGATGGGGTTAAAGCTGCTGATGGTGATGGCTTCGGGGGTGTCGTCCACCACCACATCCACACCAGTCGCCAGTTCAAAGGCGCGGATATTGCGCCCGTTGCGCCCGATGATCCGGCCTTTCATGTCGTCCGATGGCAGCGGCACGACACTGACCGAAATCTCGCTGACATGTTCGCTGGCCAGCCGCTGCACCGCCAGCGAAATGACGTTGCGCGCGCGCATATCCGCTTCTTCCCGCGCTTCTGCCTCCACCTGCCGGATAATGCGGGCCATGTCGTTGCGGGCATCATCCTCGACAGCGTTCAGCAGTTCGGCCTTGGCCTCGTCGGTGGTCATCTGCGCCACACGTTCCAGTTCGGTACGACGTTCTTCTTCCAGCCTTTTCAGGTCATTTTCCTGTTTATCCAGCCGGCTCTGGCGCTTGTTCAGGTTCTGTTCGCGCTGTTCCAGCCGTTCCAGCCGCTTATCCAGCGATTCGCGCCGGCTTTGCAGCCGTTCGTCCTCCCGGTCCAGTTCGCGGCGGCGGCGGACCGCTGTTTCGTTGGTTTCATCTTGTAAGCGTTTGCTTTTCTCCTCTGCTTCTTTGACAATGTCGGTGGCCTGTTGTGTAGCTGCTTCAATTGTGGCTCTGCTTTCGTCCTGGGCTTTGATGCGCCAGTTATTAGCCTGATTGTTCTGATAGGTTCTGAGGGCCACAATGCCTATCGCTACCCCAACCACTGCGCCGATTAACAACATTACCAGGGCAGCACCGATCTCCATCAGATGTTACTCCTCGTCCGATATAAAATACTCCGGGTCTTCGTTTGCGATTTCATCTATCAACTGTTCGACAACCTGGCGGATGGTTTCGTAATCGAACCCCCGGCGCTGTAAAAAAGCGCCCAGTTTGTTGCGAAACTCCTGCCGGGTTTTCTGACGCTGGCGGCGCACCTGGCTCTGGGCGGCGCGATAGGCGGCATCGAAGGTGTCCAGATCGCTCAGCGCCAGGTCGATATCCGTGTCTGCGACCCCTTTCTGGCGCAGTTCATAACGAAGCGCGCGCGCGCTGAGCGGCTTGAAGGTGTTGCGATTTTCCACCCAGAAGCGGGCAAAAGCCCCGTCATCCAGGTAGCCCAGCGCATTCAGCCGGTCTACAGCGGCGGCAATTACGGCTTCGGGAATCTTCTTGTCGGCCAGGTTCTGGCGGACTTCTGAAGTGCTGCGCGGGCGGTAGCTGAGAAAGCGAACCGCCTGGTTGACGGCCCGGTTGACCGCATCATCATCCCGCAATACCTCAATTTCGTCGTCGGTAAGCTGCTGCCCTTTGCGCAGCCCGGCGGCCAGCATGATATCCAGGCCAAAGGCAAACTCACCATCCAGATAAACGTTCACACGTTCCTTGTTCTTCTGCTGGATTTCCAGCGCCGTCACAACCGGCATAGTGCCTGATTCCCAAAAACAAACAACCGTGATTCACACAGGAAACCACGGTTGCGCAGACGTGAGTCCATAGTTATAACGATGCGCTGCATAAAGCCAGGCGCGTGGACGTATTCTGAATAGTTATCCCAAAAGAGCCGGACACCAGCGAGGGGCCGTTATCTTAATAATCTGTATGGGGCATTTCGGTTTACGCCATCCCAGCAGGCTTCATTTACAATCAGCATCATCGTGACCGCTCCCGCAAGAGCCGGTTTTTATCTCGCAACCATGGTATGTGTCGTCGTAACGGCCGCCTTCGCCACCGTCACAGCTGATAGTCTAAATGATAGAACTAAACTATCACTAAAAATCCTGACTTCTGTAAAAAAAGCACAGTGCCGGGCGGTTTCTGCCCACTGCTGCCTTGCATACACAAGCCAGATATTATGAAGCAGTATAGCATAAAGGGTACTGTGACGACAACCGGTTTTTGTTTCGGCGGGTGCTCACCTGCCGATTTTCATACGTGGGGTTAATAATCCCGGCAGTGGATGATGGCTGGCTGAACCTGCGTTCAGATAGGCAGCTGCACGGAAACGCGGGTGAACTGGCCGCGCAGGCTGTCGATTTCCACCTTGCCGCCGTGCAGTTCTGCCAGCCGCCGGGCAATGTACAGCCCCAGCCCCAGCCCCTGCTGCTCGTACAGGGCGCGGTCGAACTGCATATAGGCCCCCACGCTGCGGATTTCTTCCTCGCTCATGCCCCGGCCAGAATCGCACACGCTGAGGACAAAGTGGCGTTCCCGCGTGGTCGCGGTGATGCTTACCGGGGTGCCCGGGCTGGAAAATTTGAAGGCGTTATCGACCAGTTCATGCACGATTTTTGCCAGGCTTTCTTCGGCGATGCGCAGCGAAGCCGGGTGCACATCAACCAGCAGATCATCACTGCGTTTGCAGCGTTCGGCCTGCTCCTGGGCGGTATTACGGATGACCTGTGCCGTGTTGGAGGTGACATGGTTGCGCAGGGCGCGCACTTCTTCGGGGTCCGTAGCGATCACTTCAAGCTGGGCATACACCAGATAATTCTCGAT
Source organism: uncultured Anaerolineaceae bacterium (assembly GCA_964593565.1). Taxonomy (GTDB): domain Bacteria; phylum Chloroflexota; class Anaerolineae; order Aggregatilineales; family Phototrophicaceae. The sequence continues at coordinate 78,472 of CAZQIY010000015.1, forward strand.
CAGCCGTTCCAGGCGCTGCCCGGCTTTGAGGATGGCATCGACAGATTGCAGAATATCCGCAGAAGAGGCCCCTTCAAGGTGCATTTCCAGCACCTGCGCAAACCCCAGAATCAGATGCAGCGGCGTGCGCATTTCGTGCGGCAGGGCATAAATAATGTTCTTGCGCAGCATCCGCAGGGTGGTATCGTGGCGCTCGATGATGGCAGCCTGACGTCGCAGCCGCATATGCACCGCCGACAGCAGTTCATCCGGCGCAAACGGCTTGACCAGAAAATCATCTGCGCCCAGCGACATGCCCTGACGCATGGCCTGGCGTTCTGCCAGGGCAGTAATAAAAATGACGGGGATGGTGGCGGTATGGGCATTGTCGCGCAGCCGTTCCAGCAGCTCGTAACCATCCATGCCGGGCATCACAATATCGGATACGATTAAATCCGGCAGGTCAGCCTGCGCGGCCTGGATGCCGGTAAAGCCATCCGGCGCTTCTGCCACATCGTAACCGGCATATTTCAGCACAGCGGTGATCGTCTGGCGCAGGGATCGTTCATCATCAATAACCAGGATTTTTGCCATAGGAGTTTATTTTTCTGTTGACCTCATTTTGTTTCTGGTTATCACCTGAGCTTTTGCGGGCTGCTCGTTATGACATATGCCATTCTCTTTTATGTTAGCTAATATTACAGCAAATACTGTTTAGGTTGGGCGCTGCGAGGGCAATCTTCAGGAAAAATTCAAGAATGATCAAAAAAAAGCGGCTCGTCACAGGACGAACCGCATTGTGCTGAAAACTGACCAGCGCCGAACTTATTTTTCTTCGGATGCTTCTTCTGCCGGGTTCTGCGGCACATCTTCTGCGGCTTCGGTGGATGCTTCGGCTGCCTCTGGCGCGGCATCGTCCGCCGGGGCGGCCTCTACAGCGGCTGGCACGGGCGCCACCCGGCTCAGGTTCAGCCGGTCCGGTGTGATGCCGGCGGCGGCTTCCATCAGCAGCAGCAGGCGGTCCGCCATCGAGGCCGGGTCCGGGTGGATGCCATCCTGAAGCAGCGCGGTTTCAAAAAGCTGCTGCACGATCACATCGACCATGCGGTTGTCGCTGTCTGCCGCCAGCATGTTGCTCAGGTTATGCAGCAGCGGGTGACGCGGGTTCAGTTCCAGCGCCTTGACCGGCAGTTCGTATTCCTTGTCCAGCAGGCGGTTGATGCGAAACATATTGCGGCGCGTGCTGGCATCATCGCTGACGAGGCGGGCCGGGCTGCCGATGAGGGCCTTGCTGGGGCGCACATCGCTGACCCTGTCCCCCAGAACGGTCTTAAAACGCTGCACCAGCAGGCCAAAATCGCCTTCCGGCACGGCTTCCTGCTGCGGCGCATCTTCTGCTTCTTTCGGTTGGCCGATATTGCTCAGGTCGATATCGGCTTCGTCCACGCTGCGCAGCGTGTGCCCGTCAAATTCCGTCAGGCCCACGATCATGAACGAATCCAGCGGATCGGTAAAATACAGGACCTCGATGCCGCGCTGGCGGAACGGTTCCAGGTGCGGGCTGCGGCGGGTGCTGTGGAAATCGTCGCCGATGATGTAGTAGATATCTTCCTGATTATCGGCCATCCGGTCGACATAATCCTGCAGGGTGTGCCATTTTGCCGGGTCGTCGTCCAGCGTGGTGTTGAAGTACAGCAGGCGTTCCAGGTCGCTGCGATCTTCCGCGCTGATGGTCACGCCCTGTTTGAGGAAACGGCCAAAGGCGCTGTAAATTTCCAGGTATTTGTCCGTTTCGTTCTTCGCCAGCTTTTTCAGGTCACTCAGCACGCGGCTGGTGAGCGTCTTTTTGAGGTTGGCCATCACGCGGGTGGCCTGCACACTTTCGCGGCTGACGCTGAGGGGCAGGTCTTCGCTGTCGACGACGCCCTGAATAAATTGCAGATATTCCGGCAGCAGGTCCGTGCAGTATTCCTGAATCAGCACCTTGCGGGCATACAGCTTGAGGCCCGGCTCTCTGCGCGGGCTGAACATGTTGGGTTCGGCCGTGCCGGGGACATACAGCAGCGCATAAAACTGAAGCGGCACATCCGCCCGGATATGCAGATGATGTCTGGCGCCTTCAAAATCGAAGGTGAGCATCTTGTAGAAGTCGTCGTACTGCTCTGGGGTGACCTCGCGGGGGTTCTGCCGCCAGATCGCCGTGCGTTTGTTGGTCGGTTCCTCATCGTCGCCTACATAAATCGGGAAAGCGACGTAATCCGAATGTTTGCGAATGATCTCCTTCAGCGTCCATTCCTGCAGGAATTCCTTCGCGTCTTCTTTCAGGTGAATAATGATATCGGTCCCCCGGGCCTCGCGTTCGGCTTCCTCGACGGTGTAGGTTTCGCCGCCATCGGATTCCCAGGCATAGGCGCGCCCGTCTGCCCGGTGCGAGCGCGACACCACGCGCACTTTATCCGCCACCATAAACACAGAATAGAAGCCCACGCCAAACTGCCCGATCACATCCTGGGGCGTCACGCCGTTCTGCGCTTCCTTCATCGCGTCGATAAAGGCCCTGGCGCCGCTGTGGGCGATCACGCCCAGATTCTGCTCCATCTCCTCAGCGCTCATGCCGATGCCCGTATCGCTGATCGTCAGCGTACCGGCGTCCTCGTCGGTCCTCAGGGTGATCTTCAGTTCGGCATCCGGGTCCAGCACATCATGATTGGTAAGCTGCTCGAACTGGAGGCGGTTGAGTGCATCGGAGGCATTGGAGATCAGTTCGCGCAGGAAAATCTCGCGCTCCGTATACAGCGAATGAACGAGAATATCCAGCAGTTGTTTAATCTCTGCCTTAAAAGTATATGTTTCGGTCATCACCGATTTCTCCTGGTGAAAGTTTGTCTTTAAGCGGAATCTACTTCGTTTATCTATCACACACACGTTAGAACCAGATAAAAATCATCATGCGGCGCATCAGCCCACGCGGATCGTCCCCAGCGGCACGGCATCCCCCAGCGGCGCACCGGAATCATCTATGACGGGCGGGCGCTCCCCATTACCACATTCGCCCGGCGGGCGCGTATCGCAGGTGTACATCCCCGCCGTCAGTTGATACTCACCCGGCGGCATGGTCTCCGGCAGATAGATGATGTACGGGTCGCGGATGTAGCCATCCGATGTCCATTGCAGCGTCGGGCGGCCTGCCGGGTTCTGCTGGTCGGCCTGGGCCAGCGGCGGCCCCCCGCTGGAAACATGCACGAATGTCGCATAGCCATAGGGCACGGACGCTGGCGCATACCAGTACAGCACCAGTTCCAGCCGGTCCCCCGGACGGAAGATGCGCCCGTTCAGGTCGTAGCCCAGCAGTTGAATCGACTCGCCCAGGTGGTAGCGCGTGGGGTTCTGGGCGATCAGGACGCTGCCGGGGGGCGAATTGACCCACGCCCCGCCCTCGCGCATGAAAATGAGCATCAGCGCCAGTTGAAGCGCGCCCCCGGCCAGGATGGCGGCGCGATGCACCGGCACCAGCGCCTGCGGCTGGGGCGCTGGGGTTCTGTGGCGGCGCTGCCAGAAAGCCAGCCCCAGCAGGCCCACCAGCGCCACGCCGGAAATGACCAGGCCTGCGGTGCGCGGCGGAGTCATCCCCAGGTACAGGCGCAGGCGATGCTGACCGGGCGGGACTTCGATGGTGATCATGCCGTGTGGCTGCGACGGGTGCACTGGCAGCGGCTGGCCGTCGATTTCAGCCTGCCAGCCCGGGAAGGCGTAGGTCAGCACTTCCAGCGTAAACGCTTCCGGCGCATTCACCTGCCAGATATCGTGCTGCGGGCCGTGTTCCACCAGCGCCAGCGCGACCTCCGGCGGCAGGGCGGCGCGGTTGGCCTTGTCCACCGGGTAGCCATCGGCATAATCCGCCAGCAGGGCGGCGTTGGCGCTTGGCTCCGCGATCACAGCCGCCGGCAGATATTCGTCTGAAAAGGTGGTGGCGCGCTGCAGGCCCTGTAACTCCGCGGTGTGATAGGCCGCTGTCGAAGTATCGACGGTGGTATGCTCCCATTCATCGACGTACAGCGTCGGCATGGCCAGCGCTACGGGCAAGGCGATCACCAGTGCCAGCGCCGGGCCAGCCACCCGGTCCGGCAGACGCTGCAGCCACAGCGCATTGGCCCCGGCCAGCGCCGCCAGACAGAACGCCGCCGGGCCGAGAAAACGCCAGGGAAATTGCAGGAAGGACAGCGGCCTGATGCCCTGCCACAGGAACGCGGCGGCGGGCAGCATCAGGAAGATGAGGACCGCCGTCACCAGCGCGAAGAAGACCACCAGCCACAGCACGCGGCGCGGCATCCGGCGTGCGAGGGCAGCGCTGCCCACGAGGCCCGCCAGCGCCAGCCCCCACTGCGCCACCCCCAGGTTAAGCTGGTGCAGCAGGCCGTTGATGGCGCCGGCATCCGGGCGCGGCGAAAAAGCCAGCAGTTCCGCCAGCGGCACAAAAAAGTTGCGATAATCCAACTGCGCCACCGCCGTCAGGTTATCCAGCCGCACCGCGTCCCGTTCCAGAATCACCGACAGCCAGAAATAGGCCGCCAGCCCGACCCCCAACAGCAGCGCCGCCAGTGCCAGCAGCGCATGCCGCGCCGGGATCACGAACTCATCGCGGCGTCTCCACGGCGGCGGGTACAGCAGGCCGCGCCACAGCACCCACGCCCCCAGCAGGCCAGTCAGCACCAGCGCCATCAGGTTGTGGGTGATAATCAGCGCACCGCTGGCCAGCGCCGCCAGCCCCAGCGCCAGACCGC
>CAZQIY010000016.1:0-17436 GCA_964593565.1 uncultured Anaerolineaceae bacterium
GCAAGCAGTTACTCATTGGCCGGCACCACCCGCCCAGCGGCGTCAACCCGGATGTGGACCTGCGCAACTTTGTTTCGCCGCGCGATATCGACGCCATTTCCCGTAAATGCGTGCTGGTGGAGTTCGATAACCAGAGCAAGGTCTGGTATGCTTCCCGCATCGGCCAGACGCCGGTGTTTGTGGATGATCTGCAACTGGAAAATCGCAAAATTCCGCTGAACAACAACAGCCGTCTGCGGTTTTATCAGGGCAGCCGCATCATTGGCGAGATTCGCGTGCAGGTCAAAGAGGTGCAGCCGGATGAGAATCTGGTCTACCTGCAAACCGGGCAGCACGCCCTGCCGCTGATGGTCGGGTCTGAGCAGGAAACGCAGGTGCTCAACGCCGCTGATACGCTGGCGGTGGGCACGCTGGCGGAGCATGTGCTGGCCTTTAACAGTATTCAGGCCGCGCCGCAGCTTTATCTGATGCGGCTGGTCGCGCCGCATATGCCGGTGGACCGGCTGAGCCTGGGGCGGGGCGGCTTTCTGTATGCGGCCCGCCAGTTCCGCTATGCCCAGAACGTGCTGATTCTGCGCGATGTCCACGATGCCAGCCGCCAGTTTGAACTGGCCGCCGGGCTGGAGGACGAGGAACGGCGGATCGGACGGCGCACCCAGCCTGACCAGCCCGACCCGGAACTGGATGTGGACCTGTACGAGGCGCTCATCAGCCGGGGGGGCGACCCGGAAGCCTACCGCAGCATCTCCCGGCGGCAGGCGCGGGTGTTTTATCAGGATAACAACTGGCTGATCCGGCTGGAGGAAGGTGCGCGGGCGCCGGTGTTCGTCAACAACCAGCGGCTGATCGGCAGCGCCCCTGTGCAGCTCACCTCCGGTGATGTGCTCAGTTTTGGCCCCAGCGTCGATCAGTACCTGGCGCGCCTTGCCGTCGAAATTACCGCCAGAGCGAAATAATCATGAGCACGATTCTGGCCCAGGTGGCCCCACAGCGCAGCACCCCCTATGCCGAACTGGCAAGCACGCTGGCCCCGCAGGAACTGCTGCTCAGCCCGCTGGGCCAGCACATCCAGTCGATCACGCCCGTCAGCCTGGGGCGGCAGGAATATCTGCGCATCGAGCTTGAGGCGGCGCTGGATGAAGCTCTGCTGCGCGAGCTGGGCTGGCTGGCGATGAGCAGCGTTTTTTTTGAACATTATGACCGGGTGGGCGATGTCGAAGGGCCGCTGTTAAAGCCGGTAGACACCGTGTTCGAGCCGGTGCTGCCGCCAGACCTGATGACGGCCCGGCGCTATAAAGGCAAAACCAGCGAATTGTTCACCCATTTTATGTGCAATATCGGGCGCTACAGTTCCGCCTTTGCCGCGCAGGACTGGAAAAAGCTGCGCCTGTTCGACCCGCTGATGGGCGGCGGCACCACCCTGCTGACCGGCCTCGTACTGGGGGCGGAGGTGATCGGCATCGAGCAGAATCCCAAAGATGTTGAATCGACGGTGGCGTTTCTGCGCCAGTATGGCCGCGAACAGAAAATCCCCTGCAAGGTGACGGAAGAACGCCTGAAAGGGCTGGGCAAACGCTGGTGGGTGACGATAGGCCGGACCCTGCCGCGCCGCTGTGTGCTGGTGCGCGGCGATGCCGCACAGGCCGATGTGCTGCTGAAGGGCTTCAAAAAACCGCATCTGATCGTGGCTGATCTGCCCTATGGCATCCAGCATTTCGGCCAGTTCATCGACACGCTGGCGGAGGTGCTGCCGGTGTGGGCGGGCGTGCTGGAACCAGGTGGGACCATCACCCTGGCCTGGGAAGCGACCCATTTCCCGCGCCAGAAGATGATCGACGTGTTCCAGCAGGTCAGCGGGCTGACAGTGCTGAATCAGCCACCCTATGACCAACTGGCGCACCGCGTGGATCGAGTCATCAAACAGCGTGACGTGATCGTGGCGCGTGTTGATAGAGAATAAATTCAACCTCTGTAAGACTCCCTCAACCGACGATTAGCCACCGGGTTTCAATCTGTTGCAGCCTGTAAAAAACCTGTAAAAAATCATGGCCTGTGGTTTTCTGCGGGGTCGCACCGCTGTTTATTCATGTTCCAAAATGTGAAGATTTTGTTGGAGTCTTCTAACTCTGGCAGGGGAGTCAGGCGGAGGGCTGGTTGCGCGGGTTTTGAGATTCCTGTAGCATGAATCTTATCCGGCTGCGGGGCGTGTTTTTAACATGTTCTGCGTATCTGCTGGAGAGGGGTAGGAGGACAATGAACCTGCACAGCCTGCGGCATTTACAGACCGCAATGGCTCAGATCGACGGCCTTGTACACCAGGCCGTGCTGCGAGCGCAGGCTGCCGGACGCGACCCAACCGACGCCCTTCGTGGCCTTATCATCTCTGAAGATGAGGTTCAGGCACACCTTGCACGCGAGGGGATGGCTGGTCTGTGGGCCGCTGACGACAGCAGTCTGCCGCTCGAACCGCTGAAGCGCGATCCTGACCTGCCGTTTGCGCATTTGCTGCACATCTTCGGCCTCAACGATCTGGATGGCTATATTCTGCTGCTGGTGCTGGCGCCAGAGCTTGACCGGCGCTATGAGCGTCTGTATGCCTATCTGCAGGATGATGTTTCCCAGCGGCGGCCCACCGTCAACCTGATGATGAACATGCTGGGCGACGATGTGCCGGCGCGCTTTGCGGTGTGGGAACGCCTGAAGCCGGAACTGCCGCTGCGGGCGCATCATCTGCTGGAGGCGCTGCCCAACCCCAACCAGTACGAGCCGGTCTTCCTGTCTTACCAGCTTAAAGTTGATCATCGTATCCTGGCGTATCTGCTGGGCGAGGCGGCGCTGGATGTGCGCCTGGGCGATGCGGTGCGGCGGGCACAGGCAGAACTGCCGCCCACGCTGCCAGAATCCACCCTCAGGCCGGTGTATGATGCCCTGGCCGATGCGCCCATGATCTACCTGCACGGGCCGGAAGGCAGCGGACGCCGGGCCACCGCCGCCGCACTGTGCGAACCGTTGGTCGAAGTTGATCTGGGCAGGCTGCAAAATCTGCCGCTGGCGTTTGAACGCGCCTGGCAGTTAGCGATCCGCGAAGCGCGGTTGTGTGGCGGCGCGCTGCTGCTGCATGAATGGGAAAGCTGTCTCGATGAGCGCGGCGACCCGCCCGCCAGCCTGTGGGATGCGCTGCTGAACTTTGAGCATCCGGTATTTCTGTGCGGGCACACCACCTGGGAACCGCGTAACATTGTGCGGCCCCGGCGGCTGCTGCGCCTCAGCTTTGTGGTGCCGGCCTTTCCGGATCGTCAGCGCCTGTGGGCGCAGTATGCCGATTCGGTAGCGCAGGACGCGCTGGGCGAACTGGCGGGCAAGTTCCGCTTTACGCCGGGGCAGATCGCGCGGGCGGTCAATACGGCGGCGGACCTGGCCGTGTCTCGTGGCGATGCCATCAGCATCGACGACCTGTACGCCGGGGCGCAGGCTCATTCCAGCCTGCGGCTGGGCGATATGGCGCGGCGCATTGTCCCTCGTTATGACTGGGATGATCTGGTGCTGCCGCCCGATCAGCTTATGCAGTTGCGCGAAATTCGCGAACGGGCGGAGTATGCCTTCCGCGTGCAGGATGAATGGGGCTTTGGCCGCAAGGTGGCCCCCGGTGGCGGGGTCAGCGCGTTGTTTGCCGGGGAAAGCGGCACCGGCAAAACCATGTCGGCAGAGGTCATCGCCAGGGACCTGGGGCTGGTGCTGTACAAGATCGACCTGTCGTCGGTAGTCAGCAAATATATTGGCGAAACAGAAAAGAACCTGAGCATTATTTTTGAAGCAGCCCAGGCCACCAGCGCGATTTTGTTCTTCGATGAAGCGGATGCGCTGTTCGGCAAGCGGTCCGAAGTTAAGGACGCGCATGATCGTTATGCCAATATCGAAATCGCCTATCTGTTACAGCGCATCGAAACCTATGACGGCATCGCCATTCTGGCAACCAACCTGCGGCAAAATCTGGACGAGGCCTTTACCCGCCGGCTCGATTTTGTCATCGATTTTCCCTTCCCGGATACCGAATATCGCTGCCACATCTGGCAGCGGCATTTCCCGCCAGAAGCGCCGCTGGCCCGCGAAGTGGACCTGAATCTGGTGGCGGAACGCTACCGGCTGGCCGGGGGCAATATCCGCAATGCGGCGCTGGCTTCTGCCTATCTGGCAGCGGCGGATGGCGGCGTGATTACCATGAATCACATCCGCCACGCTGTGCGGCGCGAACATCAGAAAATGGGCCGTCTGCTGGTTGATGAATAAACAGGCAAAATTTTATGCTGCATGATCTGGACCGGACGATAGAAAAAATTTTACGTGACCGGGGCAACCTGCCCGCCAGCGAGATCGACATCGCCTTCGAGCAGCCCACCAGCGAATGGTCGGCCACGCTCAGCCGCCCGACCATCAACTGCTGGGCGTTCGACTTGCGCGAAAATCTGAAACTGCGCAGTATGGAGATGGAGATCAACCGCAACATGAAGAAGAAGCAGGCGTACATGCGGATGGTCCCCATGCGCGTGGATATCACCTATCTGGTGACCGTCTGGGCACGCAAGGCAGAAGACGAGCATCAACTGCTGTGGCGGGCGCTGGGCGCGCTGGCGCATTACCTGGCGCTGGATCCGGACGCCTGCGAGGGCAGCCTGAAGGACCAGCCCTACGATATCCCGGTGATGGTGGCGCAGGTGACAGAAGCGGCATCCAACCTGACGGACCTGTGGAGTGTGGTGGACAACGAGATGAAGATGGGCTTTACCTTTGCCGCCACGCTGGCGATGGATGTCGACCGGGTGCTGGAAGCGCCGCTGGTGCTGGAAGGCCGCCTGATTTTTGGGCAGGCACACGACCCGGAAAGCGAACAGATCGACTTTCCCGAAATTTACGGCGCAGAACAAACAGAAAAATTCCAGGATGGTATTCCTATCCGACCCGAAAATGGTCAGAACCCGCAGAGCGAGGAGGAGCAATAACCGCAGTAACCAGAACTCATTTATTACCACGTAAAATCTTTTAAGGGATAAAGGAGTATGTGATGTCCCCAAGCTACCTCTCACCAGGGGTGTACGTCGAGGAAGTCGACAAAGGTACCAAGCCGATTGAAGCGGTGGGTACGGCTGTCGCGGCCTTCGTGGGTTATACGGAGAAGGCCGCCGATATTCGGGATGGCGAAACGGTCTCACTGGTGGGCAAACCCACCCTGGTGACCAACTGGAGCCAGTATGTGCAGAAATTTGGCGGCTTTGTAGAGGGGATTTACACCCCGGATGCGGTGTACGGCTACTTCACCAATGGCGGCGGCGTCTGCTATGTCGTCAGCGTGAAGACCGTCGGCGCATCGGCAGACCCCAGTATGGCGACAGCGGCCCAGGCGGCGCTGCCAGGGCCGGATAACAAACCGGCAAAACTGCTGGACATCAAAGCGCGCGAAGGCGGCCCCAGTGGCAATAACATCCGCGTTGAGGTAAAGCCGAACCCGGTGCCCACAGATGATGATGGCAAGGAACAGAAAGACGCCCCGCAGACCTTTAATCTGGTGATCAGTGTCGGCGGCCAGGTGACGGAAACCTTTGACAATGTGACCCTGGGCAGTGGGGACAACAATGTTGAAACTGTCGTCAAACAGCGGTCCCGTCTGATCGAGGTGGAAGTGCTCAGCAGTGCCAAGGCCAGCATGGTCCCGGCGGCAGGCACCTATAACCTGGAAGGCGGCGAACTGAAAACCAAGAGCGTGACCCTGCGCGATTATCAGGGTAACGCGGCAGAACGCAGCGGCCTGGGCGGTCTGGAACCGCTGGACGACGTGACCATGATCTGTGTGCCGGACCTGATGTCGAGTTTTCAGGCCGGGGAAATCGACATGAAAGGCGTCCAGGCGGTGCAGCAGGCCATCATCGACTACTGCGAAAATGTCCGCTACTGCTTCGCCATTCTGGATGCGCCGCCAGGGCTGATGCCCCAGGAAATCAAGGAATGGCGCAATACCGTCAATTACGACTCGTCGCGGGCCGCGCTTTATTATCCCTGGATTGAAATCGCGGACCTGACCGGCAGCAACGGGCGCACCCGCACAATTCCGCCCTGCGGTCATATGGCGGGCATCTATGCGCGCACGGATGCGACCCGGGGCGTGCATAAAGCCCCCGCTAACGAAGTCGTGCGCGGCGCGCTGGGGCTGGAAGTGCTGGTGACCAAAGGCGAGCACGACCTGCTCAACCCCATCGGCGTAAATGTGATTCGCTCCTTCCCGGGCCGGGGTATCCGGGTCTGGGGTGGGCGCACCCTGTCCAGCGATCCGTCCTGGCGCTATATCAACGTGCGGCGTCTGTTTAACATGATCGAGGAAAGTATCGAACGTGGGACGCAGTGGGTGGTGTTTGAACCCAACGATGAAGACCTGTGGGCGCGGGTGCGGCGCGATGTGCGTGCCTTCCTGACGCTGGTCTGGCGCACGGGCGCCCTGTTTGGCACCACGCCAGAGCAGGCCTTTTATGTCAAATGCGACGCGGAAACCAACCCGCCGGAAGTGCGCGATGTCGGGCAGATGATCGTGGAAGTCGGTCTGGCGCCTGTAAAACCCGCAGAATTCGTGATTTTCCGCATCAGCCAGTGGGCTGGGCCGGATGCTGAACAGTAATTATAAAGGAGTGAGCAGATATGCCAGCACGCGAAACTGATCCCGCACTTGGGTTTCATTTCAAGCTCGAAGTCCAGGGCCGCATAGCCGGGTATTTTACGGAGATCAGCGGGCTTGGGTCTGAGCATGAAGTGGTAGAACATAAGGCGGTAGACGATAGAGGCCACGACCTGGTGCAGGTGATGCCGGGGCGGTTAAAATGGCAGCCGATCACCCTCAAGCGGGGCCTGACCGCCCTGCGCGATGTGTGGGACTGGCGCAAGATGGTGGAAGATGGCGATGTGGTCGGCGCGCGCAGCAACGGCACCATCACCATGTTTAACCAGAATCTGGAGGCGATAGCACGCTGGGATTTCCAGAATGCCTGGCCGTCAAAAGTCACCGGGCCACAGCTTCAGGCAGATTCCAACACCTTTGCGATTGAAGAAATGACGATTGTCCACGAGGGCATCGAACGGACGCTGTAGGCATGGCAGGGGCGACAGGCCCCTGCCGGTTCTGTAACGGACGGATGATTGAAACAGTTGAACCACAGAGGATACGGGGGAACTGGTCTTCGTATTCTCTGCGGTTCAGATCAGCGGAATGGCACAACAGCGAGCGCAGGAGCAGCAGGATGGCGTTTCAGGTCGAATTCGATTTCACCCTGCCAAAAGGGTATATCGACGAGCATGGCAGTGTGCATCGCGAAGGTACGATGCGCATGGCGACGGCGCTGGATGAAATCACGCCGCTGCGCGACCCGCGCGTGCGTAATAATGAAGCCTACCTGGTGATTGCGCTGCTGGCGCAGGTCATCACCCGCCTGGGATCGCTGCCCCGCATCACGCCGGAAATTGTCGAAAAATTTTTTGCAGCGGATATTGCTTATTTGCAGAACCTGTATCGGGAAATTAACGATGTCGAACCCCAGCAGATGCGGGTGGTCTGCCCCAACTGCGGGCACGAACACGATGTGGAGATCCCCCTGCTGGGGGAATTGTAAGCTACCCCCTCGACCGCCTGCACGAGGAGGTAGCGTTTATCGCCGTCGGGCTGGGCTGGAGCCATACTGAAATTCTGAGCCTGACTCATCAGGAGCGGGCGCGCTGGGTGCAGCAGGTGAATCGGATCAATCAGCAGAGCAGCCAGGCGGCGCACAGGGAGGACTGAGCGATGACACCAGAAACATCGCAGGCAGCCAGCAACGAACAACCGGCGCAGCAGATGAGCCGGGAGGAACTTGCCCGCCGGGTGGCGCAGCGGGTATGGGAATTGTGGCAGCAGGAACTGCGCCTGGAACATGAACGGCGCGGCAGATTCAGGAGGTAACAAAGTCTATGCCACCCACAGGAAAGCGCCTCGAGATGAACCCGAATTTTCGCTATATGGTGAAAATCAACGGGGTGGAGCACGCAGTTTTTACAGAATGCAAGCTGCCCAGTTTTCAGGTCGAGACGCTGGAAATCAAGGAAGGCGGCCAGAACAACTTCACGCATCAACTGCCGGTGCGCGTCAAAGCCGGGTCGATCACCCTCCGCTATGGCATCACCAAAAATGATGCGCTGCTGAACTGGTATCTGGATGTGCTCAAGGCGCTGCTGAAAGGCAGCCTTAAAGATGTGACTCATGATGTATCGGTGACGATGTTTAACGTCAAACGGGAAAAGATGGCGATCTTTAACCTGCAGGATGCTTACCCGAAAAAATGGGCCGGCCCCACCCTGAAGGCCGAAGACAAAGCCATCGCCATTGAGGAACTGGAACTGGCATTTACAAGTTTTTCGGTGCAATAAAAGGATGATTATTCGACGACGCTACCGGTCTCTGGGGAAAGTGCTGCAGCGCTTTGGGCGCACGCGCATTAATCATTATATGGCGGTGACCAATCTTGCCTCGCGTGCGGAAGTGCCGCCGGTGTGGCAGGATTCTACCCAGGAGCCGCTGGTCTGGCGCAGCGCGGATTCTGCCGCGCCTGCCCTGGCCGCCACAGAACCCGAACCCCAGCCGGAATTTCAGGAATCGCTGCCGCCGGCTCGCCGCACCCCGCGCGACCTGGCTCTGATTTTCGAGCTGCACAACGAGAAGCTGACGGAGGAGGGCTACCAGATGCCGCCCTCGCCCTGGGCAGCGCCGCCAGCGGAAAATTCATCACCGCCGCCTGGCCCAGCTAATACAGAGTCTCGGGCAGCAGTGCAGCGGCAGCCTCAGTCAACCCCGCCCGCCCGGCCGCCCGCGCCTCCGCCAGCAGGCAGCAGGCGGCGTGGCAGCGCCATTGTGGAGGTCACCCCGCAGCCCACCGCCGGCGAACCCCCCGCCGCTGCGACAGCGGACCCGTCAGATACAGAGGCGCCGGGGTGGGAGACTGAACTTTCGGACGACGAGGACAGGCCTGATCTGTACGAGGCGCTGGTATCTGAAGGCATTGTCAAGCCAGCTTCTCCGCCGGATTTATCCAGCGCGGAGGTCTTTACACCGCCGGCGCGGCCTGCCCGGCAGGTGACTTCGCCCGATGTACAGCGCGCCCCGCAGGAACCACAGGACGCGCCGCCCGCGTCCGATCCTGCACCAGCGCCAGAGACTCCGCAGCGTGATTCATCCGCAGCGCCAGAAGCGCCGCGCTCAGCACAGAATCCTGCCCCGCCCACGCCGCCTTCTGAGCCGCCGGTGCAGCGTGCGGATACACCCGCGCCACCGCCTGCGGCTTTTACCCCGGTGGAGGGCAGCACCGAGGCGGACATGCTGGATATGCTGGGGCTGCCCCCACAGACGCCCGTGATCGGACTGCGCCCGCCAGCAGCGCCTGCTGATTCACCGGCCCGCGCTGACGACAGCGGCCCGGCCTCACCGCCGCCTACATCATCCCCGGTTTCGCCATCCGCACCGCCAGCGGTCCAGCGATCCAGTGAAGACAACGCAAGCCTGGACAACGCAGGCATAGACAGCGCAAACACCGCCAGCCCGCCAGCGGCATCATCCGCCCCGACGGAGCAGGTGCGCCGTGTGCCGGATGCTGCGTCCACGCCGCCACAGGCTCCGGCGCAGCGCCCGCCCACCAGCAGCAGCGCCCCTACCCGGCCCATCCCGCCGGTGAGACATCAGCCGCAAGTGCCGGACAGCGCCACAGACAATGACCCAGCGCCCCCGGCAGCCAGCCAGGATGACACGCCGCTGCCGCCTGCCGCGTCGGTGTTTGCCTCGTGGTTTGAAGTGGCGGAAACGGCACTGGACGATGCACCCCAGCCGCCGCGATCTTCAACCCGGACTCCGCCTGCTGGCCCGGCCACGCCGCCCGCTACGCCGCCGGTACAGCGCCAGCCTGCGCCACCCCAGACACGTCGGGACGACAGCGACCCGCTGGAAATGGAAGATACGCAGCCCTTTACGCCGTCTGTGCCGTCATCGGCCGGGCACACGACTGAATCCAGCAATGCACCTGCCGCGCCCCCGCGTGATGTGATGCGCCAGCCCGGGCCGCCTGCTGCTACAGACAGTCATCCGCTGCCGCGCCAGCAGCAGCCGCCTGAACACAGCGCCCGCACCGGACCGGATGCGCCGCCTGCCTCTGACAGCATGCCGCCTGTTCCATCCCAGGCCATTACACCAGCCAGCACACCGGCCGCGCCGCCAGGTAGCATCGCCTATGGCATTGAAGGGGTGGATAATCCACGCAGCCCCGCCGCCCCGGCCCCCGCCATCTTCCGGGCGAAAATCCTGGAGGGCAAGCAGGAACAATGGGAAGGTAAATTATCCTCGCCGGAGGCACCTCCACCGGATTCCAAAATTGCGGATTCCAAAACCAGCGGCGGGTCCTCCGGATTTTCTGGCAAGACCAGTGAAATTTTTCCCGGCAAGACGGACGATACTTTCTCGGGTAAGGTTGACGAAAGTCCGCCCATCAGCAGTGACAACGGCGGCATGAACGACAGTTCTGGCGGCAATGTGCCGCAAAACGAGCCGACGCTGTCGGAATTATCGGATTGGCTGGCGGACTGGAACAGCAGCGACAGCGACAGCCGCAGCGAGATGAGTGTGCCGGATGCGGTGGTGACGATCCCTGAAAACGAAGATGCGCCGGACCAGCCAGCAGCGGAAACGACCCCGGCAGAGGACAGCCAGGACGCAGCGGCTTCTGCACCGGATATCGACAGGCTGGCGCGTGATGTGTACAGCATCATCCGGGACCGGCTGCGCATCGAGCGCGAGCGCCAGTCGCGGCGCTGAGGATTGTGCGCTAAGGAGAGTGAAACGTGGCACTGACACGCGGCGGGCTGAACCCCGCCAAAATCAAGAACATTACATCCGGGGACAGCGTGGAATGCATGTTCAACCCGTATGAATATACGCTCACCAAGCAGAACCAGTGGGAGAAAAAACCCTCGAAAGGCAGCAATACGCCGGAAGTGCGGTTTAAGCAGGGGGGATCGCAGGTTCTTAAGCTGAAGGTCTACTTCGATACCCTGCACGAAGGGACGGATGTACGCCGCCATACCGATAAACTATGGAAAATGATGATGGTGGACGACAGCACCCGTCATGCGCAGTCTAACAAGAGCGCGCCGCCGGAAGTGGCCTTCGAGTGGGGGCGGCTGTATTTCAAGGCGGTGCTGACCAACATGACCCAGAAATTTACCCTGTTCGACGACCAGGGGATGCCGCTGCGTTGTGAGGTGGACCTGACGCTGGAGCAGATGATTGATGTGGATGATTATGGGCCGCAAAGCCCGGTGGCTGGTGTGGCGCCACAAGCCGCGCCGACCACGACGCAGACCAAATCGTCCGACAGGCCGGATACGCTGGCATCGCAGAACGGCAAATCGCCCACAGACCAGCGACAAATCATGGAAGCCAATAACATCAACAACCCGCTGAAGGTTCCCCCCGGCACGCCGTTAATTGTTCCAGGGAGTTAAAATCTTATGGCACAGCCCGATCATGGATGGGTCGAGAAGATTATCATTAAAGTCGGCGGCAGCCCCATCCCGCATGATGTCATGCGCAAGGTGCTGGAGGTGACGGTGGAATCCAGCCTGTATCTGCCGGATATGGTGATTATACATCTGGTTGATACGGACAACTTCGATATTACAGATGGCTCGCTCTTTAACATTGGCAAGGACATTGAGGTGTTTCTGCAGCAGCATGAAGAGTCCGACCGAACTGTCTCTGTCTTTAAAGGGGAGATTACAGCCATCGAACCCAGTTTTGGCGATAATCTGCATGCCGTGCTGACCATCCGTGGTTATGACAGAAGCCACCGGATGAACTGGGGGACCAAAACGCAGGTCTTTGTCAACGTTACGGATGGCGACATCGTCAAAAAAATCGCCCAGCCGTATGGGCTTTCGATGCAGGTGGAAGACCCGGGCCAGGTCTATAAGCATGTCTACCAGCACAACCTGACGGATATGCAGTTCCTGCACGAACGGGCACAGCGCAACGGCTATGAAGTCTTTGTGGATAATAATACACTGTATTTTCGCAAACCGCGCAGTGGGCCTGGCCAGGTGGAACTGGAATGGGGCGATACGCTGCGCAGTTTCCGGCCCCGGCTGTCGCTGGCGCAGCAGGTCAGTAAAGTGGTTGTCAAGGGCTGGAACCCGGATGATAAGCAACCGGTTACCGGCCTGGCCACGTCTTCAGATTCCGCGCCGAAAGTCCCGGCTACGGACACCGGGGGGAGAGCCGGCCAGCAGGCGTTTGGTGCGAATGCGCAGGAACTGGTGGTGCGGCGGCCTGTTTATAACCAGAGTGAAGCCCAAACCCTGGCAAAGGCGCTGCTGGATGAGATTAACGCCGGGCTTATCGAAGCAGACGGCGTGGCGATTGGCAACCCGAAACTGAAATCCGGCACGAAGGTCAAGGTCACAAAGGTCAGCCAAAAGTTTGAAGGGGAATATATCGTGACGGCGGCCCGGCATGCCTATACGCCGGAAGGGTACGAAACTCATTTTACAGTGCAGGGGACGCGCCCTCGGTTGATGAGCGATCTGATCGAAAATCAGTCCATTTTTTCAGATCAGCATCAGTTCTGGGGCGGGGTAGTCCCGGCACTGGTGAAGAACATCAACGACAAGGAAAACAAGGGCCGCGTGGAAGTGTCCTACCCCTGGATGGACGACACCCTCAAAAGCGGATGGGCCAGGGTGGCCACCCTGGGCGCGGGCAAGGGGCGCGGTTTCCTGTGGATGCCGGAAGTCAATGATGAGGTGCTGGTCGCCTTTGAAAATGGCGATTTTAACCGCCCCTATATCGTCGGCAGCCTGTGGAATGGCAAGGATGAACCCCCCGAAAGCTGGACCGATGCGGTGCAGGGCAACAAGTCACAGCGGCGCACGCTTAAATCACGCGAGGGGCATATTATCCGCATGGTGGATGGGCCAAGCGATAAATATATCGAGATTATCGACTCTGCCCAGGGCACGACGATTAAGCTGGATGCCAACGCCCGTACCCTGTCGATTGATTCGAAGGACGCCATTACCATCAAGACCAGCACCAACCTGAAGATCGACACCACCGGCAATATCGACATCAAAAGCCAGGGCAACACCAACATCACCGCCACCGGCAACCTCAAGGTCAGCGGGACGGGCACGGTCGAGGTCAGCGCCGGAGCCACCCTGGATGTGAAAGCCAACGGACCGGTCACCCTGAAAGGCGCAATCGTCAATATTAACTGAGCCAGCCGGCGGCAGCCTGGATGGGTCATTAACTGGAAGCGTACTTAGATGAATTGGCAGGGAGCCAGAGCATGAGCAGTAATTTTCTGGGGCGCGGATGGGCGTTCCCTCCGCAGTTAAATGATCGCGATCGTGTGTCGATGGTCGAGGCGGACACCGATATTAAACAGGCGATCTATATTATTCTGAATACTGCGCCGGGCGAGCGGGTGATGCACCCGGAATTCGGCTGCAATATCCATGACCTGATCTTCTGGCCCGCCAACCACCAGACGGCGGCCATTCTCGAACGTTATGTCACCGAGGCGCTGGCCCGCTGGGAGCCGCGTATCCGGCTGCAGGAGGTGCGCGCGGTACCGGGGGCCACCGAAGTCGGACAGATGCTTATCAACATCGTCTACGAGATCAAGCAGACCCACGATATGCGCAGCATAGTCTACCCGTTTTACCTCAACCCGGCCTAGAGAGAGATTGATCTATGGGATTCGAGACACCCCGGCTGGATGACCGGTCCTTCAGCGACATTGTCGCAGAAGCGCTGCAGCGCATCCCGCTTTACACGCCGGAATGGACAGATCATAACCTGAGCGATCCCGGCATTACCGTGATTGAACTGTTCGCCTGGATGACGGATATTATCCTGTACCGGCTTAACCGCGTGCCGGACAAGCACTACATCAAATTTATGGAACTGATCGGGATGCGCCTGCGCGAAGCAGAGCCTGCCCGTGCGCCGGTCACGTTCTGGCTGGCCGCCCCACAGGACCAGCCCGTCACGATTCCATCCAGCACAGAGGTGGCGACCACCCGCACCGAAACCGAACCCGCCATTATCTTCAGCACTGATCTGGAAGCCACAATCAAGGTGCCTGATCTGCGCCATGTGCTGACTCGTCAGGCTTCCGGCGGGCAGTTCAGGTCGCATAACCTGACGGCGCTGGCGAAGGGGTTTGAAGGTTTTATGGTGTTTTCGTCGCAGCCGCCCACCCCCGGCGATGTGGTGTACCTGGGGTTTGCCGAAGACCTGAGCCATCACATCATCGGCATCGAGATGGAAGTTGACAAGGCGGAAGGCGCGGGTATCGACCCGGATAATCCACCCTATGTGTGGGAGGTGCTGGGGCGCGGCGATGACACCCCCTGGACCCCGTGTGAAGTCGATTACGACGGCACCAAGGGTTTTAACGTCAGCGGCATGGTGCGTCTGCATCTGCCCCCCATGCAGGAAGGCGAGCGCGATGGCAAAGTGGCATTCTGGCTGCGCTGCCGCCTGTCGCCCCCGCAGGAAAGCATCAGCGCCTACGAAGTCAGCCCGCGTGTAAAGCGGCTGATCGCGCAAAGCTGGGGAATCACGGTGGATGCCACCAACGTCACCGTTGTGCTTAACGAAGTGCTGGGCCGGTCGGATGGCTCCCCCGGCCAGCGTTTTTACCTGGTGCATACGCCGGTGGTGCCGCGCCTGCCGCGCGAACGTCTGCTGATGCGGATGGAGGACGGCACCGAGGAAACCTGGATGGAGGTCAGCGATTTTTCCGATTCCGGCAAGGATGACCCCCATTACATGCTCGACAGCCAGACCGGAGAGATTCGGCTGGGGCCGGCGCTGCCACAGCGGGACGGCTCTATTCATCGCTTTGGCAAGGTGCCACCCAGCAATGCCATGCTGGTCATGCGGGCCTATCGCTATGGCGGCGGGGTGGCGGGCAATGTCGGTAAGGGCACGCTCAATGTGCTGAAGACCTCGCTGGCGCCTATCGACCGGGTGACCAACCGCCAGCCAGCCAAAGGCGGCCAGAATGCCGAAGACCTGGAAGAAGCCAGGGTGCGCGTGCCGGGCTATCTGCGATCTTTGCGCCGCGCCGTGACCGCAGAGGATTTTGAATATCTGGCGCGTGAGGCTGCGCCGGGGGCCACAGGCCGTGTCTACTGCCTGCAGCCGCCTTTTACCCAGGCCGGCGAGGTCAAGGTGCTGGTGGTTCCGGCAGTATCCAACCCGGAAGTCTATATCCCGCCAGAGAATCTGGTGCTGGCGGACGATGTGACGGACCGCATCCAGACGTATCTGGATGAGCGCCGCCTGCTTTCGACCCGGCTGGAAGTGACCGCGCCGACCTATCATTGGGTGCAGACGATGGTGCGCTTTCGGGCCAGCCGCTTTGAAGATGCCGACGTGGTACGCGATCGTGTGCGCAGCAAGCTGTTTACATTCCTGAATCCGCTGATCGGCGGGCCGGAGGGCACAGGCTGGCCATTTGGGCGCGATCTGTTCGCATCAGATATTATGGCCGCGCTGCTGACGGTGCCAGGGGTGGATTTTGTGCGCTCGGTGCGTCTGTTCCCGGTCATCTATCAGGATGGCGAATTCAGCCGCATCGACGAAGTGAACGAGATTGCGCTTTCTGCCCAGGGCGTGATCGCTTCTTACGACCACGACGTGCGCGAGGAATAATATGGCCGACGATACCAGAGCCATATTTCGCATCAGCGGGCCGGACGCGCCGCAGGACGAAATCACCGTCACGACGGCGGGCATCCAGATAGGCCGTGTCAGCAGCAACGATCTGGCGCTCAACCATTCCCAGATCAGCCGCCGCCATCTGCGCCTGTACATCGAAGACGACGCCGTCTATGTGGAGGATCAGAACAGCAGCAACGGCACGCGGGTTAATGAGGAACGCATCGAACCCGACACCCCGCACCGCCTGAACCCCGGCGATAACGTGGGCCTGGGGCCGTTCGTGCTCACCTTGCAGCAGATCATCACCCCGGAGCCAGAAACGCCAGAACCAGAGCCGGAAGCACCACCAGAGCCGGAGCAGATGCCGGAAATGCCGCCTGCGGATGAACCTGAGCCACCCCAGGCCGAAGCGCCGGAACCAGAACCCGAACCAAAACCGGAGCCCCCCGCCCCCCGCCGGGCGCGATCCCAGAAAAAGCCGGAACCGCCGCCAGAACCTGCCCCCGCGCCCCAGATCGAACGGCTGGAGGCGCTTGAGGTGCCGTCGCTGGAAACCCGGCGCGAGGCATTTCTGCGGGCGCAGCGCGGTGACCGCCAGCTCAGCCGCGTCGATGGCTACGATGCGCAGGGCTACCTGCATGGCGTCCCCCGCGATAAAAGTACCTGGCTGGAATATCTGCCGGCGCTGTATGCCGATGATGATTTCCTGGGGCGCTATCTGCTGATCGCAGAGTCGCTGTTTATGCCGCTGGTCTGGATGGTGGATAATTTTGATCTGTATCTCTCGCCCGAAGTCGCCCCCGCAGAATGGCTGCAGTGGATGGCAGGCTGGTTTGATCTGCTGCTGGTGCCGGAGCTGCCGGAGGCGCGCATGCGGGCGGTGATGGATCAGGCGGGCTGGTTGTTCCTGCGCCGGGGCACCCGCGCCGGGCTGGAGCGCCTGCTTCAATTGTATTTTGGGGTGAAGCCGGAGATAATCGAGGATAAGGAACCCTGTCGTTTTACTGTCCGGCTGCCATTATCAGAAAGCAGCGTAAAGCTGAACCATGACCTGATCGAACGCCTGATTGCCTCGCAGAAACCGGCGTTCGCGGCGTTTACCCTGGAGATTACCTGAGCTTATCAGGGCATCCTCTCAATCTGCATCCATAAGTTTGGCAAGGAGTACAGTACGATGACCGGGCACCATGTGGATAAACTCAACCAGAACGCCAGCCGCAGCAAAAAAGCGGATGCGCAGCCGGAACATGAACAGCAGCACAAGCCGTTCCGGCTGGAAGATGCCGATGTGATGGACCTGCAGCGGCATCTGGGCAATCAGGCCACCCAGAGCGTCCTGGGCATCCAGCGCAAGCCTGCCGGTGGGCTGCCATCGCTGCCCGGCGTCATCCAGGCCAAAATGTCGGTCAACGAACCGGGCGACCAGTACGAGCAGGAAGCGGACCGCGTGGCCCACGACGTGATGACCATGCCCGACCCGATCCAACGCGAATCGCTGGGGGAGGAAGAAGAGGAACTTCAGATGAAGGCTATCCAGCGTGAGTCGCTGGAAGAAGAAGAAGAACTGCAAATGAAGGCCATCCAGCGTGAGTCGCTGGAAGAAGAAGAGGAACTTCAGATGAAGGCTATCCAGCGTGAGTCGCTGGAAGAAGAAG
>CAZQIY010000016.1:17536-52168 GCA_964593565.1 uncultured Anaerolineaceae bacterium
GAACTTCAGATGAAGGCTATCCAGCGTGAGTCGCTGGAGGAGGAAGAGGAACTTCAGGCAAAATCCATCTCCAGCATCCAGCGCGAGGAAAATCCCGGGGTGCCGGATGTGACGAACGACATGGAAGCGCAGATCGAAAACGCCCGGGGCAGTGGTCAGCCGCTGCCGGATGACACCCGCGCCTTCCTGGAACCGCGCTTCGGGCAGGATTTCAGCGATGTACGCATCCACACTGGCAGCGAAGCCAACGACCTGAGCAATAACCTGCAGGCCCGGGCCTTTACCACCGGCAGCGATATTTTCTTCCGCGACAGCGACTATAACCCGAACAGCGATTCCGGGCGCGAACTGCTGGCCCATGAACTGACTCATGTGGTGCAGCAGGGCGGCAGCAAGCAGTTGAATACCAAGCCGGACGAACAGGCCTGAGGAAGCAACCATGCCGACGAAGCGAAGATCATCTGTAGTTCGACGCCGGATACACCATTCAAATACCCCCGCCGCCGACGAGCAGCACCTGATTCATGCCCCTGCGGACAGGGCGCAGGATCGCGTGATGCAGCTTCAGCGCACGGTGGGCAATCAGGCGACTCAGGCGCTGGTGCAGGATGGCCGCCTGGAAACGCCGCAGCGCTTTGATGGGCTGCCGCCTGTGCGCGGCGCGACCTTGCAGCGCAAGCCGCCCACCGAGACCATCGACTTTGGGGATGAGGGCGAAGTGATTACCGGGCACCGCACCAGCCTGGGGCCGAATATCGACGGTGTGAGCGTCAACGATTTTATTGATACGAACATCGTTGACCGGGTGAAGGAAGGCTGGGACGCGCATATCACCAGCTATCTGACCGCGATCAACAACTTCGAGACCTTTATGGATTTCCCGGCGGACAAGGAAGCCGAGCCGGATTATGTCGGGGCGGCGCTAAAGTTCGGGATGGAGCAGCTGCTTAAGGCTGCGGTTGACCAGGCCAAGAAAAAGATTCCCGGCCTGGATATTGGGGTCGATTTTATCAAGGCGATGATCGCGGAAGGCGAACGTGCAGAAACCGCCGCTGGCAAGATCAAGGTGCGCGATTATATTGTGGATTATCGCAACAAGGTCGCGGACATGAATCGCGATTTTCAGAAGAGTGTGGGCGGGGTGCGCGATAAGGTCAAACAGGGCTATGCCGCCAAATCGGCACAGAGCCAGGCCCTTGCCAAAGAAGTAGGCGGGCCGGATGTCAGCCAGCCGCAGGCTTCTGAAGTGGGCGATATGGCGGTGGCTGGTCCGGCGGCGAAATATCTGAACGACCTGAAAAGCGCCGCAGATGACTTTGCCAGCACCGTACCGGATGCCTCTGCCTATCTGCAGAAAATGGCGGAAAAGTGGGTTAATCAGGATCGCAGCAATATCCGGTCCGAAGGCGGTGGCAAAGTCTTCTTTGGCGGGCGCATTTACGTTACCATCAAGGTCTATAAGGATGGCGATTCACTTCAGGTGGATATGCCGGAAAAAGCCAAACTGGCTTCGGATGAAGGCGACAAGGCCGCCTCGATCTTTAACAAACTCATGGCTGAGGGCATGAGCATCAACGATCTGAACATCGAGAAGAATCTTACCATCGATGTGGAAGACGAAGTGGACTGGGGCTTTAACGATTACTACCATTACCACTATCGCTTCACCAGCCCGGATCAGATCGAGGGGGAGACGGCGTTCGGTTCGCCCATCCGCGATGAGGACGTGCAGCGCAAGGTGCCGCTTATCAAAGCCGCCATCCAGGAAGAAGTTGGCCCGCACAGCCTGAGCAGGATCAGGAAGCTGGAAGCGCGCAAATCCATCTAGAACGGGCCAGGACGGGCGCATCGACTGCCGGAACCGGGCTGGGGCGTATAAACAGAGTTCTTCACCTCCGTGATGTTCCTTATTGTTGAACGGATTTTTGGAGTGCAGCAGTGGCAAGCATCGGCCAGCAAATAGATCATTATCGCATCGAGCGCCTGCTGGGCGAAGGCGGCATGGGCGCCGTCTATCTGGCAAAGGACCTCAACCTGCAGCGGAATGTCGCGCTGAAGGTGATGCACGAGCATATCGCCGCGCAGGATCAGTTCCAGCGCCGCTTTATCCAGGAAGCCAGGGCGGCGGCAGCGCTCCGGCACGATAACATCATCCAGATTTACGACTGCGACATCAAGGACGGTCATCTGTTTATCGCCATGGAATATCTGCCCGGCGGCAGCCTGCGCGATTATCTCCAGCGCGAAACCCAGGGCAGCCAGACCCGGCTGGATGTGGTCGTGGAGATGGTGCGCCAGCTTGCCGAAGGACTGCATTATGCCCACCAGCGGCAGATGATCCACCGCGATATCAAGCCGGATAACGTGCTGCTGAAGGAAATTGACGGCGCGCCGGAAACCCGAAGACTGCGGCCTGTGCTGACGGATTTTGGACTGGCGAAGCTGGCCCAGAACAGCATGCTGGATACAGCCCTGGGCGAGGCGATGGGCACGCCGGAATATATGTCGCCGGAACAATGCCTGAACGAGCGCATTGACGAGCGCAGCGACATTTATGCGATGGGCGTGCTGCTGTTCGAGCTGGTGACAGGGCAGGTGCCCTTCCCCTTCCGCAACATGCACGACATGATCCGCGATCATACGCAGACGCCTGTGCCGGATATTCAGCAGATGCGCGGCGTAGAGATCGAACTGGAACAGATCATCCGCACCTGCCTGGCCAAGGACCCGAAGGATCGTTACCAGACCGCCCGCGAACTGGCCCGCGCCATCGAACAGTTTCAGGAAGGCCCGCCCGCCCCGGCCACCGTGCTGGAAGAAGAACCGGAAGCGCCCTATGCCGGGCCGGTAAATATCATCGTGCGCGATGGCGGCCAGGAAGACCGGCGCTATTTTGATCAGGATGAAATCACGATTGGGCGGGCAGACGACCAGCATCTGAAACTGGTCGGGGATAAGCGCGTGTCGCGCCGCCATGCCCGCATCACCCGTTCGCCAGAAACAGGCTACCAGATCACGGACCTGGGGTCTGGCAACGGGACGCAGTTGAGCGATCAGCCCTTGCAGGCGCATGTGCCCACTGCATGGCCGCTGGATGCGGTGGTAGAGGTGGGGCCGTGTACACTGCGTCTGGAAAAAGCCGAACCACGCCCCCAGCCTGCCGCCGATGACTTTGACCCGCTGGTGACGCGGCTGGATGAACTGCCGGCCGCGCCGCCACAGAATGCCGCGCTCTACCAGACCGGGCTGGATGCGCCGCCCACGCCGGGCACCCGCGTCAACCCCAACCCCCAGCCCCAGATGCCGCGCACCCGGGTGAACCCGAACCCAAACCCCGCGCCGCCACCGCCACCCCAGCCGGCCATGGCCGCCGGCGAGGATGCCATCAGCGTTACGACGGACACCACCCTGATTACGGTCGAGCCACAGCGGCCCACCATGTTCAGCGTAACGGTGTTTAACCAGAGTCCGCTGGTGGATCATTTCAGCATTCAACTGCTGGGCATCCCGGCGGAGTGGTATCAGGTCCAGTCCGGTGATCTGCGCCTGATGCCCGGTGATCGTGGCATGGCCAATATCATGTTTAACGTGCCCCGCGCCAGTTCCAGCACGGCCGGGGAACATCGCGTC
Source organism: uncultured Anaerolineaceae bacterium (assembly GCA_964593565.1). Lineage (GTDB taxonomy): Bacteria > Chloroflexota > Anaerolineae > Aggregatilineales > Phototrophicaceae. The sequence goes on from CAZQIY010000016.1 coordinate 21,167, forward strand.
GAAATGCACATCAGCGCCGTCAAGCAGAACCTGCACCCCAAGATCGTCCACCTGACGATGATCGTGCAGCCATTTTATGATTACGAAACGGACCTGGAACCCAGCCTGGTCAAACGGCGCAGAACCACGCTGACGATTTACAACAAGGGCAACGCCACCAACACCTATAACCTGAGCGCCACCGACCCGGCGCATGATCTGGATTTTGAGCTGGGGCCGCGCCAGGTGACGCTGCGGCCAGGCGAAACACTGCAAATTCCGGTCAGTGTGCGGCCCAAGCAGCGCCCACTGCTGGGATCGTCCCAGCAAAAGCCATTTGAAATCGCCGTGACCACCAGCACTATAGACCGCCCGCCGATGCCGGAGCAGGGCAGCCTGATGGTCAACCCGCGCATCCCGCGCTGGCTGATCCTGATGATTCCGCTGCTGCTGGCCCTGTGCATTGGCGCGACGCTGTTCGGGCTGGATCAACTGCAAAAGCAGCAGGCCGCGACCGAAATCGCGCAGGTGACCCTGACGGCGCAGACGGCGGCGGCGGTGCAGATCGACGAAGCTGCCAACGCGACGGCCACCGCCGCGGCAGACCCGGATAACGACGGCCTGACAACGGCGCAGGAAGAAGCGCTGGGCACCGATCCATTCAACCCGGACACCGATGGCGATGGCCTGCTGGATGGCGAAGAGGTGCGCCAGCACGGCACTGATCCGCTGGACCGCGATTCGGACGATGACACGCTGGATGATGGCGTAGAGGTGGCTTCCGGGTGTCTTAGCCCCACCAACCCGGATACCGATGGCGATGGCAAGCCGGACAATGTGGAATATGCCGCCGGGGAAGCCTGTGCCACGCCGGTTCCCTCTGAGACCCCACTGCCGCCGGAACTGGCTAATTGTCCCGATTCGCCGGAAGCGCGGCTGCGCGTTGGCGGGCGCGGTCAGGTCGAACCGGGGGGCAGGCCCAACCGCCTGCGCGCTGATCCATCGACAGAAGGCGAAGCGATGGAGCCGCCATTGCAGCCCGGCGCACGCTTTACGGTAGTGGGTGGGCCGCGCTGTAACACGGCAGAGGGCGGCCCGCTGATCCGCTTCTGGCAGGTCAACACCGGCGGGCGCATCGGCTGGACGGCGGAAGGCTGGCTGGATGATAACCAGGACGATGATAAATATTACCTGGAGCCGATTGAGGAAGAATGACCGCCCCGGTAAATCCCTCAGATTGGGTGTTGCCAGATAATTTTTGACCTGCTGTAATAGGCGTCTATAATTTGTGATGGCAGCACATCCAATTTCAGTGGAGATACAGCCATCCGGCATAAACGCATCATGAAACGATTGAGCGCAGTGTTTCATGCTCTGACACAACGGCTGATGCCTTCATCTCCGGCCAGCGATTTTAAGGATTCTGAGGATCGCCGCCCGGAAATTTCGGCTGCGCCGTGGCGGTCAGGCGACGGCGACCCTGCGCATCGCAGTTATCATTACGAGGCTGAAGCAGCGCTGCGCCGGGCCGAAGCCCCCTTCCGGCAGATGATTGAAAACGCCTCCGATTACCTGTATATCTGGACTGCGGACCCGATCCGGCCGCTGCTGTATTTTAACCATGACGATTTTCTGGGGTACGAGCGCGACATCCTGGAAACGCGGGACTATCTGATCGGAATCACCTACCCGGATGACCGGCAGACGCTGCTGAACTACTGGAACTCGGTGATGCAGCTTGGCACCGGCCAGGCCGCGCCCTGCGTCGAATATCGCCTGTGGCACCGGCAGGGCCACTGGGAATGGGTAGAGCGTCAGGATGTGGTGCTGTCCAGCCTGGAAGCGGGGCAGCCCGACGAGGTCATGACGCGGATTCAGGTCATCACGGAGCGCAAACAGCAGGAAGAGCATCTGCTGTGGGCAGAGGCGGTTTACCAGCAGATGCGCGAAGCGGTCATCCTGTACGATATGCAGGATAGCCGGTTTGTGGTGCGCACCATGAACGAGGCAGCGCAGCAGTTGTATGGCTGGACCCAGGATGAAGTACGCCGCCAGCCCTGCGTCGATGTGCTGCGGCCATTTGTCAGCCTGGAACTGCCCGGCCAGCAGCACACGGAACTGATCCGCACCGGTTACTGGACCGGTGAACTGGTGCACCACCGCCGCGATGGCAGCCCGGTGCAGGTGCTGGTTTCTGCGACTCTGCTGCGCGATGCCGCCGGCGAACCGGGCGGGGCCATCACCCTGGCGCTGGAGGCATCCCGTTATGCACAGGCTGATTCCGTTTCGTTTACGACGGTGGAACAGGCGCTGGGGGTGCTCAGCCATGCGCGGCACCCATCAGCGGCGGCGGTCATGGACAGAACCTGGAATCTGCTGCAAACCACCATCGCCAGCGTGCCTATCGCGCTGTGGGCTTTAGATCGTTATGGCACCATCACGCTGGCCGAGGGCCAGGGGCTGGATGCGATGGGGCTGGACGCGAACGACCTGATCGGCAAATCCATTTTCCATGTCTATCCGCCAGAACCCAGGCTGCTTACCGAAATTCAGCGCGCCCTCAATGGCGAGGCACTGACGACCTTCAGCAGCATCAACGGTGTGAATTTTCAGACTCATTTCCGCCCGGTTCTGGACTCCATCGGGCAGGTCGAAGGCCTGGTCATGGTCAGCATAGACATCAACGAGCGCGCCCAGGACGAACGCCAGCAGCTTGAGCTGGCCCTGGAACGCGAGCGAATCGACATGCTGCAGCGGTTTATGGGCGATGTATCGCACGATTTTAAAACGCCGCTTACATCACTCAAACTGAGCCTGCACCTGCTGGGCAAAATCAAGGATGAGGCGCGGCGGCAGCGCCATCTGCAGGTGATTGAACTGCAAACCAACCGGCTTGAAAAGCTGGTCACGGACCTGTTTACCATGTCGCGCCTCGACCAGACCATTACCGGCGAATTCAACTTTGCCCTGCTGGATGTCAACGTCCTGCTGCTGGAGACGATCACGGCGCACGAGCCGCTGGTACAGGATAAACAGCACACGCTGGAGTTTGCGCCGGGCGATAACATGCCCGCCATGTTTGGCGACAGCTTCCAGCTTGACCGGGTGTTTACCAACCTGCTGCTCAACGCCGTCAATTACACGCAGGAAGGCGGGCTGATTCAGGTGCGCACGCGCCACACCATCAGCGATCTTATCGTGGAATTTCAGGATAACGGCATTGGCATTTCGCCGGAAGATCATGAACGCATCTTTGACCGCTTTTACCGGGGAGACCCGGCCCGCAACACCGACAAAGGCGGCATGGGAGTCGGGCTGGCGATTGCGCGCAAAATCGTAGAAGCGCATGGTGGATATATCCAGCTTGAAAGCGCGCCGGGCGCGGGCAGTACATTCAGGGTAATATTGCCCGTGATGAAAATCATCGGATCAGATGAAGATGAACAGGAAGGCAGTCCTTCATGACCAGCATTGATTATCGGGCACGGCAGGCCCGCCTGCGCGCCATCTCTGATGTAGACGCCATCGCCATCGTGCCCGGGGCCAACATGCGTTACTTTACCGGGCTGGACCTGCACCTTTCAGAACGGCCGATTGTGGCACTGTTTACGCCAGAAGGCGATTTCTCCATGATCCTGCCGGAACTGGAAATGCCGCAGTTACAGGCCCGGCCAGACCTGGAAGCGCGCGCTTTTGCATGGTCAGATACCGACGGGTACGCAGGCGCGTTTGCAGAAGCGGTGCGCGCGCTGGGCCTGCAGGGGGGCAGGCTGGGGGTGGATGGCTTCACCATGCGCGTCAGCGAGTGGCTGGCGTTTGAGGCCGCGGCCGGTTCGCTGCATGTCCGGCCGGTAGAACGCGACCTGGTGCAGATCCGCGCCCGCAAGATGCCGGATGAAATTGAGCTGATGCGCCGGGCGATTCAGTTGAGCGAGCAGGCGCTGGCGAATCTACTGGCATGGGTGCAGCCGGGCGTGACCGAACGGGAAATCGCGGCGCGGCTGAATCAGGAACTGATCGCGCAGGGCAGCCAGGGCAATGCCTTTGGCCCGCTGGTACAGACCGGCCCCAACAGCGCCCTGCCGCACGGCGCCACGTCAGATCGTGTGCTGCAGGCCGATGACCTGCTGCTGATTGATTATGGCGGGCTGGTGGAGGGCTATCCGGCGGATATTACCCGCACCTTCTGCCTGGGCACCCCCAACCAGACCATGCAGGAAATGTACGAGGCGGTGCTGGCTGCCAACCGGGCCGCAGTCGCCGCCGCCGGGCCGGGGGTACCGATGGGCGAAGTCGACAAAGCCGCCCGCGATGTGATCAGCGCCGCCGGGCTGGGCCAGTATTTTATCCACCGTACCGGGCACGGCCTGGGGCTGGATGTTCATGAGCCGGTGCCGCAGATCGCCGCCGGGGTGGAGGATGTACTGGAGCCGGGCATGGCTTTCACGATTGAACCCGGCGTTTATATCCCCGGGTTGGGCGGTGTGCGTATCGAGGATAATGTGGTGGTTACGGAAACGGGCCTTGATGTGCTGACCAGCTTCCCCCGCCAACTGAGTCCCGGTGCATAAGGCCGGGACATCAGGACACGGTTTGTACAGTCCCCTCACCCTGTGCATAAACAGTGCAGGAGAGGGGATTAAGCATCAGCTCAGCGGTGCAGCGTCAGGCCCCTGGCCGTTCTTCCAGCGGCGGGATGCCCACCAGATTCAGTTCTTCGGCAAAGTGGCAGGCCGCGACATGATTTTCGCCCACTTTGCGCAGCGCCGGGGTTTCGACCTTGCAGCGTTCCTGTGCATAGGGGCAGCGCGGGTGAAAATAACAGCCGCTGGGCGGGTGCGCCGGATCGGCCACATCGCCCTGCAGCACGATCCGCTTGGCGCGGCGGCGCGGGTCCGGTACCGGGATGGCCGAAAGCAGCGCTTCGGTATAGGGATGCTTGGGGTTGTTGTACAGTTCGTTGGTCGGGGCCATCTCGACCATTTTGCCGACGTACATCACCGCCACGCGGTCCGCCACATACTCCACCACGCTCAGATCATGCGAAATAAACAGGTAAGTCAGTTTATATTCGCGCTGGAGCCGCAGCATCAGGTTGAGAATCTGCGCCCGCACAGACACATCCAGCGCGGATACCGCTTCGTCCGCCACCACCAGTTCCGGGTCGAGCGTCAGGGCGCGCGCGATGCCGATGCGCTGGCGCTGGCCCCCGCTGAAGGCGTGCGGATAGCGGCGCATATGTTCCGGGCGCATGCCCACCTGGCGCAGAATTTCCACCACCCGGTCTTCCAGTTCGGAACCAGACGCCAGTTGATGAATGCGCAGCGGGTCCGCCACAATATCGAATACAGTCATGCGCGGGTTCAGCGACGCATATGGGTCCTGGAAGATCATACGGATTTTCTGGCGGTAAGGCTTCAGTTCTGTCTCGTCCAGATGCGCCAGATCGACAGCGCCGCCGTTTTCATACAGGATCTGCCCGTCGGTGGGCTGATAGGCGCGCACAATGCAGCGGCCAATGGTGGTTTTGCCACAGCCGCTTTCGCCCACCAGTCCCAGGGTTTCGCCCGGATGAATATCGAAACTGACATCATCGACAGCTTTCACCGCGCCGACCTGCCGCCGCAGAAACCCCTTGCGGATCGGGAAGTGCATTTTCAGATTTTCAATTTTCAACAATGGTCGGCCGTTGTTATGTTCAGCCATGAGGGACCCCTTCCCCTTCATAGAGCAAACACCGGACTGCGCGGCCATCGGCCAGCCGAATGAGGTCCGGGTGGATGACATCACATTTACCGGGCATAAACTGATCGCAGCGCGGATGGAACGGGCAGCCTGTGGGCCGGTTGAATGGATCCGGCACGGCGCCTTCAATCGGGTTGAGTTCCTGGACGCGGCCGGCCCCCAGTCGTGGGATCGAACGCAGCAGCGCCTGCGAATAGGGATGCTTGGGGTCATGAAACAGCGCGTCGGTGGTCGACTGCTCCACCACTTCGCCCAGGTACATGACCACCACTTCGCGGCAGGTTTCTGCCACCACCCCCAGGTCATGGGTGATGAGCATGACGGCCATGCCCATCTGCTCCTGCAGTTCGCGCATGAGTTCCAGAATCTGCGCCTGAGTGGTGACATCCAGCGCGGTGGTTGGCTCATCCGCGATCAGCAGCAGCGGGTTGCACGACAGCGCCATCGCGATCATCGCCCGCTGGCGCATACCGCCGCTCAGTTGAAAGGTGTAGGCATCGATGCGCTGCTCTGGCCGGGGGATGCCCACCAGTCGCAGCAGTTCGATGGCATGGGCGCGGGCTTCGTCCTTGGTCATCTGCCGGTGCAGTTGAATGGCCTCGATAATCTGATTGCCAATAGTATGCACCGGGCTGAGCGAATTCATCGGCTCCTGAAAGATCATGGAGATCGCATCGCCGCGTATCATTCGCATTTCCTGGCTGTTGGCTTTTAGCGCGGCCAGGTCGGTGATGCCACCGCTGCCGCCGCGATTGAGCAAAATCTGCCCTTCCACAATGCGCCCTGGCCGGTCAATCAACTGCAAAATCGACATGGCGGTAATGCTCTTGCCACAGCCGCTTTCGCCTACAATGCCCAGGGTGGTGCCGCGCTGGACGGTGAAATCCACACCATCCACCGCCTTGACGGTCCCCTCATCCAGGAAAAAGTAGGTTTTCAGATTTTTAACTTCAAGCAGAATGTCGTTGTTATTCATGAACGCCTCGACGACTAAGTATAGGGATCGGCCGCGTCGCGCAGGCCATCGCCCAGGAAGTTGAGCGCCAGCACCGCAATCACGACGGCCAGCGCGGGCAGCAGCAGCCAGGGGGCTGTCGCCACACTGCGCACGTTCTGGGCTTCCTGCAGCAGCACGCCCCAGCTAACCACCGGCGGGCGCAGGCCCAGCCCCAGGAAACTGAGGGAGGTTTCCGCCAGGATCATGCCCGGGATTGCCAGGCTGATCGAGGCGATGATGTGGCTGTAGAAGGCGGGCAGCATGTGCTGGAACATAATCTTGCGCTCGCTGGCGCCATCCAGCCGGGCCGCCATTACAAAATCTTCCTCACGCAGGGTCAGGAAGCGCCCGCGCACCACACGCGCCAGCCCGGTCCAGCCGATGAAGGACAGAATCACGGTGATGGCAAAATAGGTTTGCAGGGGTCCCCATTCGACTGGCAGCGCCGCCCCCAGCCCCAGCCACAGCGGAATAGTGGGCATGGAGCGAACAAATTCGGTAACGCGCTGGATGAGGTTATCGACAGCACCGCCATAGTAGCCAGAAACGCCGCCGAGGATAATGCCCAGTACCAGGCTGATGCCTACACTCACCAGACCAATCGACATGGAAATGCGGGTGCCATACACCAGACGGCTGAACACATCGCGCCCCAGACGGTCTGCACCCATCAGGTACATGGGCTGATCGGGGTCTGCCGGGCCAATCAGATGGGTGTTGGTAGGAATCAGACCAAGCAGCTTGTACTCGTAACCCTGGACGAACAGCCGTACCGGAACCTTGGCTTCCGGGTCGATGACAAACGTCCGGCGCAGCGCCACCGGGTCGATTTCGGTCGTATAGCCGAAGACATGCGGGTTAAACCCGTCTTCATCAAATAACACCAGCGTCTGCGGCGGGGCATAGGTCATCTGCGTGCTGACTTTGTCCGCCGGGAAGGGCGCGAAGAATTCTGCAAACAGGGCGACAAAGTAGATGAACAGCACCACCACCGCGCTGACCATCGCCAGGCGATGCTTGCGGAAACGCCACCACATCAGCTTCCATTGAGAAGCGACATAGGCGCTGGATTCAGCTTCTGCAGCAGCCTGAACTGGCGGCACATGCAGCACACCTTCTGCTGCTGCGGCGTCGCTCATGTCGATCTGGCTTTTAGGCACTCCACTATCCATAACTGGTTGCTCCTACTCGTACCGGATTCGCGGGTCGAGCCACGCCAGCACAATATCCGAAATCAGCGTGCCAAATAACGTGAGCACGCTCAGCAGCAGGATAAATGCGCCTGCCAGGTACATATCCTGGGTGGTCAGGGCGCTCAGCAGCATCGGGCCGGTGGTGGGCAGGCTGAGCACAACCGCCACGATAATCGACCCGGACACCAGCGCGGGCAGCAGCCAGCCAGCGGTGCTGACAAAGGGATTGAGCGCCACCCGTACCGGATATTTCAGGATCACTTTCCATTCTGGCAGGCCCTTGGCGCGGGCGGTGCGGACATAGGGTTTGCGCAGTTCGTCCAGCAGGTTGGCGCGCATAATACGAATGAGGCTGGCCGTGCCGGAGGTGCCCAGGATAATCATCGGAATCCACAGGTGGCTGATCAGATCGAGCACCTTTGCGGCGCTCCAGGGGGCATCGACATAATCCGGCGAAAACAGCCCGCCGACACTCTGGTTAAAATACTTAAACGCGATAAACATCAGCACCAGCGCCAGCAGAAAATCCGGAATGGCCAGGCCAAGAAAGCCAAAGAAAGTGGCAATATAATCGCCCGGTGAATACTGCTTGACGGCTGAATAGATGCCGATGGGGAAAGCCAGGAACCAGGTAAACACCAGCGTCGCCAGCGAAAGCACCACCGTCAGGCTCAGCCGCCCCCAGATCAGGCTTTCTACCGGGGCATTCCATGCAAAGGACTGACCAAAATCGCCCCGAAGAATAATATTTGTAATCCACTTGAAATACTGTATATGAATCGGCTGATCCAACCCGAAACGCTGGTTGAGCGCGTCGATGACATCCTGCTGGACGATCTCGCCGCTGGCCGACAGGTTAGCCATATAGGAAGTCAGAAAGTCGCCCGGCGGAAGCTGGATGATGATAAACGAGACGATCGAGATCGCGAACAGGGTGGGGATCATCATCAGCAGGCGGCGAATTATAAATTGTGCCATGCAATCACCTCAAAATAAGGGCTGCGCCACATGCGCAGCGCAGCCCTCGCTTACTTTAGCCTTCGATGAAGTACTGGAAGGTGCCGGAAGGTGCCGGGTGCGGGTACAGCCACGCGTTCGGCATGGAGGCCGGAACGTTGAAGAAGTTATTCTTCTTGATGGCGTAGCCCGGGGCGGGCAGGCTGATGCCCATCGCCCAGAATTCGTCCGCAGCGATCTGAAGAATTTCGTTCATCAGTTCATTCTGCCGGTCCGGATCTGCCGTTGCCTTCAGCTCGTTGTACAGGTCCATCTGGCGCTGGGCGGCTTCGACAGGTTCTTCTGCACGTGGGTCTTCCGGGTTGTTGAACCAGTACTGCCACGCTTCTGCGAAGTGGGTTTCGTTGCTGTAGGGGAAGTACCAGCGCGGTTCCAGGATCACGTCCAGGCCACCATCGCCGCCCCAGATGCTGGCGTCCTGCTGGTTGGCTTCCTTACGCTCGTACAGCAGCGTACGCTCGATCACATTCACCTGCGCGTCGATGCCGACTTCGCGCCAGTAGCCCACGACCTGCTCGACCACATCCGGCCATTCCGGCGTCAGCGTGGCGATCACGTCAATGGCGAAGGAGATGCGGTTGCCATCCGGCCCCAGACGGAAGCCTTCACCGTCGCGCTCTGCAAAACCGGCTTCATCCAGCATCTGGTTTGCCAGATCCGGATCATATTCCGTGTACTGCCGGGCAAGCTGTTCGTTGTAGAACGGTGAAGTCGGGCGCGGCGCAAGCTGGTATGGCTCGCCCTGGCCGACGTAGATCAGGTCAATGATCTCCTGCCGGTTGATGGCGTGCGACAGCGCGACACGGAAATCCTTGTTCTGGAAGATTTCGCGCTTTACCGGGTCCGGATGAGTCAGGTTGAGCGCAATGGCGACGGTGTTCATGCTGGCCGGGATGGTTTCGGTAAAGTCATAGTCACCGGCTTCCATGCTGTCGAAGAACACGGCTTTGTTCGCCAGAGTCGCGATATGACGATCCTGGAAGTCGATGTCGCCATTGAGGGCGCGCAGCACCAGTGTTTCCACATCAGCGCCAACGTCCCACTGCACGGTATCGATATACGGGTACTGATTGCCTTCGGGGTCCACCTTGAAGTAGTACGGGTTGCGCACAGCGCGCACCTGCACTGCATCGGCGGTGTAACCATTCTGCAGTGTCCATGCCCACAGCTTCGGCGCCGGGGTGGTCCATTCGCCGTCACCGTTGACTTTCAGGTTCCACAGGTCAACCCAGGTTTCCACGCCGGCTTCTTCCATCAGGGCCTGGATGCCATCCGGGTTGTAGTCCGGGTGGAACTGCTGTGCCCAGTGCGCCGGGAAGTTAACCGGCGGGCGGCCATCCGGGGTGGCCAGGCGCTGCAGGAACAGACCGTTGGGGCTGGCGAACGTGAATTTGACGGTGTAATCGTCAATCGTTTCGACCACACCGGCCTCGCCACCGCTCACCATCCAGTTGGGTGGGGATGGGCTGGCTTCGGGGTTCATCACATGGGCGTCATACCAGAACTGGATGTCATGGGCGGTGAAGGGTTCGCCATCCGACCAGCGCATGCCTTCGCGCAGGTGGAAGATGTATTCGGTGCCTTCTTCGTTGACATCCCAGCTCTGCGCAACGTTCGGAACCACTTCCGTCCAGTCCGCGTCCCAGGCCACCAGGTTTTCATAGGCAATGTGGCGGACAAAATTGGCGCCGTCACCTGTGCCGCGCAGGCCCAGATGCCAGGTGCCGCCATAAGTGCCAACACGCTCGACAGGTTCCACCACCATCGGTTCGGCGGGCAGACGTTCCTCGATCGGGGGCAGCTCACCAGCCTCGACCATAGCCGCCAGCATCGGCGCTTCGTTGTAGGTCATCTCCTGCGCGCCGGTCAGCGACACGGACATGAGCAACAAGAGGCTAAAAACAAAAAGGGTAATGCGTTTCATAGCGGAATATCTCCTAAGTTCTTTATAAACATCGCGTGAACGATTTCTGTCTGCTGCTCTCCTGCCGTTCTCCCTCCTTCCCCCACCAATTGACTCAGGGTGCGCTGGCGCGCACGATGAGTTCATGCTCTAAAACAAGCTCATCGCAGGTGTCGCCACCTTCGATGCGGGCCAACAACATCTGGGCCGCCATTTCGCCAACTGCCTGTTTGTCGGTCTTGAGTCGCAGTGTGGTCAGCGGAGGGGTCATCAGTTCTGCCAGGAAAATATCGTCATAGCCAATCACGGCGACATCTTCCGGCACGCGCCGCCCAAATTCCATACAGGCGCGCAGGCCCCCGGCGGCAATTTCGTCGTTAAAACACAGCATGGCATCAATATGAGGCGCACCCTGAAGAAGCTGCGTGGCGGCGGTATACCCGCTGCGCCGGTCACAACTCACCATCTGGCCGGGTTTGAGGGGCAGGTCGAGCCGCTGGCAGATATCGAGAAACGCCTGCTTGCGCTGACGGCCTGCATAAGAGGGCGCATCAAACCCGATATAACCGATATGGCGGCGTCCGGCCTTTACCAGATGCTCAATCGCCTTTGTCATGCCGTTGGTTTCGTCGGTGCGCACATGACCCGCGAGGCCGGATTCCACCTCGCTATTGATCATCACGGCGGCCTGCTGGTTACGCAGAAAAGTATTTAAGGTCTGGGCAGGCAAATGAGAACTGAAGACCATGACGCCATCCACGCGATCTTCTTCAAAAAAGTTAAGGATACTCTGTTCGCGTTCGGCACTGGCGGCGGTATTGCACAGCAGCATGTGATACCCGTTTTCCCAGAAAACGTGCTCTACACCTTCCAGCACGGAGGCAAAATAGGCGCTGGAAATGCTGGGGACGAGCACGCCAATTTTGAGGGTTCTGGCCGTGGCCAGGCTGCGGGCCACCCGGTTGGGGCGGTAGCCCAGTTCACGCATAATCTTGAGGACGTGTCGGCGGGTTTCGTCGCTGATGCCGTTTTTATTATTCAGCACTCGCGAAACCGTCATAGCAGAAACATCCGCTACGCGGGCGACATCAGCAATCGTCACATGAGCTTTTAACTTAGGCACAAGAAATTCTCAATACAACAAGACATAATATTTGTTAAAAACAGGATGATGCTGGCTATGTTAGCGGTAACGCATCCTGTTAAGGCACAGATTAGCCAGTTTTGCCTGCTTTGTCAAGCAACCTGGACGAATTTTGTAACATGTCACAAATCCGGGGTGACATTTTGTGACAACGGTGATTTTACAGGCAGACAGACGGCCTCGCGGCGAGGTTCGGAGCCATCTGGCAGGTTAGCAGGTACAATAACAGACAGCACCCAAAAGTCACACCAAACGCATGACAACTGTTATGAAAATAAGGGTTATGGTCCTTGAATTCAGAGCGAAAAGGTTAATTTTGCTTAAGTAACCTTATACTCAGGAGAAGTGAATAAATCGGATGAACCCGGATGTAATGGCTCTGCTGATTGACCTGACACAAAACCTGACACTCCTCATGGCGCTGATCTTTATCTACAGCCTGCTCAGGCCGCGCATACTTGCCCTTCCCCCGCAGCCAAGGGGATTGGTTGAAGGGGTGCTGTTTGGGGTGTTTGCGGTGATCGCCATGACAGAACCGGTAATTTTCCCGTCCGGGCTGCGGATCGAGGGACGCACAGCCATCCTCAGCATTGCGACTTTAGTGGGCGGCCCCCTGCCAGGGGCAGTTGCGGGTGTTCTGGTGGTCATCAACCGTCTGCTGATTGGTGGCAGTACGGCGAACCTGGCGATTTTGAATACGATCCTGACGATCATTGTCAGCCTGCTGGTGCGCCGCTATTTCCTGCGCCAGCAAAGGATGCTGCCCCTTCATCACCTGCTGTTGTTTGGCCTGCTGATGGCTGCGGTGGTGCTGCTGATGGCAGCGGTGATGCTGCCTGACGGGTGGCGGCAGGTAGTGGACCAGTCATTTATTCCGGTCATCATCCTGATCCCTGCAGAAGTAATGCTGGTGGGCATGTTGTTTGGCTATGTAGAACGGCAGGCGGTACTGGCGGATGCGCTGCGGCTCAGCGAACAGCGCTACCGGTCTATCGTCACCTCCATGCACGAAGGGTTGGTTGTCCGCTATGCCGATGCGCGGGATGACGCACAAACCAATGCCAGCGCAGAACGTATCTTTGAGGAAGCGATTAACGCTGTAACCAGGCTGGAAGCGCTGCCCCCTGGCTGGCGGCTGTTGCATGAAGACGGGACCGATCTATCGCTGGATGAACTGCCTTCCCTGACGGTGCTGGAAACCGGAGAGCCGCAGTCTGACGGGGTTTTTGGTATCCAGAAACCAGATGGCACGGTTTATTGGGTCATAGCCAACGCACACCCCATCTTCAGAGATGGCGACAGCAAACCCTATGGCGCAGTAACAACGTTTTTTGATATTACCGAAGAACGGCATGCCCAGCAGCGCCTGAAGGAAGAACGTAACCTGCTGCGTACACTGATCGACAGTATGCCGGATTACATCTTCATCAAGGATATGGAAGGCCGCTATATCCTCACCAACACAGCACATGCCCAGGCTGTTAACCTGCCGCCGCAAGCGTTAATTGGTAAGACCGCCCACGAAGTGTTTCCCCCCGGTTTTGCTGATGAGTTTACTCAGGATGACATGGCGGTGATGCAAAACTGCAGGTCTATGCTCAATGTGGAACGGACGACCACCAGCGCTGGCGGCAAGGAAATTACGGTGCTGACGAACAAGATTCCGCTGCTGGACAGCGCGGGCCAGTGCGTGGGTCTGATCGGAATCAGCCGCGATATCACAGAGCGTAAGCAGTTCGAGCAGCAGCGGTTACAGTTGGTGGCAGAGCAGCAGCGGATCGAGCTGCTGCAGCAGTTTATCAACGATGTGTTTCACGATTTCAAAACCCCGCTGACGATTATCAATACCAGCATCTATCTGCTGCAGAAAGTAGACGACCCGGAACGGCGGCAGCAGCATCTTGAAAAGCTGGAAACTCAGGCTTCGCGCCTGACCCAACTGCTGGATGATTTCCTGACTGTGACGCATCTGGATAACCAGACCTATCCTGTACGGCAGGAGCCACAGGATATGAACCTGCTGGTCAAAATGGTGGTTGATAACGCCACTCTGCAGGCTTTTCAGAAAAAGCTTTCCCTCATGTATGAACCAGCGGATCAGGCGATTTATGTCGGCGGCGATGAGCTGATGCTCAAGCGTGCGGTCACGAACATGCTGACCAATGCCCTCAGCTATACCTCCGAAGGCGGCAGGGTGACGGTGCGCACCTATTCGCAGGATTCCGTCGTGGTGGTTGAAGTCGAGGATACCGGTATCGGGATCGCACCGGACGACCTGCCGCATGTGTTCGAGCGGCTGTTCCGCGCCGATGATGCGCGATCCACAACGACGGGGGGCACCGGGCTGGGGCTTTCCATTGCGCAGAAAATCGCAGAAACGCACGGCGGTCGCATCACGGCGGAAAGTATGCCGGGCCAGGGCAGCATCTTCCGGTTGGTGCTGCCACCTCTGCCGGGTCATCACGGAAACGGCGATTAACAGCAATCTGCTGTTGCTCAGTCTTTAAGTATCGTCCACAATTAAAGATCAGGTAATTTCTGCTGGTGGATTGTCTGCACAGGAGGTGGTATGGCGCAGCTATGGACCACGCTAGGCCCCAGAACTGCCGATGAACTCGGCCTGATCCTGCCCCATGAGCATTTGTTTGTGGACCTGCGCACGCCGGATGTGCCCGGTTTTGCCGAAGCCAACGCCGATGAGGTCATCGCCCTGATGGCGCCGGAGGTGGAGAAGGCGAAGGCGGCAGGTGTCACGGCGCTGGTGGAATGTACCCCGGTGGGTGTGGGGCGGCGTGCTGACCTGGACAAAGCTGTTTCTGAAGCGACAAATTTCCCGGTGGTAGTGCCGACAGGCATTTATCGCGAACCCTGGGTTCCTGCCTGGGCACAGCAGGCCAGCGAGCAGGTGCTTTATGAATGGATGCTGGGTGAACTGACCGACCAGATCGAAGGCAGCGGCGTGCGCGCGGCCTGGATTAAACTGAGCGCGGGTGATGATGGGCTGACCGATACCGAGACTCGCATTCTGCGGGCGGCGGCCCGCGCCGCTAAAGAAACCGGCGCCGTCATCGGCAGCCATACGATCCGGGGGCGGGTGGTACAGGATCAACTGGCGGTGATTGAAGCGGAAGGATACACCGCAGAGCGATTTATCTGGATTCATACCCAGGCGGAGCCGGACTTTGATCTGCATCTGGCAATGGCCCGGCGCGGAGTCTGGATTGAATACGACTGGATTGGCGGCCAGCAGCCCACCGATGAAGTCTATCTGGAGTATCTCCGGCGTCTGCTGGATGCCGGGTACGAGAAGATTTTGCTCAGTCATGACCGGGGATGGTTCGACCCTGGCAACCGTGACCGTGTGCCCCAGCCGTTTACCTACCTCAGCGAGACCTTTCTGCCCGCTATGCGCGCCGCCGGCATGGATGAGGCCCTCATCCATAAGCTGACCCATACCAACCCGTTTGCGGCCTATGCCCGCTAGCTACGCCGTACCCACTCGAGACGCAGCCCTATGGACCAGACACCCGAAGTCAAAATCCGGCACCAGCACCGCCGCAGCCTGATGATGCGCGCCACACGCGGCGGAATCGAGGTGTTTGTGCCGCTGTGGCTGAAAAAGGACAGCCCACAGGTGCGCCGGTTTATTGAAGAAGGACTCAAACAACTGGCGGATAAAGTGCCGCCAACGCCGCCCCAGCAAACCAGCCCGCAGGCACTGCGCGCCCTGGTGCACACCTGGGCGGAACGCATCGGGGTACAGCCGGGCAAGATCACCCTGCGGCCCATGCAGCGCAAATGGGGGTCGTGCTCCGGCAGGCAGAATATCACCCTCAATACCGCCCTCACCTGGCTGCCGCCGCATCTGGCCGAATACATCATCGTGCACGAACTGGTGCATCTGCGCGTGTTTAATCATGGCAAGGCGTTTAAGGCGCTGATGAGCCAGCATATGCCGGACTGGCAGGCCCGCGACCATGAGCTTGATCAGTATCACCCCTGACCATCCGCCTATATAATTCTGATGTCTGTCTACTACAATGAGACGGCTTGCTAATTATCCAACAGGTGTATTGTCTATGCGGAAGCTCTTTATCGTAAGTATCGTCGGGCTGCTGGCGCTGCTGGCTGTGAATATCACCGCTGCGCAGACTGAAAACCGGCAGGTGTATGCATTCTATTTTGGCTGGTGGACCAATGAATCGTGGGGCGATGCCCGGCTGGCTGACCGGCCTGCCGAACCCTATGACTCGCGCGATGCCGGGGCCGTCGGACGGCATATCGACCAGGCCAAAAGCGCCGGGATCGATGCCTTTGTCATGAGCTGGTATGGCCCCAAGAACGACAACCTGACTCATCAGGTGTTCAACATGCTGCTCGACCAGGCCAACGCGCGCGGGTTCCGTGCGGCGGCGGCGGTTGATCTGTTTGATCCCGGGTACAACGGCACGATTGATGAAACAATGGAATCGCTGCGTTACCTCATCGGGGATCGTGTGAACCACCCGGCGTATCTGCGCTATGCGGGGAAGCCGGTGATCTACTTCTGGAATCAGGGCCGGTTCTCTGTTTCGGACTGGGCCAACATGCGGTCTCAGGTAGACCCGGACCACAACACCATCTGGGTGATGGAAGGGACGAATACCGGCTATCTGCAGGTGTTCGATGGGCTGTATCTGTTTAATACCGCATGGTCTGCCAACCCGGCAGCGACAGCAGCGACCTGGCAGGCCAATACACGCGCCGCCGGGGGCTGGTTCTATACCCCTACGGTGCTGCCCGGGTGGGATGAATCCAGCATGGCCGGACGGCCCAACCCGACTTCGCCCCAGGATCGCGCCAGCGGCCAGTTTCTGACCAACAGTTGGAACGGCGCGGCCGCCAGCGGCGCCGGGGCGATTCTGATCGTAAGCTGGAACGAGTATTTCGAGAATTCGCACATCGAGCCGAGCCAGAGTCATGGCTCTCAGGCGCTGGATGTGCTGCGCCCGCTGATTGCCAATTGGAAAGCTGGCGGTCCGGTTAATGCCCAGGCGCCTGCCCCGGCGGCAGGTGAGGGCGAAGCGCCCGCCGCGCCCGGCGTGACCTTTACGACGGATTACCGCGTAAACCTGCGCAGCGCCCCCAACCAGAGCGCGGACCAACTGGCGACACTGCCTTTTCAGGCGGTGGTCGCGGTGGTGGGACGCACAGAAGATGCCCAGTGGGTACAGGTCAACTACAACGGCCAGACGGGCTGGGCTGCGGCCTGGCTGGGGCGTCTGAACACGGATATTCAGTCGCTGCCCGTGACGGGCTAACGGGCTGAACCTATCTATGAAAGGAGCGCATCACCCAGGATGCGCTCCCATGTTTTTACAGACTGATAAAATATTGCTGGTGCCAGCGGCCTCTGTACAGAGGCTGTCTGGAAGGTGCCACAGCCGCCAGATGAATCAGGCAGAAGCACGCCTTATCCGCTTTGCGAGGTGCGATGTCCGGTTGAGATGTTCGGGGTTGGTCTCAACCTGCGCATGAGGCGGCACCACCCGCGAATCACGTTCACGAGTGCCACACAGACCACAGATTGCACCGTCGTTCAGACGGTTCCACGCCGCATGCGTTGAGTGACAGGTTTTACAATAGGCGATCATAAGAAGTGCTCATTTCTCCACGAGAACAGGTATTTCTCAAATATCTAATGTCATTTACTTTACAGTTTTGACAAATTTGATGCTTATTGTCGTAAAGCGACCTTGCATCCACCAAAACATGGTCACAAATTTTATAATTTATATGCAAAAATGCAACGAACCTGCGGCTGAGGGAAAAATTTTGGATATTATGAGTAGATAGTGCTGTGCAATATGCCTAATAATAGCGACCCAGGGGCACGGCTCAGGCGTTGTGGCTCATCGTGAGGTAGGTGGCGACTTCCTGAAGCAGCGTGTGCATGAACCCTTCGGCCGGGCAGCCCAGGCTGGTATCGTGGACGTAATGTGTCTCGTCTTGGGTCCAGATCACCATGCCGACTCGCCCATACGCCGTGGTGACGATCTGAATCGCCCAGATTTCGCCCTGATGCACATAGGAATGCACAGTGCTGGAGATGCGTACCGTGCTGCTTTGCCAGTCTGCATAGACTTCGTGGAAAGAGGGGGGCGGCGCATCTGCGGACTGTGCCTGAATCATGCTGTAGATCAGGCTCTGGCAGACATCCTGAAAGCCGCATGCCGCATACTCAATCTCGATATTCTTCAGGCCCACTTCCGGGTTGATTTCGTGCATTTTCGCCTCGAACAGGCGGGTGAGGCTGGGCAGGTAAGCCAGCCATTCCTGCGGGGGCATCTCTGCCGGAACAGCGTCCAGCACGGCCCGCCGCACGATGTTAAGTTCTGCCCCGGCGCTGTCGATGCGCCCCAGCCCGCTGTAATCCTTGGCTTCGAACAGGGCGATCCCAAAGGTATCCGGCAGGCTGAACGTCGCCCGGAATTCCTTTATTGGCACAAAATGGCGCAGTTCGCCTTCGATCAGCAAGTGCATGTGTCTACCTTACCCCGACGACAGACTGAACAAAATCATTATAGCATGGCCCTGTATTGCTACAGCCTTGACGAAGGTCAGTATGTTGTTGTGAAACTGTTTGTTTTTCGCTTTACTTTTTTGAGAACCAGCCCGCTGTGCAGCCTGGCATTTGCCATAAAAGTTTGTATCAGGTTATAAACCTGCTGTAACGATTGGCGCGCTGCGGTTTGTGCCCTGCCCGGCGCAGTCTGCCAGCGCAGCCGCTGGTTTCGTGCTACACTGAAGGCTCATAGCGTTTTCTTTGTAACGCGAAAATTATTACAATAAGCGGACTATTCATCCGGCCTGTACCCTGCGAGGGGGATGTCACACCACACCTGGCAGATTTTGCTGAAAATTGTTTGCCTATCTGGAGAAAAGGAGTTTATATGCGTCGTTTTCTTGTCGTTATTCTGGTCTTACTTGTACTGCTGCCTATGGCGATGGTGGCCGGACAGGACGACTATATCGAGCATCTGGTGCGCCCGGGTGAAAACCTGTACCGCATCTCGCTGCGTTATGGCGTCCCGATCTCCAGTATCGTGGCGGCAAATCCGATCATCCGCAACCGCAACCTGATCTATGCCGGAACCACGTTGCTGATCCCCCGGGATGGCACCGTCCCGACAGAAACGCCGCCACCGCCGGACGATGACGATGATGGCGGTGAACAGCCAGGCGGCGAGCAGCGCTATGTGGTGGTTCGGGGGGATACACTGGGCGCGCTGGCACGGCGCTTTGGCACGACCATCGGCGCGATTGCACAGCGCAATGGCATTGTAAACCCGAACCTGATTTACGTGGGGCAGGTGCTTTTTATCCCGGTGCCGGGTGGGCCGCCAACCACGCCCACAGAACCCCCGCCGCCAACCGAGCAGCCCCCGGACGATGATGACGATGGCGAAACGCCGCCAATCGGCCAGTTCGAGCTGGGTGGTCAGGTCTTCGGCTTCCAGTTCGATACCCAGATGCGCGAGGCTGGCATGACATGGGTTAAGCGTCAGGTGGTCTGGAACCAGGGTGACCCGGCCAGCATCGCCCAGGGCTTTATCGACGAAGCCCGCAGCAAAGGGTTCAAGATTTTGCTGAGCGTGAAGGGCAACAAGGATCAGATTCAGGCCAACCCAACCCAGTATTACCAGCAGTTCGCCAGCTTCCTGGCGGATGTGGCCGCGCTGGGGCCGGATGCGATTGAAGTCTGGAACGAACAGAATATTGACCGCGAATGGCCCGCCGGTCAGATCAGCCCGCAGGCCTATACCCAGATGCTGGCGACCGCTTATAACGCCATCAAGAATCGCAATGGCAGCGTGATGGTCATCAGCGGCGCACCGGCGCCAACCGGCTTCTTTGGCGGGCAGTGCACCAGCAGCGGCTGCGATGATCAGCCATTCCTGCAGGGGATGCGCAACGCCGGGGCCGCCAGCTTCTTCGACTGTCTGGGCATCCACTACAACGAGGGCATCCTCAGCCCGGATGCGCGCAGCGGCGACCCGCGCGGCAACCCCAACCACTACACGCGCTATTATGGCACCATGGTGGATACCTACCGGGGCGTTTTCCCGAACAAACCGCTGTGCTTTACCGAACTGGGCTATCTCTCGCCAGAAGGTTACGGCCCGCTGCCCCCTGGCTTTAGCTGGGCGGCCAACGTCACCGTGCAGGATCAGGCGGCGTGGCTGGCGCGTGCTGCTACCCTGGCCCGCCAGAGTGGTTTTGTGCGGCTGCTGATCGTGTGGAATGTGGACGCCACCCAGTATGGGGATGATCCGCAGGCCGGGTATGCCATCATCCGCCCGGATAACACCTGTCTGGCCTGTAACACCCTCAGCGCCGTGATGGAATAACAATCAGGCTGCCAGGGAATCGATTCCCTGGCAGCCATCCGACTCCTATCACAAATTAAAAAAGGGCAGCGCTCCTGTAAAGGAGGCGCCCTTTTTGCGGTCACAGCATGAATTTTCCTGCGGCGCGGTCTGGTTTTAGCGGTTGGCCGCGCGCAGCCGCCGGGAAATCACAATCACCCCCAGAAGCCCGAACACCGCCAGCATCAGCCCGCCCACACCGGCCGGGTTGCCTGCCGCCAGATCATCAAACAGGCCGGTATCCGGCAGGGCGGTTGGCAGCGGCCCCGGCCCGGGCAACGCGCCCTCGATGGTGGGCGTTGCGACGACACCGCCGCCCTGACCATTCACCGTTGGCTGAAGAATCATCGCCAGCGCGGTGGCTGTCTGTGCGACGGCGTTAATCTCTATGGTGGGCGGGCCAACGGGGGCCTGCTCCTCCGCTGCCGCCGTTTCTGCCGCAGAAGTGGCCGCCAGGTCTATGGCCGCCTGGGTCTGGGTCATAAAGGCGATGGCCGCGCCCTCGGTTTCATCCGGGGTGGGGGATGATGTGGGCGAGGGAGTCGGTGTCGCGGTGGGCGTATCGGTTGGCTGGGCCAGCGCCGTCGCGGTCAGGTTGGCATCTTCGGTCTGTACCTGTGCGATAATCACGGCCTGTGTGGCGGTCTCGTTGCCCAGGGCTATCGTCGTCGCATTCTGGATAGCGATCGCCGTGGATGTCAGTTCAATTTCAGTCGGCCCGCTGGGGAGGGCAAACAGCAGCAGCACCACCAGCGCGATGACAAACAGGCCAATCATGGCCGCAGCAATAATGATGAACGTTCGGCTGGGTCCCTGACGCTCTTCCTGTTCTTCAAAGACGATCTCTTCATCATCGCCGAAATTGAATTCGTCATCCTCGAAACTGAACGCGTCTTCCTCGCCAAAATCAAAGTCCTCGTTAGCGGTGCCGCTGTCCAGATCATCGTCAAAGTCAAAGTCGTCGTCAAAGCCGAAATCATCATCTGGCGGTCGGTTGCTCATAGATTCCTCCTTCTATGCGGTGCTGTGCCGCTTAATTATTTACCCAAAACCTCCAGATTCGCCAGCGGAACCCGGACAGATTCACCCGTAATAAGCGTTATTTGTGCGCAGGGCACGTGCAATCCATTGTCTAACAACAAGGGCGTTTTTGGCAAATCGGTAATCTGGCCGATTGACCCGGGGTGTGGCTCGCGCGTCAGCCGTACCTGATCGCCTGTACGTAAAGGCCGTCCGACGCGCGGCGGGGGGGGCTGGTCGCCAGAACGGGCCGGCAGGTTAATAAACACCTCCGGACGCCGCACATCCTCCCATCGATCCGGCAGCACGGCATCGACCGTCGCCTGTCGCTCGTAAAATTCTTCCAGCATGGTGTACAGGCGGCTGTTCATGGGCATATCGCCAAAGCCTTCAGTCAGCAGGATGGCGGCCGACATCTGCGAGGCGCGTTCGATCAGCACCGGGTCCATGCTGGGCGCGATCACCCCGCCAAAATTCTGGTCCTCGATCACGGACAGGCTGATATCCTTCAGTGAACGCCGGGTCAGCACGATGGTGCCGCTGTAACGCTGCCCGATTGAATCATCAAAGACGCTTTCCAGGCCGTCCTCCGGCTCCCGGCGCAGCGCCCCGATCACGCGCCTGCCGTTGCCCCATACGCCCTGCACCAGCGCGCCATAGGCCTCGACCACAGCGCCGCGATTGGGGAACACCTCGACCACCCGACCAATCAGCCCGGCTTCCAGTTCCAGCACTTCGGGCGTTTCCTGAACAATCAGGCGGCCTTCGCCAGCATAGACAAAAATCCCCCGCACTGGCGAAAATACACGGCGGCCCCGGTCCGGGCGGCGCCCGGCCAGCACCTGATCCTTAGCGACTTCCTCGCCAATTTCAGGAATCACCAGATCATTGAGTTCTTCCGGAGAACGCAGGCGCAGGATTTCCATGGCGTCCAGAAACACAAAGCGCGACGGCACACTGCCATGCGCGATCACGTCGCGCAGGTTCACCTGCTTGCCCCGTACCACGTCCGTCACGCCTACCGCTGTTTCCGGCAGCATGCGTTCGCGCCGGATAGTCGTCCAGGCCAGTATGTGTCGATGCTCAGGATAATGCATTGCGGATGTCGTCCACTTCTCTCTGCGTGTCGTTCTCTTCCTGATATTCCATGCCCAGCAGATCGTCAAGATCGGCCTCGGCCTGCGGGTCTGGCTGATCGATGCGCCGCAGACGCCGCCGCCCTGGCAGCACTGCGGGCCTGGCTTCCTGTGGCGGCTGCAGCCAGCTTACCGGAATATCCTGGATCATGCTACCTGTTGCTTCGGCCAGCCACTGCATCATCTGGGCCGCCCGCCTGGCAACGTCCTCTTCCAGCGGCAAAGGTCGCCCGCGCGCATCAAACACCAGCCCGGCAGCGCCGCCTTCCAGCTTCAGCCGGATTCGCTTTTTACCGCCGATGCTGCCGCCGCCCAGCACCCGCACCTCCACCTCTGCTTCGTCGCCCACCGGCAGCGGATACACCCACAGATGACCGCCATCAATGCGCCGTTGGACGATTTCGTCAGGCGTCCTGATTTTAATATCCAGCGCCGGGCGGTCCGGGCGGGGGCGGCCAGAGACACAGAAGGCCGTGCCCAGTGCTTCCAGCCCGCTGGTTTCCAGCACCTGCACCACCGCTTCTGGCCGGGAATGCGCCAGCGCCCCCAGCGCAGGCAGCAGGCCATAGGGGTCGGTTTGCAGGGTGACGATACCCTCTGGCTGAAGCGCATCCAGCAGCAGCATGGCCGTCATGCCGCCGCTGCCGGTGCGTGCCAGGGTGGCGCCTGCGCCGATAATCGGCTCGAAGGGGGGCAGTGTTCGGCCCGGGGGCAGGCTGATGGCTTTGGCCCAGGCCGGGCGCGACGCCGCCACCAGTTCTTCGATGCCAGCCCGCAGCAGCGCGTGTTCGAGAAACAGATCGCGCAGCGTTTCCGGGATGGTGGCCGGACGCAGGGCCTTGTTATGGGCATAGGCCAGCAGTTCGTTGTCGGTGATATAAAAGGGCAGCCAGCGCCGGATCGCGCCTGTGCCCACTACATCCAGCAGGTCATAGGCGCTGCGCCCCTGGCCAATATCGGTGCGGATGGTGGTGAACACCTCGTTCCCTACATAGGCCGACAGCGAACTGACCGCGCTGCCAATATCAACGGCCAGCCCGCCTTTGGACTGTGTGCGCCCCAGATATTCCATCATCAGGTTATAGCCCTGCGCGGTGGGCAGCATCCCGATGCGGGTCAGATCGCCCACAGCGCCAAAGCCGCTGCCGCGTGTTTCCTTAAAGGCATCAAAGGCCAGCCCCAGTTGAAGCTGGGCACCGTCCAGATATTCCTCTTCCAGCGACGGGCGTACATTCGGGGCGATAAACACGCGGGTCAGGCCGTCAAATAATTCGCGGATGTGGGCTGCCAGCGCGCTGTTGCCAGCATACAGCACGACCGGGCGGCGCGGGCGTTCCAGCAGCTTGAGCGCCAGATGCACCACCCGCACCAGATCGAGCAGGGGTTCGCGCGCGCCATAATCAATACCGCCGGTAATCAGCACCAGGTCCGGGCTGCTGCTGACGATGGCGTTCAGCTTTTCCTCGTCACTGCGCCGGTCATTCAGGCTGAAAGTGCCGGTAATGTGGACGTAGGTGCCTGCGGCGGCGCGCAGGCCGCTGGCGATGCTGATTTCCGGCACCAGCCCAACCAGCAGCGTGCGCAGGGGGCGTCCGGCGCTGGCCGTCGCCACAAACTCACCGATTCCAGTGCGGTCTGGCCCTGCCGAAATGATCGGATTTCCCTGGTCGTCCGTCAGTTTGCGCCCGGTGACGCCGCTGATTTCCTGCAGGGCGTGCCCCAGGCCCACCCCGACATCGTGATATGGAAAGCCGGCGGTGGTGGGCGCCTGAGCCTGGGCCACCAGCCGGTAGCCGCCATCGACCAGATCGAGCAGGAGCACCCGCGTATGAACACTGCCGAAATCTGCTGCCAGAATCGCGCTCATGGATTAACCTCCGCCCACGCGCGCCAGGATAAACCCAACACGTTCGCTGAAGATGGTCAGGCTGGTCAGGATGGCGGCGGCATACAGCGCCCCCAGTGTGACGACAATCACCCCCTGCCCGACAAAGGCCAGGGCGCGGATGTACACGCGGCGCTGCGTGCGGCCATCCGGCAGGCGCCGGGCCAGGTACTGGAAATAGACCAGCGTGCAGATGACCCCCAGCAGCAGCAGGGTGCCATTGACCCGGTTGATGCCCACCACGCTGCTGGTCGACCCGGCCAGCGGCAGCAGTGTCCCGGCAATCGCCCCGACCAGTGCCACCGCCGTGCCCACGCCGATAATAAAGGCCAGCGCGATATGCCCCAGCCGCCCCAGCCTGGGCGAGGCTTTAAACAACAGCAAAATGCCCAGCAGCAGTGGAACCAGCAGCGGAACCAGCGCGATTGGGCTGCCAGCGGCGCTTTCCAGCGTCCCACTGAACCAGGGCCACAGCACGCTTTCCCACGTCACCACGACGATATAGCCCGCGGCCAGCCCCACAAACAGATAGACCGCCAGCCGGTAAAGGAAGTTATCGCCCAGAATATAACTGAAAACCATCAGAGTCAGGACAAAGCCTGCCCACAGGCCAATCTGCTCCAACGTTATTTCCCCCTTCGCAGCAGGGCACGCACGATATTCACCAGCGTGCCGATGACAATGACGGCGATAATAATCACCAGTCCCAGATTCATGGCATACCAACGGGTTTCCGCATTGGGGATCGCCTGAGCGCGGCCGCTTTCCAGCGCGCTGACGGTCTGCTGTGCTGGCGCCGCTGCGGGTGCTTCCTCCGTGATTTCCGCCGCTTCGTCATCAGGCGCTTCGGTGGTTTCTTCCGCGGCTTCCTCTGTTTCCTCCGCCGCAGTGGTTGGCTGTGCCTGTGCCGGGGCGGCAAACAGACCGCTGAAATCTGCCCCGGCCATCACCAGCACCATGCCGCCTGTCTCTGATTCTGCCGGAGCTTCGCGAGCCTCGATTTCCAGCAGGAAAGCAGCGATCCAGGCCTGCTGCCCCGCGACCAGATCGGGATAATCGACCTGTATCCACGAGCCATCGGCATTGCGCCCCAGCACGGCGAATTCATCGCCGGGGCTGGCGGTCCCTACTGGCGAGGATGACGTACTCGGCCCGCCGCGCACGTTGATGGTCGTATCCGCAACCACGCGGGCAATCACCTCGGCCTGTGGGGCCGGGCTGGGCTGCACTGTTGCCGTTGCCGGTGGCGGCGTCCGGGTCGGTGCCGGGGTGCTGCTGGGTGCTGGCGTCGCCGATGGCACAGGCGTACCGGTGGGCTGTGGTGTACTGGTGGCCTCAGGGGGGTCGGTGGGGGCCGGGGTGTCCGTCGGCAGCGCGAATCCGCCTTCCGGCTCGTCCTCATCCGCCACGTCGCCTGTCTCGATCACCTGAACCAGGTTGGCCGCGACCCAGCCTTCATCACCGTTGGCCAGCCGCACATTAAACCAGCCGCTGCCACGCGACAGAATTTCCACCTGTTCACCGGGGGCGGCGGTGGTCACGATAGCAAAACCAGACCCCGGCCCGCTGCGCACGTTGATATTCTGGTTGCCCACAATCACGCCGGTTTCCGCCGGCGCAGGGCTGGCCTCGGTGGTGGGCTGGGGCGCGGCGGTGCCTTCATCCTCGGCGGCGGTATCTGTGCTATCTTCGCTGTCTGCCGGAGCTTCAGTCGGCGCGGCTTCGGTTTCGGGTTCCTCTGTCAGCACCGTTTCCGGCACACTGACCTCGCCCAGCATGGCGCCATAGGTAAAGGCATCCTTAAAGCCGACCAGCAGGCCTTCAAAACTGCTGCCAACATACGGCTCAGTCAGCGGTTCGCCAGCAAAGCCGGTGGCCGCCAGCACGGGCGCATCCACCAGCGGGGCGATCTGTTCCGCCCAGGTGCGAATATCATCCGGCCGTTCCGCCACGATCACGACCTGAGCGAAATTGTCCAGATTCGGGATCATCAGGCCGGTGGGCTGGCCGTGCAGGTCATACGCCAGCAGTGGCAGCGGATTCATCGCCAGACCGCGCAGCCCTATCTCACCGGCAGGAAGAAAGCGAGTCACATAATAATCTTCGTTAGCGACCAGCGGCGTACTGCGCCCCAGGGCCGTTACCAGCGGAGACTCCGCCCGGCCCAGGTCGGTCAGCAGGTTGTTGGCCCGCAGCAGCGCCACCGGGTTGGTGCTGATGACCACCGGTTGGGCGCGCCGGGTCAGGATGTGCTGAAGCAGCACCCGCGTCATGCTGTCCAGTTCTGCCGCCGCTGTCGGGTTGTATTCCACGCCTACCAGCACCTGCTGGCCGGGCTGCACACTGTTCAGCGCATCAAATACGGCCTGCTGGCGGCTGTCGGCGGCAAACTGCGATGGCGGCAGGTCGCCAATGCGAATATTGGTCATAAACGGCAGAATCACCCCCGCTGCCAGCACCAGTGCGATCAGCAGGCGGTCAATTTTGGGACGCCGCCGGGGGGCCGCGCGTTGTACCTCGACCACACGTTCCGGCAGGGCCTCGTCTTCGTCCAGCAGGAACGGCTCATCCGTCACCGCCCGCGCAGAGGTCAGTGCCAGGGCATGTTCGGATGCTGTCAGGCTGCGCAGCAGGTCCACCCGCTGCTGCTGGTCCGGCGACAGCACAATCGCGGCTCCGGTGCCGGTGACCAGCGGCGCGGCAACCTCGGCCACCTCGCTGAGATCGGGCACCACACCGGCCAGCGCTTCCGGGTCCGCCGCACGTCCGCTGACCGTCGCGCCGCGTTCGCGCAGTTTTTTCAGGCGATCCGGCAGTTCTTCCAGCGGGCGATCATCGCGCTGGCGCAGGATGGCCGCGGCAGAGATGCCGCCCACTGTCGCCCCGGCTTCGGTCAGCCAGTCCGGCGCCTGAGGCAGGCTTCCGGGCGCTTCCGGGTCTGCTCGTTCGATGGTAATGTCGCTGAAGGCGACATCCGAAAACAGGTCGTCGAAATCGACATCATCACTCAGCAGATTGCCGGTATCCGGCAGCGTCAGTTCGCTGTCCATAGATTCCAGCAGGCTGTCAATATCGGCCACGCCGGATGGTTCTATGTTCGCCTGCGGCTCTGGCAGGACTTCCTGTGGCGGCGGGCTTTCCTCCACCGGTTCCGCCAGCGCGGATTCATCCAGTTCGCCCAGGTCCTGCAGCCAGTCCACCGCATCCGCTTCGGCGGCCTCTGGTTCCGGGGTGTCCGGAGCAAACCAGTCAAACGAATCTTCGTCTGGTTCGTCTATGCCCAGGGTGTGCAGCAGATCGCCATCCGGCACGGTGTTGATGTCGATGGGCTGGTCGTCCTCCGCGACTTCCGCGAGGGGTTCCTCAGGTTCTTCCTCACCGAACATTGTTTCCAGCCCTTCCGGGCCTTCGATCAGCGAGCGCAGAAATTCATCGTCGGATTGTTCCGCAGCGGCGGTTTCCTCACCCAGCGAGGCGAAAAAGTCCTCGCCCAGCACATCTTCTTCTGCCGGCGCGATTTCGGATTCATACGGATCGTAATCCTCCTGCTCGTCCGCTGCTGCCGCCGCAAGCTCGCTGTCCTGGGCCAGGCTGGCGAAAAAGTCATCATCCAGCATTTCGGCCTGGGCATCTTCTTCCGGCTGCTCGCCCAGCGAGGCGAACACATCGTCCAGCGAGCTTTCTTCTTCCGCGCCCATCGACGCGAAATAATCCTGCAGGTCTTCGCTGTCGACGGTTTCCTCGCCCATCGCGGCGAAGATATCCTCACCAAACAGGCTGGCGGGTTCCGGCTCCGTCAGTTCCGGCGCTTGCGGTTCCGGTTCGGGTTCCGGCGGTTCCTGAGCAGACAGCCAGTCGGTGATCGGGCTTTCAGATAAACTGTCTGTGGCGGGCACTTCACCGCTGAACCATTCCGGCGCATCCTCGGTATCGAGTTTTTCCATGCCCAGGAACCAGTCCGGCAGCATGCCGGTGTCGATGGGGGCTTCCTCATCGCTGCCCGGCGTGGCCAGCTCATCCAGTTCCGGCATCTGTTCTTCCAGATCAGGGATGCGCTCGCGCTCAGCCTGTTCGATCATCCATTCATCAAACGTCTGGCCGGATTCAATGGTGTCCGGCAGTTCCTGGCCGCTGGCCAGCCAGTCCGGCGAAAGCTGGCCAGTGTCATCGACCATCGAGGCAGGCGGGCGGGGCGATTCCTGCCCTTCATCAATGTTGAGCAGCCAGTCCGGCACGGCGTTAATATCAATATCGTCAGCCGGCACATCATCGCTGGCCGGGGCACCGTCTGTGGGTCCCGGGATGTCTGCAGAATCGCGCAGCAGGTCCGGGTCAAATTCCAGGTCGTCACCGGCATCGTCAAACAACGGTTCCGGGAAAATATCACGGTTCGGCCCCCACTCTGCGGCGGGTTCATCCTCGACCAGTTCTTCGGCAGACGAGGGGCTTTTCAGCCATTCGGGGACATCTTCTTCCGGGATTTCGGGCACATCTTCCGGCGTGGTTTCCGCAGGCCGCAGCCAGTCCGGCAGCGACTCGTCGGGCGTCTGGGCCGCGCTTTCGCTGTCCTCTACCGGGTCGCGCAGCCAGTCCAGCGAATCCTCCTCGTCGGGGTCGCCAGCGTCCGGGCCGGTGGGCTGCTGCATCCAGGGCAGCTCTGTGGTAAAGCCCAGATGCCCCCCCGGCGGCGGCGCCTGTTCATCAGCCTGCTCGTCAGACTGCTGCCAGTCGAACTTTTCTTCGTCTTCCTCGCCTGTCTGATCGTCGTCTTCGTCCCGCATCCAGGCGAGATCGTCAAAGTCGTCACTCATAAGCCTATTATTCCCGGTAAGAACGATCCTGGCCGATCAATACACGGATACCTGTCACGATAGTCGCCAGCGCGATGCCCAGCAGAATGCCGCGCGCCCCTGCGCTGACCGGCACACTCATCAGCCAGTCGCGGGCGGTGGCAAACAGGCCCAGTTCTGCCATGGGCAGCGTGCCCAGCAGCACTGTCAGCAGGGCCAGCACAAACAGCAGACCCCAGCCGGAAACACGCTTGCGCAGGGTGCGATAAGCGCCATAGACCAGCGCGAACAGCAGCAGCCCGCCGAGGGCGGATTCAACAGCCACCTGCACCTGTTCCAGCAGGATGGTGGTGATGGCCGGGTCGCCCTGCAGAACGCCGGCGCGTTCCAGCACCGTCAGCAGGATGACTGCCAGCGTGCTGAGGACCAGCACCAGGCTGTAAAACCAGCCCGGGCCGCGCTGCCGCACGCGCCCGCCATGCACCGTCAGCAGGTTAAAGATGCCAATGATGATGGTCAGCGCGACGGTGATGGCGACCAACTGCAGGAAGAACTGCGCCAGGCCTTCCAGCAGCGGAATGCCCGTTGTGAGGCCCAGCAGCGTGACCAGCCCGAACCCTATCGCAATCGCCGTCGCCAGTACTGCCAGCAAGCGTCCCACAGGTTAACCCCTCTCCAACAGGCCGGATACAGCGCCCAGCAGCGACCCCAGCACCCGTGCAAATTCCGGGTTCACGGTGGCAATCGCCAGCAGGATCATGGCGATTATCAGCAGCCAGCGCAGCAAATCCTGCGTCACCAGCGCGGCCCGGTAGCTGGCACCGCCGCCCAGATAGGCCCCGGCGGTAAAAATTTCCTCTCCGATCAACGGTTGATCTGACATGGCATATGCCACCGCCTGGCCCTCTGGCTGGCTGCTGGCGGCGATCAGCCCCTGGTCGCGCCGCGCGGCCGCCTCGGCGATCAGCGCCAGTTCCGGCCCAAAACTGCCAACCAGCACGTTCAGGCTGACGTCATTGATTCCTAAAGCGGCGGTAAGCGCAGCGGCATAGGCCAGCGAACGTGGCCCGGCGGGATACCAGCGCACACTGCTGGAACGGTAGCGCTCCATCAGCCCGCGAGACTGGTAGGCCCGGCGCAGCGTATCGTAGGCCAGGGGGATGGTGGTCGTGTCGCTGGTGGTAATGATTGGCGCGGCAGCACCAATAGCGGCCTGCTGTGCCACGCGGTAGAACAATTCCGCATTTGCCAGTGTCAGCAGGGTTTCTTCTCTGCCCAGGCCGGCGCTGCCAGCGGATAAATGCACCGGGCGGTTGGCTTCAATCGCCAGCCCGGTCAGCGGAGTCAGCGCTTCGTAGGCCGGGATGGCGCGTATGGGGAAGGCATCGCGCCGCCGCCGGATAATCTGGATGGCGATGACCATTGCCACAAACGCGAGGACTAAAATCAGGATGCTTTCCACAGTGCCCCCATTACTCCTCTAACCGCTGGCGCAGGCGATCCACACCGCCGGGTTCTTCCAGTGCTTCGGCCAGATGCCCCACCACCTGCGAGGCCCCCAGCACCCCGCTTAACGGCTGGGCAACCCATAACATCTGTGCCCCCAGCGGCCCCAGCGGTTCCAGAACATCGAGCAGCGTGGTCAGGAACCCGCCCAGGCCGCGTGCTTTCGCCTGCTGAATCCAATCATCCATATGCGCCAGTATAGCACAGGCGCCGAAAGCACAAAAATAAGCCCGGCGCGATTCGCTTTATCCAAACCTTAATGTAACGCTGTGGGCCTGT
>CAZQIY010000016.1:52268-67326 GCA_964593565.1 uncultured Anaerolineaceae bacterium
CAGCCTGCTCAGCCCTAAAATCGCTGATTGCGCTGCACCCGCTCGTTGAGGATGTCGCCCACGTCCTGCCGCCGTTCCGCCACGATCAGATCAAACCACACATTCGGGTACGGGTCCTTGATGCGCTCCGTCATGGTGGCGACCATGTGCGGCGGCGCGATGACCGTCACGGCCAGGCTTTTATCCGAGGTAAGGAAGTCCATCAGGCTGAGGTCTGAGGTCACAATCGGGCGGAACAATTCCCAGTAGGGCTGTGCGGTTTCAAAAAACCAGTCGGTATTCAGGCCGGGGGCCAGCACCACCATATGAAAATCCGCCTGCCCATGAATCGGGCCGGGGCCAGCGACAATCTCGGCTTCCGGCTCGGCCAGCGGGTCAGCCATGACATCAAGTGGCGGCACTGCCTTAAAAAAGGGTTCCTGCCCTTCCATCTCGATGATGGCCAGCGTGCGGTGCGGGTTGTAGTAATCATCCTCTTTCCACAGGCACACGCCAAACATCCAGGGCGGGGCCTCGCGCGCGATCCAGTCAAACATCGCGATGGTGGCCTGAGCCTGGCTCACTTCGTCATAGGGCGGGTAGCGGTTGTCCTGCTGGTAATAACGGCCATGGTCGCCCGGCAGAAAGGGATAGATGCCGCCTTCTGTGCCCACCACCGGCACCGCCTGCGTGCCGAACCACTGGGCGCAGCGTTCGTTGAACATGCGCCCCATCGCGATCAGCCCTACCGGGTCGCCATAGGGGGTCAGCGTGGTGCCGCCAAACACCGTACGCCCCGGGTCATGCGACTGCTGGAGCGGGTCGTAAGGATATTCAAAGTGCCAGCCCGGTTCGCGCGCGACCTGGGCTTCTGGCGGGCGGGCGCTGGTGGGGCCGCCGCCCGGCATTTCCTGATAAAAATGATTGAGGATATATGGATGCGTGGCACAGTAAGCGCCGTTGGCCAGCACATAGCGGAAACGGTCATAATGGCGCTGGCGCATGTCGTTCAGAAGGGCATCCATCCAGCGCACCGCAGAGGCTTTGGGGTCGTCACTTTCCGCCAGCGCGGTAAAACCGGGATACCCGCCCTGGCTGATGATAAATTCCGCCCATGTCAGCCAGTTGTCCGTCAAGGGGCGGATGATGTCTTGGTTGCGCCAGTCAATATCGACCCCGGCAGGCCATTCGATGCCCAGGTTTGGCTCGTTGTAAAATTCAAACCACTTCACCCCGACGCGCAGAAACTCCAGAGTCTGGTCGCGCATGGCCCGGTCGAAGGGGGCGGCCCCAAAACGATCACGATACAGGCGCAGAATCGGTGTGATGCCGCGCCGCAGAAATTCCACCGCATCATCCACATACTCAGTTTCCGCCGATACCAGCTTGACCCAGCCAAAGCCGGGCAGCGACCAGCGATCAAACTCCAGCGGCGTAATCAGCACCCGCTGGACATGCAGACCGCGCGGATTGCGGGACCAGACAAATTGATCGAGACGCATAAGGCTCCTTCTCAGCTCCCGGTGATGGGGCCAGGGGTCGGGAATATGGGCGTTTGCGGCGGGCTGTCAACATCCAGGTCTTCCTGATCCGGCAGCCCCGGTGTGGGCGTCTGTGTGACGAAATTAGGCACCGTCACCGGGCCAGGGGTCGGGTAGGCGGGCGGGGCTGTGGGGCCGCGTGTGGGCGTTTCCGTCGGGATCAGCGGCACGCCAAAGGGCTGGTTCAGGCGGGCACGTTCGTCCAGCGCTTCCTGGGTGTCTTCCATAAAATCAAACACCACCGGGTCATACAGGGCTTCCGGCGCGATCTTCGCCAGTTCAACCCCCAGCGCCGCTACACGGTCTCGCCGGACGACAGCGGTTACGGCGATGCTGTATTCCTCCGGCACGATGCTGACCAGCGACAGGTCGCTGATGACGGTGGGCTGAAAGCGTTCCCAGTAGTTATAGGCGGCCTCGAAAAACCATTCCGCCCCCAGGTTCGATGCGATCAACAGGAAATGATAGTCAGGTAACGTATTCTGTGGCATAGGGGCCATTATATAGGGTTGTTCGCCCAATGGGAATTCTTTTCAGCAGGCCTTAATCCTGCGGCGCGGGCACAGGCACGCCCAGCTTTTCCGCCCAGGGCCGCAGCGCCGGCAGAATAGTGGGGTACAGCGTCACGCCCTGTTCAAGCTGTTGGGCGCGCAGCCGCAGCCCTCGGGTGCCCGGCAGACGCACAGGGGGCTGGCCCGGCGGAGTCGGATTGGTGCGGCTTGCTTCCGCCAGCCATTCCGTTTCCCGCACAAACGCCTCGCTCCCGCCGAATGCTTCCGGGTTGATGATCTGCAAAAAGACGGAGGCGCCCCAGCGGCGGGGCTGGTCGGCACGGCCATACCCGGTCAGCGCGGCCGTCATCGCCTCGACCATCAGACCCAGCGCGAAGCCCTTATAGCCCAGATCGGCGCCGCCCAGCGGCAGCACAGAACCCGGCGGGTCGGTGACGGTGGCCTGCGGGTCATCGGTGGGGTTGCCCTGGTTATCCAGCAGCCAGAGGCCGGGCAGGCGTTTGCCTTCGCTGCGGTGCCGGGTGATATAGCCGTTGGCGGTAGTCGATGTGCTGATGTCGATGATGATCGGTTCGCTGCGTGCGGGGATGCCAACCGCGATGGGATTGGGCGTGTACAGCGGCCTCAGCCCGCCAAAGGGCGCGACGGATTTTTCGTTCGGGTCCGAAGACATCAGCAGCATGAACAGCCCGCGATCTGTGGCCTGTTTGAGATAGGCCGCCAGACAGGCGATATGATGGCTGCGCCGGATGCCCACTGTCACCACCGGATGCGCCTGCACCCGGTCAAAGGCCAGGCGCATGGCCTGCATGACCAGCCAGGGGCCGGGCAGGTAATGGCCATCCCAGGTGATCGCCGCGCCATGATCGGCCACCGTTTCCGGTTCGCCCTCCAGCGTCATGAAGCCTGCTTCAATCTCCTTCAGGTAAGGCGCCAGCAGGTTGAGGCCATGTGTGGTGTGGCCCATCAGGTCGCCTTCTACCAGCATCTGGGCGACAGTTTCGGCCCGGTCCTGGGGCATCCCGGCGCGATGAAGAAGCTGCGCGGCAAAATCGACCAGCGCGGCGGCGGCATAGGTGTCTGAATCCGGGGTGGGGGTGGTCATCAGGGCAGGGTCCTCCAGTGCGAGTCAGCAGTTATTGCGCAGAGTCTTTTCGGGTGTGCGGTTCCAGCAGGGCCGCCAGCACGTCATGCAGCGCCGGAGTGTCGCCGGCATCCCTGAAGCCTGCCAGGCGGCTGTATAAATCCGCCGCCGCCAGATGAAAGCCGCCGGGTACGCCTGCTGCTTCGAAAGTGGCGGCAATCTCCTCCATCTCACCGGCAAACCGCCACGCTTTGGCCGTCACCTGCCGGACCCGGCGCGCGGCCTGTTCATCAAAATCAGCGCCATCCTGCGCCCACTGCTGGTTCAGCTCATCTCGCACATCCAGCGCTTCCGCCGCCGCCAGTATGCCGCACAGCAGCGCGGTGGTGCCCTTGCTGTAGGCCGCAAAGCACATCTTCAGCGCAGATGCCTTGCCCGGCGCATCGCCAATCACGCGGGTTTCCAGCGGCCCCCCCGCGAAACAATCCGCAGCGGTCTGAGCGGCCTCGCCCGAAAGATAGAGCCAGGTTGTGCCCGGCTGCCACGCTGGCCCGCCGATAATCCCGCCATCGACAAAGCGCACCCCGGCGGCGGTCATGGCCTGGTTGATGCGGGCGGTGCGCTGGGGGGATATGGCATTGGCATCCACATACAGGCCGCCAAAGCCATGCGCGAGGACTTCGTTCGCCATATCCTCTGCGGCATGGGGTGGGCACACACTGATGATGATGCCGCAGGTCTGGCACAGTGCCGCCAGTGTGCCTGCATCACGCAGGCCGGCCTTTTCGGCACGGGCGTGAGTGTCCGCGCTGCGTCCTTCAGACGCCCACCAGACCGGGTGGCCGCTGCTGCGGGCCGATGCCGCGACTGATGCGCCCATCGCGCCGGGATGCACAATGCCGATGCGTTGTGTGTTCACAGGCTGTCTCCGTGACTGTTGTACTCAGGCAGGCTGCTGCGCGCCTGCCGGGGCCTGTTCGGCTTCGTCGGTGTACAGGAAGCACTTCACCATCCGGTCATCCACCATCACATCTTCCGGCACCTTGTGGCGGCAGATATCCATGACGGCCGGGCAGCGCGAGGCAAATTTGCAGCCGGTCTGCAGAAATTCGTCTGTTTCCATCGTCGCCAGGCTGGCGGATTCTTCCCACTGTTTATCCGGGTCCGCTTCTGGCACAGAGTCCTTCAGGTTGCGGGTGTAGGGGTGCAGCGGTTCGCCCAGCACCTTCTCCACCGGCCCGGCCTCGACAATCCAGCCGCGCAGCATCACCGCGATACGGTCTGCGGTGTAGTAGGCCGTCGCCAGATCGTGCGTGATGTACAGCACGCTAACGCCCTTTTCTTCCTTGAGACTGCGAAACAGGTTAACGATGGACATCCGCAGCGAGGCATCCAGCATCGACACCGGCTCATCCGCCACCAGCAGCGACGGATTGGTGATGAGCGCGCGCGCTACAGAAATGCGCTGGGCCTGTCCGCCGGAAAGTTCGTTAGGATAGCGCCCCTTGACCTCCGCCAGCGACAGCCCCACCGAATGCAGCACCTCATCGATGTAGCTGTCTGCATTGGCGCGGGTGACGATGTGATAGTTATAGGCTGTCTCGTACAGGTAGGTATCGATGCGTTTGAGCGGGCTGAAGGTGGCGAACGGGTCCTGGAAAATGGGCTGGACTTCCTTCATAAACCACGAGCGCCGTTCCTTACGCCCGATTCGTGTGACATCTTTCCCTTTATAGAAGATGCTGCCTTCTGTGGGTTCTTCCAGGCCCAGGATCATGCGCGAAACGGTGGTCTTGCCGCTGCCGCTTTCCCCGGCCAGCGTGAAAATCTCCGGCGTATCCGAACGCAGCGCGAAGGTGGCTTTATCCACCGCGTAAAACCGCCGCGCAGACAGCCCCTGGCGCAGGGTGAAGACTTTGGTCAGGTTCTGGACATACAATAAATGATCCGTCTGATGTTCCTGCATCAGGCACTCTCCTCTGTTTCCAGAAAGCAGGCCACTTTGTGATTTTTGCTGACGCTGACTGACTGCGGCACCTGATGGCGGCAGATATCCATGACGTAGGGACAGCGCGGATGAAACCGGCATCCGGTGGGGGGCTTATCCAGCGCCGGGGGCCGCCCCGGGATACTCACCCGTTCGCTCCTGTCATCCAGCCGGGGCAGCGAGTTAATCAGATGTCTGGTGTAGGGGTGGCGCGGATTTTTAAAGATGGTGCGCGTATCGGCTTCCTCCACCACCTGCCCGGCATACAGCACCGCCACCCGGTCCGCCAGGTTGGCATGCACCCCCATATCGTGCGTGACCAGCACCAGCGTGTTTTCTTCCTGCCGCTGCACATCCTTTAAAAGCTGGATCACGCCGCGCTGCACCACCACATCCAGCGCGGTGGTGGGTTCGTCGGCAAAGACGACCTTAGGCTTCAGGATGGTCGCCAGCGCGATGGTCACGCGCTGCCGCATGCCGCCGGAAAGCTGGTGCGGGTAGGCGGTCATTACCTTGTCTGGCAGGCCCAGCTCGCGCAGATAATTGAGCACCAGCTTCTGTGCTTCGCTGCGGGGCATGCTCTGGTGCGCGGAGATAAAATCGTAGAAGGTATCGCGGATGCGGCGCACCGGGTTGAGCACATGCATCGACCCCTGCGGGATGTACGATATCCGCTTCCAGCGGACTTCCCTCTGATTCTTGTCGGTCATCGCCAGCGCGTTGATCTCTTCGTGGCTGTCGAACTGATACGTTACGGACCCATCCACGACGGTCAGCGGCGGCTGGTGTGCCCCCAGCAGCACCTTGAGCAGGGTTGATTTGCCACAGCCGGATTCCCCCGCGATGCCGAATACCTCACCTTTTCTGATCTGCAGCGAGATGTTATCGACAGCCCGGACGGTACGTTCTACCCCATAGGCCCGGGTGATGTAATAGGCCTTCAGATTTTTGGCTTCTGCAACAACAGTCATGAATTTATCCCCTGAACCTGTTCCTTGACGGGTTCTACCACCTGTTCCGGGGCTGGCTCTGTCACTTCCTGTTTTACATGCAGCCGGCTCATGCGGGTGCGTGGGTCCAGGTAGCGGCTCAGCCCGATTGAGACGAAATAGAAGCCAATCACGGCGATGATCGAAGCGCCGATGGGGGCGGCCAGTACCCAGACGCGGTTGGTCAGCAGCGACTGATAATAATTGCCCCAGTAAATCATCGTGCCGATGCTGGCTGTGTTCAGATCGCTCAGCCCCAGCACAGACAGCGTCACCTCAAAGCCGATGGCGAACAGAAAACCGCTGACCACATCTGCCAGCAGAAACGGGATGAGAAACGGCAGATGTTCGCGCACCACCACCTTGACGGTGCTCATGCCGGCGAACACGGCGGTATGGGTAAATTCGCGTTCGCGCAGGCTCAGAATCTGGGCGCGGTAACGTTTGGAGGGATAGGCCCAGTCCAGCAGGCCGATCAGCACCCCCAGGGCCAGCATGGTCATCTGCCCGCGCATAATGGAGGCGATCAGAATGAGCAGCGGCAGCCGGGGGATAACAATAAAGCTGTCCACCAGCGACGAAAGCACCCGGTCCCACGTGCCGCCGACATAACCGGAAATCATCCCCAGCATCACGCCGATGCTGCGCCCGATCAGCACGGCAGTGCCCGCCACCATCAGCGTATTGCGCACGGCAAAGGTCAGCATCCAGAAGACATCCTGGCCGGTGGATGTGGTGCCCAGGATAAATTCCTGCGAGGGTGGCTCGTTGCGGGGCACAGCGCGCCGGTCATCTGGCGCATAGGGCGACACAAACGAGAGCAGGACCAGCAGCAGCACCACGCCCAGGATGATGGACCCCACCCGGAACGTCGGGCTGAAGCGGAATAAGTCTCTTAAAGCGGCCATCAGTCTTTACCTTTAACACACATTAGCGGTAGCGCACACGTGGGTCGAACAGCGGATAACTGAGATCAACCAGCAGCGAGGCAGTCGCGATGCCGACAATCGACAGCAGTGTAATGCCCATAATCAGGTTGTAATCTGCCGAGATGATGCCGTTATAAAGCACGGAGCCGACGCCCGGATAGCCAAACACGACTTCGGTAATCAGCGCGCCTTCAAAGATGGCCCCCAACGACAGGCCCAGGTCGGTCACCTGGGGCAGCATGGTGTTGCGCGTCACATAAAAGAACAGGATTTTGCGCTTTGGCACGGCGGCCATTTCGGCATACTGCACATAATCGCTGGATGCTTCGCTGGAGGTCAGCGCCTTTGAAATAATGAAGCGGAAGGCCACAGCGCCGATAATGATCGACAGCGCCGGCAGGAAGCTGTGATACAGCACACTGCTGATATATTCCCAGGTAAAGCTGGGGGTGCCGCGCGCGCCGCCCACCATCGGGAAAATGGGGCGATAGTAGGTAAACGCCATGAGCAGCACAAACGCCAGAATATAATAGGGCACCGGGTAAACGCTGATCAGGATTTTGTCCAGCACCTGCGACCACCAGCGGTCACGGTAATACCCCGCCAGCGAACCGAGGAAAATCCCGATCACCCACGACAGAATGACCGCCGTCCCCAGCAGGCCGATGGTCCAGCCGATGCTGGTGCCGATCATCTGGGTGACGGGCATCGGGAACGAACTGAATGACGGCCCCAGGTCCCCCTGGATCACGCGCCCCCAGAAATTGACGTACTGTTCCAGGATGCTGCCTTCCAGCCCGTACAGGTCCATCAGCGATTCCCGCAGCGCCACCATAGCCTCCGGATCCAGCGTCTGAAAGGCGGTCAGGCGGCCCAGCGCCTGGCTGACAGGGTTAATGGGAGACAGTCTGGGAATCAGAAATGCGATGGTGACACCGACAAAAATGACCAGCAGCCACTGTACCAGCCGGGGGAGAATAAACTCTTTTAACAGGGTCACAATCAAATACCTTATCTGCTAACAATCCTGCACACATCAACCAGCGCACGGTAGAGGGCGGGTATGGCGGGGGCACATCCTGCTGATGTGCCCCCGGTGTGGTCCGGCTCAGGATTTACTGAACCGGCTCAAGACTCTGGATAGCGAACTTGCCGCCCTGGAACCAGTACAGCGGCATGTATTCCGGATTCTCCGCTGTGGGGAAGCCGGTCCAGTAGCGCTGATCCCAGGTGACAAACTTCTTGAAGCTGATGGTGGTGATGAAGTACTGGTTTTCGACCCAGTATTTCAGGAAGTCCTGCACGAGCTGGATATTTTCCTCGCTGTCCGGGCTGAGTTCGGCCATGGCATCAATGAATTCCCCGACCTGCGGGTCGTTCAGACGCATGATGCTGTTGCCGCCCAGACTGCGGCTGTCCTCGCCATTGGGCACGTAGTACTGTGGGTGCCAGCCGAGCACTTCCGGCCAGGCATCGCCAGAGGCCAGCGCGAAGCTGTACCAGGGCGTGCTGATGTCGAACTGGCCCACGAAGTTGTTCTGGTCCCACACGCTGCGTTCCAGGCCAAGCAGGTTGACGTTGATGCCAAAATCTGCCCACATATCCGCGGCGGCGGTGGCCACGCGGAAGGCGTCGTTTTCATCCGGCGGCGACTGCAGGTCAATCGTCCATGCTTCGCCGTCGGGGGTCAGCCAGTTGCCGCCACCATCGCGGGTGAAGCCGTTCTTCAGCAGCAGGCGTTCGGCAGCATCCGGCGCGAACTTCCACCAACCGCTGCCAAACACGTCGCGCGGTTCGCCCGGCACGGCGTAGCCCTGTTCTTCTGCCCACGCAGCGATCTGATCCGGAATGGTGGGGTCGTAGGGCTGGAACATCTCGCCGTTATCCAGCTCGATTTCCAGGTTTTGCAGCCATTCTTCCATCGGGTCATGATACAGCGCCATCAGGTTCGACGTTGGCGGCACCGGCATGGGGGTCACCTTGGCCACACCACCGATGTACTCGGTCTGCATTTCCACCATGTTCAGCGACAGTGCCAGCGCCCAGCGGACATCCTTGTTCTGGAACAGCGGCTCTGTCTCGTAGTTGAAGATCAACTGGCGGGTGCTCACCTCGTTGGGGTAGGCCCAGGGGAATTCCTGGTACCAGGAACGCGCGGTGGGGGTGGTATCCAGCACGGTTTCGAAGGCTTCAAAGTCGACATCGAAGAACACATCCAGTTCGCCGCGCGACATGGCGATGGCCTTGCGGGCGCTGTCGCCATAGAAGATGGTCAGCACGTACTGCGGCCCCGCGTTGCCGGTGATGATGCCGGCGGGGGTGCGGTCCCAGTCGTCGCGGCGGGTGTACAGTTCCCAGTAGCCGTTCGGGTCAGTCTGGGTGGGGATGTAAGTCCCCAGCACGACCGGGTTTTCATAGGTATAGGCGGCCAGGTCGTCCACTGTCTCGAAGATGTGCTTCGGCATCAGGTAAATGCCGCTCCAGCGGGCCTCGAAAAGGTTATGGAAGCGCGGGTTGGATTCCGTCAGGTTGAACTGCACGCTGAAATCGCCCGTCTTTTCCACCGATTCCATAAACTGCTCAAGCTGCCCGGACCAGCCGTTCTTGTTCAGGTCGGGGTTAGCTTTCAGCGTTTCGACGGTAAAGATCAGGTCGTCCGCCGTAAACTGCACGCCATCGCTCCAGTAGATGTTGTCGCGCAGATCAACGCTCATCTGCGTGTAGTCTTCGTTGTACATCGGGGGCGAAATGGCGGCATCCATCAGCAGCTCGCCGCTTTCCTGATCGCGCAGCCACAGGGTTTCCATCATCAGGGAGTGGCGGTGCGGGTCGTGCGGGCCGTTGACCCACATGTTGTAATTGTTGAACACGCTGTAACGGAAGATTTGATCTACCACGAAGACTTCTTCACGCGGCACATCAACCGGTAGCTGGCCTGGCTGCGCATTCCCGACAGTGGCCGGGGCGAGCATCAGTACCAGCATGATAAGAAGCAAAAATCTCCTGCCCATATAAATAATCTCCTTTAACTTATGTTATTTCTCCAAGAGCACCCCAAGTGGCGCTCCTGTTCACAAAGTTGGGTATTATTCATCATGCGGCGCCTGCTTTTGTGTGGATGGGCACGGCGCCGCTGTGGATTTACGAATGACCAGGTGTGGCGGCAGGATCAGCGGTTCTGGTTCCCGGTCATCGAACAATGTCAGCAGCATATTCATGGCCAGCGCGCCCCAGTCTGCAAGCTGCTGGTTAATCGTGGTCAGCGGTGGGTTAGAGTCGCGCGTTTGCGGCAGGTCGTCGTAGCCCGCCACGCTGATCTGATCCGGTACGCGGTAGCCCATTTCCTGAAGCTGGCGCAGCACGCCCATCGCCATGCGGTCGTTCAGCGCGATCAACGCCGTCAGGTTAGGATGATCCCGCAGCAGGGCCACGGCGGCAGCAGCGCCGCTGTCGGCTGAAAAGGTGCCGTTGACACGCGGCAGCGCCGCATCATCCAGCCCATATTCCTTGCAGGCCTCGCGGATGCCCCGCAGTCGTTCATCGGCGGCCACACTGGTGCCATCCGGCAGGCCGATAATGCCGATGTGCCGGTGCCCCAGGTCGAGGATGTGCTGCATGAGCAGCCTGCCGCCCAGGTAATTATCGCTGCGCAGGTAATACGGGTGCGGGTAATAGCCCAGCACCACCGTCGGCAGGTTGAAGCGGCGCAGCGCCATCATGATCGGTTCGATGTCGAAGTGGCTGTCGACGATGATGCC
Organism: uncultured Anaerolineaceae bacterium; assembly: GCA_964593565.1. GTDB lineage: Bacteria > Chloroflexota > Anaerolineae > Aggregatilineales > Phototrophicaceae. The sequence continues at coordinate 63,048 of CAZQIY010000016.1, forward strand.
ATCCGGATAGCCGCCCGCCAGCAGGTTGAGAAACCGCTGATCGACCTGGCCGTCAATGATCTGTGGCGAACTGAGCAGCAGGTGATAGCCGTTCTGGCTGCAGTAGGCTTCGATGCCGGACAGGATCTGCAGCGATGCCAGGGCGGTAAAGGGGGTGTCGTAAATTCTGGGGAAAACTGCTGCGACGATGCGTGTCTTGCCGGAAACGAGGGCGCGGGCTGCGAAGTTGGGCCGGTAGCCCAGTTCCATGCTGGCGCGCAGCACTTTAAGCTGTGTCGCTTCGGCGAATTTCTCTTTGGTGGAATTGGAAAGGATTCTTGAAGCGGTCGAAACCGACACAGACGCCCGTTTCGCCACATCCCGGATTGTGACCACAAAAAATCCTTTGTCTCAAAATAATTTACTTAACAGAATGTCTGTGCCACTCGCTTTCCGGCAAAAATAAGGCTGCTGCAGGTAAAACGAAAGCGGTGCCACACAAATTTCATAACTGAATATAGCGTATTCACCGTAAAACGCAAACGTTTGCGGTGCGGTGAATTCAGGCAATTTGCACAAAAAGCTGGACAGGCAGGGACTCGTTAAACGCTCACCCAAAACGGCGGGCATATCCGGTAGAATGAGGGTAAACGTATAGCGCAACAAGAGAATCTTATGAAGCTGATCTATGGTTTTTTCCTGCTGTGGATACTGATCGCCCCTGGCCCGGCGCTGGCAGAAGTGGAACATGATACGGCAGTCGAACTGGCCGGGGCGGTGATCCCGCCGCGTGATCGAATCGACCTGGCGCGCCGCCTGCTGGGGGTCACGGAAGTATCGCCGCCGCCGTCATCGCCGCCGCAGTGGCAGTTGGGGGATGTGAAGGCCTTCTGGGTGACCAACGAATTTGAAGATCGCGCCTTTCAGGTCGATGCCAGCCTGCGGGCCATCGGCCAGCACATTTACCTGTGGGTCGAGGATGGCGTCGAGGTGGATTCGGCCACACTGGATGAACTGGCGGCGATTTTTGATCGCGATATTTACCAGCCCATGCACGAGCTGTGGGGCAGCGAGGATACGCCCGGCATTGATGGCGACCCGCGTGTGTATGGGTTGTTCACTTATGGACAGGGGCCGGGCGTGGCGGCGTACTTCGCCAGCGAACATATCTACCCGGTAGAGGCGGTATCTACCAGCAACGAACACGAGATGTTTTCCTTTAATCTGGATACGCTTGGCACGGACTTTCCGGCGGAGGTGGTGGCCGGGGTGGTCGCGCACGAGTTCCAGCACATGATTCAGGAAAACCTGGACGTGAACGAATCGATCTGGATGAACGAGGGTTTTTCCAAGTTCTCGGAAATTTACGTGGGCTATCCCTTCAGCACCACCGCTACCGCTGTGGTGTTTCTCAGCGCGCCGGGGACTCAGTTAAATCACTGGCCGGAAGAAGGCACCACCATCCCGCATTATGGCGCTGGGCTGATGTTCGTGGCTTATTTTCATGATCGTTTTGGCCCGGAAGCGCTGCAGATGCTGGCGCGGCACCCGATGAACGGCCTGGAAGCGGTGGATCAGGTGCTGGCGGACCTGGGCGAGGGCGATGCGGACACGTTCTTTGCCGATTGGGTGCTGGCCAACCTGCTGCAGGATGCGTCTATCGATGATGGCCGCTATGGCTATCACAGCCTGGGTGGGCTGGTCGGGCCGGTGCTGACTGATGTGATCTGGTCATATCCTTACCAGCAGACCGATGAATCCAGCCAGTACGCCACAGATTATTATGTATTTGCTGGTCTGGACGGCGCGGCGGCGCTGGACATCAGCATCGAGGCGCCGGAGACGGTGCAGCTTGTGCCGGCGCAGCCTGCCAGCGGCCAGTACATGTGGTACAGCAACAAGGCCGATAACAGCGATACCACCCTCACCCACCGCTTTGACCTGAGCGGCGTTGAGGCGGCGACCCTCAGCTTTAAGGTCTGGTATCACATCGAAAATCTGTGGGATTACGGCTATGTCATGATCAGCACAGACAACGGCACGACCTGGACGCCGCTGGAAACCCCGCATATGACCACCGAGAACCCGCACAACAACGCCTATGGCCCCGGTTATACCGGCTTCAGCGATGGCTGGTTGGCGGAAAGTATCATGCTGGATGAATATGCCGGGCAGGAGATTTTGCTGCGCTTCGAGATGATTACCGACGATGCCACAACCCAACCCGGCATGCTGATCGATGATGTGCAGATCCCGGAAATTGGTTACAGCAGCGACTTTGAAACCGGGGGCGGCGGCTGGGAGGCGCATGGCTGGGTCTGGACGGATAACACCCTGTCCCAGCAGGTCTGGGTGCAGGCTGTCCAGCAGGCTGGTGAGGAGATGATGATCACCCGCTGGCTGGCCCCGGCGGAAACGCAGTGGTCACTGCCGCTGGAACCCGGTGTCGAGCAGGTGGCGCTGGCGGTGTCGCCGTTTGCGCCGCTGACCACCGTGCCAATGCCTTACAGCCTGACTGTGGAGGCGCGTTAGGGCGGGTGGCCTGTTCTGCTGCTCAGTTATTGCGGGTTATTACGGGTATGGATGCGGGCCAGTTCCGCTTCGAGTTCGGCGCGGCGCTGGGCATTGGCCAGACGCGCTTCTGCCAGCACTTCCTGCCAGCTTTGCCGAAGGTGCGTGATGATTTCCTGGCCGGAGGCTGGCGCAAACAGCAGCACCAGCAGCGCGCCAGCGGTAGCGCCCAGCCCAAGCCCAAGCAGCCAACTCAGTAATTTGCGCATGGTTTCCTCCGTGCTGGCGGACAGATGCAGCGATTATAGCGTTTTGCATGCCAGAATGCATGGGCTACAATGAGTGTTCATCAACTGTTCATGGAACATCCACACCCCCTGGCTCATTCATCATGCTGCATCATGCGCTGGCATGGAGCAGATCGTTTATAGGCGGATAGACTGAGAGGTGAGAGACATGTCCAGAAAAACAGTGACAGCGGTGACTGCCCCGGTGGCGGTGGGACCGTACATGCATGCGGTGGTTGCCAACGGCCTGGTCTTTACCGCCGGGCAGGTGGGGCTGGTGCCCGGCACCAAACAGCTTGCAGAAGGCGGCATCGAAGCCCAGACCGCGCAGGCGCTGGATAACGTGCGCGCGGTGCTGGAAGCCAGCGGCTCCGGCCTGGAACGGGTCGTCAAGACCACCGTATTTCTGACAGATATGGATGATTTCGCGGCCATGAACGAGGTCTATGCCCGTTATTTCTGGCGTTACCCGCCTGCCCGGTCCACTGTGCAGGTGGCGCGCCTGCCGCTGGGGGCCATCGTCGAAATTGAGGCGATTGGGACGCTCAGGTTAGAATCCTGAAATATGCTGGAAGATCAGGCCGGGAAAGCGCATCCAGAATAGCAGCATTTTCGGGAGGAAAATGAGATGTCTGCACAATTCATCAGCCGTGACGAGCTAAAAACAAAACTGGATCGCGGAGATACCTTCAGGCTGGTGCTGGCACTGGCGGAACCGGCCTTCAAGGCGCAGCATATCCCCGGCTCGACCTATATGGCCAGCATCGAGGATGCCGCGCAGTTCAACAAGGACGAAGATATTGTGGTGTACTGTACCGGCGGGACCTGTAACGCCAGCCGCTGGGCCTATGATGTGCTTGTCAGCCGGGGCTACAGCCATGTTCGGCGCTATGCGGGCGGGCTGGAGGACTGGCACAGCGCCGGCTATCCGCTTGAAGGCGAAATGGCCGGGGACGGATGAAACTGCTTTCTGTAAATGTCTCCCTGCCTCAGGAGATCCCCTATCGTGGGGGCACGCTGCGCACGGGCATCTATAAACAGCCAGTGCGCGGGCGTGTGTGGCTGCACCGGCTCAACCTGGAAGGCGACGGTCAGGCAGACCTGGAAGCACATGGCGGGATGGATAAGGCGGTGTATGCCTATCCGTTCGAGCATTACGCCACATGGTCGCATGAACTGGACCGGCAGGATTTTGCATTCGGCCAGTTTGGCGAGAATTTCACCACAGAGGGGCTGCTGGAAGACGCGGTATACATCGGCGATGTTTACCGCATCGGCAGTGCATTGGCAGAAGTAAGCCAGCCGCGCGCGCCCTGCTACAAGCTGGCGCACAAAATGGGCCTGCCGGATTTTGTCAAAACCTTCACTGCTTCAGAGCGTGCCGGGTTTTACCTGCGCGTGCTGGAAGAAGGCGAAGTCGAGGCGGGTGACAGCATCGAGCGAATCCGTACCGGGCCGGAGAAAATATCCGTGCGGCAGGTGTTTCATGCCCTGTTTGCTGA
>CAZQIY010000016.1:67426-81562 GCA_964593565.1 uncultured Anaerolineaceae bacterium
TATTCAGAATCAAAAGAGGCGAGTCTGTGCGGACCCGCCTCTTTTTTATCCTCATTTGATGATTTCTGAGTCGAACTTCCGCAGAACTTCGCCGTGCTCGTGATACGGGGTAGAATGCAGCTCAGAAACCAGTTGTTGCAATCGCGGTGTCAGGATCATGAGATACCTTGTTGGGCCATGCGCCTCATAATAGGTATGTGCAACGCCGGCCGGAACAAAGACTGTGGTGCCAGGCTGAGCTTCAACTTCTGAATCGGAGAATCGGAAAGTCAGTGTTCCTTCCAGAACGTGCCACACTTCATCATCCGCATAGTGTACATGCAGGTAATCAGGACCACCGCCACTCCACTCCTGGACAACAAGTGAACTACCCGATGCGTTTATCCGGCTCTCGCCAGTTCCTGTAGCAATGATGGGCTGAGGCATTATATTTGCATCTCCGACTGCCTGATTATCCTGATCTTTAGTGCCAGCGACCGCGCCGGACATGGAAAATGCCCGGCTGGTTGTCCAAATCAAATAAGTGCCGGAAGGATTTGGGCGTTTGCCGTCGAATTCATTCGGCGGCACAGAATGAGCGCAGTGGCCTAGTCACCGGCGGCGGCTACTGCTTCCACATCATCCAGCGATTGCAGTTCGTCTTCATGATCCTGCAGCCAGCCGATGGCCGTCAGCGCGGCGGCACAGCCATCACCGGCGGCGGTAATCGCCTGGCGGAAAATCTGATCGTGGATTTCGCCCGCCGCGAACACGCCTTCGACATTGGTGCGGTAAAGCTGATCGACAATCACATAGCCGACTTCATCTGTAGCAAGCTGGCCCTTAAAGACATCGCTGTTGGGGTCGTAGCCGATAAAGACGAACACGCCATCGACAGGCTGTTCGGCCACTTCGCCAGTCTTGACGTTGCGCGTCACGATGGAACTGACCGACCCCTTCTCGTTGCCCTTGATTTCTTCGACGACGGTATCCCAGGTAAAGCTGATTTTTTCATTGGCGAACGCGCGCGATTGCAGCGCCACGCTGGCCCGCAGTTCGTCGCGCCGGTGGATCACATTCACCGTTCTGCCGAACTTGGTCAGGAACAGCGCTTCCTGAATGGCGGAGTCGCCGCCGCCGACCACCACAATATCCTTGCCACGGAAGAAGAAGCCGTCGCAGGTGGCGCAGTAGCTGACCCCATGCCCGACAAATTCTTCCTCGCCGGGGATATTGAGTTTGCGCGGGTTGGCCCCAATGGTGACGATAACCGCATCGGCCAGAAAGGCTTCGCCCCCGCTGACCTCGACGCGGAAGGGCGTGCCATGTTCAAAATCGACGCTGGTGACAGAGTCATAGACGTACTGCGTGCCGAACTTTTCGGCCTGTGCCCGCATGGCTTCCACCAGTTCCGGGCCGGTAGTGCCTTCCGGGAAGCCGGGGTAGTTTTCGACTTCGTGCGTGGTGGCAATCTGTCCGCCAAGCTGAGGGCCGGTAATGACGATAGTTTCAAGCTGCGCGCGCGAGGTGTACAGGGCCGCCGTCAGCCCTGCCGGGCCGGAGCCGATCACCACGACGCGGGTTTTCTTCACTTTCATAGATCTCTACCTCTGGCTGTATTATGTTGTTGATTGAGTAGGCTTTATTCAGGTATCAGGCTGGGTGGTCAGGATTGGACAGGTTTTCTTTCTCTGCGCGGATGATGGCGACAAGCGCCTCAAATTCCTCTCGGCAATCCTGACATCGGTTGAGGTGCAGGGCCACCTGGGGCAGCACAACGTCCATATCGACCCCCTGGACCACCTGTTCAGCCAGGCATTCAAATTCTATATAAGCGGCTTCGCAGTCACAGCCGCTGTCATAGCTTTCACTCAGACATTCCGCGAGTTTCTTAAAACGATCCAGTGCCATGAACGTGTATTTCCACATCAACCTTCCATATATCTGGACGATGCGCTGCGAGCAGTTCTTACCTGCCGGCTTATTCCTGGAACAGGTTAATAATGTAGTCGATGGACAACCCCTCAGATTCCAGATAAGCGCGCAGTTTGCGCCGCGCATCGTGTACCAGTTTATACAACGCATTGCGGTTGGTGTCCATCTGTTCGGCCACGATTTCCAGCGGCACGCCGCGCAGCACCACAGCATCCAGGGCCTGGTACTGGCGCTCTGTGAGGGCTTGTTTCAGCGCGTCGTCAATCTTCGTCATGACGTCGCTTTGTTCTGCGGCCCGTTCTGGCGCTGGCACCCCGGCCTGCGGGTTGGCTGCTGCCAGAAATTCCAGCGGCAGCAGATCGTCATTCGCGGTCAGGTCATCCAGCCGGAAGTCCTTGTAACGGGCGCGCCGCAGGTCGCTGATCGCCACCCGCACTGCAATTTTAGTGGCCCAGGTCGTAAACCGGCTGTCGCCCCGGAAGCTGTCCAGATTATCCAGCACCCGCAGCACGGCATCCTGCGCCAGGTCTTCTGCCATCTGGTTAAGGTCCTGGGTGGCCACGCTGGAAAGATCGCTGCGTTCGCGGCTGAGATAATAAAAAATGCCGCGCTGCAGCCGCTCACGCAGGTCCTGCAGCGCCGCTTCCTGAGCTTCCGGCATGCCGGTCAGGTCGGCCAGCCACTCCTCATTGGTGCGTTCGGTCATGAACTGTGTTGAACCACTGCAACTATGCATGGTCGGGAGTATAGCACAGGTTGATAACGGACAGGAAAATCACACTTTGCCGAAGCTGATGCGCAGCACCAGATGGCCCAGCCGCACCTCGTCGCCATCGCGCAGCACCCGTGACTGATTGGCAACCAGGCGCTGACCATTCAGAAAGGTGCCGTTGGGGGTGCCCAGGTCGATGATGTTCAGGGCGGTTTCGCGCCGGGCGATGACGGCATGACGCCGGGACACACCTTTTTCTGCGGCATCATACGGGGCCAGGTCGATATGCGGTGCTTCGCCGGTATCCGGGTCGATGCGCCCCAGGACGAGTTCTGAATTTTCATCCAGATCAAACATATGCTGATCTTTGGAATCGCGCTCGTTGATGATCAGACGCATGCGCGAATTAAAGCGGGCCGTGCCCCACTGGGGCCGCCCTTCCTCAAAATCGGTGTCTTCCAGGTTTCGTGTTGAAGCGCCTTCCGTCGACAGCGGATATCCACAATAGGCGCAGATTTTGTCGCCAGTCAGATTATCGCGACCACAATTAGAGCATTTATTCACGCTGCTTTCTCCACACACCGTTTCATAAAGCTATAAGCCTATTGTATCATTGGTTCATCATGAGAATATGTAACGAAAATACATTCTGCAGCAAGGATGCTGCGAAAAATGGTATACTTAAAGTCAAACGCATCCTTTACTTCCGCCAGATGCTCTTTTTATCATAATTCTTATTTGACCATGATGCAATCAATCATTATTATAAGGACGTTCGTTTTAACGGAGCCAAGCTGTGAATAATAGACCCCCGTCGGATAACCAAAACAACAACGATCATTCTCCCTTTTCGGGCAAGAATGCTCAGCGCCTGTGGATTATTATGGGCGTGGTGGTGCTGCTGCTTTTCATCCTGACTTTCGGCAGCCCCGGTAGTTTTCAGAACACCACTCGCATTTCGCTCAACCAACTGGCCCAGCAGGTGCAGCGTGGTAATGTTGAAGCGATTACTGTGCGCGGCGGACAGGATGTGGTGGTTGAGTTCCGTAACGGCACAACCGCGACCTACTATAAGGAACGCGAAACAGATTTATTCGAATCGCTGACGACTTTTGGCGTCTCTGATGCAGAAATCCAGCGAATTGAATTTTCTGAGCAGCAGGGCGACAACACCAGCGGCCTGCTGTTCCAGTTACTGATTGCGGTGGTGCCCACGCTCATCATCATCTGGCTGCTGTGGCGCATGATGCGCTCTGTACGCAGCGGACAGGACCAGGCCATGAGCTTTGGCCGCAGCCGCGCCCGGGTCACCCGTGATATGGAACGCCCGCAGGTGACATTTTCAGATGTGGCCGGGGCGGAAGAAGCCAAGGAAGAACTGGCAGAGATTGTCGAGTTCCTCAAAGAGCCGGAAAAATTTATCCGGCTGGGGGCGCGCATTCCCAAAGGCGTGCTGATGGTTGGCCCGCCCGGGACGGGTAAAACTCTGCTGGCGCGTGCGGTCGCTGGCGAGGCCGGGGTGCCCTTCTTCAGCATTTCCGGTTCAGAATTTGTGGAGATGTTTGTCGGTGTGGGTGCCAGCCGTGTGCGCGACCTGTTCGAGCGCGCCAAATCCGAAGCGCCTTCCATCGTCTTTATTGATGAAATCGACGCGGTAGGCCGCCATCGTGGCGCGGGCCTGGGCGGTGGACATGACGAGCGCGAGCAGACCCTCAACCAGATTCTGGTGGAGATGGACGGCTTCGAGCAGGGAACCAACGTGATTATCATCGCGGCGACCAACCGGCCAGACATTCTTGATCCGGCGCTGCTGCGCCCGGGCCGTTTTGACCGCAAGGTGACGATGGATAACCCGGATGTCGCCGGACGGCTGGAAATCCTGAAGGTGCATGCCAAAGGCAAACCGCTGGCGCCGGATGCGGACCTGCAGTCGATGGCCAAGATCACGCCGGGCTTTTCTGGCGCAGACCTGGAAAACCTGATTAACGAAGCGGCCATCCTGACAGCCCGCCGCAACAAGAAAACCATCGGTATGAGCGAGCTTCAGGAAAGTATGGAGCGCGTGATTATGGGGCCGGAGCGCAAAACGCGCGTGATCTCTGAGGATGAGAAACGCTCGGTGGCCTATCATGAAGCCGGCCATGCCATCCTGCATCATGTGCTGGAACATGCGCACCCGGTGCACAAAATCACGATTATTCCGCGTGGGCGCGCGGGCGGCTATGTAATGTCGCTGCCGGAAAACGATATTTTCCTGCGCTCTCGCGAACAGATCGAGGACTTTATCACGGCGGCGCTGGGCGGGCGCGTGGCTGAGGAAATCGTATTTAATCAGCTCACGATTGGCGCCAGCGACGACCTGCAGAAAGCGACCAACCTGGCGCGCAGCATGGTTATGCAGTACGGCATGAGCGAAGTGCTGGGGCCGCGCACCTTCGGCAGCGGGCAGACCTCTGTCTTTCTGGGGCGTGAAATCGGGGAACAGCGCGATTACAGCGAGGAAGTTGCCCGCCAGATCGACGAAGAAGTGAAGCGGATTGTCCAGACCAGCTATGACCGTGCCAAGACCATCCTGCTGCAGTATCGGGAAAAGCTGGATGAACTGGCGAAAATCCTGATCGAGCAGGAAACGCTGGATCGCAATGGGTTTGAGGACATCATGAACGGCACGCGCACCAATATTGGGGATGCCGCGCCGGTGGTGGGTGACTGACGCCGTACACTGCCAGACCAATAAATCCGGCAGGGGCGACTGATCCAGTCGCCCCTGTTTTTGTGTTTACTCGTCGGCTTCAATATCGTCAATCATCAGGTCCAGCGCACGATCCGGGTTATGCTGGTCGAGCCAATCCTCTGCCTGCGCGATGATCCAGCGCCCGGCCGTGTCGAGGAAATACAGGGCATCGCTGGCGCTGGTGGATGGTCTGGCGGTGTAGTTCAGGGCCTGCTGCAGCATGTCGGCCTGTTCCGGAAAATGCCGGATGGCATAGCGGCAGCAGACATCGACATCGCGGGTATGGACGCCTTCCTGCATCTGCACCAGGCCAAAGGCGGACCGCAGCAGCGCTTTGGCGGCGAACCGGCACCAGGCCTGCACGTTTGCGGCCTGGGGGTCTGCGGCGATGGCCTGATGGGCATCTGCGATGTCATCGGCCACCTGCACCAGGTCATCATTGGCGATGGCTGTGGAAACGCGGTAATCAGGAAGCTGGGTGCTCAGGTCCACCCCCCAGACACAGGCGCTGTGCGTTTTGATGATAAAGGCTTCAATCGAGAAGCGCCGGGGGTCGTCGAAGACGGCGTAATAAGGCCACAGTTCAAGCTGAACGCTGCTGACGATAGGATGCTGCGCGTGCAGCGCGTCTTCAGCAGCGGGCATCCAGTCGCGCAGCACCAGTTCCGGGTCGCTGCCGGTGGCCAGCACAGCGAAGGTGTTCAGGTCAGACTGCCCTTCGACGGCCAGGCCGCGCGGCACAGAACCGGTCAGGTAGATGCTGTCCAGGTCGCCGCCGATATGGGTTTCATAAGCGCGCACGGCATCGGCCACCAGCGCCCTGTAGGTCGGCGGAATCTGGTCGAGGCTGGCATCGTTCAGGATAAAGCCGTTGTCATCTGTGCGCCACAGGCGGCCGGGCGGTCTGTTCATGATCGTTTACCTGCTACAGGGTGATGTCCCAGGCGGCCAGGTCCGCCAGGAACCGGTGAGCCGTCAGGTCCAGGTGGATAGGCGACAGGCTGGCATAGCCGTTATGAACTGCCCACAGGTCGGTGCCTTCTTCATCGGTGACGCCTGTCGGTTCCGGGCCGACGATGCGATAGATTTCGCCCTCGGTCATCAGTTCATCGCGGTAGATACGCAGCCCCTGGCGCGTCAGGCGGATGGCAAGCACAGGGCCTCTGGCAGGGATATTCAGGTTAAGGATGGTCAGCGGCGGCAGCCCTTTTTCAAGCATCTTGCGCACCACGATGACCGCGATGCGCGCGGCGGTTTCATAGTCTTCGACGGAATTGGCCTGCTGGTTATCCAGCGAGACGGCCAGCGCCGGGACCCCATGCATGGCGCCTTCCAGCGCGGCGGTGACGGTGCCGCTGTAGGTAATGTCCTGGCCCATGTTAGCGCCCCGGTTGATGCCGGAAACGACGATGCGCGGCGGCCATTCCGACATGCCCAGGGCCGTCAGGGCGATGCAGTCTGCCGGAGAGCCGGTGACCGCCAGCGCCGGTGTGCCATCCTGCAGGGTGGTCTGTTTGACCGGAATATCCTGAAACAGGGTTTTCTTGTGGCCGCTGGCGCTCTGGTTGGTGGCCGGGGCGACCACCGAAATATCCCCGATCTGGCGCATGGCATCTGCCAGCGCGAACAGACCGGGTGCATGAACACCGTCATCATTGGTTACAAGGATTTGCGTCACGTTGCTTGCTCCAGATTTCGCAAAGTTCTATTGTACTGTGTTTTTACGCATCAGGTTTTAAACCCTGTTAAAGAAAAAACAAAGTCAAATGTGTACAGTAAGGATTAGCCAGCATCAGCAAAGGGGCGAATTTGTGAAAAGCTCCACAAAAATGCCACGAATGAAATTGGTCAGGATAGCTGTATCTTTACTTTGCGCGTTGACGCACTATACTGAATGATGTCAGTGAATCCCGTAGGGGAGGTGCTATGTCTGACGAATCAAGGAGAATGCATTACCTTCAGGGGTTGAGCGCGTTTCAGAGTGCGCGCTCTCGGGCGTTCTGGCACGATATGATCAGCCTGCTGCGCGGCAAACCTGCCGAGCTGCTCAGCTTTGATGAAATCAAAACACGCCTGCGCCTGCGTGAAGAAAGCTATAAAGGGTTGCAGGACGTTCCGCTGGATCGCATTGTCGGTAGTGTGGGGCGTTACCGTGACTTTACACGTACGTTCCTGCCAAAGAACACCAAAATGCAGGAGCGCTGGAGCCGGGTGTATGCGCAGGCCAACAGCCTGGAAGGCATGCCGCCCATCGAACTGTACAAAATCGACGACGTGTACTTTGTGCGCGACGGCAATCATCGCGTTTCTGTTGCCCGGCAGATGGGCCAGAAGACCATCCAGGCCCATGTGACAGAACTGCCCACGCCGATTGACCTGGAGCCGGGTATGTCTGCGGAGGAACTGGATACGGCAGAGGCTTATGCCCGTTTCCTGCAGGTCACGCGCCTGAACCTGACCCGGCCCCATCACCAGTCGATCAAGCTGAGTGAATCGCAGCGGTATGTCGATCTGCTGGGGCATGTTTACCTGCATCAGCGCGCGCTGGAACTGGAAGGACGCTGTGGCTGTAAGCTGGAAGAAGCGGCGACAGACTGGTACGACAATGTCTACCGCCCGGCGGTGACGCTGATCCGCAAATATGATCTGCTCAAACATTTCCCGAAACGGACCGAGGGCGATCTGTACCTGTGGCTGGTCGATCATCTGAGCGAGGTGAAGGCCGAAATGGGCGATGATGCGCCCGTGCGTACGTTCAGCCAGGCTCTGACCGACCTGCTGATCGAAAAGCATAAACCTGTGCCGGAAGACCTGCTTCGGGAAAGTGACAGCTCCGTGATCCTCACCCGTGCCGATGTGCAGGCCGCGCTGGACGAATTCCGGGCGGAAATCGGCGACGAAAGCTAATCCTCAGAATCGCCGCTGGTCAGCCAGTGGTGTCGATGATACGATTTCATCCACTGTCGTACAACGCAAGAAAGCAGACGCTATGGCTCATCAACCGCTAACGATCCTGCCTGTTCAGGCGCCGGTCCAGACCGACGCCTTCGATCTGTATCATGTGATGACTCGGGCCATTGCTGCCAGCGGCGAAACCCTGCAGGATGGCGACATTCTGGCCGTTTCCAGCAAGTATGCCGCCATCAGCGAAGGGCGCGTGCTGAATATGGCGGATGTGGTCGTGACCGCCGAAGCCGAAGCGCTGGCGGAACGGTACCACATGAACCCGACCATGGCTCAGCTTGTGCTGCAGGAGGCGGATCATGTCTTTGGTGGCATCGAACTGGGCTTTCTGCTGACCTATAAGGATGGCGTGCTTTCCCCCAATGCCGGGCTGGATCGATCAAATATCCCCAGCGGCTATGTGGTGCTGTTTCCGAAGTACCCCTATGCCACAGCGGAAGGTATCCGGCAGGCGATGCAGGCACGGGCTGGCGTACGTATCGGGGTGGTGCTGACCGACAGTTGGCTGATGCCGGGACGGCTAGGGACGACGGGGGTCGCGCTGGCAACGGCGGGTTTCCGGCCCGTTGAGGATGAACGCGGCAAAAGCGACCTGTTTGGCAACCCGATGATGGTTACCCAGCGCGGCGTGGCGGATTCGATCAGCGTGGCGGCGCAGTTGGTGATGGGCGAGCGTGACGAAGCCACGCCGCTGGCCATCGTGCGCAACAGCGGGGTCGAATTGTCTGATGCGCCGGTCAGCGTGGATGACGTGGCCATCCCCTGGCAGATGTGCATCTATGTCGAATCCTTAACCCTGGGCCTGCTGCCGGATGGCGCGCCAGCGGAAGCCTTTTCCGCCAGGCTGCGGAACAGCAACGGCAAGGTGAAAACGTAGCAGCACGCCGCATAAAAACCAGAGTATCCAGCGTACAGGGGTGAGCAGCGTGCCGCCCCTGTACTGCGTTATTCCAGCCGGATGCGCACAGTCTGCACGCCGTCCGCCACGTCAAAATCCAGAATTCTGGGGGACGCCTGTGCTTTGATAACGCTGATCTGGCCGCTGCGTTCCAGGCGTGCTTCCTGCACCTGTTCAAGACTGTCGGAGTTGATCTGACGCCGCAGTGCGCTTCTGAGGTCCTTCTCGCTGATATGGCTGGCGCGCATCGCATCCCAGAGAATCTCGCCGTCTTCCACCAGCAGGCGCGAACTTCCCTTGATGACGCTGCCAAAGTTATCCAGCCGGAGGGACAGCGCCGCAAACAGCCAGTGCAGCAGAATCAGCACAAAGCCCGCGCCCAGGGTAGGGAAAAACTCCGCAGACCCGGTGATCGCGCGGCTGACGACCGAACCCAGAATGATGCCCAGAATAATATCGAAGGCGGTGTTTTTGCCAAAGAAACGTTTTTCGCCCAGGCGCACCATCAACAGCGCGATGACATAAACCACCACCGCCCGCGCCGCCATATGCCACAGCCTCAGTTCGTCCGCCCCAATCCCCAGAAACCACTCCACACGGTTCCAGATTTCCTCTATCATGCCACGCTCCTGCCTGTGTAAGCTGGTATCTTTAGCCTAAGCCTAGCAGGATCGAGGAAGAATCAGATAAGAACCGCCCGGGCCGGGCCTCATTCAGCGACGAGGCTGCAGGGCGCGCAGCCCCAGAAACAGCGGGAATTCCTCGTTGGCCCGCCGTTCCATGCGGCTGGTGCCGGTCTTGTGGGTGATAATCTCGTCCATGTGGTCCAGCAGAAAACCATACTGCGACAGCGTGTTGATGTAGTGGCTGAGGGGCCGGTGAAAGCTGATGGTCTTGCCAGTATCTGAATCCTGATAGGCTTTCATCGGGACGGACAGCGGCTTCAGGTACGAATCCACCCGGCGGAACCGCAGCTTACGCTCCGGGTCATAGCCCCAGCCGCTCTGGCGCGGCACACGGAAACAGGGATGCCGCATCAGAATCACGATCCGGCTGCCCTGCCGCAGGCTCCATACGGCGGATTGTATGACCTCTTCCAGCGGGTTCATGTCCTCGATACTAAGCAGAAACACCGCTGCGTCAAAGCTGGCCGCCCGCAGCCCGGAAACCTTGTGCAGATAGCGGGCATCGCCGCGCAGAAAACGGCCCTTGCCGCGATGATGCTGGCGCGCCTTGCTGATCATCTTGTTGCCAATATCGACGCCGGTATAGGCCGCGCCGCTGTCGCTGATGTGCGGTGCCAGCACGCCCTGCCCACAGCCAATATCCAGAATCTGTTCGTCTGGCTGCGGCTGTAACAGGTCCATTACGGCCGGGATGGCCAGCCTGCGATGATGATCGCTGCCGTGCGGCCCGACCCAGCCATCGTACCAGTCGGCTACCGGGTCCCAGCCAGAAGGGGATTGTTTGTCATCTTTAGACACGGGATTTATCCTGCATGATACGCTTTCAGGGATGATGTCCTGCGCGCAGGCAGGACGCGATACCAGGCCCAGCGCCAGAGCGTATCCGGGGTTGAGCAAACCGGGGGACGCTTCAGCGGATGGTATACAGAGGAATCCGGATGCGGATGATGCCAACCATCACAGACAAATTACACCAGTTCAACCAAAAAGCACGATGATTATAAGAGGTTTGCAGGCAGCGGTCAAAGGTCAGCCGGTCATGATGCTGCGCAGGATGACCCCCGCCAGCAGGCTGAATCCCCAGATATAACTGCCCATCGCCGGGCGCTTTTTGGCCGTGACTTCCACAAAGATGAAAAAGGGCAATGCCAGCACGCTCGCCATGCCATAGATCAGATGCACATCCTGCATGGGACGCCCGCCCTGGCTGTACATCACCAGCCCGAGGATGGCCTGCAGGATGATGGTGCCGAACACCACATAGGTGGCGCTGCGATAAAGCGGGGTGACATCGCCCTTGCGGATGATGCCAACATACACGCCCAGCGCCGCCATCACCCCGGCAGCCGCCAGCCCCAGCCGCGAAAGCTGAAAATGCAGGTCGAGCAGCACGATATACAGCCACACCTGCGGGAAGCGTTGAGAGGTGTCGTAGATCACCAGTGCCAGAAAAGCGACCAGCCCCAGCACCAGCAGCAGCACCAGCCGGCGGCGGGTTATCAGTGGGCGGTCTTCGCGTGCTTCAGTGCGTTCTTCAGTCATGGAGCGATATTACCGGCAGGCAGCATAGTTTAATCTCCGGCGCTTTCGGTGGCACGGGCCGTGCGGCGGTTTTCGGCCTCGTCCGCATCAGGAATGGTGGTCGCCATCAGATAACCGGCGAAGATGAGAATGGCGCCCAGCATTTCGCCCGCATACTTGAACGAAGGATCGCCCAGGCGGATCAGCGCGCCGCCCAGCGCAGGCATCAGCCCGCCAGCGGCGATCAGCCAGTTGCCGATCATGCGGTTGCGCATAATCTGCTTGCGACGAAACAGCACGGCGGAATAGATGGCCCCGCCCACCAGCGCAATCGTGCCCCAGACATTCATCACCGGGGAGAAGCTGCGCACCGTGCCAGAGCCGCGCGGCATGATCTGCTGGTAAATCTGGGTCATATCCGCGCCGGGATGCCATGCGCTGCTGTCGAACGGAGTCAGAAACAGCGTCCAGGGCAGGGTCATGACGCCCACCAGAATGAGCGCCATCATGATATTGCGGGCGATGTTGCCACGCCGCCACAGCAAAAAGACCGTCCCCTGGCCCAGCCACGCCGCCACCATAATCGCGCCCGACCAGTACCACAGCCCGAAGAAGATCGGGGTCCAGGTCAGCGACAGCACCACCTGGCAGAATGTGCCCAGAAAGTACAGCCCCATGCCGATGCCCCAGGCCAGATGATGCGGTTTGCGCTTGTGCCACCAGCGGCGCAGGATGAGGGCTGCAAAGGTGCCGCTGACCAGCGCGGCAATCACGGAAACAACAAAGGGGAAACCAAGAGCTTGCATGGCGAAAAAAACCTGCTTATTTTGCAACAGTCTACCGTGAATTCTATCACAAATGCCGCGTGAACGTCAGGCCTGCCCCGGCTCACTGCTGCGCTGTTTTATGGGGACTGTGCGATGGTGGCTTCCGCTGCGTCCGGGTCGATATCGAAGAAATAATATTCCAGAATCTCCCGCGTGATGGGTGCGGCGACGGCGGAACCATCCCCGGCGTTCTCCACCATGACAATGACGGCGATTTCCGGGTTATCGCGGGGGGCATAGGCCACAAACCAGGCATGCGGTGGGGCGTTGCCAGAGACCTGGGCCGTGCCGGTTTTGCCACAGGCGACCATATTCTGTACAGGCGAATGCCGGAAGATATGCTCCGCCGTGCCGCCCTGCTCAGTCGTGACAGTACACAGAGCATTATGCACCATCTCCAGCACTTCCGGCTGAACGTTGATGTCGCGCATGGGGTCCGGCGTCATGATAAAGCTGGGATTCTCGCCCAGGATGCCGACCTGCCTGACAAGCTGCGGGCGATAAAGGGTGCCGCCGTTGGCGATGGCCGCATACAGGCGCACCATCTGCAGCGGGGTGACTTCGACCTCGCCCTGACCAATCGCCATGTTCACCGCATCAGAATAACGCCAGCTTCCACCCTGTTCCCGCAGGATGGCCGGGTCGATGATGGTGCCGCGTGCTTCTGCCACATCGCGCAGCCCGGTGACATCGCCCAGGCCCAGACGGCGGGCATAGGAAGGCAGCAGGAACGGATCGACCTGATCCAGATCGTAGCCGGTTTCGTAGAAACAGGAATTACAACTGTGCTTCAGAAACTGCGGCAGAGTCAGGGTGCCGTGTCCCCCGGCCAGCCAGTCGGTACGGGGAATGTCCCGGTTCCAGATGCCAATCGAGGTATAGCGATGATCGAATGCGTACAGGCCGCTGTCTGCCGCCGCAATGGCGGGCACCACCTTAAAGATCGACCCCGCCGGGTAAATACCCAGCGTCGGGCGGTTCAACTGCGGGCGACGGTCATCTTCCTGCACCTGCTGCACAATCTGATCGGCGGTGGCGCGGCCCATGTTCGGGAAGGGCGTAAAGGCGTTGTTGTCAAACGTGGGATAGCTGACCATCGCCAGAATCGCGCCGGTGTTAGGGTCCATGACAATAGCCGATGCGCCGTCTGAGGTGCTGGCCCAGCCGCCGGCTGCGTTGGCATAGGCGCGGGTGATGGCGCGTTCGACAAAGTGCTGCAAATCCGTATCCAGCGTCAGCCACAGGCTTTCAGACGGCTGCGACGCCCCTTCGGTAATGACCACCTGCCGGTTATCCGGGGTGATGACCAGCAGCCGCCCGCCCGGTTTGCCGCGCAGGGTTTCGTCCCAACTGGCCTCGATACCGCTCTGGCCGATGATGGTATCCTGCGGGAAGCCAGCGGCGGTTACTTCCGGAATCTGTGCTTCGCTGGGGTAGCCCACATAGCCGATGATGTTGGCAGAAGCGGCGCCATCCGGGTAGCGGCGGGCGGGCCTGTCGCGGAACTGCGCCCGGCAGTCCTGCTCAAGCTGCTCGTGCATCTGCACATAAGTGACCGGCTCTATCGTGCCCACTTCGGCCAGCCAGTCCGGCGCGCGCGCATCCAGAATGGCCTTCACATCGTCCGCCGGTTTGCGCATCGCCACGGCCAGACGCGCCACGCAGGTTTCATAGGCGGGGATATTCTGTTTGACGACGTTGACCACAATCACACGGCCGTTCTGATCTGCCAGCACACGGCCTTCAGCATCGTAAATGTTGGCCCGGCTGGGGATGCGCGGTTCCAGCCGCAGTTGACCACCGCCGCGCATGGCCGCAAAAATATTCCCGCGCGACCAGGCCACGCGCCAGTTGCCGGCGGGCCGGTCAAACACCAACTG
>CAZQIY010000017.1:0-3199 GCA_964593565.1 uncultured Anaerolineaceae bacterium
CCCAGCCGCCGCCCGAACCCCCGCCTGACTCCGCATGCCGACGGCTTCTGGCTCCACATGCGTCCCAGCTACTTCAACGTCGAAATGACCGGGCTGTATCCGACCTTCCGCCTGGGGTGGCTTTCTACCTACTTTGTCTTTTTTGAGACCATCACCGGCATCATTCTGATGTTCTGGTATACGCCGTCGCCAGAAATCGCCTATGGCAACATGCTGTCGATGCTGAACAATGTGCCCTTTGGCCAGTTCGTGCGCGACCTGCACCGTCTGGGTGCAGAGGCGATGGTGCTGATAGTGTTTTTACATATGCTGCGCACGTTTTATACAGGCAGTTATAAAAAGCCCCGTCAGTTTACCTGGTTTACCGGCGTGATCCTGCTGATCCTGACCGGTTTTCTCAGTTTTACCGGGTATCTGCTGCCGTGGGATCAACTGGCATTGTGGGCGGTGACGATTGGCGCCAGTATGGCTGAAGCCACCCCCCTGATTGGCGATCAGGTCAACCTGATTGTGCGTGGTGGGCCAGAAATGGGCGCGGCAGGGCTGCTGCGTTTCTATATGGCCCATGTGCTGATGCTGCCGGCGCTGCTGTTTGTGTTTACCGGCGTGCATTACTACAAAGTCATCATTCACGGCCACAGCCTGCCGCCGCGTTCAGAGAATATCGGCGAAGACACCGCCAAGCGCGTGCCGCTGGATAAGCGCGTTTACTTTATCCCCGACGTGCTGACCAGCGAGGTCATGTGGTTCGCGGTAACGACGTTTATTCTGGTGGTGCTGTGTGTCTGGTTCTATCATGCGCCGCTGGAAAGCCACGCAGACCCGCAGGTGACGCCGCTGGGCACGACAGCGCCCTGGTACTTCCTGTGGATTCAGGGTGCGCTGAAGCTGGGCGACAAAACCTTCTGGGGCGTCATCTTCCCGACTCTGCTGCTGGGTTTCCTGATGGTCGTGCCGTATATCGACCTGGGGCCGAGCCGCCGGTTTGCCGATCGGCGTCTGGCGCTGAGCGTGTCCTTTGTCATGCTGGCGCTGACGGTGGTCACCAGCTATATGGGTCTGCCGGAATTTGGTGTGGCTACCGCGCCGGATCAGGAAATCCTGAACGAACTGACGTTTGAACCGGCGCATAACCATATGGGCCTGCTGCGGCCTGTGCCTTATGATCAACTGGTGGTCGGCGCCTATACCACGCGCCAGTTTGCCGCCGGAGATGAGGATGCGGCGGCGGCGGTTGCTGCTTTGAATACCGAGCTTGAAGGGGCGCTGGCCGATGGGCTGATATCGCACCTGGAAGCCGCGCACCTGCCGCTGGCAGCGTTGAACTTTACCCCGGTTCCTGCCGATGCACCGGAACTGCAGCACGTGATGGAAGAATTCCAGCAGATGCTGGCTGCCGAAGATGTGGAACTGCTGAACGGCTGGGGTGCTGTGATCATCACCCAGAACCAGAACAATGTGAAGCGCATCGACGTGGTAATCAACTGGCAGGATATCGTGCTGGAAGATGGCCAACCGGTGCTGGAAAACGGCCAGCCGATCCCGGTGGTGGATGAAAACGGCCAGCCTGTCCGGCGCCTTAGCAGCAGCCACATCTTTATCAACGAAGATTCGGCATACTTCGACTAACACGGGGAATTAAATTGAACCTGCAACGTTTGCTCATTGATAGAATGGAGAACCGCATCCTCGTCGGCACAACGGCGTTCCTGGCTATGATGGTGCTGGTCGGATGGGTTGCCATTAACGAACCTGGCCGGATGGCAGCGTTCCAGCAGCAGCATCTGGCCCGCTCGGTTGAAAAAGGCGCAGAACTGTACACCAACAACTGTGCAGAGTGTCACGGGCCGGATGGTCTGGGGTCTGCACGTGCCCCGGCGCTGAACAACCCGCAGTTGTTCAGCGTCAATTTCCTGGCGGCAGCGGATACAGAAGTCGCCAACCTGGAAACCACCCGCAGCGAAATCGAGAGCCTGCAAGCCACCCTCAGCGGCGATACCAGCGACCTGACCTCGACACAGATCGAGGAACTGGAAGCGCAGATGCAGGGGTATGTCGAGCAGTATGGCGAAGACCCGATTGCGGCGCTTGACGAGCAGATTGCCAGCGCACAGCAGCAGGGTACTGCCCTGACCACCCAGATGCAATCCGCCATTGATCTGGGGTACAACCCGGAACAGCCAAGCCGCCTGAGCATTGTGGACTGGAACGGCACGCTGGAAGCCTTTATCTTCACCACGATCAGTTCTGGCCGCCCGGTGAGTACCAGCTACTGGCCTCAGCCGATGCCGGCCTGGTCGCAGACCGCCGGTGGCCCGCTGCGCGAGGATCAGATCCAGGACCTGACCAACTACGTGCTTAACTGGGGTACGAATCGTGAATGGACGGTAGAAGACCTGCTGGCCGTCAATCAGTTCGCGAAGATCCCGTCGGAAGGCGCTGTGGAAGCCGCAGAAGGTGCTGTTGCGCCGGAACTGGCGAATATCCCGGCGGATGACGTGCCGGAACTGCGCACCACCATTGATGAGAATATCACACGGGTGCTGGCCGAACTGGAAGAAGTGACCGGCGATCCGAACAACGGCCAGACCCTGTATACCGGCGCGCTGGCCTGTGCCGCCTGCCATAACACCGCAGCGGTTGCTCCGCCGACAGATGGCACGTACACACGCGCCGAGGAAACCCGAATTCAGGATGCTGCGCTGTCCGGTTACACCGCAGAACAGTACCTGGTCGAAAGTATCCTGGTGCCGAATGCGTATATCGCCCCCGGCTACCCGGCCAACGCCATGCCGCAGGACTTCGGTGCCCGGTTGGAAGCTCAGGAACTGGCGGACCTGATGGCCTTCCTCGAAAGTCAGGATGGCCCGGACCCGCTGGCGAATTAGTCAATCACCACGCTTTCAGAAGCCTCTGGCCTGTGCCGGAGGCTTTTGTAT
The DNA here is from genome assembly GCA_964593565.1 of uncultured Anaerolineaceae bacterium. Classification (GTDB taxonomy): domain Bacteria; phylum Chloroflexota; class Anaerolineae; order Aggregatilineales; family Phototrophicaceae. The sequence continues at coordinate 2,940 of CAZQIY010000017.1, forward strand.
TGATCTTGAGGAGGCAGTCTTATGCGTCATCCCTTCAAACATCTGCTGCTGGCCGTGCTGCTGAGCGGACTGCTGCTGGCAGCGCCGGTGCTGGCCCAGGAAACCGCAGTGGAAACGACAGAAGAAGCAGCGCCTGCCGTGCCCGGCATCAGTACCCTGGTGTTTCTGCTGGGGGCCGGGGCCATCATCATCGTCGGTGGTGCGCTGATCGCCCGTGACAATTTTCAGTCAGACAACAACGACTCCGCCCGCTAGCCAGG
>CAZQIY010000017.1:3299-4840 GCA_964593565.1 uncultured Anaerolineaceae bacterium
TGATCGCCCGTGACAATTTTCAGTCAGACAACAACGACTCCGCCCGCTAGCCAGGGGTGTGCCGGGGCATTCGTTCCTCTGACGGTCAGATTCAACAGGCAAACAGGGCAGCATTCTGGTCAGGCACACCTGGCCGGAAGGCTGCTTTGTTTTTTGCACCGGCCGCTGTTTCAGGCTAGACTATAATAAATGTTGTTATACTGACAACCAGATACAGACTGAAAAGGGGAGCAGATGCAGCAGCCCGATCAGCAATCCACTGGTTCTGCCCGTGTATTGATCATCGCCTTGATCGCCATCATCGTTGTCCCCGGCCTCGCGCTTATCACCTTTGCCGTTAATCAGGCGATCACCCCACAACCGGAGCGCCCCGAAAATGTTCTGGCCAACAGCACAGATAGCTGTGTCAACTGCCATCGCAACAGCACCCCCGGCATTGTCGAACAATACGGGCGCAGCACGATGGCCGCCGCCAATGTCACCTGCCAGAACTGTCATGAAGTGCCGGAAGATTATCCTGGGGCGGTTGCTCATGAAGGCACATTCGTCCTGAATGTCCCCACCACCGCTACCTGCCAGACCTGCCACCAGAACGAGGTGGCGCAGTATAACCAGAGCCGTCACGGGCTGCCCGCCTATGTCGCAGTGGCCGGGACGGAGGACCTGTCGGAGGCGCATCTGGCCATGTACGAAGCCATCCCCGAAGGCGGCTATGTGCCAGAGCAGTTTATCGCCCGTAACGCCATTGCCGAACTGGAAGGCGAAGCGATCACCCGCTTTGCCTGCGAAAGCTGCCATAATATCGGCAAACCGGCGCAGGATGGGTCTGTCGGCCAGTGCAGCAAATGCCACATCCGCCACGAATTCAGCCTGGAGCAGGCCCGCAAACCGGAAACCTGCAACAACTGCCACATCGGGCCGGATCATCCGCAGTGGGAAATCTACTTTGAATCAAAACATGGCATTGCCTATTCCACTGGCGGCGACCGCTGGCACTGGGAAGCCGAACCCGGCACGCTGACGGTGGTGGATTTCCCGGCGCCCACCTGCTCGACCTGCCACATGAGCGGATTTGGCGCCACCGGCACCACGCATGACGTGGGCGACCGGCTGACGTGGTATCTGTTCGCGCCGATCAGCGACCGCCGCCCTGGCTGGGAAGATAACAAGGTGCGGATGCAGGCCGTCTGCCTGGCATGTCATAACCGCAACTTTATTGATCAGTTCTACATCGACGCCGATGCCGGGACTGAAGCGGTCAACGAGCTGATCCGCGAGAGCAATGTCATCATCCAGCCGCTGCAGGAGGCGGGACTCCTGACCAACACCCCCTTCGACATGCCGATAGATTTTGTGCATTACGAAACGTGGCATCACTGGGGCCGTACCGCCAAGTTTGGCATGTGGATGCAGGGCGCGGATTATACCCAGTGGCACGGCGCCTATGAGGTCGTCAAGAGCCTGGTGGAGCTGCGCCATATGGTCGAGGAAATGCTGGAAAGCGGAGACGACGGCCAGACGGAATCCGGGTCTTCTACGGG
>CAZQIY010000017.1:4940-32162 GCA_964593565.1 uncultured Anaerolineaceae bacterium
ATCGTGGCGAATATCGTGTTTATCGGCAGCATTCTGGTGGGCCTGCTGGGGACGTATTTCCATCTTCAGCGCGCCGGGCTGATCGGCACGACGATTGCGCGGGGCCGCGAAGTAACCGCGCTGATCTGGGCGCCACCGTTTCTGGGGCCGGCCTTCTTTGTGCTCATCGGCATTCTGGGCATCAGCGCCGCCTGGGCAGAGGACCCGCCCAACAGCGGGCGGCTGCGCCTGATGCGCAACTGGCATGTCCAGATGCCCTACAGCAAAACACGCGCCTACTTCCTGATTGTGGGCATGTTCTGCCTGATTACCACCATCAGCAGCGTGCTGGATCATTCGCGCCTGAATTTTGAAAATGCCTGGGTGTGGCTGCCGACGATTGCGGGAATCTTCGGCACGATGGCGGCGGTGTCGCTGGGGTTTATCGCCCGGCCCACCCGCGCCGATCTGACTGTGTATACCGTCGCCATGCTGATTCTGCTGGTGGTGGGCGTCGTCGGGTTTGTGCTGCACATTGGCTCTAACCTGGGGCCGCAAAATGTCGTGCTGGTCGAACGCTTTATTCGCGGGTCGCCGCTGCTGGGGCCGCTGCTGTTCTGCAATGTCGGGCTGCTGGGGCTGATCGTGCTGCTGGACCCGGAAGCAGAATGACCTGAGTGCTGCCTTAACGCTCTTTGATTTGAGGGCATAAAACAGGTACAATGGCGGCACAGAATTTAGCGGAAGATGGCCGCTGAACCGGACGTTTGTCCCGGTATCTTTATGAAGTTTATCAATGGCCTTAAAGCTGGGAATGGTCTTTAGTAAAAGTTGAACGTAGTGCATCGTTTGCCTTTATTGCAATACGAGCATCGAGAGGAGACTTAAACGCATGGCTCAGGCAACCTGGGAAAAATCGCATGCGGCTGCGGAAAAACTGCAGCGCGGGCAAAACGCCTCGAACCGGCTCAAATTTACCATCGGCGGCCTGCTGATTCTGGGGGCTATCGTTTATCTGGTGGTTTCTGGTACGCTGACAGGCGCTTATTATTATATGACGGTGGATGAACTGCTGAACAAGCCGGATTATGTCGGCCAGCCGGTGCGTATGTCCGGCGTGGTGCTTGGCCCCACCATCCAGTACGACCCCGAAACCCTCACCATTGAATTTACAATCGCCAACCTGCCCAGCGAGTTTGATGATCTGGCGCTGGCGCTGCACGAAGCCGCCAACAACCCGGACGCGACTCAGCTAAAGATCGTGGTGGAAAATCAGGTCAAGCCGGATTTGCTCCAGCACGAAGCCCAGGCCATCCTCGAAGGCCGGCTGGGAGAGGATGGGGTTTTCTATGCGACTGATCTGCTGCTGAAATGTCCCAGCCGCTTTGAAGAAGCACAGCCGGAACATGCGATTGTGCAGCCGGAAACATAAACATGCTGGCAGAAATTGGCCTTACCGCACTTTTCCTGGCGTTTCTGGCGGCAATCTATTCTGTGGGGGCAGCCGTCTATGGCGGGCGGGTACATGCTGAAAACTGGGTCGTCAGTGGGCGCAATGCGGCCCTGCTGACCCTGCCGCTGCTGATTGTCTCCTGTGGCGCGCTGCTCATCGCGCTGATGACCGAACAGTACCAGATCAGCTATGTCTGGGCTGTGACGGACCCGGCCACCCCTTCGTTTTATCGTTTTACCGCGTTGTGGGGGTCTCAGGAAGGTTCGCTGCTGTTCTGGTCGCTGCTGATGAGCGTGTTTGCCGCCGGGGCGCTGGTGCTCAACTGGCGTTCGCAGCGCCGCCTGATGCCCTGGGTGATTGCCTACACGATGGCGACTCTCGCCTTTTTCCTGGGCCTGTCGCTGTTTCTGGAAAATCCGTTTGAACGTTACTGGATCGTGACCGGCGATGAAGCGGCACGGCGCGGCCAGGATGTGGTGCTGACGAGCGCCGGAGCCAACGAAACGGCGGTGGTCAGCAGTCTGGTGAATCTTAACGGCGTCAGCGAGCAGGAAGCTGCCGCCACGCTGCGCAGCCTGCCCGTGAGGATCCGAAACTGTGCCCCTGCCGGCGAAGTCAGCAGGGCTGTGCAGCTTCTGGAAGGCGCGGGGGGCACCCTCAGCCTTCAGCCAGCGCACCAGTGCGTCATCCAGACCGCGCTGATTCCGCCTGAAGCGACAGCGCCATCCAATGCCGGGCTGGCGCAATCCGCCAACGGCCTGAACCCGCTGCTGCGTCACTTTGGCATGATTATTCACCCGCCCATGCTGTATCTGGGTTTTGTGGGGTTTGTCATCCCCTTCGCCTTTGCGATGGCCGCGCTGGCTTCTGGCGATCTGTCGTCCAACTGGATCAAGGCGACGCGGCGCTGGGCGCTGGTGGCATGGCTGTTCCTCAGCCTGGGGCTGATCCTGGGCGGGCGCTGGGCCTATGATGTGCTGGGCTGGGGCGGGTACTGGGGTTGGGACCCGGTGGAAAACGCCGCTTTCCTGCCCTGGCTGATCGGGACGGCTTTTCTGCACAGCGTCATGATTCAGGAAAAGCGCGGCATGCTGAAGGTGTGGAACATGTTCCTGGTGATTGCCACTTTCTCGGCGGTCATCTTTGGGACGTTCGCCACCCGCAGCGGCCTGATCGAAAGCGTGCACAGCTTCGCCCGCAGCCAGATCGGTTTTCCGATGTTCGCCTTCTGGGGCATCATCACCCTTATTTCCACGGCGCTGCTGCTGTGGCGCAGGAACCGGGGCGAACTAAAGGACGATCATGCCTTTGCCAACCTGCTCAGCCGCGAGGCGTTGTTCGTGCTGAACAACGTGATTTTTATCGCGCTGTTTGTCGCCATTTTCTGGGGCAGCTTTGGCGCGCCGATTATCTCCGAACTGTTCCTGGATACGAACATCACGCTGGGGACAGATTACTTCATGCGTGTGACTCCGCCGCTGTTTGCCATCATGTATCTGCTGATGGGCATCGCGCCGCTGTCGGCCTGGGGGGCCACTTCGCTGCGCCGTCTGGGGCAGGCCACCGCTGTGCCGCTGGTGCTGACTCTGGTGTCTGTGGTGCTGCTGGCGCTGGGCGGCATGCGGGAGATTATCGCGCTGCTGGCCTATGGGCTGGTGCTGTTTGCCGGGTATGTCGCCCTGTTTGAAACGTATCGCGGCGCGGCGGCCAGGCACCGCACCTTTGGTGAAAGCTGGCCGCGCGCGGTGGTGGCGCTGTTCGGGCGCAACCGGCGGCGCTATGGTGGGTATATCGTCCACCTGGGCATCACCATTATCGGCATTGGCGTGCTGGGCAGCACCCTGTACCAGCAGGAAACCCAGCAGACCATCGGCCTGGGCCAAACCCTGAGCATCGACAACTACGAGCTGCGTTACGACAACTTTACCGAAGCCATCGCCAATGATGGCCGCCTGATGCAGATTGCCGATGTCACGGTGCTGCGCGATGGCCAGCCAGTGGCGGCGCTGCGCCCGCGCATCGATGTCTACCCGCAGCAGCCCATGACGATTGCCGGGGCGCACAGCACGCTGGAAAATGACTTTTACGTGCTGCTGGTTGGCTGGGAACAGATCAGCCACACGACAGCGACGTTTAAGGTGTATATCAACCCGCTGATCAATCTGGTGTGGTGGGGCGGCCTGATCCTGATTGTGGGGACATTTATCGCGGCGTGGCCGGCGGAACCTGCGCTGGTGCGCGTGGAAGAAACCAGCCGCCGCCGCAGACGCCGCGCAGAGGTGACCGCATGATGCGTATACCCTTACAGACGATTCGGCGCTGGTTGTATCCGGCGCTTTTGCTGCTGATTTTCGCGGTGGCCCTGCCTGCCGCCGCGCAGGACCAGGCCATCACCGACGACGAAGTAAACGCGGTGGCCAATAAACTGTACTGCCCGGTGTGCGAGAATATCCCGCTGGATGTGTGCCCGACTCTGGCCTGCCAGGAATGGCGTAGTGAGATTCGCACGCTGCTGGGACGCGGCCTGAGCGAGCAGGAAGTCATCAACGACTTTGTGCAGCGTTATGGCGAGCGCGTGGTTGGCACGCCACAGGACCCCATGCTGCGGGCGCTGTCGCTGGTGACGCCCTGGGTGCTGGGGCTGATCGCGGCGGTGGCGGGGGCCTATTTCCTGCTGCGCTGGCGCACCGGCCAGCCCACCCGTACAGCGGCGGCCCCGCCAGAAGCAGAAACCCGAGATGATGAATATTACCGCGCCCGTATCGAACAGGACCTGATGGCGCGACGATGAGAACTTCACCATGACCGATGTCGAGATTCCACTGTTTGAAGAAAACGAGCAGCCTGCACCCCGGCGGCGCGGCCTCAGCCTGGCCTCGATTGTGCTGCTGGTGGGGGTGCTGGCGGTGGTGGCGGTGTTTGGCTGGGCGCTGATCCAGCGCAACCAGTTACAGCCCACCAGCGGCCCGGCCCCGGATTTCACCCTGACGACCTATGACGGCCAGGAACTTCGCCTGTCTGATTTGCGCGGCAAGGTGGTGGTGGTCAATTTCTGGGCGAGCTGGTGCGGCCCGTGCCGGGTGGAAACACCGGATTTACAGCAGATTTACGAGCGCTATCGCGAACGCGGCGTGGAAGTTATCGGCGTGGCCTATACGGATACAGACGCCAATGCACTGGCCTTTATTGATGAATTTGACGTGACGTATCCGAACGGGCCGGACCGGGGCACGCGCATTTCTGACCGCTACAATATTCAGGGCGTGCCGGAAACCTTCGTGATTGACCAGCAGGGCGATGTGGTCTGGTTCAAGCTGGCGCCAACCAGCGCGCTTGATCTGACGCCTGTGCTCGATGAACTGCTGGGGGCGTAGCGCATGAGTACGGGGGGAATCATTGCGGCTGTTCTGCTGCTGACGGTGACGATGCTGGTGGTGGTGGTGCCGCTGCTGCGTGGGAATGCCCACCACACAGGGGACAGCCTGCATTTGCAGAAGCAGCGCGAACGTCTGCTGGTTTATTATGAGCGCGTGCTGACCAACCTGCGCGATCTGGACGAGGATTATGCCACTGGCAAAATGCCGGATGACGCCTATGTGACCGAACGCGAAGAATGGGTGCGGCGCGGCGTGCTGGTGCTGCGCGCTATGGATACGCTGGAAGATCACAGCCTTGTCCCGGCGACTGTGCAGGATGAGGCCGCTGTCGATGAAGCGATTGACGACGCTATTGAAACTGCTATCGCCGCCTACCGCAAAGCTGAAGGATAACAGCTTGTTCCACCTCCTCAGAAAATTGGACAAATCACCCTTTCTGAACCCCCTTCGCCGGGGGTATGTCATGCTCCTGTGTCTGCTGCTGCTGGCTGCCTGTGGCGGGCTGGCGGGCGAGCCGGAAATTGTGGCGACACTGCGGCCCGTGACAGCGGCGCCGCCGGAAGCCGCTTTTCCACCCAGCCCACCTGATCTGGCCGCCGGGTCTCAGCTTTTTGCCGAACATTGTACAGATTGTCATGGTCCGGCGGGGGCAGGCGACGGCGAACTGGTGCTGACCGGGCAGGTGAGCAATCCCGGCGATTTTACCGGGCCAGATGCCGCCCGCAGCCAGACGCCGCTGCAGTGGTTCAGCACCATTACCAACGGGCGCATCCAGGCATTGATGCCCCCCTGGCGCAACGCGCTGAACGCACAGCAGCGCTGGGATGTGGCGCTGTATACCTACACGCTGCATTACACGCCGGAACAGATCGACCAGGGGCAGGCTGTATGGGAAGAAACCTGCGGCGATAACTGTGATTCGCTGCCAGAGATCGGCAGCCTGTCCGACGCGCAGACGATGGCCTCTATCAGCGATGCCGAACTGCGGGCGGCGCTGCCTGCCAGCATCAGCAGCGAGGATGACGCCTGGGCAGCGGTGGCCTATCTGCGGACGGCCATGCTGGAAAATGTGGCGGCGGTGGCGGTAGATAATCTACAGCAGCCCGCACCGCCAGTGGCGCAGACTGAAGAAGCGGTGGCCAGCCCTGCCGCCGAAGTCGCGGCCCCTGCGGATGGTGCGATTATAGGCCAGGTGGTGAATGCATCCGCCGGGGGCGAGACTCCTGCCGGCATCACGGCACGGCTGTTCCGCTGGGACAGCGAATTTGCCCCGCTGGATACGGTCACCACCGAAACAGATGACGAAGGCCGCTTCCGGTTTGAATCTGTCGAACTGGACCCTACCCATTCCTATGCGGTGGCAGTTGATTACCGCGAACGCCGTTTTGTCAGCGAATTTCTGCGCGGCACCAGCAACCCGCTGGAACTGCCAGTCACGATTTATGAACTGACCGAAGACCCGGCCGTCATCACGATTCGGGGCATCGTCAGCCAGATGACGGCGGTGGGCAACGGCGTGCAGGTGGTGCAGGTCATCCACTTCCAGAACGATTCTGACCGGGTGTACACCACCGGCGACGAAGTGACCGAGGGGATGTACGCTTCGGTGATTATCAGCCTGCCGCCGGGCGCGACAGTGATTGGTTTCCCTGGCAACGAGCAGCGTTACATCGTTTCGGAAGATCAGACTACGGTGGTGGATACGCTGCCGGTGGTGCCGGGCGAAAATCATCTGGTGCAGTTGGTGTATCTGGTCCCCTACGAGGGCGACGCCATCATCGATCAGCCGCTGAATTATGCCCTGGATGGCGAGGTGCGCCTGCTGCTGCGCCCGGATACGCTGGAAGTGATCAGCGAAACGCTGCCGTTTATGGGGCCGCAGACGCTGGGTGAGAATACCTTTAAGGGGTATGGCGGCACGCTGCAGATGGACGCGGACGACGTGCTCAGCTTTGAGCTGCGCGGCGCCCCTGCCCCCGCCGCCGCCCAGATCGAGCAGCCAGACACCCTGGCTTCTAATAACCTGGCGCTGATCGTGGTGCTGGTGCTGGTGGTGCAGGCAGTGGTGATCGGCGGGTTGTATCTGTATTACCGGCGGCGCGGCGCCCGCCAGCAGGACGACACCCGCCTGATTGATGCGCTGGTGCGGCAGATTGCCGAACTGGATGACGCCCACGACAAGGGCGAAATTAACCACGATGTCTACCAGCGCCAGCGCGGGATGCTCAAGCAGCGGCTGGCGGAACTGATGGGAGAGGATGATGAGCAGTGAGGGTGAGTCGCCGCTCATCGAAACGCGCGCGCTGGTCAAGACCTATGATCTGCTGGTGGTGCTGCGCCGGCTGGATTTGCAGATCAGGCGCGGCGAATTCGTGGCTCTGCTTGGCCCCAACGGCAGCGGCAAATCGACCCTGCTGCGGCTGCTGGCCGGGCTGACCCGCCCCACCAGCGGCAAAATCCTTATTGGTGGCTGGGAACTGCCGGACGAAGCGGCGGCGGTGCGTGCCCAGATTGGCCTGGTCAGCCACCGGACGCTGCTGTATGACAACCTGACCGCCCGCGAAAACCTGCACTTCTTCGCCCGCCTGTACGCGCTGGAGAATATCGCGGAGCGTGTGGATTCGCTGCTGCGGCAGGTGGGGCTGTATAAACGCGGTGACAGCCTGGTGCGCACCTTTTCGCGCGGGATGCAGCAGCGCCTCAGCATCGCCCGCGCCCTGCTGCACGCCCCGGATGTGCTGCTGCTGGACGAACCCTATACCGGGCTGGATCAGGACGCCGGGCACACGCTGGATGAACTGCTGGCACAGGCCCACGCCGCCGGACACACCATCATCATGACCACACACGAACTGGACCGGGCAGCCCGCATTGCCAGTCGTGTGCTGATTTTGCAGCGCGGCGCGGTGGGCTATGACGCCCCGGCGGTGCAGCTGACCCCGGCGGCGCTGGCGGCCCAGTATGCCGAACTGAGCAGCGCAGCCTCATGAAAACGACGTTCTGGCAGGCCACACTGGCGATTATCCGTAAGGACCTGCGGGCCGAACTGCGCACCCGCGAACTGGTCAATACGATGGGCCTGTTCGCCCTGCTCAGCATTCTGGTATTCAGTTTCGCCCTGGAACTGGACCGCATCGCCCGGCAGGAAGCAGTCAGCGGGGTGCTGTGGGTCACGGTGATTTTTGCCAGCGTGCTGGGACTCAACCGCAGCATGGCGCTGGAACGCGACCAGGGCAGCCTCGACGCGCTGCTGATGGCGCCGATCAGCCGGACGGCCATCTTTGCCGGCAAGCTGCTGGCTAATTTTTTGTTCGCGCTGGTGGTGGGGCTGTTGCTGCTGGTGTTGATGACGGCGCTGTACAACATGCCGCTGTTACAGCCCTGGATTCTGGTGGTGCTGCTGCTGGGAATCATCGGATTTTCGACGGTGGGCACACTGCTGGCGACCATGACCGTACAGACCCGCGCGCGGGAATCGCTGCTGCCGATTGTACTGCTGCCGGTAGTGCTGCCGGTGCTGCTGGCCGCTGTGCGCGCCTCCACCGCCATTCTCAACAATGCGCCGCTTGAGGACTGGGTATCGTGGCCGCAGATTCTGCTGGTCATTGATGCGGTTTATCTGGTGCTGTGTTTCCTGCTGTTTGAGTATGTGATTGAGAGTTAGCCTGGTTTTCTTTGATAAATTTTTGTAGATATGCTAAGATTTTTGGCAGTTTTTCGGAGGGAACAATGAGCGATATGAGTGCGGTACAGAGCGCCTCTTCACAGACGACCTCATCAGCCAGCACCACCGGGGGCATCGCGGCCTGGCCGCCGCTGCTGCGCATCCTGACCATCGTCACGATTCTGGCGCTGGCTGTTGGGCTGTATATGGCGCTGTTCTATGCAGGCACGGATGTGAATCAGGGCGAAGTGCAGCGCATCTTCTATATTCATGTGGCGGCTTTTTCCGGCGCGTTTGTGGCGTTTGGCGCGGCAGTGGTCGGCGGGGTAATGTACCTGCGCACCCGCCGCCTTAAATGGGATACGCTGGCGCTGGCCGGGGTCGAGGTGGGTCTGGCCCTGGCGCTGATCAACCTGATCACCGGTTCTGTGTGGGCGCGGCCGATCTGGAATACGTGGTGGACCTGGGACCCACGCCTGACTTCTGCGGCGGTCATGTGCCTGACTTACGCGGCCTACCTGATGCTGCGTAACGGCATTGAAAACGCGGAACAGCGCCGCCGCTTCGCCTCGATCTATGGCATTCTGGCGATTGTGACCGTCATCGTCACGCTGGTGATTATCCGCATCGAGCCGCGTACCATTCACCCGGCAGTGATCGGCCCCAGCCCACAGAATGCCGAAGGCGCTTTTGAAATGACGGGACGTATGACCACAACGCTGGGCATTAATTCCGCTATCTGGAGCATTCTGCTGCCCGCTACGCTGATCTGGCATCGTGTTCGCCTGCAAAACCGCATCGAGCAGGTGGAGGCGATGAAAGCGGACATCTTAAACCGATAGCGCAGGGATTTCTGGCGTTTGTAACAGGAGGCATCATCCATGCCTGATACAGGTGTATATCTTCTGCTGGGATTGGCCGTCACGGCGTTTATCCTGGGCATTCTGATCTTCAGTATGATTGTGCGGCACCGCAACCTGAACCGCGATATTGAACTGATTAACCAGCTTGCGGAAGACGATCAGTAGGCGGGCAGCGGCCTTCGCAAAGCGCATTGGCGCAAAATCGCTTCGTGGCTATACTGGCGGTATGCATCCATATGTCATACTGCTGATTCTGTTTCTGATCGCGGCCTGCCAGCCCACCGCAGCGACGGTGAACCAGGCCCCGACGGTGATTCCATTCCCGACCATGACCCCGGGCGACACGGTGCGCGGCGGACTGCCTACTGTCGTGGCGCTGTCGCTGGATGGCGCCAGCCTGGCCAACCCGGCGACGGCGGTTGCGCTGGCCAATCTGCCCACCGCCACACCGGATTATGCCGCCTGTCCCCCGGCCACCAGTGCATCGCTGAACAGCCTGCCCGCAGATGGCCGTGAGATGATCGAGGAAATCCGGCGTTATCTGTCTGCTGGCGGCACCCCGGCGGCGCTGGAAGCCGCCCTGCGCGATGAATGGGGCGTGCTGGGCGATGAAGGCGTGGTGCGTGCCGATGTGGACCTGACGGGCGAGCAGACCCCGGAGGTGGTCATCAGCATGAGCACGCCCGACGAAGGCGGCCTGCTGCTGATCCTGGGGTGTGCCGCCGGGCGCTATGCCCTCTTTTACCAGACCAGCACCAGCAGCCCGCCGCAGATTGTGCATGTGGGCGAACTGAACGTCAACGGCGCGCCGGAACTGCTGTTCAGCAGCGCGGAATGTGCCGCAGCGGATGATTGCAGCTATCGCACCCAACTGGTGACGTGGTCGCCCAGCGAAGGCCGTTTTGTCAGCCTGCTCAGCGGTGCCATCCTCAGCCAGAACCTGCCCGAAGTGGCCGATTTTGACAATGACCGGGTGCTGGAAGTAATTATCCGCATGACCAGCACCGGCACGGCCTCCACCGGGCCGCTGCGCACTGGCCTGATGATCTACGACTGGGACGGCGTCGGTTATACGCGGTCGGTCACCCAACTGGACCCGCCTCGTTTTCTGGTACAGGTGGTACAGCAGGGAGATCGCAGCATGGGGCGCGGCGACATCGACGAAGCGATAGCCCTGTACGAGCTGGCCCTGCGCGATGATGCGCTGCGTAACTGGTTCAACGACGATCCGCAGGTGCTGCGCAGCTATACGCTGTATCGCCTGCTGACGGCCTATGCCTTTACGGAGCATGAGGACCTGCTGCCAACTTTCCAGTCTATCCAGCAGACTTACCCGGACCCGCTGAACGCGCCGATATACGTGCAGATGAGCGGGGCCTTCTGGAACGCCCTGCAGGTGACGGGCAACATGCGCAGCGCCTGCATCGAGGCGCAGACCATCGCCCGCGCCCAGCCAGCCGCTATCGACCTGCTGACACGCTATGGCGGCAGCGCGCCTGTCTACACCCCGGAATCGCTGTGCCCGTTCTAAAGCAGGGTTGTTATAATAAAACCGGATCTTCACCATAGATAAAGGCGCACCATGTCTGACCTTCTCGAATATTTCCAGAATCACCGGCAGGCGATGATCGACCTGCTGACCACGCTGGTCGAATATGAAACCCCCACACGCGGCAAGGCTCATGTGGACCTGCTGGGGACGTTTATGGGGCAGCAGTTTCTGGCGCTGGGGGCCTCATCTGTAACGCGCATCCCGCAGACCGAAGTCGGGGATATGCTGCTGGCGAAGTGGCACGAGGACGCACCGGGCAAGCCTATTCTGTTCCTGATTCACATTGATACGGTGTGGCCGGTGGGCACACTGGCAGAACGTCCGGTGCGGATTGATGACGATGGGCGGCTGTTTGGCCCCGGCGCGATTGATATGAAAGGCGGCATCACGATTGTGCTGGCGGCGCTGCGCGGGCTGATTGACCGGGGCGAGATGCCGGAACGCCCAATCTGGATTCTGATGACGACGGATGAGGAAATCGGCAGTATTTATTCAGAGCCGGTGATTGTCGAGACGGCCCGGCAGTGCGGGCTGGTGCTGGTGATGGAACCCGCCACGCCGGAAGAAGCCTTGAAGACCTGGCGCAAGGGCATCGCCACCTATAAGGTCAGCGTGGCGGGGCGCGCATCGCACGCCGGGAATGCGCCGGAACAGGGTATTAACGCCATTGTCGAACTGGCCCAGCAGATTGGGGTCCTGAACGACATGAACGACCTGAAAAATGGCACGTCGGTTTCGGTGACGATGGTCAGCGGCGGCATCACCATGAACGTCATCCCGCCCCATGCCGAAGCGATGGTGGATGTGCGCACTCTGACAGCGCGGGCCTATGAGGAAGTTGACGAGCGGATTCGCGGGCTGGTGCCGTTTGTACCGGGCGCGCAGGTGACCGTGCTTCAGGATCATGCACGCGGGCCTATGGAACGTAACGATCAGATGATCGCCGCCTTCGAGCAGGCCAAGGCAATTGGCGCGTCCTATGGCCTGACCATCCGCGAGGATGGCAGCGGCGGCGGGTCCGATGGCAACCTGACCGCCTATGAGGGCATCACCACACTGGACGGACTCGGCCCGCAGGGAGAGGGCCTGCACGCAGAACACGAACACGTCATCATCAACAGCCTGCCGCGCCGGGCCACGCTGATCGCGGGGATGCTGCGCGACTGGAAGTTTGACTGATTCGACCATGCGGCGGCTGGTGATTTACGGGCTGCTTGGCCTGCTGGCATTCATCATTATTCTGGATTTTCAGCCCGCAGCGGAGGACCGCAGACTGCCGCCGACGGTGGCGATGCTGCCCAGCCTGACGGCCTCGCCTGCGGTGGTTGCGGAGCAGCCCACCGCTGCGGCCACTGCGACCGACGCCGCGCCTACCCTCGATCTCACCCGCGAGTCCGTCGCCATGACGGTGACGCAGATCACCGCAGACACCGCCGCGACCGCGCTGTTTGCCTCCGGCGTGACTCATATCATTGTCTCCGGCGACACACCATTCAGGCTGGCGGAGCAGTACGGCGTTTCTGTCGATGCGATTGTGCGTGCCAACAACATCACCGACCCGACCCGGCTGCGAGTCGGGCAGGTGATCCTCATTCCGCTGGGCACGCCGGAAGACCTGATCCAGCCCTTGCCAACGGCGCGCCCGGTGGTGGCGGCGGCCAGCGTCCCTAACCCCACCCCCACCCGCATCGCCTTTGAAATGGGCAATGTGACGCCGATTTTTGGCGCGCCCCCCGCCGCGATCAACGGCATTGCCTTTGAGATGATCATCGTGCTGCCGGAAGAAACACGCCAACACGTGCGCCAGATTTACGTCCAGGGGCAGGGAATGGGCAATAACCCGCGCGCCTTCTCGATGCTGGGCGACAGCACCATCGAGCAGCCCTATTTTCTGGGACGCTTCGACGAAGGGCCGTATAATCTGGGGCAGTATAATTATCTCAAGCCCGTGATTGATTATTTCACCGGGTCGTTTGGCCGGCAGAGCGTGGCGGTGCGGCGCGGGCTGCATACCTGGTCCGTGCTGGACCCGATGTGGTCGCCCAAGCCAACCTGCCAGCCCGGCGAGCATATGCTGGCCTGCGAATTCCGGCTGAACCGGCCCAGCATTCTGTTTGTGCGGCTGGGCACCAATGATGCCGGCATTCCCGACAGCACCGACGACAACCTGCGCGAAATTGTAGAATATGCGCTGAACAGCGGCGTGATCCCGGTGCTGGGCACCAAGGCGGATCGTCACGAAGGGCCGGGCAACATCAACAACGACATCATGCGGCGCATCGCGGCGGATTATCACATCCCGCTGTGGGATTTTGACCTCATCGCTCAGACACTGCCCCAGCGTGGGCTGGCGCAGGATGGCGTGCACCTGACGACGTTCTATGCTCACGATTACACCCAGCCAGAGGCACTGCAGCGCGGCTATGGCGTATATAACCTGACGGCGCTGATGATGCTGGATATGCTCTGGCGCGAGATGTACACGGTGCACCCCGCCTGAGATGCGCGGTCTATAGAAGCACTAACCCTGCTGCGTCCGCAGTTCGGCCACTTTGGCCAGCAGTGCCTCGCGGGTGGTGATGCCGCGCATGGTTATCACAAAATCATGCAGTGACGGGCTGCGATCAAAAATTTCCTGCACCGCCGGGCCTGTTGGGTCGCCGCCGCCGATGCCCTGGACGGACCCCTCCCCGGCCTGATAGCCGCCGTAAAAGGCGAAGTACGCCTGGTTGAGCCTGCGGATCAGATAGCCATGCTCAACAAACAGGCGGCGGCGGGCTTCCATGTAGGCTTCGGCCTCCTCGACCTGCCCCTGCGCCAGCAGTTCATCGACACGGCGGCGGGTGCGGTCCATCTCCCGGCCAAAGTCGAATGTTTCCCCCTGCGCCGTATGTGATACCTGCAGGAAATGCGCATCGCCCTGCGCCAGTTCCGGATAATAACGCTCCATCACCAGCGGGCCGATGGCCTCACCAAACAGGCTGGCCGTCGTTTCGTTGATGATGCGCGCCTCGCCGGTGAAGTCGTAGGCCAGCCCCAGCGGGAAGGCGAACAGGTAATGATGCAGCCATTCATGAGCGAAGGTATCGGCCGCGAAGGGAATCGAGGTTGTTTCTGCGACCATCGCCGGATACAGCGCGATGCCCCCCAGCGGCACCACCAGCGAGGCGACATCCACTTCGCGGTCGATCTGTGCTTCCAGCGCCGCGATCTGATCGACGGGCAGCGGGTCGATGTTGATGTAAATTTCCAGGCTGATTCTATCGCGCGGCGACACCGCCAGCAGATTAGGAAGCTGCGTGAAGCGCATCGACACCGGCGGCAGAATCTGCCCCAGCGTGCCGAAGCCCTGTTCCGCCAGAATCGCGGCCGCCTGCCCTTCCAGGATCGCTTCGGCCAGGCTCTGCCGCTGGCGCAGGTCGGCGCGCAGGGCATCGCGCTCTGCCCGCAGTTCTGCCGATTCCGCCTGTGGGTCGGTTACGTCCGGGTCGGTAAACAGCAGCGCCACCTGGGCCTCAAGCTGCTGGGCGCGGATAAGTTCGCGCATGTACTGGCGGACATAGGCGCTGCGGTCCGCTTCGGTCATAAATGGATGCAGGCCGTACAGCGTCTGCTCCGCTTTGGCCGCCAGCGCGTTCACCTCCCAGGTCACGTAATCGAAGGTGTGATCCTTGACGATGGCCGACACTTCGTTCCAGGTCAGCGCCAGCGGGATGGTGGAACGCTGCAAGCCAAACAGCAGCAGCACCGCCAGCAGCAGCCAGCCTGCCAGACGGCGCAGCCAGCGCAGAATCCGGCCTATCCAGCGCAGCACGGCCACTCCAGCGATCTATCCACCACGCCCCCGGCCATCACTGACCGGTCAACTGCCAGCGCCGGGGCTGCGGGTCGCCCTGTACATAGATGTTCATGAAGACGAACTCAACGCTGAGGACAAACAGGATGTAATGTTCTTGTGGGGTATAAGACGAAGCCTGCACCGCCTGCGCCCGTAACTGCGCATCATCGACCAGGGCGGCGCGCCCCCGCACATAAAATTCGCCTTCGCCGCCGCTGGCATCCTTAACGGCGCAGTGCAGCGTATAGCGCGGGTCGCGCTGGAGGTCCCTGCCTTTGGGCGAGGTCGGTTCCATGAACAGAAACAGGTGCTCACCGATGATAGGAGTCACGGGATGCACACGCGGGCCGCCATCGGCGCGGATGGTGCCCAGGTAGGCCACGCCGCTGTTGAAACGGGCTTCGCCAAAGGCGGCGATTTCCGGGGCCTGCTGTGCGAATGCCTGCCAACTGGCCGTGAGGATACTGCTATGTGTCATAACACACCTGTCTGCGGATGCGATAAACATGCAGCGCTGAGGATAGCGCAGGCAGAGGTGATACTGCAACGGTGTATCCCGCCAGCTCGCCCGCTGCGCTGCGCTTTCCGCATACGGACACTCAGGTAAATTTGAACGCCCGGATGCCGATGACAAACAGCACGACTGTCGCGACAATCAGCACGCCCAGCGGCAGCAGCACATCGCCCAGGCCGCCGCCAAAAAAGAACAGTTCGCGGAAGGCATCCATCGCCCAGGCCACCGGCGTGATATGCCCGACCACCTGCATAAAGGGCGGGGCAATATCCAGCGGCCACCACGCGCCGCCCAGCGCCCCCATCACCATGCCCAGCAGCGTCGTCAGGGCGCTGATCTGGTTTTCGTTGCGCATGCGCGGGGCCAGCACAAAGCCCAGCGCCGTGATGCACAGCGTATAGGCCGCCATCACCAGCAGCAGCGCCAGCGGGTCGCGGCCGAAATTAACGCCCACCACCAGCCCAACGATGAAGATGATGATGAACTGAATGATGCCGATGCTGAAGTAGGCCAGGATCTTGCCGCCGATAATCTCTGCGCGGCGCACCGGCATGACCGCCATGCGCGGCAGCGTGCCTGCGGTGCGGTCCCGCACCAGGCCGTACATGCCCGCCCCCAACACGCTGAACACCACAAAGAAGGTCGCCATGCCGGGCACAGACTGGCCAAAGCCATCAGCGCCGCCCTGGGTCTGGCTGGCTTCTGTCTGGGCATACTGCACCCTGACCGCCGGGTCTGTCCAGTCCGCCTGAGCCTGCGCATAAACGGTGGTGGCAAATTCGAGCCGGTCTGCATCGTCGGCGATGAGGTCCAGATGCTGCGCCAGCCCGGCCCCCATCCGCGCCGCGATCACCGCGCCGTTGACCTGCTGCAGGACGGCCTGAATCGATTGCAGCACCGGGTCATTTTCCGTCAGCGACACGGTGGAATAGTAGGGCAGGGTCAGGGCTTCGGGCGAAGCCACCTGTTCGCTGTAGCCGGCGGGAATCACCAGCAGCGCATCGGTATCGCCCTGGTGTACGCGCTCCAATGCTGTGGCTTCGTCCAGCGTTTCCGCCTCGGCCATCTGGCACACATCCTCGGCGTTCTGATCGTGCGGGCAGATCAGCAGGGCCGGGTTGACGGCGCGCAGCACATCGATAAACTGCTGCGATTGCGGGCTGTTGTCCTGGTCTGCCACATCGAGCCGGAGCTGGCGGGTTCCCCCACCACCCCCAAACACGCCGCCCAGAAACAGCGTCATAATCACCGGCAGCGCGACCATGCCGATCAGGTTGCCGCGATCCGAAAAATAGACGCGCAGATCGTTTAGGGCGACAGAAAGCATATTCTGCATGATAACCTCCTATACCTCGACGCGCCGGTTAAACAGGAACAGCCCCACTGCAAACAGCAGTGCCCCCGCTGCCAGCAGCACCACCAGATTAAGCCCAATATCCAGGTTGCCCGCCGCCAGCTTGTTGAAGCCATCCGTACCCCAGTAGATGAAGGACAGATAGGCCAGCGGGAAAACCGGCGCAAAGCCAAACGCGCCGCCCACCGCCCCCATAATGATGTTGATGATCGCGCCCACTGGCCCGACCTGTTCCGGCGTGCGGGCGATCCCGGTCAGCAGGACGCCAAACCCGGCTACCGCCAGCGCCAGCGCGATCATAAGCGCCGCCAGCGCGGGCAGGCTGCTGCCCCAGATCATCACCAACTGGCCTTCGACCACACTGGCGATCAAAGTCAGCGCGCCCAGCAAAATCAGAAGCTGCACGATAATCATCACGAAGGTGCCGACCAGCTTGCCGATGACGATGATGCTGCGCGGGGTGGGGGTGGCCAGCATGCGCTGTAAGGTCCCTGCCCGCCGTTCCTCGATGATGCTGAGCACACCGAACTGCCCGGCAAACAGCGCGAACAGCACCGCCTGCGCCGACCCGGTCTGCACCAGAATCAGCGTGGTCAGGCTGTGAGTCTGGGCCTGGCCCACAAACTGCCGGTCTACCTGAATCGTCGCCAGCGCGCCGGTAAAGCCGCAGACGAAGATGCCGCCCACTGCCGGATCGTTCTGCATGGTCGCCAGGCGCAGCGCCGCCGCCGGGTTTTCCTGAATCAGCGTGTTGATCGACGCGCCGATGGCGATGTTGCCGGTCAGCACCTGATTGGTAAAGCCTTCGACCACGCTGCGAACAATCGTGCCTTCGATAGGCTGGCCGCTGTTGGCATAGACCTCGACGGTGACAGGTTCTGCGGCAGAGGCGGCGCTGCGGCCTGTCGGGTCTACGTTGGGCATCATGCGCGCGCTGAAATCTGCCGGAATGATGATGGCCGCCGCATAGGTGCCATCCGCCACCCCGGCGCGGGCGGCAGCGGGGCTGGCCACCTGCTGCGCGGCCAGCAGATCATCCAGCGCCACCGGCGCGCTGGCCGCCTGTGCGGAAGTTTCGTCATCGACCAGCGTGCATTCGACATCCGCCGATGTCACCGCCCCGGCAGTTTCTGCGCCGGGCACCATAAAGCCAGTCAGCATGGCGCCATAATTAAACTGCTGGCCCTGCTGCTGTGCCCCTTCATCGAGGTTGACGACGGCTACCGGAATGTTGGCAAAGGCCGCCATGCCATCGCCAGAACCAAAGCCGCCGAACACCAGCCCCACAATGGTGGAGATGGCCAGCGGCGCGGCGATCATAATCAGAAGCAGGTTGCGGTCGGTAAAGGTGGTGTACAGTTCCTTGAACGTAATCGCGAGTATCTTGTTCATGGCCGGTCAGTCCCGCAGCGCTCGCCCGGTCAGGTGCAGGAAGACCGCTTCCAGGTCGGGTTCCCTCACCTGTACGGAGTTGATCTCCAGCCCGGCGCTGTTAATCAGTTGAATCAGCGGCGGCAGCGCCCGGCGTCCGCGTGTGGCATACACGATAATCTCGCCATGCGTGTTATCAGTACGCTCGCCGGTTGTGCCCGGCGCGTCGAACAGGGCACGAGTCACCCCGTCGATTTCCGTTTCGAGGCGGCGCAGCAGCGCATCCTCTGCGGTCTGATCGCCAATATCGAGCAGCAGCCGGTCCTGCTCGCCCACCTGAAGCACCAGCTCGCCCACCGTGCCCATCGCGATAATCTCGCCATGATCGATGATGCCAACCCGGTCGCTCAGTTCCTGCGCTTCCTCCATCAGGTGGGTGGTATACAGCACCGTCATGCCATGTTCCTGACGCAGCCGCAGCACCGTATCCAGAATGCGGCGGCGGCTTTGCGGGTCCACACCGACAGTGGGTTCGTCCATATAGACAAGCTGCGGCCTGTGCAGCAGCCCGACGCCGATATTGACGCGCCGTTTCATGCCGCCGGAGAACGTATCGACCTTATCGTGCTGGCGGTCTGCCAGATCGACAAAATCCAGGGTTTCATCGACGCGCTGACCCAGTTCCGCCCCACGCAGGCCATACAGCCGTCCGAAAAATTCCAGATTCTGGCGGGCGCTGAGCTGCGGATACAGCGCGATCTCCTGTGGCACCACACCCAGCAGGCGCTTGGCCGCCAGCGGTTCGCGGCTGATCGAATGCCCGCCGATTCTGGCGTCTCCGGCGCTGGGTTCCAGCAGGCCGCTGATCATGGAAATGGTGGTGGTCTTGCCGGCGCCGTTCGGGCCGAGCAGGCTAAACACTTCCCCCTGATAGATGTCGAGATCAATGCCCTTTACGGCGTGAACCGGCGTGCCATCCTCGCGTTTGAAGGTTTTCGCCAGCCCACGCACCTCAACCAATGTATTCATTAGCCTTCCCCCTGTACCAGTCTGATTATTCTTACGTACAACAGGGCTAATTTGTTGCAAACTTCGTTTCAATGGGAATCTTATCCACCCGCAGCGCCACCGTCGCCAGCACAATCATAAGGCCAGTCAGCAGGAACACCAGCGGAATCGAATGATCGGCCAGCGCGCCGCCCAGCAGCGTCCCCACGCCGATCCACAGCTTGGCCAGCATGTTGATCAACGACAGAACGGTGGTGCGGCTGCTGCTGTGAATATGCGTGTTCTGATAGGCCGAAAGCAGCGGCAGTCGGGCCGGGGCACAGCCATGAACCAGCATAATCAGCACGAAGATGCTGTACGATTGCGTCGCCAGCGCCAGCAGCAGATAGCCCAGGCCGGGCAGCAAAGTCGCTACCACCAGCCCGGCCCGCCTGCCCAGCCACTGCTCCAGTTTGTAGGCATATTTCTGGGTGAAGATCGCCAGCAGGCTGCCCCCCGCCAGCGACGCGCCGATCAGAAAGGTGGGGGCATTGTGGGCGACGAGGTGCGGCGGCGCCAGGGCGATCAGCATGCCGCCGAAGGTGGTCGTGAAGATGGCCGCCAGCGTGATGCGCCACAGCGCCCGGCTGGTACGCAGCACGGCCAGGCCGCTGCGGAGGATGGCCTGGGGCGGTGTGCCTGCGATCTGATAATCTGTGTGTGGTTCGTGCAGGGTGAAGGCGATGCAGGCCGCCACGAAGATCGACCCCGCCGTCAGCACGATGGCCAGCGCGAACTGCTCCTGTGCGAGCTGCGCCACGATCAGGCTGCCCAGCAGGGGCGACAGCACAAATCCCAGGTCGCCCGCGCCGCCGATGCTGCCCATCGCCCGCTTCATGGCGGATTCGCGATCTTCCTGCGGCAGCGTGTCGTAGACCAGCGATTCCAGCGCGCCGGACTGAAACGCAAAGCCGACCCCGATCATCGCGCCCATGAGGGCAAACGCGCCAAAGGAATAACCAAACACCACCAGCAGTTCGCCGGTGGCGTGCAGCAGCAGGCCGGTGATGATGGCCCATTTGCGCCCCATCCGGTCCGCCAGGATGCCGGTGGGCACTTCTGCCACAAACACAGACAGCAGCACAATGCTGTCGATGACATTGACTTCAAACAGTGACAGGCCGCGATCCTGTAAAAACAGCGAGCTGGCGTGGATGTAAAAATGGAGACGAGCAAAAAAGGTCAGAAGCACTACTCTGGAAACGTTGCTGCGCAGCATGTTAACCTCAGCCATGAATCGTGACAACGCGCAGGCCATCCACAATCGGACCGGCCGCCGGAAGACGATGAATCAGCGATGGGTTAACGTATGCCTGCCACAGGAAATCTCCATTTGAGGTGAAACTGCGGTAAAGTATACGTTATTTTATCCGAAAATAACACCGGAGCTATCCTGTGAAAACGCTCGACAGCCTTTCGCCTGCTGCCCGTTACTGGACCACCCGTTCGCTGGAATGGGCCAGCCAGTTTTATGACCCGGCCTATGATCTGCTGTGGCTGCCGCCGGATGTGGACGCCCAGACACGGCGCTTTGACCGGGCGCATCTGGTACGCGACAGCATCTGGTATGCGCTGGGGCTGCTGATGCGGCAGGAAACGGGCGATATCGAGCGTGCCATGCGCATCATCCGCGCGGTGCTGCGCTACCAGTTCGATGAGCCGGGGCGGGTGTATCATGGCACGTTCCGCCGCGCCCCGGAAGAACCGACTCCGCCGCCGGATCATGCTGTCGAGTGGAAGGATTACGACCCCAACTGGCGCGAGTTTATCTGTACTGTGTTTCTGGTCATGCTGGATGCGTATGGGCCGCTGCTGCCGGAGGAGATGCAGCAGGCCAT
The DNA here is from genome assembly GCA_964593565.1 of uncultured Anaerolineaceae bacterium. Lineage (GTDB taxonomy): Bacteria > Chloroflexota > Anaerolineae > Aggregatilineales > Phototrophicaceae. The sequence continues at coordinate 25,791 of CAZQIY010000017.1, forward strand.
GTGGGAGGCGATCCGCAAAGCCGCGGCCGGGGCCTTTGCCCGCCGTGTGCCGCCTCATTACACCAACATCTCGCTGATGAGCGCGCTGCTGATGGATCATGCCGGGGCGCGGTTCGACGTGGTGGAGTGGCGCGCCCAGGCGGACCTGCTGGCGCGCATGATCTATGCCCTGTTCGAGGCCAACAACCAGACCTTCTGGGAATACAATTCGCCCACCTATTACGGCGTGGACCTGTTCGCGCTGGCGCTGTGGCGGCAGTATGGCCTCAATGAAGCCGTCTTTCGCGGGCCGGGCGCTGCGATGGAAACGGCCTTATGGCGCGATATCGCCCGTTTTTATCATGCTGGCCTGCGCAACCTGTGCGGTCCCTTTGATCGCAGCTATGGCATGGACATGACGCATTACGTCGCGGTGGTGGGGTTGTGGGTCGCGCTGGTGGTGCCGCCGGAGCAGGCCCCCCTGCCGGATACGCACCAGCCTTTCGGCCACAGCGCGGACTTTTACATGATGCCGCCTACTGCGATGATTGGCGCGCAGGTGCCGGAGGATGCGCTGTCGCATCTGACCGCGTTCCAGGGGGAACGGCTGGTGGAACGGGTGGTGGAACCAGGGCGCGTGGTGACTGCCTGGCTGAGCGATACGGTCATGATTGGCGCGTCTACGGCGCACCCGATCCGCAGCGGCGATTCGCAGTTTCATGGGGCGACCATCCACTGGCAGACACCGCAGCAGGCTGTAGGCTGGATGCGGCTGCGCAGCGCCGCCCCGGTGGATGCCCGCGCCGGTGCCGGTACGCTGACGGTGACCTGCCCTTACAGCGCGCCGGTGCGCCTTGAAATTGTGGCGCCGGACCTGCGTCCGGAGATGATCGGGAAAGAAGGATGGTCGCTGCCCGGCCTGAATGTAACGCTGCAGGCCGAAGATGCTGCCCCTGCGGTCCGCATGGAAGGCAATGTGATGGAAATCAGCCTGTTGGTCAATGGAAGTCTGGTGCTGGCCGTACAGGGCACCGTGTAGCATCGTGAAAGGAAAATAGGGCATCGACTGACGGACACGGGCTGCCCGCAGCAAAAAAACGGCAATGCGCCTGTCATTACCGTTCAGTCAATCTCGATATATTGTCTCCACGCCGCCGGGCCGCTGCCAATCGCGATGACGAGGTAGCTGGTGCGCGGCGTTTTCGGTTCCCATTGCAGTTTCATGCCTGCTTCGTTCGGCAGTCGGTTCCCCTTGCGATGATTACAGGTATAGCAGGCACAGGCGGTATTGGTCCAGTGGTCCTTACCGCCGCGTGACCGGGGCAGGATGTGATCTACCGTCAGGTCACTTTTTGTCAGGAGCTTGCCCCGCTGCACGATTCCCGGCCGGGCGCCGCAGTAGACGCAGGTGTAATTATCGCGGATAAGTACACCCTTCCGGCTCCAGTGTGCCCGTCGGCGGGGGACATTGATGTAAGTGCGCAGTGCGATGACCGAGGGAACAGGGAATTTGCTGCTGATGGTGCGCAGAAAACTGCCACTTTCTTCAACAACAATGGCTTTTTCTGCCAGAAGCAGGTTGATGGCTCGCGGAACAGTTATCACTGAAATCGGCTCCCACGTACTGCCATTCAGCAGGAGCACTCGTCCTTGAGACATGCAGAGAACTTAGACCTCCATAACCTTTGCGCTAACTTTCACATAGCAGTATACCGCAAATTTGTTTTACGCGCCTTTAAGAGCACGTGAAAACCATCTGTCGTGCTTCAGGCCGCCGGCCATCAGAAAGGCGAGCAACTGACCGGGCCAACACCCACTTCGCGCAGTCGGTCAGTTCCTCGCCTGGGTCAGAGATTCATACACAGGACTGCTGCACAGCTTCCAGTAAACCATCCTCGCCAACGTGCTGCTCAGTTTGCACCAGCTAACAGCAAACCACACCCGGCAACCTTCAGGTTACGGACAGAACCTCAAACAGATGTCTGAATAAACCGGTCAGACGCCCGGAACCTCTTACTTGACCAGCCGAAGCTGTGGCGTAATGGTTCTGGCTTTCTGTTCCTGTATTTCTACAAGGGTTTCTTCCGCCACATAGATCAGCTCCTGCAGCCAGCCGATCAGTTCGGTATCGGTTAAGGGAGTCACTGTACGCAGCCGGTCTTCGCTGACGGCGGTGTGCAGCTCATCCAATGATTGAAAAAGGCCAGCAAGGCGAACATCATTATAGATGATCTGAAAATTTGGCTGGTGAATCTGGGCCATGTATCACCTCAACTACTTTGGTCAGACGAATGCCAGACAAAACAAAAAGGGCGTGAGATTTAGATTTCAGTCTCACGCCCTTCCTTGCCAGGACCGGGTATCGGGTGGGGTCAGGTGCCTGCTGGCACCCCCTCCCGCATGTGAGGCCAAAATCGTCCGCGAATATTATCGTCACTGCCGGGCACAAAGGCGGCGAGCGCCCGCCCAGAATCGAGCAGGGTCCCCAACAGCCAACCGTAAACAGGCGCAATACGAGAAGGCAGCATTGGCAGCAGGCATATTCTGTTGTAGAAGCCGTTATGCCGTGCCAACATTGTTACGCACCCTTCTCCACTGCGGTATCGTTCAGCATCGCCAGAATACTCTCACCAGTAATGAACACGCGGCGCATACCATTCGGTTTGCTCACCCGGAGATGCCCATTCTTAATGAGCCGCTTCAGCGTGCTGAGGCTGATGCCCAGCGCTTCGGCTGCTTCCTGCCGTGAATACACGGCTCCTGGTTCAATCACGGGTTTCACTTTATCCATCATGATATACACTACCTTTCGCAATCCGTAACACAGTAACACAGTTCTGAACAGGTGTCAAGAGATGAGATAAGGCTAAATCCACCTTTAACAGCTATGGACAGACCACAACGGGCCGCTGTTCCCCCCGGTTTTTGGGGTTGACAAGCTCAGGCGGCGGTCTGCATAATTTGCAGCACAAAGGCGTTGACGGAGACAGTCCGCCGCAAGTGTTGCCTTCAGGGAGCCGGAGGCCATCGACTGGAAGCACCGGCAGGTTAACCGCAGCGGAATTCCCTCCAGAGCCGACAGGTGAACATCCCGGCGTTATGCGTCGGGGATAAGTAGTCTGCTCCGCTGGTTCCGGCGTTATCGGGCATAATGAGGTGGGCTGATCCGTCAGCCAACCAGGGTGGTACCGCGGGAGTACGCGAAATCGAGCGCTCTCGTCCCTGTAGTATGTGGGGGACGAGAGCGTTTTTTGTTACACACACAGACTCACCTCCGCTGATTGGCGGTTATAGACCAGGGGCTAAGGATATGATGCTAGATCAACTTGAAACACAGTATACGACGGCACTGAAGGCGCTGGATGAGGTGCAGGACAGCGAGGCGCTGCACCAGTGGCACATCCAGTATCTGGGCCGCCGGGGCGTCGTCACCGAAATGCTGCGCGGCACCGGGCAGCTCCCACAGGAGGAACGGGCCAGCTTTGGCAAGCGCGCCAACGAGATTAAAAATCTGCTGGCAGAAGCCTATGCCCAGCGCGAAACGCTCGTGCAGCAGCAGGAACTGGCGCGCGACCTGGAAGAAGGCGAAATTGACATCACCCTGCCGGGGCGGGCACAGGCGGTGGGCGGCCTGCATCCTTCGACCCAGACGCTGCGGCTGTATGCGCGGGTGTGGGGAGAAATGGGCTTCCAGGTGTATCGCAGCCGCGATGTCGAAACCGACGATTACAACTTCCAGCATCTTAATTTTCCGCCGCATCATCCCGCGCGCGAAATGCAGGATACCTTTTATACCAGCAAGCCGGATGTGATTCTGCGCACGCATACCTCGCCGGGGCAGATCCACGCCATGCACGAACTGGGCGACAACGGCACCAAACCGATCCGCGTCATTCTGCCGGGGATGTGCTACCGTCACGAACAGATCACCGCCCGCAGCGAGATTCAGTTCCATCAGGTGGAAGGGCTGGCGGTGGGGCGCAATATCCGCATGACCGACCTGAAGGGCACGATTGCTGAATTTGCCCGCCGCATGTACGGCGATAATGCGCGGGTGCGCTTTCGGGCGTCGTACTTCCCCTTCACCGAGCCCAGCATGGAAGTGGATGTCGAATGTTTCCTGTGCGAGGGCGCGGGCTGTCGGGTGTGCAAATATACGGGCTGGCTGGAAATCGCCGGGTCCGGCATGGTGCATCCGAATGTGCTGCGCAACGGTGGCTATGATCCTTCTGTGTGGAGCGGATTCGCCTTTGGCATGGGGCCGGAGCGCGCCACCATGCTCAAGCACGGCATTACGGATATTCGCTACTTCTGGGGCAACGACCTGCGCTTTCTGGAACAGTTCTAAAAGCCGGGCCGGGTGCTGCTTGCAGCGCCAGGGCACCCTGTTGACCTGAAACACCGCTAACGAACGAGTGACTGAAAACGAGAGACCAGGAACTGAGACATGCTTGTACCTGTATCATGGCTGAAAGATTATGTGGACATCGACATTCCGGCGGAACTGCTGGCCGAACGGCTGACGCTGGCTGGGCTGGAAGTCAACGGCATTCATTATGTAGGGGTGCCACAGCAGCAGGTCGAAGGGGTGCGCGTGCCCCCTTCGGATCATCTGGTGTGGGACCGCGAGAAGATTCTGCTGGGCGCGATCCGCGAAGTGAAGGCGCACCCCAACGCGGACCGTCTGGTGCTGGCGATGGTGGATTATGGGGGCGACGGGCTGGAACAATGCGTTACCGGCGCGCCCAACCTGTTCGATTATAAGGAGCAGGGGCCGATTGACCCGCCGCTGTGGACCGCGTTCGCCCAGGAAGGCGCGGAAGTGTGGGACGGCCACAGCGATACCCCCAAACGTATGATCCTGAAGGAGAAGCCCCTGCGCGGTATCCCGAACCGCAGCATGGTCTGTTCGGAGAAGGAACTGGGCATTTCGGATGAACACGAAGGCGTCATCCTCATGGCGCATGACGAGTCGTATGTGCCGGGCACGCCGTTTCAGGATGTTCTGGGCGATGTGATCTTCGACATCGACCTGACGCCCAACCTGGCCCGCTGCTTCAGCGTCGTGGGTGTGGCGCGCGAAGTCGCCGCGCTGCTGGGCAAGCCGGTGCGCTATCCTTCGTATGCGGTGCAGGCCGATGGGCCGTCTATCGACGGGCTGGCCGCGGTCAGAATCGAGAACCCGGAATATAACCAGCGCTTTACCCTGGCCCTGCTGCGCGATACCAAAGTGCAGCCTTCGCCGGAATGGATGCAGCGCCGCCTGAAGCTGGTGGGCCAGCGCCCGATCAATAATATTGTGGATGTCACCAATTACATCACCTTCGAGATTGGCCAGCCGCTGCACGCCTTCGATTATGACAAGCTGGTGGCGCGGGCCGGGGGCAGCACCCCAACGATTACCACCCGGCTGGCGAAAGCGGGCGAAACGCTGGATACGCTGGACGAAGTGACGCGCGAACTGGAACCACACAACATCATCCTGCTGGATGACGCCGGTATTCTCAGCCTGGGCGGGATTATCGGCGGGGCGGAAACAGAGATCAACGACGAGACGCGCAACGTGCTGCTGGAAGCGGCGAACTGGAATTTTATCAACGTGCGGCGCACCATGCAGTCGCAGAAGGTGCTGACGGATGCGGGGATTCGCTTCAGCCGGGGGGTGCATCCCAGCCAGGCGATTCTGGGTGTCAAACGCGGGGTCGAACTGATGCGCCAGACCGGCGGGGGGCAGATTGCGCAGGGCATCATCGACGAATACCCGATCCAGCCCGAACCGGTGGAGGTCGATCTGCCGATTGCCGAAGTGCAGCGCATCCTGGGGATAGAATTTCCCATCGAGACAGCGGCCGATATTCTGCGCCGGCTGGAATTTGACGTGACCATTAAAGGCGATGTGCTGCATGTGGTCGTGCCGGATCATCGTATGGATATCGACAGCGAGCTAGTGACCGGCCAGGCCGACCTGATTGAGGAAATCGCGCGTATTCACGGCTACGACGCCATCCCGGACACGATTATGGATGACGAGATGCCCCCACAGCGGCCCAACCCCACGCTGGAAGATGAGGAATATGTGCGCGATGTGCTGGTGGCGCTGGGCCTGCGCGAAAATATCAGCTACCGGCTGACAACGCCGGAAGTGGAAGCGCGTCTGACGCCGAACGGAGACCAGGGCTATCACAGCCTGCCCTATGTCGAGGTGATCAACCCAACCGCGCCCGACAAAACCGTCATGCGCCATACGCTGCTGGGCGTGCTGCTGGAAACCGCTTCGCAGAATGCGCGCCATCATGACAGCCAGCAGGTATTCGAGATTGGGAGCGTGTATCTGCCACGCGAAGGCCAGCTTCTGCCGGATGAGCCGCGCCGTCTGGCCATCGTGATGACAGG
>CAZQIY010000017.1:32262-33659 GCA_964593565.1 uncultured Anaerolineaceae bacterium
GCGGAATTTGACCTGGACGCGCTGCTGGCGAAGACCAATTACCAGTACTTCGCGCTGCGCCCGCTGCCGACCACACCGCCCGTGTATCAGGATATCGCGCTGGTGGTGAAGGCCGATATCCCCGCTGCGGAGGTGGAAGCGGTTATCTGGAAAGCGGGCGGCGACCTGCTGAAGGGCGTGCGCCTGTTCGATGTGTACGCAGGCGATCCGATCCCGGCGGGGCACCGGAGCCTGGCCTATAACCTGACCTACCAGACCGACGAAAAGACGCTGACGGATAAGGAAGTTGCCAGCGTGCACAAGCGCATCGTCAAGGCCACAGAACGCGAACTTGGCGCGCAGCTTCGAGCGTAGGATTCGACGCACAGACGGGTTTGCCGCCGCCGCCGAGGGGGGTTCGGCGGCAGACCTGTGCAGGTCCTCTTTTTACCCTCACCCCAAATCCCTCTACCGTCACGCGGCGGCTGAAATGAACCATTGGCAAAATAATGGATGCGCATAGGTTCAGTGTACACCAGAAGGGTATGCTGGTGGTGTACATATGTTCTCTTTTTGTGCGGCTGGCGCTGGTGACTGATGCAAAATGCAAAATCCGGTACAATCAGATGTGTTCAGAATGATTGATTTTTGCACAGAAAAGATAAGCTCATGACGGAACAATTTGAAATTTTTGATGATCGGTTTCGGGCACTGCTGAAGCCGGATTCGCGGCTGCAAAAGCTGGCGGATGGCTGCATCTGGTCGGAAGGGCCGGTGTATGTGCCGGCGGGGTATGTGGTGTGGAGCGATATCCCCAACAACCGGATGATGCGCTGGAACGAAAGCGACGGCAGTGTCGAGGTTTTTCGCCAGCCCGCGAATTACACCAACGGCAACACGCTTGATCTGCAGGGCCGCCTGATTACCTGCGAACATGGCGGGCGGCGCATCATCCGCACAGAGCCGGACGGCAGCATCGTGACGGTGGTGGACAATTACCAGGGCAAGAAGTTCAATTCGCCGAACGATGTGGTCGTCAAATCTGATGGGACGATCTGGTTTACAGACCCGCCGTATGGCATTCTGCCGGGCACGAAAGAGGGGTACGAAAGCGACCCGGACCTGGACGGCTGCTACGTTTTTCGCCATGATCCGGCAACCGGCGAAACCACGCTGGTGGTCGATGACATGATCAAACCCAACGGGCTGGCATTCTCGCCGGATGAACAGCGCCTGTATGTGGCGGATACTGCCGCCTCGCACGACCCGGACGCGGCGCGGGTGATCCGCGTTTATGATGTGGTGGATGGCCGCACGCTGGCCAACGGCCGCGATTTCGCGCATATCGACCCCGGCATGCCGGATGGCTTCCGCTTTGACCAGAACGGTTATCTGTACACCAGCTCGCTGGACAGTAT
>CAZQIY010000017.1:33759-50470 GCA_964593565.1 uncultured Anaerolineaceae bacterium
TTTCTCTTAATCGCAGCTCTTTTAAGGAGATCACGACGTTATGAAGGGTTACACCTTGGTTGCTTTGCTCTGTGTTCTGCTGTTTGTCATGCCCTTGGCAGCATTCGCACAGGAAGCACTTACACCCGGTACGCCTGTCGAAGGAGACTATGCGGGCGAGCCGGTTCAGTACACCGTTGATGCTGCGGAAGGTCAATTGATTATCGTCAGTATGGAATCGGAAGCCTTTGATTCTTATGTAGCGATTGTCGATGGGGATGAACGACTGGCATTTGATGATGACAGCGGCGGGAGCAATAACGCCCTGCTGGCGTATGTGGCGCAGGAAGCCGGCACCTATACCATCGAGGCCAGACAGTCCTATGGGGATGCTGAGGGCGCTTATACCCTTAACGTGGATGTGGTGGACCCAGTGGTCGCGCCGATTGACGAACCGGTGACCCTGTCCCCGGCAGCGGATGGCTCCGCCGCGCTGTATGCGGTGTTCGAGGCCGAAGCAGGCATGGTGGTTAATCTTACTGCGGGCAGCACGGGTGATGAAGACCTTGCCCTTAGCCTGGTGGGTGTTGATGCGCGTGAAATTGACCGGGATGACGATGATGGGCCGGGCGATGATGCGCTGCTGCGCCGCGTCGTGCTGCCGGAAAACGGCCTGTATCTGATCCGGGTCGGGCAGGCGTGGACCGATGAACTGGTGGTTGAGGATGTGGAAGTGCTGGTGGAAGCCACCGAGCAGCTTTACCTGAGCGAAACCCCGCAGCCGCTGGTGCTGGGTGATGGCGAAGGGCAGATCGGGACCGAAGTTTACACGGTCGATGTGGAAGCTGGCGTGACTTACCGCTTTATCTTCACCATCGAACCGCTGCCGGATGACGAAGGCGGTATTTTCCTGGAGCTGCTGGACACGGCCCGGTTCTTTGATCCTGAACTGGATGTGCAGCACGCCACCCGCGTCGCCTGGGATTTTGTGCCGAACGCCAGCGGGACGATCCGGCTGGATGTGCACCCCACGCTGTTTGCGCGTGATCTGCAAAGCATCGACTATACTGCCGCGCTTGAAGTGATCGAGGCTGAATAGCGGGTTATTCGCTGTAGTATCAGAAAAACAGGAGGGGCGCAGATGATGCGCCCCTTTTGTGTTCAGTTCGTATGATCCATCCGGCAGCAGTTTGTGGATTATAGCCGTATGCTGCTGCCCTTTTTACTTGTCCTGCAGTTTACAGGCCCAGTCCAACGATCACGCCAAACACCCCCAGGCTGATCAGCCCATAGCCGGCCTGCCGGACGCGCAGCCGCCAGTCTGCCAGGCGCGGTGGGTTCATGCTCATCATGCGGCAGTCCCACTCGAAAAGCTGCCACGCGAGGTCTGTATCCTTAAGGCACAGCACGCCACAGCAGATGACCAGTAAACTTGCAGAAGTCAGCATTACCATAGAATTTTCCCTACTTGTATTACATACTTCATCCGACACCAACCCAGTGTAGCACCCGTCGCTGTTCTGAAGCATAAAGAGTGCTGGAGGATGCAATTTTCTCATTTTATGCCTGTCCTGCCGGGGGATAAATTCGACGGCAAACGCCCCAGGGCTCATTTTGCTCTGGCATCTGGCTGTGTTGATATTTCAGGTTTAGCACAGCTTCGCTTTGGCCCTCACCCCTGCGGAGCGTCCCTCTACCGCAAAGGGCGCGGCACTGCGTCCCTCAGGGAGAGGGACTTCAAAACCGTTTCCCTCGCGCCTGTATTTCTCCCCTTCTCCCTGAGGGATGCCCAGGGGGTCGGCAGAGCCGACTGAAGGCAGCTATGCTGCTCCCGGGCAGGGGCGGGGGATGAGGGCCAAACAGGGCATTTGCCTGAATGTCAACATGAACCTAGCCGGGTGTTCTGAATGTCCGGCGGCGGGGCTGCAATCAGGGTTATACTGGGTTTCGCTGACAATTGGGACACAGGAAGGAACGGGCATGACGACCTACGGAATCAAGATGGTGTGGGCGGGCTGGAACGATGACCCGACGATTGGCTTTAGCAGCCGGGCGGCCCAGCGATGGGCGGACAAGCTGCCGGCAGGCACGCGGATGCTGCTGTACGAAACCATGAACAAGCCCAAAGGCTCGAAGGCCAAGGGGACGAAGTCGCTGGTGGGCGAGGTGGAAGTGACGGGCACCTTCGAGGACGGGGCGGCGGTGCGCGCACCGGATGAGCAGCATGACGCAGTGATTCCGGTGAAGGTGGTACGCCAGCGCGATTCGGTCACGCCGGTGCCGCTGGACACGGTGCGCGAGATCCTGAATGATCCAAGCTACCCGCGCATGGGTGAAAGCTGGCGGCCGCTGAGCGAGGCGGAATATCAGGCGCTGGCCGCGCTGCTGGCGCCATGATGACTGTACGCTTATTCTAACGCCATCTGGCGCCGCATCCACTCGATAATCAGGCCGCCCAGGTCTGGCCGGTTGATGAGCATGGCGGCCCCCTGCCCGGCGCTGGCGAAGGGCTGAAACAGGGTATCACCGCTGGCGGCGGCTTCCAGCGCCTGGGCCGTCTCGTAGGAACCGGCGTCCTCCTCGCTGGCGACCAGCATCAGCGGGCGGGGGTTGAACCGGGCCAGGGCACTCAGCAGGGCCGCTTCGTCCTGTGGGCTGAGCAGGACGACGGTATCGCACACGGGGCTGATGGCACAGCCGCGCAGGACAAGATCCGCGCCCTGGGCGGCACCAACAGCCGCGATGCGGGCGGGGTCTGCCATGCCGCTGATGAGCGCATCCATGATGGCCTGCACGTCGCGTTCGTCGCCATTTTCGCGCACGGACATCACCAGCACGGTGTAACCGGCGGCGCTTAACTGGGCCGGGAAATCGCCCCAGTCAGCCTGAGATGGCCCCAGCAGCAGCAGCCCTGGCTGGCGTGCCGTGCTGGTCTGGTACAGGTTCCCGGTCAGCAGCGCGCCATCGTAGGTAACGACCTCGATAGGCTGGGGCTGCCGGGCGGCGGCGGGCGAACTGAGGGCACGCGGCGGCAGCGCCCCGGAAGCAGGCAGCGCGGCGGCGGTCGGGTCGCTGATGCCCAGCGCGCCGTTGGCCGGGGGCGGGCCTTCGGTGGGCGGCCCCTGGAAAAGCTGTGGCGAAGGCGCGATGGTCGGGCCGGTCATGCCGGGGGTTGGGGTCTGGGTGGGGATGGTCGTATCCAGCGGATCGCAGGCCGCCAGCAGAATCGACAGCAGCACGGCAAGACGCGCGGCACGGCGGGACAGAGGCATGATTAAATCCAACGTCATAGGCAGGTGTGTGTCAGACTGGCTGCGCGAAAACGATCAGCCGTTCGCAGCCATCCTCGAAGGGGTCGAGTTCGGTGCTGCCGTAGACCGATTCCACCTCGAACCCGCTGACGCGCAGCAGCAGGCGCAGTTCCGGATAGAAAAAATAGCGGAAAATGACGGGGGCCAGCGTGCGGTGCATGATACCTTCGCCGGTGACTTCGTCATAAATCCAGTTGACGTGCATCAACTGCTGCACGCGATCCAGCGCGCTGGTGGCCTGCTGCATGACCAGATGCCCGGTTTCGGCATCGACAAAGGTGCGTTCCAGCGTGAGGGTGTCGCTGTCTGGCGCGGCGAAGGCTTCTCCGGCATTGGGCAGGTCAATAATCAGGCGGCCATCGTCATCCAGCAGGCCGCGCAGCCGCTTTAACAGGGCGATCTGTTCTTCCTGCTCGTGGAAATGCATGAGGGCGTTATAGGACAGCAGCACCAGCTTAAAGGTTGTCTCAAAGTCGTAGGTCAGCACATCGCCATGATGAAAGCGCAGCCTGTCGCGCACATGGCCGAACATGTTCAGCTTGATTCGGGCGCGTTCCAGCATCTGGTATTCGGTGTCGATGCCGTGCGTCATATAGCCTTCCTGCGCCAGATGAAACATGATGCGCCCGGTGCCACAGCCAACATCCAGAATCGGCCCGCCATGTGCCGCCGCCAGGTCGCTGTACATCGCCAGATCATCGGTCTTGTCGGTATGTTCGGCATCGTAGTAACGGGCAATGGTGGCATAAAACATACAAACATCCTATCCATAAGCGGTCTGCCGCTTCACGTGGGACAATCGACAGCAGTGTACCGCGTTCAGGGCGGAATCTAAAGACCCTGGTTGTCCGGCGGCACAGCACGAAGCGTAAAGGGATTTGCAAGGCACAGAGGCTTTTGCTACAATGCGCGCCAATTCAAAATGCTTCGTGGGGGCGCACAGACAGGACAGCTCTGTTTTGTTCAGTGCGCTTTTGTTTTGAGGATAAACTGATGCGAAGAACCTTATGGATGACCGTTTTTCTGGCATGTGTCCTGGCCCTGCCGGGAATCAGCGCGGCCCAGAGCAGCGACATGATGGCAGAATTTATCAGCCGTTCCAACATGCGCGCCGGGGGCGGGGTGGAATGGCGCATTGTGGGGACGTATAACGCCGGCACGCCGATTCGGCTGGATGGCATGGCGTTTGATGGCGCGTGGGTGCGCGGCATCGTGCCGGATGGCACCATCGGCTGGGTGCTGACGGACACGCTCAACATCTCTCAGGCACAGGCTGCCAGCCTGCGCGGTATCTGGGTGGATGATCCGTTTACCCTGTCCGCGCCGGGGGGTGGCCAATCCAGCGCCGCGCCTGCCAGCAGTGCGCCAGAAAGTCCGCCAGCGGCTTCCAGCGCGCCCCCGGCCAGCAGCGGGCCTGTCGCGGCCCCGGCGGGCGGCGTTTCCACGACCACTGCCAACGGAGTCAATATGCGCACCGAACCCAACGGCAGGGTGATGAAGTCGCTTCAGTTTGATGAACCTATCACGGTGGATGGCAAACATCCGGGCGGCGGCTGGGTGCGGGTGATTACAGCGGACGGCGCGCGCGGCTGGGTGGCGGTGGATTTTGTGGTGCTGACCCCGCAGCAGTTCACGGACCTGCCGTTTGTCGAAGGTGGCGCGAGCAGCCCGGCCCCGGATGCTGCCCCGGCCAGCAGCGCCTCCTCTGCCAGCAGTGCACCCCCAGCGGCGGCGCCTCCGGTCAGTATCGCCCCGGTGGGCGGCTTTAACCTGGGCGGGCATGTCAGCGGCATGAGCGCGCAGACCGTAGGCTGGATGCGCCATTCTGGCATGACGTGGGCCAAGCGGCAGTGGCGTTACCTGCGCGGCCAGCCCGGCGACGCGGTGGGCGGCATGGTGGACGAAGCACACGCCAACGGCTTTCGTCTGGTGCTGGGGGTGGTGGGCCAGCCCCACGAGCTTAACCAGCCCGGCTATATTGATGATTATGTCAGTTTTGTATCTGCGGCGGCGGCGCGCGGCGTCGATGCGATTGAGGTATGGAACGAACCGAATATCGACCGGGAATGGCCTGCGGGCAGCATCAGCCCGGCGGCGTATACCGACCTGCTGCGGCGCGCCTACCAGGGCATCAAGGCGGCCAACCCCAACACGATGGTCATCAGCGGCGCGCCCGCGCCCACCGGCTTTTTTGGCGGGTGTCATGGCGGCGGCTGCGATGATGCGGCCTTTGTGCGCGGCATGGCGGCGGCGGGGGCGGCCAATTATATGGACTGCCTGGGCGTTCATTATAACGAAGGCATCGTCAGCCCGGATTCTACCAGCGGCGACCCGCGCGGCAACAGCAGCCACTATACCCGTTATTTCTGGGGCATGGTGAACACCTACAGCGGCGCGATTGGCGGCAGTCGTCCGTTGTGCTTTACCGAACTCGGCTACCTGACCGGCGAAGGCTACCCGCCGCTGCCGGGTGGTTTTGCCTGGGCCGGGAATGTCACGCTGGCACAGCAGGCGGCATGGCTGGACCGCGCCGTGACGCTGGCGCGCAACAGCGGGCGGGTGCGGATGCTGATCGTGTGGAACGTTGATTTTACCCATTATGGCGCAGACCCGATGGCGGGTTATGCCATGATTCGACCGGATGGAAGCTGCCCGGCGTGCGATGCCCTGAACCGGTAGACCTTCACATACACTGGTGCGGCGGGTTATAATGACCCGCTGCCTGCCATGGTGGGGGCAGGCACCTTTCGCCTTTGCCCCCGCGACTCACATTTACACTGACAGACAGGCAGACGACGATCTGCAGAAGTTTTCAAGGAAGGTCAATGTCGGATATTACGGATGTCAAGGAAGATACCCAGCCCGTTGTCCCGGTAGAGCCAGTCCCCTATGACCCGGAACGGGACGGGCCGCCGCCGCGCCGGACGGGTGGGTGTGGCTGCTGGATTCCGGCGCTGCTCACCCTGTTTGTGGTGGGGGTGCTGGTGGTCGTGGGCCTGTTTCTGCCCCCGGTGGACCTGTGGAACCGGCTGTTTGGGGTGCAGTACGCGGTTTTCAGCCCGGAAGCGAACGCGGTGGCCGAAAATGGCCTGACAGTGGTGGTTGATCCGGCGAACCCGGGGCGAAACTTTGGCGTCGCGCTGGAGGCCATGCCCGTAAATACCTTCTTATCCGGCAATCAGAGCGACGCGGCGTGGCTGCCTGCCGCACGCGCCGCCATTCCGCCGCACCTGGCGCTGCAAAGCCCGGTGTATACCGTGCAGACCACCGGCACCGCGCCGGAAACTGTGCAGCTTGACCTTCGTGTACCGGGCAACATCGGCAGCCCGGATGTGCTTTCGCTGTATGGGTGGGATGAGGACGCCGGTACATGGCGTTTCCTGCCTTCGCGCTTTAATGCGGACAACGGCCTGACCGCCAGCCTGCCCGACCTGCCGGATCAGATCGCGCTGTTCCAGGTGACACCGCCGCAGCAGCCCACCGTGCTGGTGACGGTGGATGTGGTGCAGAGCCTGACCCCGGAAGTGGCGCAGATCGCGACGATTGTTTCGCCTGCGGGGCTGCAGCCGACGCTGCAGGGCACGCTGACCGGCAGCCTGGCGGCAGGGTTTGATCTGAACAGCGGTTATCTGGTGGCGCCGGTGGTGCGCAATTTTACTGACCCGCGCGCCCTGGACCCGGAAACGGTGACCGCCATCCTGAGCAATCGCAGCCTGCGCAGCGAACATGTCACCCAACTGACGGCATTCGCAGCCAACGGCTTTAACGGCCTGATGATTGATTATCGCGACCTGCCCGCAGAGCAGCGCGACAACTTTACCGCTTTTATCCGCGAGCTTGGCACCAGCCTGGATAACCTGGGGCTGATGCTGGGCGTGGTGGTCCCGGCGGCGGAAAGTATCGAAGGGCGATGGGAAACCGGCGCCTATGACTGGCGCGCGCTGGGCATGGCGGCGGATGTGGTGCAGATCAACCTGGGGCCGGACCCGGCGGCCTTTGCCCCCGGCAGAGATCAGCCGGTCGAGGCGCTGCTGCGCTGGGGTGTGGGCGAGGTTGAACGGCGCAAGATTCTTATGGGTTTGTCCGTGCAGTCTGTGCGGCAGACCGCCAGCAGCCTGACTCCGATTGGCTATACCGAAGCGCTGGCGGGCCTGGGCAACGTCGCGATTGAAGCGGAAACCACCGAAGCCGGTACGATCCTGCCCGGATCGGAGATTCTGGCGCGGCTGGATGGCTTTGAGGCGGTGACGGATTTTGACCCGGCCAGCGGCACAAACTTCATTGAATATCATGATGAAAATGACAACGTGGTGGCGAAAATCTGGCTGACCACCGGCGCGGCGCTGCGCTATCGCATGGACCGCGCCACGCCGTTCGCGCTGGGTGGGGTGGCGTTTACGGACCTGCTGAGCGCCGGGCTGGCCAGTGATATTCTGCCCGCGATTGCCAACTATAAACTTCAGATTCCCGCCACACGGGCCGACCAGAACCTGGCGCTGCGCTGGCGCATCGAAAGCGCGGGGAATGTGGTGGATGAAGTGACCACCGGACTCAATGAAGAACTGGTGGTGACGATTGACGCGCCCGATGGCAATTACGCCGTCAATGTGGAAGTAGTCGATGGCGAGGACGGCGTGCCGCGCGGCGGCCAGGCGGTGGCATTGTATGCCCCCACCCAAACACCGACTCCGGTGCCTTCGCCCACCGCTACCCCCAGCCCGACTCCCACGCCTACGGTGGTGGTGGCGGCTCCGCCCGTCACTGCGCCGCAAAGCAGCGAACCAGCAGCGGCCCCGGGTGCGGGCAGCATCGTGGCGGGCAGCTTTGAATATGGGGGGCATGTCACCAGCACCAGCAGCGAACGGGCCGCTTCGGCCATGCGCCGCGCCGGTATGACGTGGATGAAGGTGCAGGTACGTTATGGGGCGGGCATGGCGCCCGGCGCAGTCTCCGGCATCATCAACGACGCCAAGGGGCGCGGCTTTAAGGTGCTGATCGCGGTGGTGGGCAGCCCCGGCGAACTGGGGTCCGGCGGCACCGGCTATATGGATCAGTTCGCGTCGTTCCTGGGCGGGGTAGCCTCGCTGGGGCCGGATGCGATTGAGGTGTGGAACGAGCCGAATATTGACCGGGAATGGCCGCGCGGCCAGATCAGCGGGGCGATGTATGCCGACCTGCTGCGGCGGTCATATCAGGCCATCAAGGGCGCTAACGGCAGTGTGATGGTGATCAGCGGGGCGCCCGCGCCCACCGGGGCCGAAGCCGCGTTCCCCGGCCAGGTGGTCAATGATGATAACTGGGTTCGCCAGATGATTGATGCGGGCGGGCTTCAGTATATGGACTGCCTGGGGGCACATTACAACGAAGGTATTGTTGGCCCCAGCGCACGTGGGGGCGACCCGCGTGATAATTACTACACCCGCTATTTCTTCGGCATGCTGGATACCTACTGGGGGCTGATTGGCGGGCAAAAGCCGATCTGCTTTACCGAACTGGGGTATCTGACATCGGCTGGTTATCCGCCGCTGCCCGGGTTCTTCTCCTGGGCACAGAATGTCACGCTGGAACAGCACGCGGCCTGGCTGGCCGAAGCTGCGGCGCTGGCTTCGCAAAGCGGGCGGGTGCGGCTGATGATCGTATGGAACGTCGATTTCACCGTTTATGGCGCGGACCCACAGGCAGGCTATGCCATGATCCGCGCTGACGGAAGCTGTCCGGCCTGCGACGCCATGGCCCGGGCACGCTAAAGGAGGAATGCTGATGGCAGCACGTACACAGACTCGTCCGGGACGCATCCGCAGCTTTGCGCTGATCTGGAGCGCGATCACGCTGATTATGGGCGCCTGTACATTCTTTGCAATCTACAGCGTGTACGGCGTGGTGAACCCGGGGCGCAGCAATATCACCGACACAAGCAATGCCGCCCTGCCGATGGCGACTACCGCCGGCAGTGGGGTGGCTGCGCTGCCGACAGTGGTCTTCCCGACCCGTATGCCCACCGATCCGCCCCCCCCGCCGACAGAACCGCCGGTGGAGCCTGCCGCTGTTGCCGCCGCGCAGATCGAGGAGACGGAAGATGTTACGGAGGAGGCCGACGCCGAACCGACAGAAGCGCCGCCTTCGCCCACGCCGCTGCCGGTTGAGGAGCGTCGTTTTCAGGTCGGCACACAGGTACAGGTCAGCCCGGACCTGAACCCGGATAATCAGGAATTGTGGATGCGCGAAGTGCGCGACAAGCTCCATCTGAACTGGTACAAGCAGCAGGTGCGCTGGGAAGATATCGAACCGGCGCGCGGCGAGTTTGACTGGGCGGCACTTGACCTGTCGCTGCCGCTGGCCGCCGAATATAACCTGAAGGTGATGCTGTCTGTGGTGACCGCGCCGGAATGGTCACGCGAGGCAGGGGTGAATGTGGCGCAGCATGGCCCGCCAGCCGACCCGCAGGATTATGCCAATTTTGTCACCGCCCTGCTGGAACGTTATCCCGGCATGGTGCACGGCATCGAGGTATGGAACGAGCAGAACCTTGACCGCGAGTGGACATCTACCGGCGGGCTGAGCGCGGCCAATTATGTCGAGCTGCTGCGGGTGGCGACCCAGGCGATCAAGAATGTGGACCCGGGCATCATTGTCATCAGCGGGGCGCTTTCACCTACAGGGGGCTGGACAGAGCCGGATGGCCGCGTGACCGCCATTGACGATTTTATCTACATGGACAGCCTGATCGCCGCCGGGATGCTGAATTATGCGGACTGCGTGGGCGCGCATCATAACGGCTATAATATTGGCCCCAGCGTGCCCTGGAACAATGTCACCAACGACCCGACGGCCACCTTCCGCGGGCCGTTTGATAACCCGCACCACAGTTGGAGCCTGTACAGCACGCTGCAAACCTATGCCAACAAGATCGAACTGGCCGGGGGCGATCAACTGCTGTGCATCACCGAATTTGGCTGGGCCTCGACTGAGGACCTGGATGGCTCGCCGCCCGGCTTTGGCTTTGCGGATGACAACACCCTGGACGAGCAGGCCGAATGGACGGTGGAAGCACTGACCCTGATGGAAGAATGGGGGACGGTGTGGCTGGCGTTTATCTGGAACTTCAACTATGGCCCGCAGGCCGGCTGGGACCCAACCAACGATAACGTACCCTACTCCATGATCGGCAAGGACTGGGAATTCCGCCCGATTTACAGCGCCGTGGCGGAATGGCAGCAGGATTATGAGGAGCGTACCGGCAGTTGATTCAGCGCCTTGCTTCTTACAGGGTCAGTGTCGTGCTGGCGGCGCTGGCCCTGATCTTTCTGGTGGGCATTGGCCTGGCCAACCGCCCGCCGGATGATCCCTTTGCCGCCCATGCCATCACGGACCCGCCGTTTACGTCGCTGACGTATGGCGTGCAGGCGTTTCTGTGGTGGGATTCTGGCCATGTGGGGATGCGGCTGGATCAGATTCGGCAGATGGTGTTCAGCCACGTGAAGCAGATTTTTGCCTGGGAAGATATCGAAGCCCGCCCCGGTGCCATCGACCTGAGCCGGGCCGAGGAAATCCTGCACGAGATCGAACGGCGCGATCTGAAGCTGGTGGTGCGGCTGAGCGATGTGCCGGACTGGGCACACCCGGACGCGGCAGGCACAAAGGATGTGGATTTTCTGGATGCCCCACCGGACCCGGTCTTTATGGATGAATGGGCCAGGTACTGCGGCGCCATTGCCACGCAGTTTGCCGGGCGCATCGCCGGGTATCAGATCTGGAATGAGCCGAATCTGACGCGGGAATGGGGCGGACGCCCGCCCAACGCTGAGGAATATGTCGAACTGCTGCGCGTGTGCAGCGAGGCGATCCGCGCCGCAGACCCGGCCGCTGTGATTATCTCCGCCGGGCTGGCCCCCACTGGCACCTGCTGCGAGCAGGCGCGCCCGGATGATCTGTACCTTCAGGAAATGTACGACGCTGGCTTTCAGCAGTATGTGGATGTGGTCGGGATGCACGCGCCGGGCTTCAGTCCGCCGCAGATCAGCCCGGACGAGGCCGAACAGCAGGGCAGCCAGCGTTTTTTTACCTTCCGGCGCATAGAGGACCTGCGCGAAATCATGGTGCGCAACGGCGACGCGGCGCGGCAGGTCGCCCTGCTGGAAGTGGGCTGGAACAGCGACACCGAAGGCTATAACCCGGATTACGCCTGGTTCGCGGTGGACCTGGAAACGCAGGCGGAATACATGGTACAGGCCTATGCCTATGCGGCGGAGCACTGGCGGCCCTGGGTGGGGCTGATGTCCGCGATTTATATCGCTGACCCGGAATGGGAAAAAGAGGACGAGGAATACTGGTGGTCCATTATCCGGCCCGGCGGTGGCATTCGCCCGTCTTACATTGAACTGGCAAATATGGCAAAATACTGCGGCGAACGGATTATCCCTGCGCGTGAACCTGACAGCCCGGAGGCACTTGGCCTTGTCCCAGTCGACCCTTGTGATTAGCCTGTTCTTTCATCTGGTCGCCACCGTGATCTGGATTGGCGGCCTGGTGGTGCTGACGCTGCTGGTGTGGCCGGAAACGCGGCGTATTCTGGCGGAAAACCCGGGCGTGTACAGCCTGCTGACGCGCCTGCGCAAGCGCTTTTTGCCCCTGACGAACCTCAGTCTGGCGGTGCTGATCGTCACGGGGCTGTTTCAGATGACGGCTGACCCAAACTATGAAGGTGTGTTACAATTCGCCAACGAGTGGAGCCGGGCCATGCTGCTGAAGCATATCGCCGTGGGGGGCATGGTGGTCTGTGGCGCGGGGCTGCAGTTCTGGGTGGCCCCGGCGCTGGAACGGACCAGCCTGCTGGCGGAACGCAGCAAAGGCGACCCGGCAGAATGGGCGCGTCTGCATCGTCTGGAAGTGCGCCTGACGTGGTTGAATGTCTTTCTGGGTGTGTTGGTGCTGGCGTTTACGGCCTGGGCCACGGCGATTTGATAACCCGCACTGTACCAGCGGCTGACGGCCTGACTGCTGCTGACTGACACGCCAGACTCAGGAGAGTATCCTTGTCGAGTCGAACCGGTTTTGCCCTGGCGACAGGCCTGCTGCTGCTGGCGGCGGTGCTGCGGATGTGGAATCTTGCCACGCTGCCGCCGGGCCTGCACGCTGATGAAATTACCGATATTCGGATTACCGAAGCGATCCGGCAGGGCCACGTGTCTGTGTTTTATGATTTGCAGCCGCTGGGCGCAGAAGGCGGGCGCGAGGGCTTTTATCATACGCTGCTGGCGGTCACCTCCACCATCACCGGCGGCGGGCTGGGGGGCTATCGGGTGCTGTCCGTGCTGGCCAATCTGCTGATGCTGGCGGTGGTGTATGCGCTGGCGACGCGATTATATGGCCCGCTGGGGGGCGTGGCGGCGCTGGCGCTGCTGGTGGTGGGCATGGGGCCGGTGCTGCTTTCGCGGGCGGTGGGGCGCGAAGCCCTGCTGCCGCTGCTGGTGGCGGCAACCCTGCTGGCGCTGGCGCGCGCGCTGCCGGTGTATTATCGCCCCTCGCCCAGAGAACCGGGCACATCGCCCTTTGCGGCGCTGGGTTTGCTGTTAGGGATCGGATTTTATATTCACCCGTCCCATTTTCTGCTGGCGATGGGCATCATCATTTTTATCGTGTACATGCTGGTATCGCGGCAGGCGCTGTCGCGGCGCACCCTCAGCTATATCGGCTTTGCCATCCTGCTGATGATTATCATCGCTGTGCCCTATCTTATTTCCAGCATCCGGCTGCCGGGGCTGGATGGCACGGGGCGCATTTTTGGCGATTATCATATCGGCACAAGGTCGCCGCTGCAGGCGCTGATGGATGGCATCTCCGGCCTGTTTTTTATGGGCGATGAGTCGCCGGTGTATAACCTGCCGGGCCGCCCGCTGGTCGATCTGGTGAGTGGGGTGTTTATCGGCATTGGTTTGCTGGCGGCGCTGAACCGGTGGCGGCGGCCGCGCTTTACCCTGCTGCTGGTGGCGCTGCTCACGCTGGTGCCTGCCGCCTTTCTGACCAGCGAAAGCCGCGACTTTAGCGCGTTCGCGGTGCTGCTGCCGGTGCTGGCGCTGCTGTTTGGGCTGGGGGTGACGACGCTGTACAACGGCCTGCAGCCGGGGGTGCGCCCGCTGCTGGCGCTGGGGCTGATGGGCCTGCTGGCGTTTAACATCGCCTGGATGGGGCGCGATCTGTTCGCGCGCTGGCCCGCCCTGCCAGAAGTGCGCGAGGCCTATCACGGGCGCATCGCGCAGCTTGCCAACCACATTGACCGCACTGCTTCGCGACTGCCGACGGTGGTGTGTATTCCGTCCATCACCAGCTTTATCCCGCGCCCTCAGCTTACCGACGCGCAGCTTCTGCTGCTGATGATGCATACCCGCGACAATATTATCCGCTATGCCGACTGCGGCACCGGGCTGGTGCTGAGCAATGGGGGCGAACGCCAGCAGGTGATTCTGACCACGCCGGATATGCTGGAGGATATTCACCCGTACCTGCGTAACTGGCTGCTGCTGGGCGAGATGCAGACGGCGCCGAACCTGCCGCCGCAGTCTGTGGTGGTGATGGATGTTGCGCAGACTCTGGCGGATACGATCGGGCGGTTTACCACCACCGCGCCGGTGACGTATGCGCCGGAAGCGCCGGGCGAGAACACGCCGGTGCTGCCGCCAGTGGCGTTTGGGGGCAATATCACGTTTTTAGGTTACGAACAGAACGCCACCTCGACCTATGAGCCGGGCGACATTTTCACCTCGATCACCTATTGGCGGGTGGATGGCATGCCGCCGCCTGATCTGCGCCTGTTCACGCATATCCTTTCGGACCCGGCGGCGATCATCTCGCAGACGGATATTATCAGCGTGCTGGCGAGTCATCTGCACCGGCGCGATGTGTTTATTCAGATCACGTTCGTGCCGCTGCCCAATTCCACGCCCGACGGCGAGTATCAGGTGTCTGTGGGGGTGTACCAGGCCAGCGATAATCTGCGCCTGGCCGCGCTGGATGCAGGCCGGGAACGCGGGACCCGGCTGTTTCTGGTGAATTACGGTTTTACGGTCCTGCAATAAGCTGCTGACATACCATGAAACGAGCCGCGCATGTTTGAAGTTGTTTTTCTGGGAACCTCGGCCTCTGCACCGTCGGTCTATCGCAGCCTGCCGGCGCAGGCGGTGCTGGCCGGGGAACAGCGCTTTCTGGTTGATTGTGGCGAAGGCACACAGCGCCAGATTCTGCGCAGCGGCATCGGGTTCAAGCGCCTCAACCGCATTCTGCTGACTCATGCACATCTGGATCATATTCTGGGGCTGGGCGGGCTGATCTCGACGTTTGTACGCTGGGAGAACATCAGCGAGATTGAAATCTGGGGCGGGGCCGCCACCTTAAACCGGGTGCAGGCCCTGCTGTTTGGCGTGGTGCTGGATTTTGAGCGCCTGCCGATCCAGATTCATCTGATTGACCTGAAGCCGGGCCGCTTTTTTGAGGGCAAGGATTTTACGATTGATGCCTTCCCGGTGACGCACCGGGGGCGCGACAACTACGGCTTTATCTTCCAGCAGAACACGCACCGCCCGTTTCTGGTGGAAAAGGCCGAAGCGTTAGGCGTGCCCGTCGGGCCGGAACGCAGCCAACTGGTGCGGGGTGAAACCATTACGCTGGCCGATGGCCGTATCGTGACGCCGGATATGGTGCTGGGGGAGGAAATCCCCGGTGTGAAGCTGGTGCATGTGGGCGATACGGGCCGCACCGATAACCTGCGCGAGCACGTGGCGGGGGCGGATGCGCTGGTGATTGAGGCGACCTTTCTGGATGAGGACGAGGACGCCGCCCGGTCGTTCGGCCATCTGACGGCGCGGCAGGCGGCGACACTGGCGGCTGAAACCGGCGTCAAAACGCTGATTCTGACACATGTATCGCGGCGCTACCGGGAGCGCGACATCATCAGCGAGGCGCGGTCTGTTTTTCCGCAGACGCACGTCGCCAGAGATATGGATCATTACGTGCTGCACCGGGGCCGTCCTGTTGAAAAGAAACAGGCCAGCTATCGCAATCAGGCGGACGAATAGCGGCGCTGCTTCAGGACACGCCGGCCGGTTCGCCCGCCAGCGATGCCGCCTGCCCCCATGCCCCACTGAACACAAATTCGCTGAGTGGTTTGCGCGTGCGCGGGGCCAGTTCGCGGTCGCGCAGGTCTTCCGGCAGAGTCTCCGGCAGGGCGCGATAGCCCACCGCCAGCACGCTGCCGGGTTCGTGCGTGCGGGGGATGCCGTACAGCGCCCGCGCCTTTTCGCGATCAAAACCGCCCATCTGATGCACCATCAGGCCGCTGTACATAGCCTGGATGGTGAGGTTGCCCACCGCCAGCCCGACATCGTGCCAGGCCTGCCGGTTGTGGCCGCCATCGGTTTCTAACTGCGCGACCACCAGAATCAGCACCGGGGCCTGCGGTGCCCAGCGCTGGTTATTGCCCGTCAGACAGTGGGCCAGGCGGGCATGTTCTATGGGCTGGTCGCTGGTGGCGACGATAAAGTTCCAGGGCTGGAGGTTGCGCGACGAGGCGGCCCAGCGCGCCGCTTCCAGCAGGGCGAGCAGTTTCTCGCGCTCGACAGGCCGCTGCTGAAAGGCGCGCGGACTCCAGCGGTCGGCAATCAGATCAAGGACGGGGACCTGCGTAGAAGCTGTTTTGGTCATCAGTTTTGCGTCTCCTCGTTGCGATTCACCTTACAACCAGCACCAATATGCAGCCAACTGATTTGCACAATATATCAACAATAGTATATTATGTGTTGTTACAGGAACAACACATATTTCTGGTGTAGCATCCAAACTGGAGTGGAGGCTCTTATGCGCAAAATCCTTCTCGTGGCAGTCTTGTTAGCGGCCCTGGCCCTGCCTGGCCTGGGTTCTGTGCAAGCACAGGCAGACTGCGTGTACTCATTCCCAACAGAGTTTGAAACCGCAACGTCCGGCCGGATCGCGCAGGCATTCAGCACGCTCCGCTCTGCGCCGGGCGCGGCCACTGGCACGGTGGTCCGGGCGCCGGCAGAATTTGACGTGATTGACCAGCTTTGCGCCGGTGGCTTTAGCTGGGTAGAGATTGAATATACCAGCGGCACCACCGCAGGCGGCCAGTCGGCCGTGGGGCGCAGCGGCTGGGCGCTGGAAAGCCAGATTTATGCTGACTCGATCTATGGCGCCGGGCGCTGGCTGACCTCTGGTGATGGCGCGCCCCCACCGCCCCCACCGCCTCCGCCATCGGATAGCTGCGATTACTCCTTCCCGACTCAGTTCGGCGCGAGCGGCGCCACCAGCGGCGAGATTGGCGAAGCCTTCAGCACGCTTCGGTCTGCACCGGGTGCAGTCGGCGGCACAGTGATTCTGGCCCCGGCGGAATTTGACGTACTCGGTCAGCAGTGCGT
>CAZQIY010000017.1:50570-66207 GCA_964593565.1 uncultured Anaerolineaceae bacterium
GCGGCACAGTGATTCTGGCCCCGGCGGAATTTGACGTACTCGGTCAGCAGTGCGTCGGTGGCTTTAGCTGGGTAGAGATTGAATATACCAGCGGCACCACCGCAGGCGGCCAGTCGGCCGTTGGACGCACGGGCTGGGCGCTGGAAAGCCAGATTTACGCTGATGCGATCTATGGCGCGGGGCGTTGGCTGGTGCCCTAAGCGACAACTTCAGTAAGATAAAACTCCCTGGCAGCCCCAGGGAGTTTTTCTTTACCGCTGCCGCGCCGGAATCCTAGGGCGTGGCTGTGGCCTGCGGCGTCATCAGTTCCGCCGCTGTCATGTCCTCGAACATCACATGCTGGATGGGAAACTCGCTTCTGGGCGTCTGCTGCTGGTTGAGATACGCGTGCAGCACGTAGGCCTCGCCATTGCGCACGGCGACAGTTGTCGGGAAAACCTCGCCCGTTTCAAACAGGCCGCTGAGCTGCGCGGTGGCGAATTCATCGCCGCTTTCGACACGATAGACGCGCCCCTGAATGTTGGAGACAATCGCCAGCGTGCCATCATCCAGAAAGGTGATGCCATCCTCGCCGGGGATTTCCACATCCATTTCCACCGGGGTCATGCCGGCCGGGTTGCCCACCGGGATTTTGATCAGCCCCGGCACGCGCACCGCGACCAGATAATCGCCCGCCGCGTTGTAGTCGATGCCGTTGAGGGCGAACTGAGTCGAAAAGGACTCATGTTCCAGAAAAACAGTGCCGCTGCCCTGCGGGTCCACCTGATAGATGACCCCGGCGAAGCTGTCGGTCACATAGGCATTGCCCTGGCTGTCGATGGCGACATCGTTGGGGAAATAGGTGTCGTTCGAGACAACCTGTGTCAGGTCGGTAAACCACAGGTTTTCGCCGGAGGTCAGGTCATAGGCCCCCAGAAAAGCCTCGGTCTGCATATCCCCCGCCGCTACCAGCAGGCGGTTACCGGCCTCGTCCACCTGAATGCCGATGCTGGCCGTGATGCGCTCATCCTGGACCAGCGGCGTGGTGGTGCCATCACCGGCGACGGCATAGACGGTGCCTTCTGCCACAGAGCTGACCAGAAAACGCTCGTTGACGGGGTCATATTCCACGCCTTCGGGGAACAGCCCTTCGTGCATGATGACCACCCCCTCAGCGCCGGCGGTGTCTGCCGCCTCTGCGGTGGCTTCCGCCGTGACTTCAACATCTGTATCCTCTGCTTCCGGCGTGGTTTCCGCTTCATCCTGGGCGGCGGCGCTGCCCAGCATCATCACCAGCAGCACCACCAGACTGATCCGCACTATCTGTAAAAGTCGCTTTGTCATCATGAGCCTGTGCTCCTCTCTATCCCTCGTAAGTCACACGATAGATGACGCCGTTCTGATCTTCAGAAATCAGCAGCGCGCCATCCGCAGCGACAGCCACGCCAGCCAGCCGCCCAAAATTCGCGACCTGATCCTCGATCAGAAAGCCAGTCAGGAAATCCTCGAATCCGGTGGGCTGGCCGCTGTCATCGAACAGCACGCGCACCACCTTATAGCCAGTGGGCGGGTTGCGATTCCAGGAGCCGCGCATGGCGACAAAGGCATCATTGACGTATTCGGCGGGGAACTGATCGGCGGTGTAGAAGATCATGCCGATGGGGGCGCTGTGGGCGGTATATTCCAGCACCGGGGCCACCGTGCGTTCGCAGTAGGCCTCGCGGCCCAGGCCGCCGGGTGGCTCCGCTGGCAGGTATACATCTGGCTGCTGGTCGCTGAAACAGAAGGGCCAGCCGTAATTGCTGCCCATTTCGAGGCGGTTGAGTTCCTCCGGCGGCTGTTCGTCGCCGCGCCAGTCTGAGCCGTGATCCATGCCCCACAGTTCGCCGGTGGCGGGATGCCAGCCAAAGCCGATGGTATTGCGCAGGCCGGCGGCATACACCTCGCGCCCGGAACCATCCGCCGCTGCGCGCAGGATGGTGGCGTTTTCGGGGTTGGGTTCGGCACAGGCGTTACAGGTGCTGCCCACCGTGATATACAGCGCGCCATCCGGCCCAAAGGCCAGGGTGCGGTTGGGGTGCTGGCCGCCGCCCGGCAGCGTGCTGATAATTTCCGTCAGCGGGCCGATATTTGGGCCACCCAGCCAGTCCGCCACAAAAACATCGGTATCCGTCGCCAGATAAAGCTGGTTGTTCTGGCTGAAGGTGATGCCGTGCACGTAGGGCAGATCAGAGGCCACGACATTGACCTGAGGGTCATCGGCCACCCCATCACCATCCTGATCGACCAGCGCCACGACATCGCCTTCTGCGCGGCGGGTGAGGAACACGGTGCCATCCGGCGCGACGGCCATCATGCGGGCGTTGCCCAGGCCGCTGGCGAATACATTCACCGCGAAGCCTTCCGGCAGAGTCAGGCGGTCCAGCAGGTCTTCGCTGAAGGGCAGGGTTTCGGTAATGACGGCGCTGCCCTGCATGGGGTTGGACAGGCCCTGCGGGGTGGCCTGGGGGTCGGTCTGGTCGGGCTGCTGGGTGGGGGTGGCTTCCTGGGCGGCGGCGCTGAGGGGCAGCAGAACCAGGCTGAACAACAGAATACAAAGCACTGTACGACTCGATCTCATCAAAACCTCCTCATCTGAACAGGCGGGCCTATGGATGCAGCGCAGGTGGACAGGGAAAACAAAAGCCGACTCACTATGGCATGAGCCGGCGGGGTTTGCATCGGGAAGACAGCGGATTTTAAGGCAGTCAGTTGGTGGAGAAGCGGCGTAGGTCAGATGGCTATGCCGTGTTTAATGCACCTCATCCAGGCGAATCATGCCCTCGCCATAGACCTGCCCGGCCTGGATCACCTGCGGGGCCTGTGTATCCACCGTGGCGAACAGATCGTAATGGGTGGCGCCGGTGATGCGCACCGGGACAATCTCGCCCGGCGGCAGTTCGCCCTCGATAAACACATAGCCGTCAATTTCCGGCGCGTCGCGGTAGCTGCGCCCCAGGCTGATGATATCGCCGGTGGGGGTGCCGTCCTCGTCTTCGGCGGTGCCGTGTCCTTCGACCAGCACCTCCAGAGTCTGGCCGACCAGTGCCTGATTCTTGGCCAGACTGATGCCCTGCTGAAGCTGCATGAGGGCGTCGTAGCGGGCCTGTTTTACATCGTCGGCTACCTGGTTGGGCAGCGTCGCGCTGGGCGTGCCGATTTCGTAGGAATACTGGAAGGCCCCGGCGCGGTCAAACTGTAAATCGCGCACGAACTGCATCAGGCCGTCAAATTCCTCATCGGTCTCGCCAGGATAACCGACAATGAAGGTTGTGCGCACCGCCAGGCTGGGGATGGTGCTGCGCAGTTTGCCGATGGTGTCGTAGACCCATTCCACATTGGCCGGGCGTTTCATGCGCTTAAGCGTTTCGCGGTGGCCGTGCTGCAGCGGCATATCCAGATAGGGCAGAATCTGCGGGTGTTTGGCCATCGTTTCCATCAGGCGCGGCGTGACATAGCCGGGATAGGCGTACATCACGCGAATCCAGGGGACATCCGGCGCGGCGGCGACAATCGAATCCAGCAGGTGGGCCAGGCCGTCCTTCAGGCCCAGATCGTAGCCATAATCGCTGGTGTCCTGCGCGATGAGGATGAGTTCCCTGACGCCCATCGCCTGAAGGCGCACCGCTTCGGCCACGATGGAGTCCAGCGGGCGGCTGACGGCGGTCCCCTTGATTTTGGGGATGGCGCAGAAGGCACAGGGGCGGCGGCAGCCATCGGCAATCTTGAGGTAGGCGCTGGCCCCTTCGACGCTGGCGCGCAGCACGCCGCGTTCATCCAGGCCGATGACATTGGCCTCTGTGGGCAGGTGATACAGCGGCTCCGGCTTTTTGCGCCCGCGCAGCCGCGTCACCAGATCAAAGATGTCCATCCAGCGGCGCGTGCCGATGACGCCATCCAGCCCCGGCACTTCCTGCACCAGATTGGCGCCGTAACGCTGCGACAGGCACCCGGCGGCGATGACCATCTGGCCGCTGCGTTTGTGGGCGGCCAGGTCGCGCAGGGCGTTGATGGATTCTTCCTTGGCCGGGCCGATAAAGCCGCAGGTGTTGACGATCAGGACTTCGGCGTCGTCCGGGTTACCAGTGCCGCGCAGGCCGTTCTGGTGCAGCACCTGCGCGATGCTCTCCGAATCAACGGTGTTTTTCGAGCAGCCGAGGCTGAGGAGGTAGTATTTGTTGTGCTTTGAGTTTTTCGTCATTAGGGTATGAGTATCTCAGTCTGATCCCTGACGGGCGTTGTAGACCAGGGCGCCGCTGGCGGCAAAATCGCGGAAGACCTTCATGGCTTCATCGCGCAGCACGTTTTCCTGAAAGTCGATGCCGCGCCGGGCCAGTTCGTCCTTCCACTGCGGGTGGATCGGCCCTTCGTCAAAGCCGGTGACTTCTTCCAGTTCCGGGCCGCTGCCAGCGATCACCAGCGAGCGCACGCCGGACCACAGCACCGCGCCATAGCACATCACACAGGGGCGCCAGTTGACCACCAGTTGATAGGCGGGCATGCCCGGCCCGCCCAGGTCGAAGGCCCCCAGCAGATGCTGTGCCGTCGACAGCGTCATGACTTCGGCATGGGCAGACGAGCAGTTCAGCGGCACCACACGGTTGACGCCGATCACCACCGGCTTGCCTGTGTCGCGCTCGAACACGCCGGCGGCAAACGGCCCACCCGTGCCGCGCTCGAAATTAAGGCGCGAGAAACGAATCACCGCCGCCATGCGGTCTTCCAGCGCGGGAATCTCCGGTGGCAGATTCTTCAGTTCAGCTTCGGCCCAATCGGGTAATGAGAGTGTAAACTGCATAACAAAAAGCTCCTATTCTGCTGATGCTTTAGTCGGTGGCAGCCCTTCCTGGGTCACACGCGGCGGCAGAATGGCCGTCGGGCTGGGCGTGGGCGTGATGCTTGGCGTCAGGGTAAGGGTCGGCGTCGGTGTGATGGTGGGCGTATTGGTTGGTGTGGGCGTATCGCTCGGCGTCGGTGTGATGGTCGGCGTATCGCTGGGCGTGGGCGTATCGCTCGGCGTCGGCGTGATGGTCGGCGTGTTGCTGGGGGTCGGGCTGGGGCCGGGGGTGCTGGTCGGTGTCAGGGCGGCCACCAGCGCGCCCACGTCGATTTCCGAAGTGGGGATGGGTGTCGGGCTGAAGGCGGAGGTCGGGTCGAAGCCGGGGCCGGAACTGATAGAGACATCGTCCTGTGTGAACACAATATCGACCTTCTGGCCGCGCCCGCCCAGCACGCCCTGGGGCTGGCCGTTCCAGGTGACGACCAGCGCCCGCGCATTGCTGGCAGTCAGGGTGATTTCGCGGTTGGCGGGATATTCTATGGCCTGACCGGGCACCAGCAGCCCGGCGAACTGCTCGATGCCATCGGAGGCAAGCTGTACCCACGTGCGCTGGGTGGTTTCAATCGTCACCAGCACGCCCTGGCCGCTGTAAATCTGGGTGGCGCGGGGGGGCTGGGTGGGGCCAAAGATGGCTGGCAGCGGGGTGAAGGTGGGCACGGGCGTATCGGCCGGTTCCTGCGACTGGGCGATGAGCAGCGGCACCTGCGGGCTGACCACAATCGCTTCCTCGCCGGTATCGAGCAACTGCATGCTGACAAAGATGATGACGGACAGCGCCGCGACACCCACCAGCAGGCTGACCACCACGTTAAGCAGGTTGCGGCGGAACCAGCGGCGCTGCTGGGCCAGCTCGCCGGGGGGGACGGCAGGCAGAGTCGGGTTGGTATCCGTAATGGCGCGGGCGGCACGCGGCTCTGGCACGCGGCTTTTTTTGCTCCGGCGGCGGCTGCCCCGCTGCTGGCGGCGGGCTTCGTCCTGCAGGGCGACCTCGTAGTACTGGAGAATTTTTTCTTCATCCAGGCCCAGGTAGCGGGCATAATTACCCAGGAAGCCGCGTATCTGCACGACGGAAGCATCCGCAATGCGGAATTCGCCCTGTTCGAAGGATTCCAGGGTGCGCCTGCGGATGCGCAAAGCCTGCTCGGCATCGTCGAGCGTCAGTTCCTTCGCCTCACGGCTTTCACGGAGGTAGCGGCCAAGCGCTTGTGCGTCCATCGTTAAATGAAACTAGCCCCGGAATGGGGCCACTACTTTAAGAAAAAGGTGTGGTTGATTACTGCTGCTCAGCAGGCTCTTCCAGCACAGTCGCCTCAGCGTCCGCCGCTTCGGCTTCGGCCACGGGGGCTTCTGCTTCTGCTTCGGCTTCTGTGGAGGCAGCTTCGTCTGTGATTTCTTCGGCTTCGCCTGCTGCTTCGGCCTGCTCACGTTCTGCCAGGAACTGGGCCAGTTCCTGCTCCGGCACAATAGTGACCCTCAGCATGGGGGACATTTCGTTGCCCAGGCGCACCGGCACTTCGTGGGTGCCGACCTCGCGCAGCGTCTGCTGGCTGATGCGGCGCCGGTTGATGTCGATGCCGGTTTTTTCGCGCAGCGCTTCTGCGATTTCGGCAGTGGTTACGGACCCAAACAGCTTGCCCGTCACGGCAGCGCGGCGGCCAAAGATCAGTTCGACATTATCAATCTGGCGGGCCAGTTCGTTCAACTGCTGATCCAGCGCCGCACGGCGGGCAGCGGCCTGATCGCGCAGCTTCTGGGCGCGTTTCATCTCGCCAGGGGTGGCCTGCACTGCCAGCCCTTTCGGGATCAGGTAATTACGCGCAAAGCCGTTGGCCACATCAATGACTTCACCGGCAACGCCGTGTTTATAGACATATTCCAGCAGGATAACTTTCATCGTGGGTTGCCTTTTACTCTTACACAAAGTGCGTTCATTATAAGCATCGATACGCGGCCTGCCAAGAGTTAATGCACGCCCGGCGTGGCACTGTGCAGCAGTTGTGCGGCTATTTTGCGTATCGGTGGTAAAATGAGGAGAATTTTTTGATCGTCTGCGCTGAATGAGACTTGTCTGGATAATTTTGCAGCAGCGCGCAGGCGAGCCTTTTTCAGCTTCAGGAGTTTTACTTATGCCCGGTCCAGCTATTGCGCAGCACCTGGGAAATTGTACCGAAGCCTCCTTTAACCGAGTGGCACAGATTTTCCGGCATGATGTGGTTCTGTATGCCGGGATGCTGCAATCGTGGGTATGCCTGTTTGAATCTGAACTGGTGGACGCGCCGCCGCTTTTTGCCCACATGACGCGGCAGCTTCGGCGCATGAGCGAGCAGTTTCTGGAAGAAGCGCAGCCGCGCCTGCACCCGCAGTATGTGCCTGTGGCGGCAGCAGGGGGATGTCAGAAACATATCGGGGCCTGCTGGGATCAGTTCCACGCGGAATTTGCCGCCTATGCCCGGCCCCGGCTGATCCGGCTGGAATCGTACCTGCGAACGTATCTGACGCACCCGGAATTTGGCCGGATTCAGGCCAGCCTGAACGATGCCGCAGGCGATGAGCAAATTGACCGGCTGCTGTGGAATACGTACCATAAACTGGCCGGCCTGATGGACGCCGAACAGTTTGACCGGCGGGTTGCGGAAATGCTGGATTCCGAAAAACCAGCCTGTGCAGGGTCCGCCTGATTTTATGAACGTCAGCCATTATCATCGTGCCCTGGCGCTGCTGCTGGTGTTCTTCAGCATCGCGATGAGCGCGCTGGTCAGCGGCCGGGTGTTTGAACGACTCCCCCATCTCGAAGACGAAGTCGCCTACCTGTTTCAGGCTAAAACCTATGCGGGCGGCCATCTGGTGATTGATATTCCCCAGCCGCGCCGGGCGTTCTGGCAGCCGTTTGTGGTGGATGATCAGAGCGCCGGGCACCGCTTCAGCAAGTATACGCCGGGATGGCCCGCGCTGCTGGCGCTGGGGGTGATGGTCGGCCAGCCCTGGGTGATTAATGCCTTGCTGGCCGGGCTGGTGGTGGCGCTGGTTTACCGGCTGGGGCGCGAATTATTCTCTGCGGAGGTGGGGCTGATCGCGGCGGCGCTGACGGCGTTTTCGCCCATGGCGCTGCTGCTTAACGGCTCGCTGATGGGCCACACCGCCGCGCTGTGCGCCGTCACGCTGTTTCTGTTTGCCTACTGGCGGATGGAACGCGGTCGCCGCGCGCTGCAATGGGGGCTGGTGGCCGGGCTGGGGTTGGGGCTGGTGGTGGCCAACCGCCCGCTGACGGGAATCGGCATCGCGCTGCCGTTTATCGTGTGGAGTGGGGCACGGGTCATTTCCGGGCTGGTATCCGCCCTGCGCCAGCCAGACCGCCCGCAGGCGGTGCGCCGGGTATGGCGCGGGGTGCTGGCGCCGCTGCTGGCGCTGGCGCTGGTGACGGTGGTGCTGGCCAGCAGCATCCCGATCTACAATTATGCCGCCACGGGCGACCCGACAAAAAACCTGTACACGCTCATCTGGCCCTATGACCGCGTGGGCTTTGGCGAATGCTGTGGGCGCAACGGCCACACGCTGGAAAAAGGCATCCGGCATGTGCGCTTTGATCTGTCGCTGATGGCGGCAGACCTGTATGGCTGGCAGTGGCAGGATGTAACGGGCGTGGGTCAGCATCTGGGCCAGTGGCTGACCACCGGCACCCCTGGCACCTCGATCACGCCGGAACTTCAGGAACATCTGCGCACCGAGGGCGATTACTGGCCGCTGACGGGCATTAGCTGGATTCTGCTGCCGTTCGGGCTGGTGGCGGGCTGGCGCAGGCGCTGGACCTGGCTGCTGGCGGCTGTCGCCCTCAGCCTGATTGTGGTGCACATGGCCTACTGGATTGGGTCGCAGCGCTACAGCACCCGCTATTATTTTGAGGCGCTGACCGCGCTGTCGATCATCAGCGCGCTGCCGCTGGCCTGGGTGATGCGGCGCATGGGGCGGCGCTGGCCGGTGTATGTGCTGCTGGGGGCGGTGCTGGTGTACAGCCTGTACGTCTACAGCACGCCGCGCATCATGGCGCTGTACCGGTTTAACCTGATCGCGCCGGATGTGATCGAAGAAGTGCAGCGCCGGCAGGAAGGCGACAGGCCGGTGCTGGTCATCGTCAGCGGCGATGAGATTCGCTGGCGGGCGCTGGGCGCGCTGATGTCTGTGACCAGCCCGTACCTGGACAGCGAGATTGTGGTCGCCTGGAACACGCTCCAGCCCGGCCTGCGCGAAGCGATTGAGGCGCGCTTCCCGGACCGGCAGATTATCGAGATGGAAGCCGAGGGGAATATCGCCTGGTTTGTCGACCAGACGCCACAAAGTTAAAATCCCGCAAGCATCGCTTCTGCATCACACACAGACACAGGAACACAGGGAAACGCCATGACTGAACATCCGCTTGTTTCGACGCAATGGCTGCACGATCATCTGGACGACGCCAACCTGCGGATTGTCGATATTCGCGGGCATGTGATTGCCGCCAGCGAACCGCCGCCGCATTACTTCAACCATCATGACGATTATCTGAAGGCGCATATCCCCGGCGCGGTGTTTGTCGACTGGGTGCATGAGATTACCGACCCGAACGATCCGCGCCACGCGCCGATTGCCCGGCCAGAGCGTTATGAAGCCTTTGCCCGGCGCATCGGGATTGGCCCGGAAACGTTCGTCGTGGCCTATGATGACGCCGACAGTATGTTCGCTGCGCGGCTGTGGTGGAGCCTGCTGTATTATGGCCACGAAAAGGCGGCGGTGCTGGATGGCGGCTGGCATAAATGGACCGCCGAAGGTCGCCCGGTCACGGCGGAGATTCCGCAGATTACGCCGTCGGAATTTACAGCGCAGCCTAACGAACGCCTGCGCCGCACGGCAGATCAGATTCTGGAAGGGCTGCATCGCCCGGGCCGCGTGCTGGTAGATGTGCGATCTCCCGAAGAATACGCCGGGAAATCGGCACGGGCGCGGCGCAAGGGGCATATCCCCGGCGCGGTGAACCAGCCCCGCCCGACCCTGGTCGCGCCCGATCATACCGTGCTGCCGCCCGACCAGCTTCGCGAAATTTTCGCCCGACACGGCGTTGATGACAGCACCGAAGCGGTGACCTACTGCAATGCGGGGGTTTCCGCCAGTTTTGGCATGCTGGCGCTGCGGGTGGCGGGCTTCGATAACGCGGCCATGTATGACGGGTCGTGGAAGGACTGGGGCAACAACGATTCCCTGCCGATTGAAAGCGCCGCCACTGAATAGCCCTGCGTCTGGCGGCACAGAGGGGAATTTTGCGCAGGCCTTTGCCGGTAAACTGTGCAAAAGTGTTAATTTGAGTCCGGTGCTTTGCGGTTAAAATAGAGTTGTCACACGGAACACTCCATTATGAAGAAACCTGCCGGGAGAAGTCTGCTTATGAGTCGTATCTTCATCAACTACCGCCGCGCCGACAGCGAAGGGTACGTTGGGCGGCTGTATGACCATCTGGTGAAGCATTTCGACGCTCAGGACATCTTTATGGATGTCACCAGTATCGAGCCAGGCGCGGATTTTGTGCAGGCGCTGGAAGATGCGGTGGCGGCCTGCGATGTGTTTATCGCGATGATTGGGCCGCAGTGGCTGGACGCGAACGGCAGCGGCGAACGGCGCATTGACCAGTGGAACGACTTCGTGCGTATTGAGATTGCCAGCGCGCTGAAGCAGAACAAGCTGATTATCCCGGTGCTGGTGGGGCGCGCCAGAATGCCCGCGCCCGACGACCTGCCCGATGATCTGCGCTCGCTGGCGCGCCGCAACGCCATCGAACTGAGCCACCAGCGCTTTTCCTACGATGTAGGCCAGTTGATCAACACCATCCGCAACGCGGCCCCGGCACGAAGCGCTGCCAAAGCCGCGCCTGCGTCTGAGATGGTGCGCGAGAAGGAAGCGGCGCTGAAGGCACTGCGCGGCGAACTGGTCGGGGCGACGAATTCGCCGCTGTACAACTTCCGCAACGAGAATCGCTATTTTCCGGTGCTGGGGGCGGGCAACCCGGATGCCAACCTGCTGTTTATTGGTGAATCGCCGGGCAAGTACGAGGCGGCGCAGGGGGTGCCGTTCGTTGGCCCCAGCGGCGAGGTGCTGGATAACATGCTGCAAAGCATCGGGCTGGTGCGGGAAGATGTATTTGTGACCAATATCCTGCTCGATCATCCGGGCAACCGCGAACCGCTGCCGGAAGAAATCGCCTTTTATGCGCCGTTTGTGGATCGTATCATCGACATTATTCAGCCTGTGGTGATCGTGCCGCTGGGGCGCTTTGCCATGCAGTACATCCTCAAAAAGCTGGACCTGCCGGAAAAGCGGGAAAAGATCAGCCAGATACATGGCAAGCTGATTAAGACACGGCTGCATTATGGCGAAATCCACGTAATGCCGATGTATCATCCGGCGGTGGTGCTGTACACTGCCAGCCAGAAGGAAACGCTGAAAAAGGATTTTGAGAAGCTGCGGCTGTTTGTGTGATCGTGCAGGGGATGCTGCAACGATGTGTGCCCGGTTTGCGTATTAGTCATTTGAAGGCACAATAATCACTGTCAGAGTAGAGTGTTAACAAGGAGTACGCCGTGTCTGAGGAATTTACCCAAATGCCAGAAGCCGAACAGGCCGACCCGCGCAAAACCGCGCCGCTGGATGAATTTATCGAGCATCAGAAGCGCGCCGTCGAAGAAACCGGCAAGGCGATTGAATCACTGCTGCCGCCGGAATTCGTGAAGCACGCCAAGGAAGCGCAGAAGGAATTTTTCGCGGGGTTCAAGGTGCTGGCGGATACCGTGATTGATGAGATGGAGAAGGTCGCCAAGAAGGTCGACTCCGAAGTCAGGTCTGACGACGACAAACCCTCGACTACGGGCAAGACCAAGGTCAAGGTCCAGGTCGAATAAATACTTAACCGGGGTGTAACGCCCCGGTTTTTTTTGCATTCTGACGCAAAGGCGCAGAGGGCGCAAAGATTCGCAAGAGGGTATTGTTCCTTGCGTTTCTCCGCGTGCTTCGCGCCTTTGCGGTTTAATGCGGGTGTTTAGCTGCTCTCGTCCGCCATGAAGATGCTGAGGAACAGCAGCCCGGCGATGCTGAAGGCGATGGCCGTCAGCACCACATGGCCGGCGGTATACAACAGGGTGGCGCTGATCAGCACGCTGCCTGCCATCACGGCGCGGGTGGTGCGCCGCTCCTGAAGTTCGAGGCGGGCAATGTGCCGCTGCATCTGGGGAGTCTGCTCCACCTGAAAGCGCAGGTCGCCGCGTTCGATGCGCCCGACAATTTCCCCGGTGGGATTGACCGCCCGCTGCACCAGTTTCTGCCCGGCTT
The DNA here is from genome assembly GCA_964593565.1 of uncultured Anaerolineaceae bacterium. GTDB lineage: Bacteria > Chloroflexota > Anaerolineae > Aggregatilineales > Phototrophicaceae. Next base: position 62,776 of record CAZQIY010000017.1, read on the forward strand.
CCAGCAGCATCTGCGCCCCCTGGCGGCCAACCATACGCTCAAAGCTCAGGTTTTCGCCGCCGGTGCTGATGACACTTTCGCGCACAAGCACATTCCAGAAGCGCTGGAGTTCGTGCCAGACGTTGTAGGTTGGGTCCAGGCTGGTGGCCATGCCGCTGAGGATGCTGAGGGTGCGGGCAAGGTAGATAAAATCCTGCGGGACATAAAACGGCATGTCGTACAGCAGGTCGTTGAACTGCCTGCCCAGCGCCTGCATGTCGCTGTAGCTCATGTCGCGCATCTCGGTCATGCTCATGCCCCATACCTGATTAAAGGCAAGCTGCGCGGCTTCCTCGATGCGGTCCATATTCGCGCTGGGCAGAATAAAGCCAAGCTGGGCATAGCTGCGCACCAGCTTCTGCGGGTCGCGGGTGATGACGGCCGCCATCGTGTTGATCATCCCGGCGGTGATGCTTTCGGTCAGGGTGCCGGCCATGCCAAAATCGACAAAGATCAGGTAGAAGGGGCGTCCCTCGGCACTGGTTCTGCCGTCGGGGTGATCGTCTGGCAGGGGGTAGACAAACAGGTTGCCGGGGTGCGGGTCGGCATGGAAGAAGCGCTCGCGGAAGACCTGCGTCAGGTAGGTGTCGATCAGGCGATCCGCGACGGCGCGGCGGTTGATTCCGGCGGCTTCCATGGCGGCGAAGTCGTTGATCTTGATGCTGGTCACGTCCTCCATCGTCAGCACCCTGTCGCTGGAATGTTCGGCATAGACGATGGGGACATAGACGCCGGGGTTATCCGCAAACATGGCATGGAAGCGCGCGGCGTTGTAGGCTTCGTGTTTGTAGGACAATTCTTCCAGCAGCACGCGGCCAAATTCATCGACCAGCGTGACAGCATCAGTGCGGCGGCTGACGAAGCGGAAGCGCATCATCACGCGCGCGATGACGCGCAGGGCGGCCAGGTCGGTATAACAGGTGTGGTCGATGCCGGGCCGCTGCACCTTGACCACGACGCGATCCCCTTTCAGAAGCTGCGCCCGGTGCACCTGCCCCAGCGATGCGGCTGCGACGGGCGTTTCTTCAATCCAGGCGAAGCGCTCGTGAACTGGCCCCAGGTCCGCCTCGATGACAGCGCGAAGCTGTTCAAAGGGGACGCTGGGTACCTCGTCCTGCAGGCCCGCCAGTTCCTGCGTGACTTCCGGCGGCAGCATATCCACGCGGGTGGAGATGAACTGCCCCAGCTTGATCATCACGCCGCCCATTGAGATGGCAAACTGGCGAAACTCACGCGCATAGCGCCGCCAGCGCCGCAGGTTGCCGCGTTCGACAAAGTCGTGCATGCCCAGCAGGTATTCCAGCAGAAAATGCCAGAACAGCAGGCGCAGCATGAGGCCAAAGCCCCACACCAGCGAGCGCACATAGCGATACTGCATCCGCAGCGAGCGCGGACGCTCCGGCGGTTCGGTGGCGTCCGGCGGCAGGGGAATCGCAGGCTGAGGCGGCTGGAACTGGGGCGCGCGGCCGTTGTGAGAGGCGCTAGCGGGCGCGCTGCTTTTCGTTCCGTTGGCTGTGGAAACGGATACGGAGTCTGGATTCGTCAAATTTTGCATCAGCAACTTCAAGGTCCCATAACGCATACGGGAGGACGATGTTGCGGCGATATGGCCCCACCCGCAGCGTGATTTCATCGCGGGAACGGTAGAGGTCCATATCCTCTTTCTGGACGAAGGGCAGCGGCACGACCAGCGTATAGATGCCCTGCTCGTCCTGTTCGATGCTATGGGTCTTGCCCTCGAACAACTGCTCCGCCGGGTTGCGGTCGCTGTACAGCGCATCGGCCAGCCGGCGCAGTGCCTCCATGCCGGTAACTTCCTGCCCGAACAGGGGTGCCTTGAGCAGCGGCAGTTCGCCAAAGGCTTCCTGAATCAGCCCCAGGTTTTCCTTCTGGCGATCCTTGGCCATATCAAAATAGGGGTCGGTCACTTCCGGCGGGATGATGCGATTACACAGGATGGCATCGGTGGCATAGCCATACAGGTTGAGATAGGTGTAGGTGCGCTGCGTTTCCTTGATGACCATCTTTTCCGGGTTGACCACCAGCCGCATGCTGGCTACCTGCGGGTCTGCCAGCAGTTCGCGCACGCGGTCCAGCGTTTTGAACAGTTCCTGCACCTGATTCCAGGCGGCTTCGTCCGGGATGTTGTCGTTGCGCAGCACCCGGCCAATCGGACGCAGGATTTTGGCCGCGCCGCGTGTCAGCGTCAGGATGCGCTCGAACCACCAGCGGGTGACATCCGGCAGGCTGAGCAGGCGCAGAGTCTCTGCGGTGGGGGCGGCATCGACGATGAGAATATCGAAGGCGTCCTCGTTAAAATACTTGTTGATCCACAGCAGATGAGCGCCTTCTTCCAGACCGGGCAGAATGGTGACTTCCTCGGCCACGATGTCTTCTACGCCGCCCTTGCTGAACAGGGCGATCATGTATTTCTGGAACAGGCCCCAGTATTTATCCATAGAGTAACGGGCGTCAACTTCCTGCGCCCACAGGTTTTCGGCAATCTGGACTGGCTCCGGCCCGATGGTGGTTTCCAGCGAATCGGCCAGGCTGTGGGCCGTATCCGTGCTGATGACAATGGTTCTGAGTCCCATTTCGGCGCAGCGCAGGGCTGTCGCCGCCGAGATGCTGGTTTTACCAACGCCGCCTTTGCCCGTGTGAACAATAACGCGCATAGTATCCTTCTCTGGTTGATCTGACTGGTATTATACACGGCGCAATCCGTGCTTCTGGTTATTACTCATATACGACTCAGCCGCCGGAAAGGTCGCAGGGGGTGGGGTATAATAGTTGCAGATCCAGGGCAAACAGACCGCTTTGGAAAAATAATTCTTAAACGCCCGCTTCAAGAGTAGAAATGATTAGGTCATCCGGTCTAGTTATCTACCTAACCGGATCGTGTATCACCGTCCAAGCGCCATTTTCAAAATATCCTGAGACTGTCTCTGGAGCAAAAGCCATAAGGTGGGAGTAGGGTGTATCTGTCTGAGCGATAAAAAAATGGTGTGTCCAACCAGTTATTGCTGTACCGCCGGATGGTATCATTCCGGCTGAATATTCGAGAAGATAAGCATATCTCCCCGGTAGATAACCACTGGCTTGTTTAATTGCTGTGCCATAAGCAGAGACGCCCGCGCTTATGCCAGACACAGTATCAGCGTGAAACAGTGAATTGACATTCTTACTCTGTCCAGAGAATAGGGCAATGTTATGCTTGGGTTTAAGGAATGGATTTCCCATGAACTGAGTGTACTTGATACGCATTCTTTGCTCAAGATGTAAAAACCAAGCGCTACACCGTCTGCTGGGCCGGGTCGAGTGGAGAGTCACGCGCTGGTCGCAGCCCCTGAGCAGGCCGTTTGATTATTTTTTGCTCACCGCGGGCTGAAGCCG
>CAZQIY010000017.1:66307-81499 GCA_964593565.1 uncultured Anaerolineaceae bacterium
TACAAATAGATTATAATAATCTTAAACTGAAACAGGAAGTTCAGAAGATGACAGACCGAACCATTACGCTGCGTTCTGATCTCGTGGAGCGTCTGGAGGAGCTTGCCCAGCGGCAGGGACGCTCGATAGATGACGTCTTTGACGAGCTACTCAATATCTATGTGCCGGTTCAAAAGGGCAATTGGGCGCTGGCTGTTGCCGAAGGCATGGAGGAAGCGGAAATCGACTGGATTGAGGACCCAGAGGCCTCTGTCAACAGTCGTGAGCATTTTGAACGTTATTTGCGCGAGAAGTGGCATCGTAACCAAACCCTGAGTGGTGATGATGCCTGATATTCTTGTTGATGCCAGTTATCTGGTTGCACTGGGTTACCCACATGACCGTCATCATGCGAAGGCAAAAACCTTTGCTGCAGCACATGGGGCTGATTTGCTTATCCCGGACGTCGTGCTTGTTGAAGCGATTTACAATCTTCGGCGCTTGGGCGGTGTTGCGGCCGCTGCTCGTTTTTCGACTCTGTTGGCGTCTCAGGTTTCCCAGTTTATACCTCTAACGGTTGTGGACTTCACTCGTGCCATTGTTTTGATGGAGCGCTATCAGGATGCAGACCTTGATTTCGTGGATTGCTGCCTGACAGCGCTGGCCGAGCGACTTGATATTACTCAGATTTGCACATTTGACCGCCGTGATTTTTCTATGATTCGGCCAAACCATACCGAATATTTAGAGCTGCTGCCCTGATGGTTACACCGTCTGCTGGGCCGGGTCGAGCGGGAGAGCGATGGGCTGGCCGTCAGCCAGCGACGACTGCCGGATAGCGACAATCAGCTCCTGATCGAGCCGCCCCTGCCAGCCGCCATAGGTCGGTTCGGTGTGATCGCGCACCGCATCCACCAGGCTTTTGATGCACCCCGCCACGCCAATTTCGTCGTCATGCCACTGCGGCCCCTGGCCCTGAACAGCAGGCCGGAAGGGATTATCCCAGCGCACGATGGGCTGTTCGGCATCGCCAGTGTGGGCGATCAGCGCGACCAGCGCGCCGCCGTCGTTGCGCTCCCAGCGGCGTTCGATGGTGATGAACAGCGGTGCTTCGCCACCGGGGGCCAGCAGCGACAGGCGTTCTTCCATATCCAGCCCGACACCTACCGTCACACCCATGCCTTTTTCGGCCAGAAAACGACTGCTGCGCCACCAGCGCAGCGGCGAATCGTAGGCGACGTTTGTCCAGTGGAAGATGCCGATCTGCCCGTTCTCAAATTCGATGATGCCATGCTCCTGAGTTTCGTCACGCGGGCCATAACTGTCGCGGATCATGGCGTAATGCGGGGCCAGCGAATACTGCCGCACCAGCCCGGTCACGCGCACGGGGCGGACACCAAAGCCGATGTAGCTGCGCATCACACTGACGCCGTGATAGCCATGCCCGGCGAAATCGTTAAACGAGGAATAGACCCGCCCGAACAGGCCGGTTTCCAGCAGGCGCAGCTTGATCTGCTCCAGCGGGCGGCGGTGGAACTGTTCGGCAATCTCAATTTTAACGTTGTTGCGCCGGGCCGCTTCCAGGATGGCATCCGCTTCGCTCAGTTTGTGAGCAATAGGCGTTTCCAGCAGCACATGCAGGCCATGCTCCACCGCCATCAGCCCGACCTGGCCGTTGGCGGCATAGGCCACCGAGACGATGCCGATCTGGGGCTGCTGCTCGCTGAGGAGTTTGTCCATATCGGTGTACCAGGGCAAATTTAGACTTTCGCCCATGTGCCGGGCGGAGTCTTCGCTGCGGCCCCACAGACCCACCAGTTCGACATCCGGCAGGGCGCGCAGCAGCGGCGCATACAGATAGGCGGATCGTTTGGCCGTGCCAATGATGGCCACGCGCAGCGGTTCGGTGGGCATGAGTCGCTCCTTGTCTGTCAGTCCACACAACATGAGAGACAGATAGTGGCTCAGATGCGCCAGTTCTGCCAGATTCCAATTTTATGAGACAGGGAATTTGCTTGACATATTAAACATTTGTTCTATACTGGTCACAGGGAGGTGAACAGGATGCCTTACGTAAAATTCACCAAAAATCTGGAGCGATTTTTCCCCGGCTTAGGCGATCTGACCGTAGAGGCGCGCACGGCCGCAGAGGTGGTGGCGGCGGTGGATGCGCGCTGGCCGGGCCTGGGAGCATATATTGTGGATGAACGCGGGGCGCTGCGCCAGCATGTCAACATCTTTATTGGCGAAGACATGGTGACGGACCGCGCACGCCTCAGCGATGCTGTCGAACCGGACAGCCGGGTTTATATCTTTCAGGCGCTGTCCGGCGGGTGAACCCATGCGCCGCCGGCGCTTTTTGATGATGCATCGCGCAAGTGAACACGAATTAAGCTGTGGGGAGGATGAATGGACGAGTTGATTCTGGGCACACGCAAGGGCCTGCTGGTGGTTGACCTTAATGGCGAGGTCTGCCGGGAGTTTCATCTGGGCGCGCCGGTGTCGTATGCCGCTGTAGACCCGCGCAACGGCGCCTGGTGGGCGGCGGTGGATCATGGGCACTGGGGACAGAAGCTGCACCGTTCGCAGGATGGCGGCCACACCTGGGAGGAAATCCCGGCGCCGCAGTATCCGGAAGGCGAGGAAATCACCGATGGCAAACCGGCAGTGCTCAGTTATATCTGGCTGGTGGCCCCCGGCGGCGCGGACGAACCGAACCGGGTGTATATTGGCACAGAACCGGGCGGCCTGTTTATCAGCGACGACGGCGGCGACACGTTCTCCCTGTGCGAACCGCTGTGGAATCATCCTTCGCGCAAGGAACACTGGTTTGGCGGCGGGCGCGATCATCCCGGCCTGTGTTCGATTGCGGTGGACCCGCGCGACAGCAAACATGTGCACATTGGCATCAGTGTGGGCGGGGTGTTTGAAACGCATGACGGCGGCCAGACATGGGAACCACGCAACAAAGGCTCGCTGGCCTGCTATCTGCCCAACCCACATGCCGAGGTCGGCCACGACCCGCACTTTATGACCAGCACCCCGGCCAACCCGGATGTCCTGTGGCAGCAGAATCACTGCGGGGTGTTCCGCAGCACGGATGGCGGGCAGAACTGGACCAATATCTCTCAGCCCGGCGGCCCGGTGATGTTTGGTTTCCCGATCATGGCGGACCCGAAGGATGCGGAGGTGGCCTGGGTGGTGCCTGCGGTCAGCGATGAATTCCGGCTGGCGGTTGACCGGGCGCTGTGCGTGTGCCGCACCGATGATGGCGGCAAAACGTGGACGGCCTTCCGCGAAGGGCTGCCCCAGAAAAACTGTTATGATGTCGTGTTCCGCCATGCGCTGGACCTGGAGGGGGAGCGGCTGGCCTTTGGCACGACCACCGGCAGCGTGTATGTCTCGCAGGATCGCGGGGAAAGCTGGCGCAGCCTGGGCCACGACTTCCCGCCTGTGTATTCGGTGCGGTTCGCGCGCTGAGTTTTCGCCAGAACGACATGAAAGGATGGTGCCATGAGTGAAGACCAGATGAGCAAGGCCCTGCTGCTGGAACTGCTGAAATCCAGACGCGCTGAATGGGATGCCGTGCTGGCAGAAGTGCCGGTGGAAGCAATGACGGAGCCTGGAGCCGCTGGAACATGGTCTGTGAAGGACCTCGTGGCGCATCTTAACTTTTTTGAGAGCTGGTATGGGGACCGGCTGCACGAGCAGTTGGAGGGCATCCAGTACACGCCGACTGAGCTGGACTGGATGCCATTTGACCAGCGCAATGAGATCATCTACCAGCAAAACCGGGATCGTCCGGTAGAGGAGGTGCTGGCAGAATCGCGGGTGGGGTTCCAGCGGCTGCTGGCAGGGGTACAGGCGAATCCGGAATCATTCCTTATCGACCCCCAGCAGTTCCCAGGGGCACCGGAACCGGTGACGATCTGGAAGATGCTGCGCGGTGATGTCTACGAGCATTATGGCGAGCATATCGCCTCAATCCGCCAGTGGCTGGCCGCCCGCAGCAGTGCCTGAACGGACGAACTGATCAGCCCATCGTCAGGTTATGGCGCAGGTGATGACAGTTCAGCATAGCGGAAGCAGTCGATGGTGTGGTCGTTGACCATGCCGGTGGCCTGCATCGTGGCGTAGCAGTTGACTGGGCCGACGAAGGTGAAACCACGCTGTTTCAGGTCCTTGCTCATTTTGCGCGACAATTCGGTTTCGGTGGGAATGTCGGCACGGCTGCGCCAGGCGTTGTGGATGGTGTGCCCATCGACAAAACCCCACAGATAATCACTGAAACGGCCGAATTCTTCCTGCACCCGCAGGAAGGCCTGCGCATTCCTGATGGCTGAAGTGATCTTGGCGCGGTTGCGGATAATGCCGGCGTTCTGCATCAGTTCCGCGATTTTGGCGTCGTCATAGCGGGCGACCTTGTGCGGGTCGAAGTGGTCGAAGGCGGTGCGGTAATTTTCGCGCTTGCGCAGGATAGTGATCCAGCTTAGCCCGGCCTGCGCGGCTTCCAGGCAGATACGCTCGAACAGGGCGTTGTCATCGCGCACGGGCACGCCCCATTCTTCATCGTGATACTGCACGTACAGCGGGTCGTTGAGGCTGACCCAGCCGCAGCGGATAAGGGACATCAAGGCTCACCTTTCTCTGTTGCTGTTTGTCGCATTCTAGCACATGATGCTGCCGGTGGCCGGACCTCCGGGCACGGTCTACAATCTGCGGTGATCTCGACGGATGATAGTTTCGAGAGGTGCAGTGATGGATATTCTGTATCTGGCCACACGGAATGGGCTGGCGATCTGCCAGCGGGACAACGGCACATGGCAGGTGGCGCGGCAGGCGCTGGCAGATCAGCATGTCACCTGTGTGACGGCGCATGAGGGCGTGATTCTGGCCGGGACGACGGACGGCGTGCAGCGATCCACAGATGGCGGCCAAAGCTGGCAGGCGTTCAGCGACGGGCTGACGAACCGCCATGTTCGCTGGCTGGCGTATCACCCGCAGATGCCGTCGCTTGAATTCGCGGCGACAGAACCGGCCGGCATTTTCGTCCTGGAGGCAGGGGGCGATGTATGGACGGCGCGCCCGGAAGTGGCGGCGCTGCGCGACCAGCACGATTGGATGCTGCCCTATTCGCCTGAAGCGGGCTGCGTGCGCGGCTTTGCCTTTCATGGTCAGCGGGTGTATGCCGCTGTCGAGGTGGGCGGCGTGCTGCGGTCTGATGACGCGGGCGCGACCTGGGCGCTGGCGGCAGGCAGCGATGGCAGCCCCAACCTGAGCAGCCCGCCGGAGCCGTTTGTGTATCCCGATGTGCATGATATCGCCGTACATCCATCGGACGCGGACCTGGTTTTTGCCGCGACGGGCGGCGGGTTGTATCGCTCTGACGATGGCGGGGCGACCTGGGACCTGTTGTATGACTGTTACTGCCGGGGCCTGTGGCTGGACCCCGACGACCCGGATCATATCATCTTTGGCCCGGCGGATTATGTCGGCGCGGTGGGGCGCATCGAGGAATCGCATGATGGCGGGCAGCAGTGGGCGCTGGCATCTGACGGCGTACAGGTCCCCTGGCCGCGCACCATGCCGGAGCGTTTTACTCAGGTTGGCGATGATCTGTTCGCGGTGCTGGCGGATGGCCGCGTGCTGGTGCGCCCGCTGAGCGACAGCCGCTGGACAGTGGTGCTGGAGGCGGCGGGCCGGGTGAACGCGCTTACCAGCATGGCGGACTGAGGCGGGATTCTGTCTTTACGGGATGGCGAACATATGATCTAATCGCAGGGGAGAAAGAAGGAGGTTTGCCATGCCCGAAGCACTGAAAAACATGTTTTATACCCGTGCCTTTTTTGATGATCTGGCGGCGGCGGCCAGCGCGGTGTACCCGGCGTTTGATGCCGCCGCGTTTCTGGCGCAGATTTTCGATGATGAATGGGAGCAGCGGGCACTGAAGGAGCGCATGCGCCATACAACGGTGACGCTGCGCCGTTTTCTGCCGCCGGATTACCGCGCCGCGCTGGCGGTGCTGCGGCAGATGGTCCCCCGGCTGGAATCCTACGGCTTTGAGAAGATGTTCCTTTCTGATTTTGTCGAGGTGTACGGGCTGGATGACTGGGAGGCATCGCTGCCGGCGCTGGAATACTTCACGCAGGCGATGAGCGCCGAATTTGCGGTGCGTCCGTTTATCCTGAAGGACCCGGCGCGCATGATGGCGCAGATGCTGCGCTGGGCCGGGCACGAAAGCGCTCATGTGCGGCGGCTGGCCAGCGAGGGCTGCCGTCCGCGTCTGCCCTGGGCGGTGGCGCTGCCTGCCCTCAAGCGGGACCCCGCGCCGATTCTGCCTGTTCTGGAACAGCTCAGAAATGACCCGTCGGAAGATGTGCGGCGCAGCGTCGCCAATAACCTGAACGACATCGCCAAGGATAACCCGGAGATCGTCATTGATGTGGTGCGGCGCTGGCAGGCCGAAGACCCCGGCCCGCAGATGCAGGCGCTGATCCGGCATGCGCTGCGCACGCTGATCAAAGCCGGGCATCCGGACGCGCTGATGGTGCTGGGGTATGCCTATGGCGCGGCGGTGACGGTGAAAAATCTGGTGGTGGAGCCGGGCCGGGTCGCGATGGGCGGTGCGGTGACCTTCGCCTTCGAGGTCGAATCCATTGGCCCGGAACCGCAGGCGCTGATGATTGACTATGTGCTGCATCTGGCGCGGGCCAACGGCAAACAGGGCAAAAAGGTCTTCAAGCTGGCGACCTGCACGCTGGCCCCCGGCGAAACGGCGCGCTTCCGCAAAGCCTACAGCTTTAAGCCGATCACGACGCGCAGATATTACGCCGGGGAACACGCCATCGAAGTGCAGATCAACGGCGTGGGGTGCGGGCGCAGCACCTTTCTGCTGGAATGAAGTTTATCAGGGAGGCGGCGGGCCAGGAATTTTTACGCTGGTGTCCACCAGAATCTGCGCGGCCTCGTCTGTGGCCAGGGGTTCGCCTTGCAGCGATGCTGTCCACTGGCCGCTGCTGGTGCGGACTCGCAGCCCGAAGCGACCCAGGCCGTGTGTGGCAGGGCCTTCGATATAGCTGCCATCCAGCAGGTACTTGGAGCCGCATTTTGGGCATTCAAAGCGGTGGTTGACCTCTACCCACACCACCACCACACGATCAAATGGACAGCGCGCATCCAGCGCCAGCAGGCCGCCGCTGCCCCGGCTCATCCACGCTGCCGCATCGCGCAAATAAACTGGCTGTTGGGCAGGCAGGTGTTCAGGCGCAAATGGGTACACATCCTGCCGCTGCTCCAGCGGAACATCGCGCGTGATGTACTGGTACAGCAGGCCGCACAGACCCGCGCCTGTCAGCGCCGCGCTGCCCGCGCTCAGGTAGTACAGAAATTCTCGCCGCGAAGGCCGGGGTGAATTATCCGGGGCAGTAAATGCCCGTGTCTGTGCCATAACATCCTCCCCATTTCTGTATCACAGATGATGGTCGTACGGCTGGCAGTGTAGCTGCGTTGTTCCCAGTATACCTAATAGCCGCGTGTGCGGTCTACGTGGTTGAGCAGCGGGCGATTTTCCAGATAGCGCTGCAGGTTATCCGCAAACAGGGCGGCGGCCTTTTCGTGAATGCGGGCATTGTTGCCGGAAACATGCGGGGTGATAATCACGTTGTCCATCTGCCACAGCGGGCTGGTGGCTGGCAGCGGCTCCTCCTCGAACACATCCAGCGCGGCCCCGGCGATTTTCTCCGCCGCCAGCGCAGAAATCAGCGCGGCTTCATCCACCACCGCCCCGCGCGCAACGTTGATGAGGACGGCTGTGTCCTTCATGACATCGAAGATCGCTTCGCCAACCATATGGCGGGTATCCGGCGTCAGCGGCACCGTAATAACGACATAATCGCATACGCTGACCATCGACGCCAGCGCCTCCGGCGGGTACAGCCGGGTCGGAATATCGCCGGTGACATCGCCCAGCCCGGCCTCGATGTAGTCATCTTCGGCGGAAATCTGGCGCAGGTCGCGTTTGGTCGCCACGACAATCATGCCCATCTGGTCAGCAATGCGGGCCAGTTCGCGGCCCACGCTGCCATAGCCGACGATGCCCAGAGTCTGGCCGCGCAGGGTTTCTGTCGCCAGCGGGTTGATGTCTGCGGGCCATTCGGCGCGGTCCTGATAGCGCCGGAACAACGGCAGGCGGTAGGCAAAGGCCAGCATCATCGCCATGCAGTATTCCGCCATCGGCACGGCATGAATCCCGCTGGAGGTGGTGATTTCCACATCCTCGGCCTGCATGATGGGCTGGTCCAGCAGATGATTGATGCCGGAGGTGTGGGTCTGAATCCAGCGCAGGCGCGGGGCCTGTTCCGGTTCTGGCAGGTCGCGCACGGTGTACAGCACTTCGGCGCTGGCCCAGGCGCTGTCCGGCACCTTCGGGAAATGCCGTTCGATGCGTAACTGTGGCGAAATCGTGCGCAACTGCTCGATAATCTCATCGGAAAAATCCATCGCGACAATGACGTGGATCGGTTCCTCGCTCATAGATACTCCCTCGAATATACAGCGTTTTGCCGTTGATCTTAGGCCCTCATCTGCGGTTATGCAAGCCGGGCGCAGCGGCCCCGGACTGTGGTAGAATGCGGAGCAGTTCGCCACGTTCAGCATAACGCGCCAGGAAACCTGTCTTTATGTCCGCATCCCGTGCCCTGACCAATTCGCAGATTGCCCGCGCCGCCCTGGTGGTGCTGATCGGATTCCTCGCCAGCGGCGTGCTGGGGCTGGTGCGCACCGCCATCATCAACGCCACTTTTGGCGCAGGCGACGCGCTGGATGCCTTTGTGTGGGCGCAGCGCCTGCCGGAACTGATCTTCGTGCTGGTGGCCGGGGGCGCCCTGGGGTCGTCGTTTATCCCGGTGTTTGCCCGCCTGCGCGAGCGTGACGACGCGGAGGAAAGCGCGTGGCGTCTGGCCAGCGCCGTGATGACGCTGTCTGCGCTGGCGGCCGGGGTGCTCAGCCTGGTGGTGGTGCTGCTGGCGCCGCTGATCGTGCGGACGGTGCTGGCGCCGGGGGCAGCGCCAGAAGTGCAGGCGCTGACGGCGGACCTGATGCGCATTATGATGGTGACGCCGTTTGTCTTCAGCATCAGCGGCCTGCTGATGGGCATTCTGCATGCGCACCAGTTGTTTCTGCTGCCGTCGCTGGCGATCAGCATGAACAATATCGGCCTGATGATCGGGGCGCTGGTGATTGCGCGCGCACTGCCGCCGGGGGCGGGTGTGGCACAGGTGGGCGATGCCAATGTGTACGGGCTGGCCTATGGCGCGGTGCTGAGCGCGGTGCTGCATCTGCTGGTGCAGGTGCCGGGCCTGCGGCACATGAACGCCCGGCTGCGCCCGCTGCTGGACTGGCGCGCCCCCGGCGTGATGGAAGTGCTGCGGCTGATGGGGCCGCGTGTGCTGGGGCTGGCGGTGGTGCAGATCAACTTTGTGGTGAACGCGGTGTTTACCAGCGGCATGGTCTCCGGCAGCGCGGCGGCGCTGGTGACGGCGTTTACGCTGATGTTCTTTGCGCTGGGCATTATCGGGCAGAGTCTGGGGTCGGCGGTGTTCCCCTCGCTGGCGGCGATGGCAGCGGCAGAGGACATGGACGGCTTTAAGGACCGGCTGGCCACTGCGCTGCGCAGCGTGCTGTTTCTGTCCTTCCCGGCCATGATCGCGCTGATTCTGCTGGGCGGGCCGCTGGTCGAGGTGCTGTACCAGCGCGGCGAATGGACAGCCACGCACACGCAGGCGGCGGCCTGGGCGCTGGCCTTTTATGCCACTGGCATGGCCGGGTTCGCGCTGCTGGAGGTGCTGTCGCGGGCGTTTTATGCGCTGGCGGATACATGGACTCCGGTGAAGATCGGGTCAGTAGCGATGATCTCCAACATCGTGCTGAGCATCGTGTTTATCCAGTTTATCGGCAGTTGGGACAGCCTGGCGCGGGGGCCGTTCGCCGGGCTGGCGCTGGCCAACGCCCTGACGACCAACCTGGAAGCGCTGGCGCTGTGGTGGCTGCTGCGGCGGCGCATCGGCCCGGTGCATGACCGGGCGCTGCTGGGCAGTGCGGGCAAGGCGCTGGCGGCGTCGCTGGTCATGGGGCTGGTCATCCTGCTGGTGAACGGGGCGCTGAACGGGTATGGCGCGCTGGTGATGCTGGCGGCGGGCGGGGCCGCTGGCGGTGTGGTCTTTTTCGGACTCAGCCTGCTGCTGGGGCTGGACGAGGCGACGGCGGTGCCGCGTATGCTGCTGCGCCGGGTGCGGCGATAAAATCAAGCGAAAGGGGTTGTGGATGAGTGCGGAAGTTTATCATTTTACGCTGGGGCAGTTTCGCTGCATCACGTTCAACGAGGGGACGCGGACGCAGGAAGCGGAACGTATCTTTGCCCATAAATCAGCAGAGGACCGGGCGCGGGTGCTGGCGGAATTCGGCCTGACGGACGGCATCCTGCCCTCTGCTATCAACGTGCTGTATGTGGACACCGGCAGCCATCGCGTTCTGGTGGACAGCGGGCTGGGCCAGGGGGTGCTGTACCAGTGTTTGCAGGACCAAGGCATCGCCCGCGACAGCATCGACACGCTGATTATCACGCACGGGCACGGCGACCATATCAACGGCATCCTGCTGGAGGATGACCAACTGGCGTTCCCCAACGCGCAGTATTTTATCAGCCGGGCGGAATGGGACTACTGGCACACCGACAACCGTGCAGCGGCGGCTCAGGCGCGGGTGCTGGCGGCAGTTCCCGCAGCACGCATGACGCAGGTGGCGGACGGCGCGGAGTTTCTGCCGGGCTTTCGCGCCAATCTGCTGCCGGGGCACACACCGGGCATGATGGGCCTGCTGGTTGAATCTGAAGGGGCGCGCATGCTGCACATCGCGGATGCGGCTATGTATGCCCTGCAGGGCAAATACCCGGACTGGTCGCCGGGATTTGATGCCGACCTGGACGCATCGCAGCACACCCGGCGCCAGATCTGGCAGCGGGCCGCCGCCGAAAATCTGCTGGTGATGGGCTATCATTATCCCCAATCCGGGCGCGGTTATGTGACGGCGCAGGGCGCGGCGTGGCGCTGGGAACCGGCTTTGCAGGCCGGGTAAGGGGAAATATATCCCAATTTATTCCAAATTTTGGGATATTTTGGTATATGTGGGTTATATGGTTCAATGAGGCTGGAGGGCGAGACCGGATGAACAACTTTCAACTGCCGCAGGACTGGCATCAGCCCCCGGCGGAATTTTCGCTGGCGCCGTTCTGGTTCTGGAACGACGATCTGAGCGAAGCGGAAATCGCGCGGCAGATGGCGGACTTTCAGGCACACGGCGTCGATGCGGTGGTAATTCATCCCCGCGTGGGCCTGCCCCGCCACATGGGCTGGATGAGCCGCCCGCTGCTGGATATGATCCGCTTTGCCATTGAGCAGGCGCAGGCGCGCGGCATGTGGGTCATCCTGTACGATGAGGGGATGTACCCCAGCGGGTCGTCATCCGGCCAGGTAGTGGCGGAAAACCCGGCCTATCAGTGCCGGGGGCTGGTGTGCATCAACCTGGATGAAGCCCAGCCCGGCAGCGTGGTGGCGGGGGTGCAGATCGGCCCGGACGGCGAACCGGCGCTGGCTGAATCGCAGACGCTGGTGGCGGTGGTGCCGTATAAAGAGACACGTTATGCCATTGTGGACCGGGCCATCGATTCGGTGATTCGCGGCCTGCATTACCTCAGCGAGACACCCGCCAGCCCGGGTGCAGAGCCGCCGGAGGACACCCCGCCCGCCGCTGATCTGCTGAACCCGGACGCGGTGGCCTGTTTTATCCGGCTGGTGTATGACCGCTTTTACGAGGAATTTGGCGATTATTTTGGCAGCACCATCCGCGCCATTTTCACCGACGAGCCGCATCTGCTGGGGCGGGTGCGCGAACAGGATGTCATGCCGGGGACGACGGGCATTCTGGACTACGTCAGCGCCTTTCTGGGCTATGATTTCACGCCCTACCTGCCCGCGCTGTGGAACGAGGCCGCCGGCAGCAGCTACCGCCGCGATTATGAAACGGCGCTGGAACATCGTTTGCAGCAGGTGTACTACAAGCCGCTGTATGACTGGTGCGAGGCGCACGGCATCGCGCTGACGGGCCACCCGGCAGAACCGGACGGCACGGCCCACATGCGTTATTTTCACTGGCCGGGGCAGGATATTGTCTGGCGCTTTATCGAACCGGAGCAGCCTTCCGCGCTGGAAGGGCGGCAGTCCACCCAGGCCAAAGCCGCCGCTTCGGTGATGCTGCACAGCGGGCGGCGGCGCAACGCCAACGAGTTCTGCGGTGCCTATGGCCACGAACTGACGTTTGACGAAATGCGCTGGCTGGCGCACTGGCTGATCGTGCGCGGCTGCAACCTGCTGATCCCCCACGCCTTCTACTATTCCACACGCGGCCCGCGCCGCGACGAGCGTCCGCCGGATGTGGGGCCGAACAGCCCCTGGTGGGATGACGGCTTCCGGGCGTTTGCCGATGCCTGCCGCCGCCTGTGCTGGCTGAACACCGACAGCGAGCAGGTGTGCCACGTGGCCATCCTGGGCGAGAATCACAACCTGCCCTGGCGCGCTGCCAGAGCCTGCTACGAACACCAGATTGATTTTAATTACCTGGATGTGCGCGATTTGCAGTACGAAGCGGAAATCAGCCCGCAGGGGATTCGCATCGCTGGACAGCATTACCGGGCGCTGATTGTGGATGACGACCCCGCGCCGGAAGTTCAGCCGCTGCTGGAGGCGCTGGAGGGGGCTGACCGGCTGGTGCGCTGGCACGAAAACAGCGGCCCGTGCCTGGAACATCTTCAGCGGCTGGTGCCGCAAAGCCTGCCGATTACCTCGCCGAATCCGGCGCTGCGTTTGCGGCATGTCGAAAAAGCCGGGTTCGACTGGTATCTGCTGTTTAACGAGGGCGCGGCCCCTATCCAGTTTGAACTGCACCCGCACGAGGCGGGGGTGTACGAACTGCTGGACCCGGCCACCGGCGCCAGCCAGCCGTTTGATGGCCCGGTACAGCTTGACGGGTTTGCGCTGCGGGTGCTGGTGACGGTAGAAGGCTGAGCGGCGCAGGCACACGCACCCTTGCTGGCGGCACCGCAGGGGACTATGATTGATACACCGTCTCAAAATGATGCGATAGCGCGATAAATCAATGGATACAGTGCAGACAATTCTGCTGGACCCGCTGCAATATGCGTTCATGCAGCGGGCGATGCTGGCGGTGGTGATGATTGGCGTCGTCAGCGGCGTGATGGGCGCGTTTGTGGTGACGCGGGGCATGTCCTTTCTGGGCGATGCGCTGGCGCATACGGTGCTGCCGGGGGTGGCGGTGGCCTATCTTTCCAGCGGCGGCACCAGCGGCGCGGTGCTGCTGGGCGGCATGGTGGCCGGGGTGCTGTCTGCGGTAGGTATCGGCCTGCTGACACGGGGGCAGCGTCTGGCGGAAGATACCGCCATTGGCGTGATCTTTGCCGGGGCGTTCGCGCTGGGGATCGGCATTATTTCGCGGGCACAGAATTATGCCGCAGACCTGACTCATATTCTGATTGGCGAGATTCTGGCCGTCAGCGACGACAGCCTGCTGCTGATTGGCATCACGGGGGCGGTAGTGCTGGTGGCGGTGCTGGCGCTGTATAAGGAACTGCTGCTGGTGTCGTTTGATCCGACGCTGGCGCAGACGCTGCATCTGCCGGGCGAGGCGCTGCGAATCGGGCTGCTGGTGCTGCTGGCGATGACGATTGTGATCGGGGTGCAGGCGGTGGGGGTGGTGCTGGTGGCGGCCATGCTGGTCACCCCGGCGGCGACGGCGCGTCTGTTTGTGCGGCGTCTGCATCATCTGATGCTGCTGTCGGCGGCGCTGGCGGTGTTCAGCGGCGTGGCGGGCATGTATATCGCATGGTACGGGCGCATCGCGGCCAGCGCGGCGATTGTGCTGACGATGACGGCGCTGTTTCTGCTGGCGTATGCCTTTGCGCCGGGCAGGGGCTATGTGTGGGCGATGCTGGGCCGCAGCGCCCAGACCGCCTGAAAAGTGCCGCCCGCCCTACTCATCCGGCCATTCGCAGCGTATAATAACGGGTAATTCCCACAAGTAGCCCACGACGAGACATTCAGGCATGTTAGACAAACTGGCAGGTATTGAAGCGCGTTACGAAGAACTGGAACGGCTCATCAGCGACCCGGCGGTGATGGCTGATTACACTAAGGTCGTTGAATATTCCAAAGAGCGTGCCGGTCTGGAAGCGATGGTCAGCGCCTTTCGCACCTATAAGGATCAGAAGCAGCAGTTGGAGGATGCGCAGGAGATGCTGCGCGATGAAACCGACCCGGAACTGCGCAGCATGGCCGAAGAGGAAGCCGAAACGCTGAAGGCCAGCCTGGATGAACTGGAAGCGCAGTTGAAGGTGATGCTGCTGCCGAAGGACCCGCGCGATGATAAGGATGTGATTGTGGAAATCCGCGCCGGGGCCGGGGGCGACGAAGCCGGTTTGTTCGCGGCGGATCTGTACCGCCTGTACAGCTATTATGCCGAACACCGGGGCTGGAAAGTGGATGTGATCGACCAGCACGAAACCGGCGTGGGCGGCTTTAAGCACATTGTCTTTGAAGTGCGCGGCAGCGGGGCCTACAGCCGTCTGAAATACGAAAGCGGAGTCCACCGGGTGCAGCGCGTGCCGGAAACCGAAAGCCAGGGGCGCATCCACACCAGCACGGTGACGGTGGCGGTGCTGGCGGAAGTGGACGAAGTGGATGTCGAGCTGGATATGAACGATGTGCGGGTAGATGTGTTCCGCAGCCAGGGCGCGGGCGGCCAGTCCGTCAACACCACAGACTCCGCCGTGCGCATGACGCACCTGCCCAGCGGCATTGTGGTGGAAGTGCAGGACGAACGCAGCCAGCTTCAGAACCGCGTGCGCGCCAAGCAGATTCTGCTGGCCCGCCTGTACGAGATCGAGATGGAGCGCCAGCGGGAAGAACAGGAACAGGAACGCCGCAGTCAGGTGGGCAGTGCCGAACGCTCCGAGAAAATCCGCACTTACAATTATCCCCAGAACCGCGTGACCGATCATCGCATCAATGTCAGCAGTTACAACCTGCCGCGTGTGATGCAGGGTGAAATTGACGAGTTTATTGACGAGCTGGCCACCCGCGAACAGGC
>CAZQIY010000018.1:0-43729 GCA_964593565.1 uncultured Anaerolineaceae bacterium
CCTGCCTACCCCACCATGACGGCGGGTTCTTCGGGCAGGCCCTTTTTCTTCGGCTTCAGCAGGAAGATAAACATGCACACACCCGCCACCCCCAGCGCACCCCAGAACAGGAAGGGGATATTCAGCCCGAACACGGCCAGGCTGTTGCCAATCGGCGGGGAGAACGTACCGCCCAGGTTGCGGATCATATTCGCGATGCCCAGCGCCGTCCCGGCATACACATGACCCACGCCCTCCACTTCCAGCACGCTGGCGTTGAGGATCGCCATAAAGGCATCGAAGATAAACCCGGTGGCCGCCACCGTCACCAGAATCATCGCCCCTTCCATAAACGTCAGCGACCCGATCCCCAGCGACAGAATCAGCCCGGCGACAATGAGGAAACTGCGCCGCCAGTGCAGCCGGTCTGATAGAATCGACAGCGGAATCACGCCGATGAAGCTGGTGATAAAGAAGGCGGACAAGGCGCGGTCTGCATCCAGTTCTGCCCAGCCAATCGCCTTGAGATAGGTCGGCAGATAGCCGGAAAAACCCATCATGCAGCCCGTCGTGCCCAGCGAACCAATCCCCAGCACCCACAGATTGCGCAGGCCCAGCACATGCGCCAGGCTGCGCCGCAGCGGAATACGGGGCCGGTCCGCCGCGTCATCCTCTGATTCAGCCGGGTGTATGATCAGCCAGATCAGGCTGATGACCACCGCAATGACGCCATAAAAGACGATCACCTGACGCCAGCCCCCCAGCGCCGGCAGCAGCAGGCTGGTGCTGATGAGCGGGCCAAGAGTCAGACCGGCGGCAAAGCCCGCAGAAGTGACGCCGCTGGCCATGCCCAACTGCTCTGTCGGGAACCACTGGCGAATTACCTTGAACACCATCACCGGGACAATCGCCTGAAACACGCCAAACAGCATGGAGGTCAGCATCAGGGTGATAAAATCCACCGCCAGGCTGCGCGTCAGCCCGAACAGCCCGGTCAGCAGGCAGGCCACAAACAGCGTCCGGCGCGACCCAAAACGATCCCCCAGCGTGCCGCCAATGAGGGTAAAGAAGATGCCGGAAAAGGAGACAATGCCCCATACGGTGCCCACTTCCACCAGCGACAGCGACAGATCCCCCGCGATGGTGGCAAACAGCGGCGGCAGCGACATATTCGGCAGCGTGGAAACCAGCATAGGAGTCAGGGCGCACAGGGCCAGCATCACCCAGCGATAGCTGCCCCGGGTCTGGTGGGTAGCAAATGGATTCTTCATGTTTTAACGAGTCTCTGTTGTTGGATGCCTGTTCATGGTACATGGCGTTTTGGCGCGCGGCAATCATACCATTCAGGCCATGTTCAGAGTAGTGGCAGGCCGGTGCAGTGTGTTACAGAATTTCGGATTTGCGTTCCAGCCGCCCGGTTTCCAGAAAATGCTGAAGCTCCCGTGTGCGATTGGCCAGGATACGCGGCGCGCGGTCACGCACGAGGGGGTTATCCAGATTCCCGGCGATCCAGCGGCAGGAGGCGACATGCCGCCCGGCGGTGAACACTTCCAGGCTATCACGGTAATGATCCGGCAGCGGGCGCAGCGCCGTATAGCCTGCCCACAGGGCATCGCGCAGCGCGGCATAAGCGGGCAGCGGGCTGAAGTTCAGCAGCGGCGGCGCCAGATCGTACAGGAAACAGCCAAAGGCGCAGTCCTCAAAGTCAATCGCACAGACTCGGTCGCCATGATAGAGGGTATTCTTGGCGATCATGTCGGCGTGGATCAGGCCAAAGCTGGCGGAGTCATTCGCCAGCGCCTGCATCACATCCCGCACACGTTCGGCCACCGCGTCCATCACCTGCACCAGTTCCGCAGAGAAGATGCGCGCGCCGTCGCCGGGGTTATAGGGCGACTCCTCCCCGAACAGGCCTTCCCAATCCAGCCGGGGGCGCGCAAAGCCGGCAGGCGGCTGATAGCTGGCGGAGAAATTGTGCAGCCGCGCCAGAAACGCCCCCAGACGTTGGGCCTGCTGCGGCGTGGTCGCTTCCGGCGGGCAGGCTTCCCCTTCCACCCACGACAGCAGCACACAGCTCAGGGGTTCTTCGATACCCTCGACCTGCACCTGCGCGGTCAGCATGCCGTCCAGCGTGGGCACAGGTCCCGGCACACACAGGTCCGTCCCGGCGCGAATATCCGCCAGCCAGCGCATTTCCGATTCAATCCACTGCGGCGGCTTGTGCCCCCGGCGATGCACCCGCAGCACGTGCGGCCCGCGCGGGCCATCAACAGCAAACACGGCGTTGTTGACATACTGCAGCGGCGTGATATCACAATCGAGAAAGCCAAAGGCCGGCAGGATATGTTCGGCGGCATTGGCAAAACGTGCCAACTGCTCGTCATAGGAGAGGGATTCAAATGCAGTCATGATATTTACCATCGGCCAGGTGGTCGATAGCGCTAGTATACCCTTTAACCGCCAGCATCACACGGGGCCAGCCTGACCATCCCATTCGTGGCGGAGCAGGCCGTAGACCAGCATGTCGTAGCGCTGGCCATCGCGCCGCAAATGCTCGCGGTAGATACCCTCGCGCTTAAAGCCCAGTTTTTCATACAAACGCATGGCGCGCGTGTTGTAGCTGAAGACCGTCAGGTAAATCCGGTGCAGGTTGAGTTCGTTAAAGGCGAAGTTGATCACCAGCGCCATCGCCTCTGCGCCATAGCCCTGATTCCAGAAATTGCGGTTGCCAATGCCGATGCCCAACGAAGTGGTACGATGCGCCCACTCAATGCCATCCAACTGCGCCCAGCCGATCAGCTCGTCTGTGTCCGTCAGGCGGATGCCGAAAGTGAACACGTCGTGCGCTTTGGCCACAGAATCAATCCAGCGCAGAATTTCTTCCTCGCTGCGGGGCCGCGCCGGGCTGGAATCCATCAGGCGCAGATATTCGCTGTCATACTCCCAGCGGGCCATCGCCGCAGCATCCGCGCGGCCCAGCGCGGTCAGCCAGACACGCTCTCCGCGCAGCAGATTTGCATTCATCATGCGGCCCCTTTCTTCGCGTCACGGCGCATACAGAGCAGCCTCTCCCTGTGAACTGAATAGCGCACCAAGTATAATCACCCCATGTCAAAATCAAAACCACGTTCTGCTGTTCAGCCACAACCCACCACCCCGCGCTATCTGTGCGAAGCTGAAGTCGTCAGCGGACTAAAGGACTATGCCGCCGACGAACTGCGCCGCCGCTTTGGGAACCGCGCCACGCTGATGGAAAAAATCCGGCCGGAGGAAATTCCGTTCCAGCTTGAGGGCGCACTGCCGGATTTAAACTCGCTGTCGCGCAGCGTAGCGGTGTATCTGGTAGAGCATTATGCTATCCCGCGCCCACAGGCCCTGCTCGGTCACCAGCATTTTACCCGCCTGCTGCGACAGATCAGCACCGTGCGCAGCATGCACCCGGCCGGCACCTTCCAGACCTTTCGCATCGCGGCGGCGGGCAGCCATTCCTCTGTGTTTCAGCGCATCAAGGATGAAATCGCCAAAGCCACCGGCATGAGAAACCAGGATGATGAAGGCGACCTGGTGCTGCGGGTGCGCAAGGCTGATATTCATCACGATGGCTGGGAAGTGCTGGTGCGGCTGACTCCGCGCCCACTGGCGGCACGGGCCTGGCGGGCCTGCAACATGGAAGGCGCCCTCAACGCCACTATCGCCAGCGCCATGATCGAGATGACTCAGCCGCGTCCGGATGACCGCGTGTTTAACCTGATGTGCGGCTCTGGCACCCTGCTGATCGAGCGTCTGCTGGCGGCCCCGGCAGATGTGATCGGGGGCTGTGACAGCGACCCTATCGCCCTGCGCTGTGCGACAGATAATCTGGTCGCTGCCGGGTTTGTTAAACAGGTGGACCTGTTCGAGATGGATATTGCCGACCTGCCCCTGCCGGATGCCTGTATTGATATGATCTGCGCCGATCTGCCCTGGGGCCAGTTGGTCGGTTCTCACGAGGCCAACGCCCGGCTGTACCCGGCGGCCCTGCGCGAAGCGGCACGCATCGCTGCGCCGGGGGCACGCGCCGTCTTTATCACCCACGAGATTCGCCTGATGGAACGGGTGCTGCGCGACTGTGCCCATCTGTGGGCGGTGCAGCAGGAAACACGGGTGTTTCAGGGCGGCCTGCACCCCCGCATCTACCTGCTGGATCGTGTCGATTAAGCGGCGGTGCGGGGCGGCCCACCCTTGTTGGACCGTGTGCCAAAGGGGTATGATTACGGGCAAATAAAAAATCCCGCCGTTGTTTAGCGGGATTTTTCATGCTGTCGGGGCGACGGGATTCGAACCCATGACCTCACCGACCCGAACGGTGCGCGCTACCGGACTGCGCCACGCCCCGAGATGGTGTGTAGTCTACAGAAAAACCTGTTGATTAGCAAGAGTCGATTTGATGACACAGCCTCCTACAACCCTTACAGATCGTGTGCGCGGCCTGACGGCATCCACCCTGGGGCGCATCGGCATAGCACTGCACCGGATGGGCATCCACCCGGATACTATCACGCTGGTCGGGCTGATCTTTGTGGCAGCGGCCGCCGTGCTGATCGCGCAGGGCCAGCACCAGGCGGGCGCGCTGGTGCTGCTGCTCGGCCTGCCGCTGGATGCACTGGATGGCGCGGTGGCGCGGGCCATGCAGCGAAAAGACCCGTTTGGCGGCGTGCTTGATTCTGTGCTGGATCGCTATGCTGATGGTTTCATTTTTGGCGCTTTGGGGTATTATTTTTCCAGTCAGGGGCAGCAGGATAATTTTCTGCTGGCGCTGGCGGCACTGGTGGGCAGCTATGGGGTCAGTTATGTGCGCGCCCGCGCAGGCGAAGCAGATCTGTCAGTAAAAGTGGGCTGGTTTACCCGTATGGAACGGGTCGCTGTCATCCTGCTGGCGCTGCTGGTGCCTGCCCTGCTCGTGCCCGGCCTGTGGCTTCTGGCCCTGGGCACCAATATCACGGCTGTGCAGCGACTCTGGTATGTGTATCGCATTACGCGACAAAAAATGTGAGGTTTTTGATCTATGGAATTCGAAAGAGAATTTGTGGTGCTGTTTGACCGCGTTCAGATCCGCTACTATGGCATCATCATCGTGCTGGCGATGCTGGTGGCGGCGACAGTGGCGGCCAGACTCGCAAAGCGCGATGGGCGCGACCCGGATCATATCTGGGGCGCGCTGACCTGGGCCATCATCCCGGCGATTGTCGGGGCGCGGTTGTGGTTCGTGCTGTTCCCCCCGGCCTCTGGGGTGGCCCAAGGCATGGACACGGGCTGGTATTTGCAGAACTTCTTTAACCTGGAAAACGGCGCGATTGCCATCTGGAGCGGCGGCCTGAGCATCTTCGGCGCGGTGCTGGGCGGCATGCTGGGCGCTTATATCTACATGCGGCGCAACAACCTGCCGTTCGCCCCCTGGCTGGATATCGCGGCGGTGGGGCTGCCGCTGGGGCAGGCCATTGGCCGCTGGGCCAACTTCATCAACCAGGAACTGTACGGCGTGCCGACGGAACTGCCCTGGGGTCTGACCATTGATGCCGCGCATCGCGTCGCGCCTTATCGCAGCCTGGTGGAATATCCGCTTGAAACCCGGTTTCATCCGCTGTTCCTGTACGAATCGCTGTGGAGCCTGCTGTTCTTCATCATCCTGCTGAATCTCTTCCTGCGCTATCGCAACCGTCTGCGTCAGGGGGATATTTTCCTGATCTACCTGCTGCAGTACGCGTTTATCCGCTTCCTGCTGGAAGGCATCCGCGTGGAAGTGACCTACGTCCCCGGCACACAGATCAATCTGTCGCAGGTATTTATGGGCATCGTGTTCCTGATCGCGCTGGCGGTGCTGGCTTATCGCCATCGCCCCGGCACCGTGACCACCGTCGGGCGCACCCCGGACTCACAGCCTGCCTCAGAAAACACATAAGCAATCTGCGGCGCAAAAATCTGAATAGCAGTACAGCGGGGCACATCTCATTCACGATGTGCCCTTTTTGTTGTCCCCTGCCTTGCCAGGCGCTTTAGGAAAATGTTATGCCGCCAGCAGTAAGGTGAGGAAGATCGTCTGGCATGGTTTATCACACAGGGGGGGACAGCATATTTCCGGGCCTGCCCAGGGTGATGACAGGCGCTGCCACGTTCATTTTTCACGATAAAAGTATCTTTTATCTGCCTGCGATCCCTGCTGATGCTGGCGACTCTCCTTGTCCATATTCCTGCTCATATCGTTGTGAATATGGAATCCGAGACCCGGCATCAGTGGATGCCGAGCTGTTTGAAATCCCCAACCGTCCTGGCTGCCGATGACAATAACTCGAAGGTGCAGGCAGAAAGCACGAGGAAAGGATTCTTAACAGCCATGCATCCAGCCATACATCTTCCCCCAGCCCTGCGGCAGGTATCCGCACGGGCCATTCTGTACATGGTGCTTTCATCGTTTTGTTTTGCCCTGCTAGAGCTGACCGGGTATATCCTCGTCAGTGATCTGTCCATGTACCAGATTGTCTGGACACGGTACGTGGTCCATATCCTGTTTATGGTGATTGTGCTGGGGCCGCGTTACAAAACCACCCTGGTGCGTTCTGGCAGCCTGAAGCTCCAGATTGTCCGTTCGCTCACCATGCTGATGATGCCGGTCTGCTTCATTGTGGCATCCGGCCAGATGTCGCCGAACAATCTGTGGTCGGTGTACTGGACTTCGCCGCTGGTCATGCTGGCGCTGTCTATCTGGGTCCTGCGCGAACCGGTGGGCATGTATCGCTGGCTGGCCGCGCTGGTCGGATTTGGGGGCATGCTGCTGGTACATGGCCCGGACCAGGGCATTTTCAGCCCGGCGGCGCTGCTGGCCTTCGGCTCTGGCGTGGCCATCAGCCTGCATCTGATGTTCTCCCGCATCCTGCGCCATGATCACCCTATCACCAGCCTGTTTCATACTGCCCTGTGGGTGTTCCTCGTCCTCAGCTTTTTTGTGCCGTTTTTCTGGCAGCCACCGTCACTGCAGAACCTGATCGGCATGGTGATTATCGGCATGGTGGGGCTGCTGGCCCTGCTGCTGCTGGCACGTTCTGGCGAGCTGGTATCGCTGGCTGTCGTAGCGTCCTTCTCGTACTCAGAAGCCGTCTGGAATGTGCTGCTGAGCATGCTGCTGCTGGGCATCGTGCCCGGCAAAACCACCCTGCTGGGCCTCCTGCTGATCGTCGTGGTGACGGGCTACCTGCTGCTGCGTGAAACCAGTACAGAAAGCCCGCAGCCCATCCCCCACATCCCCAATGCGGATGCCGTCCTCAATAAACACCCTTAAAATCTGCTTATGAGTTTCTTAAGTGCCCTGCCCCGCTTCCTTGTGAGATAATAAAAGGGATGCTCCCCCTGAAGTAAGGGGGACATCCTCCCATCCAACCTGTAAAATAGGGCAGGGCACTTACCTTCTGGAAACTAACCCATGATAGAAGTTCACGATCTGACGAAGGATTTTGATGACTTCCGGGCTGTCGATCATATCAATCTGCACGTCCCGGCGGGGTCGGTGCTGGCGCTGCTGGGGCCAAATGGCGCGGGCAAAACCACCAGCGTTCGTATGATGACCTCTATCCTCGCGCCGACACACGGCCAGGCCACAATTGCCGGGTTTGATGTCGTGCGCCAGCCAGCCCAGGTGCGCGCTCATGTTGGGGTGCTGACAGAGCAGCATGGTCTGTACGAACGCATGAAGGCGCTGGATTACCTCGACTTTTTCGGGCAGGTTTATCATCTGTCCAGGGAACAGCGCCGCCAGCGCGCCTACCAGTTGATGGAGCGCTTTGGCCTGTCGTTCGCGCTGGATAAACGCCTGGGCGAATATTCCAAGGGGATGAAGCAAAAGCTGGCGCTGGTGCGCGCCATGCTGCACAATCCGCCGGTGCTGCTGCTGGATGAACCCACCTCCGCCATGGACCCGCAAAGCGCCCGGCAGGTGCGGGAAGCCATTGTCGAACTCCAGCACGACGAACGCACCTTCCTGATTACCACCCACAACCTGAACGAAGCGCAGATTCTGGCAGACTGTATCGCCATTATCCGGCACGGGCGCATTATCGCCAACGGCACCTTCGAGGCGCTGGCCCGGCAGTTTGTCGGCGACCCGCTGATGGAACTGCGCGTCAACGGGCATGTTAACGGCCTGACCAAAGACATCAGCGATATGGTTCAGGTTCAGGACAGCGGCGATGACTGGGTGCGCTACCGTGTAGCCGACCCGCGCGAAACCAACCCCGCCCTGCTGCGTCATGTGGCCGGGCTGGGCGTTGAGGTGGTGACGCTGGCGCCGGTATCGCAGAGCCTGGAAGATATTTACCTGCAAGTGGTCAAAGAGGACGAGGCACAGGAAGCGCAGCAAAATGGCAACCATCACTAAGCCAACCCAACCCACAGAGGCCCCCGGCGCGCTGGCTCATTTTCGTTACACCCTCAGCAACGCGCTGATTATCACCCGGCGCGAAGTGCGCGACAGCTTCCGCGACTGGCGCATTGTCGCCCCTATCGTCATCCTGACCCTGATCTTTCCGTCGCTGGCGCAGTGGATCGCCGGGCGTTTCTCCGGCTTTGTGGCACAGTACGGCGCGGATATTGTGGCAGAACGCACCATCCCCTTCATGCTGATGATCGTCGGCTTTTTCCCCATCTCCATCTCGCTGGTGATCGCGCTGGAAACGTTCGTCGGGGAAAAAGAACGCCGCAGCCTGGAACCGCTGCTGAGCACGCCGCTGACCAACACTGAGCTGTATATCGGCAAGACCCTGGCCGCCATGATTCCGCCGCTGCTGGCCAGTTATGGCGGCATGCTGGTTTACCTCAGCAGCCTCATTTTTGGGGACCTGGCATGGCGCCCACAGACGATGCTGGTCGTACAGATCATGCTGCTGACGACGGTGCAGGCGCTGGTGATGGTCACGGGCGCGGTGGTGGTTTCCAGCCAGACCACCAGCACACGGGCCGCCAACCTGCTGGCCAGCTTTATCATCATCCCTATGGCGCTGATCATCCAGGGCGAGAGCGCAATCATGTTCCTCGCGCCGGATGCGGAATCGCCCAACGGCATTGGCGCACTGTGGGCCATCATCATCGGCATGACAGTGGTGGTGATTCTGCTGCTGCGCGTGGGCAACAGCATCTTCAACCGCGAGGAACTGCTGGGACGCGCCATCGACCAGTTGAATCTGCGCGGCACGCTGGCGGGGATCTGGCGGCATGTGCGCGCTATCGACGAAGACAGAACCCCGGCCCGCAATCTGTGGCAGTGGTACCGGCACGGCCTGCCCCTCAGCCTGAAGCGCCTGGGGCTGGCATGGTGGCTGCCGCTGCTCGTCTTCAGCGCAGCGTTGGTCGGCGGGTATGTGTTCGGCCAGCAGCCGCAGTGGCAGCTTAACCTGCCGCGGGATTTTGACTTTGGGCAGTCCGAAAGCGCCTTTCGGGGATTTTTTAACATCCCCACCCAGACCGGCATTATGACCTTCATCCTGTGGAACAACATCCGCGCCCTCATCACCGCGACTCTGCTGGGCATGTTTACCTTTGGCATTGGCGGGCTGCTGATCGCCCCGACCTTTTTTGTGATCGGCTATGCCGCCAGCCAGATTCTGCTGGCCGGGTACGACCCGACTCTGCTGATCGCGGCGCTGGCGCCGCATGGCATCATTGAAATTCCAATCGTGGTGCTGGCATGTGTGGCGGCGGTGCGTCTGGGAGCCTCGGTCACACGCCCGCCAGAGGGCATGACGGTGGGCCAGGGGCTGCAGCAGGCCCTGGGCGATACCATCAAAATTGGCCTGGGGCTGATTTTGCCGGGGCTGCTGATCGCGTCATTTATCGAAGCCTTCATCACCCCTGGGCTGGTGCTGGCCGTGATGGGCGGCTGAATTCTGAAATGTCTGGAAATTTTAGCAATACAAATCGCACATCGCAGTATACTTGATAATGTGCGTTTTGTTCGCCCAGCTTAAAGGTCATTATGGCTCGTATCGTTGTTCTTGGTTCTGCGGCTGTCGTGCCGGATGCTACCCACGACAATACCCACTTTGTGCTGATCGGAGAGCGCGACTCACCTATCCTGGTGGACTGCGGCTCCAACCCGCTCGGCAAAATTAAAGACCTGGTCATCAGTGATGATGGTTTGCAGGATGTGATTCTGACTCATTTCCATGCCGACCATGTTTCCGGGGTACCCAACATGCTGATGGCCATGTGGCAGCTCGGGCGGCAGGCGCCGCTGCGGTTTTATGGCCTGCCGCACTGCATCAACCGCACCGAAGACCTGATGACCATGTTTGCCTGGGAGACATGGCCCAATTTCTTCCCGGTCACGTTCCACCGGGTGCGCGAACGCCCCTGTGCGCCAATTCTGGAAAATGAGGATTTTCGCATCACCGCCTGGCCGGTGAAACATTTCATCCCGACGATTGGCCTGCGCATCGAAAACAAGCTGACCGGAAACGTGCTGGCCTATACCTGCGACACGGAACCTACCGACGCGCTGTATGAGTTGGGCCACGATGCGGATATTCTGCTGCACGAAGCGGCGGGCGCGGGTATTGGTCATTCCAGTGCGCGCCAGGCCGGGGAAACCGCTACCCACACCAACGCCAAATCGCTCTATCTGATTCATTATGAAGTCTGGAACAAGGACCCCAGGCCGCTGGTGCCAGAAGCGCAGGAAACCTATAACGGCCCGGTGATCCTGTGCGAGGATGGGGACGAGTACGAATTCTGACCCTGATAGCGGGCAAAGGGGAATTGTCCTGGCGCTGTTGATTCGGCTGCTTGAGGCCCGGGATATCCCACAGATTGCCGGGGCGTTTCAGGCGCTGGGCTGGAACAAGCCTGCTGTCCAGTACGAGCGTTATCTGGCAGAGCAGACCGCCGGGCAGCGTCTGGTGTTCGTCGCCTTTACCGGGGACAGCTTCGCCGGGTACATCACCCTCAACTGGCAGTCTGGTTATCCGCCCTTTCGCACACAACATATCCCGGAAATTCAGGATTTTAACGTGCTGCCACAGTTCCGGCGGCAGGGCTTTGGCAGCCAGCTTATGGACCATGCAGAGCAGGCAGCGGCACAGCGCGCTGATGTTGTGGGCATTGGCGTGGGCATGTACAGCGATTATGGCGCGGCACAGCGCCTGTACGTGCGGCGGGGATATATTCCGGATGGGCGCGGGTTACATTTTCGGGATCATGCGGTACAGCCCGGCGAGCAGGTCATTGTCGATGATGATCTGGTGCTTTATTTCACGCGGCAGCTCCGCCCCTGAGCCAGGCCGTTTTCAGGCAGGGGTGCCGGGGTTATAGCCCAGGCGCAGCAGAACAAGGCGCGCTTCTTCGCGCACGCTGCCGGTCTCGGCACGGTTGAGGGCCACTTCCATCAGGGCGGTGATAGCCTGTTCGCTGCCAATTTCCCCCAGCGCGCGCACCACCCACTGCCGGCGTTCCACACTGGAAGACTGATACAGGTTATGCAGGAGGGGTTCCGTCGCGGCGCTGCCGATCTTCGCCAGCGAGCGCAGCGCATGATCCGCCACATCCGGCACATCATCGCACAGCGCGTCAATCAGCGAATCCACCGCTTCTGTACTGCCGATTTCACCCAGCACCAGCGCGGCATAAATGCGGTTATCGACTTTGGTATCGAACTGGAGCAGGTCGATCAGGCCGCTTACGGCGCGCGGGTCGCCACGCTTGCCCAGTTCAAACAGCGCGGTCTGCTGGTCTTCCACATCCACATCCATATCATCGAAGATGGTATACAGCGCATCGGTCGCCAGCAGCGAATCAATTTCCCCCAGCGTCACGATGGCTTTGGTGCGCACATCGCGGCTTTCGTCATAGGCCGCATCCACCAGCGCCTCGATGCCGCGAATATCGCCGATGCGCCCCAGCGCTTCAATGGCAAACAGGCGCATCCAGCGGTCCTTTTCCTGATACACCACCTCGATCAGCGGGTCTACAGCGCGCACATCGCGGATATGGCCCAGGGCTTTGATCGCTTTGGTGCGCAGGCCGGAATGCGCTATCTGGGTAATTCTGATCAGATATCTGACGGCGCGGGCATCCTGAAGCCGCCCCAGCGAGATCGCCGCCTGCTGCCACACCTCATCGTCAGGGTCGTGCAGCGCGCCGGCCAGGGCTTCGGCCGCCCGCTGATCCGCGATGCGCCCCAGCGTTTCCGCCGCGTTGGCGCGCACAATCGGCAGGTTGGCGCTCAGCGCCTCAATCAAGGGTTCAACCGCCGCGTCGCCTATCTTTGCCAGCACAATCACCGCGCCAAAGCGCACCCACTCATCCGCATCGCTGAGGGCTTCAATCAGCGGGACCACAGCGCGTGCCCCACCCATATGCAGTGCCCAGACCGCACTCTTGCGCACCTCCACATCCGGGTCATTACGCAGAGAGAAGATCAGCGACCCCAGCGCGCGCGCGTCGCCAATCTTGCCCAGGGCACGCGCCGCGCCGCTGCGCACATTCGGATTCGGATCATCAAGCACATCAAGCAGCGGTTCAACCGCCGCAGCGCCAATACGAACCAGATCATCGACGACCAGAGTATGGGCACGACGGTCTTCCGTGCGAAGGGCGATAATAAGGGCAGTGATATTGGAGTCTGTGATCATAACGCGCTCTGTCTGGCTGGTTTTGACATGAGTTTATCCAGCGCAACGATTCTTTCAAGCCAGTTCGTGGGTAAAAAGTAAGGTATTACAGCTATGGTCACCCTGTTCTGTGCGGATGAGCCTTCAGGTTTTCCGATTATGGGCCTGCCGACCTGACACGCACCTAACAAGCCGGCCTATCCCGCGTAAATTTTGTCAGGCGAACAGCACGTACTGCTGCAGGAACCGGAGCACGCGGCCGTAGAAATCCTCAATTGTTTCCGGTTTGCGCCAGCCATGCCCTTCTCCCTCATAAACGTGATATTCGTGCGGCGTGCCACGTGCCCGCAGCACCTTAACAATGCTGTCTGACTGCGCCTTCGGCACCACCCGGTCATCCGCACCCTGAAAGATGGCGATAGGGTCCCTGATCTTTTCGGCATGGAACAACGGCGAACGCGCGCGGTAAATGTCTGCGGCATCCGGCAGCGGTCCCAGCAGCGAATCCAGATAACGCTCCTCAAACTTGTGCGTATCCGTCGCCAGATCAAACTGGTTGGCCACCCCAAACAGACAGATGCCTGCTTTATAAAAACCGGGTTTGTCGATCAGCGACTGGTAGACCGTAAAGCCGCCCGCGCTGCCGCCGATAATCACCCGTTTCGCCGGGTCCGCCAGGCCTTCATGCGCCAGATGCTCCGCCCCGCTGGCCGCGTCCTCAACATCGTAGATGCCCCAATGCCCGCGCAGCCGCGCCATATAGGCTTTGCCATAGCCGGTGCTGCCGCGATAATTCACATTCAGCACCGCGTACCCGCGCGTCGCGAAGAACTGCGCCCGCAGGTCATAATCCGCCGTCCGGTGTGAGGTTGGCCCGCCGTGAATATCCACGATCAGCGGCGGCGGACCGCTGGCTTCGTCATCCGCTTCATCATCGGAATGCACAGGCGCATAATACAGCCCATGCACCGTTTCGCCATCGTGCCCTGTCCAGGTGATTGCCTGCGCCGCTGCGAGCTGCGCCGGGGGGATATTCTCCGTGCTGGAACGGCGCACAATCTGCACGCCGGCGGGCACTTCCGGCACCATCACCTGCAGCCCGGGCTGGCTGGAATCCAACTGCTCTGGCAGGGGCATGGGTTCCGGGGCATAAGTCACCACACGGGTGGGAATACGCGACGCACTGGCGATCAGGGCGACCTGATCAGACTGGCAGGACGTGGAAATCTGCGACAGGCTGGTGTAATCGTCAAGGTGCTGGACCCGCATGGCGGAGCCGCTGCGCAGGCTGTAGCGCCACAGGCTGTCAAAGCCGCGTTCGCTGCGCAGAAAAAGGAGGCTGCTGCCCGTGTGCGACCAGCCATAGCGGCGCAGGCCCTGCACCCAGGCCGGCGCGCCGTGCTCGTATGCGCCTTCCGTCACCTGCACATGAGTCTGCGCTTCCAGATCGTACAGGTAAAGCTGTCCCCAGCCGCTGGCATCGCTGATATAGGCCAGATAGCGGCCATCCGGCGAAAATTCCGGCTGGAAGATGGCGGTGTTTTCATCACCCACCAGCGTAATCTGGCTGGCCGCAGCCGGCAGGCCCGGCCCCTCATCGCGCAGTTCAATCAGCCGCAGTTCCGTCCCATCCCAGGGCATCAGCGGATGATTCCAGGCGATATACGCCAGCCACTTTCCCTGGGGGTGCCATGCAGGCTGCATGACAAAATCTGTGCCAGATGCCAGTTTGGCAGGCCACAGTTCGCCCGCCGTATCCACAATCGCCAGGCTGTCGCGGCCTTCGTCACTGTGGATATAGGCCAGCCAGCGCCCATCTGCCGATACACGGGGCGCGGCAGCACTGCCAAACGCCGGGGTGATTGGCCGGGCCTGCCCGCCGGACAGCGCCTGCCGGTACAGACGGCCCCCGGTCCCGGCGAAGTAAACCTGCCCCTGCGCAACTGTAAAATCGCCGCCGCCATAACCCACACGCGCCCGCACGGAGATATCGCTGGTCATATCGCGCGGCGCATCATCTGGCGCCTGCATCACCAGCACATTATGACCGCCCCGGCCTTCCAGCCACACCAGCGTATCGCTTTCGGTATCGTGCTGAACATCATACAGCCGCAAATCACCGGCCATCTGCCTCGGCGACAGCGGGCTGGGCCACATGCCATAAGGTTTGTTATGTCTGGTCATTTGTCTGCTCCCGGCTGCGATGCGGTTTGTTGGGGTATTATGCCCTTGCAGCGGGGAAGTTGCCACGTGTTAGCAGGAAATGTCGGGGGAAAGAACAACACCCCGCCTGGGCGGGGTGTCTGGTGTCTGGTGCGGAGTATAAAATAAAGTTCTCTTTAATAAATTTTCTTATAAACTCCACACCGCTATCTAACACTTATTATATGAAAGTTACCCCTAGTGTCAAACACCTGCAGCGCGGCCTGACCAGGAGTCAGGTTGTGATATTCTTCATTAGCGATAATTCCATCAAGAACAAACTTTGCCTGAAAGCACCCTGATAAACCTGTACCATCCTCAAGGCGAGATCAGCATGGCAGAACAATAAAGACACCATTAACAGACAACATTGTTTCCTTAATTCATAAACGCATAAGGGGTAGTGCATCATGATGAAGTTCATACACATTGCACAAGGGCATTATGGGTTGGCGGTGCGGAAAAATTAAAAGGGCGACTTCTTCAGCCGCCCCTGTGCCTGCATAAAACCGTGTGCTTAAACCGGGAATGCCTGCTTTGCCAGCGCGCTCTGCGCCGGATACTCGCTGGAAATCACCTCTACAGGCGTTCCCACCTCTGCCCACTCGTACAGGAGCTTCGCGTTTTCATCCAGGGACATAATACAGCCGAAGGTGTACGGCTGGCCGACATTACCGCCGCCCAGGTAGGCACCGTTAGGCAGTTCCACCGCGCCATGAAAACCATTCATCAGGCCCGGCTGCACTTCATAAAGCCCCATAAACCAGTGCATCGTCCACTGGCCGCAGCCCTGATCGCCACACAGTGTAAAACTGCTGCCATAGGCGATTTCATCATGATTGAGAACCTGATAGACGCCCGGCGCAGTCGGCGCGCTGGGGATGCCGGTCGAAATCTTCCAGCTAAAGACCACTTCGCCATTTTCATAGGCCACCAGCGACTGTGTCCGGATATCAACCACAATCCGCTTGTTCTTAACCGGGTCCAGCGGCACAGCCACATCGCGCGAGGGCAGCGAGATTTTATCGCCAGGCGACAGGATGTTCAGGTCTCTGCCGGGGTTGGCTTCTTCAATCAGGTAAAAGGGAATGCCCGTCTTGCGCGAAACGCTGTAGGCGCTGTCGCCAAATTCCACCTCGTAAACCGTCGGACGATAGCGCACGCGCAGATCAACCGTCGTATCCAGGTCGGCAATCGCCTCGCGCAGCTTTTCCATCGTCTCCGTCGGTTCCAGATATCGCAGTGTTTCGCCTGCCGGGTTCAGCGAAGCAGTCTGGGCTTCCATAAAGGGGACAAAGGATTCCTCACGCAGCGTCAGGCCATCCGGCCCTGCCTCCAGCCAGGACACAAACGCTTCCGGCGTGGTCGTCCAGGCCACGCTTTCATCCTTATAGGGGTCGTAGCCGCTCAACTGCACAGGCTGGCGCACCAACCGCCGCACTTCATCGAGGTAAGGTTCCGGGTCAATGGTATCCGGGCGCAGCGGCTGCATAATCAGATCCAGGCGTTTCTGGTTGACCAGCGTGGAGACATTCTGGGTCAGATGCTCCAGCGTCAGGCCCACATCCAGCAGACGGCCTTCCTTGCCAGCGATTCCTACCACTGTGTCGCCCTGCATCTGGTATCCGGCGTTGAACGGCGGAATCTCTACCTGCTGCGAAAGATCGAGCAGGAAATTCTGGGCGGTAATGTAATCCACCTCGACGGCGGGCTGGATGTGCCAGCCAAAGGGCATGCCCGCCATGCCAATCTGCCGCGCTTCTTCGATGATGGGGTCCGGGTTTAGCCGCAGGCCCAGATCAGCGGTGGTCGCGGTCCAGGTGCGGTTTTCATCAACCAGTTGAATGCGAAGATCGCTGGTAAACGCCTTCAGCAGGGCCAGTTCGGCCTCTTCAGCCGTCATATCGCCAATGTAAACGCCAAAGGCCCACACCCCGGGGAACAGGCGGCCCTGCACCACATGCGCGCCAACAAACAGCAGGAAGTACAGGCCGATTACCACCGCCGCGATCACCATCACCAGCGGCGTGTTGCGGACATACCATAAGGCATCCTGAAACAGCAGTTTTCCACGCCCTGCCCAGCCGCTGCGCATGGCCCGCTGGAACGTGCGCCGCGTTCCGATATCCACCGGAACACGTCGGGTAACCATAGCGGTGCGTTCCTTGCGGCGGCGCTGCCGCTCGCGCACACCGCTTGTCCGTTTGCGTCGAGCTTCGTAAGATTGATCCATACGCCATACACCTACCGAAAGCTACCTTCAGAACCTGAAAGTTACCCTGGCCACCAGGGCCGGATAACCCAGAGGGATGCTTCGATCTTCCGATGTGTGCATCCGCAAAGTATAACCTGGCATACTATGCCGCAAGCATCTTTAATTGTAACACGTAATCGCCGCTAACGTGCCTCTGTACGGTAATCTGCACGCGGTGGCGAAAACACATCCACCGTCAGCGCATCAGTCAGCGCCCGGGTGCTGTGGCGCACCCCGCCCGGGATAGCGTAGCTGTCGCCTGTATGCAGCACGCGCACCTCGCCCCCAATCGACAGTTCCAGGCGGCCGTACACTACATAGCCCACCTGATCGTTAAAATGGGTATGTTCGGCCGCGACGGCCCCGCGCTCCAGAAAAAACTCGCACAGCATGGCTTCGTCAGTGGTGCCCATGGTGCGACGATGAATGCCGGCCGCCATTTCTACCTGATGAATGTCCCTCGATGTGACAAAATAACCATCAGCCATTCAGCAATCTCCTGCTTCTTCCGGTATATGGCCTGATTATGCCGCCTGATGATGCTGAAGTCCATTAACCGGGTAACTCCGGGACAGCATTGATCGAGAAAGCATGCTCATCTACAATAAGCCAATGCAATCTGTCATCCATCATAAACCCATGAGCTAACAGCATGCCCTGGCCATCCAAGCCTGTTATCTACGAGATCAACACCTGGGTCTGGTTAACAACTCTTAGCCAGCAGTACCAGCAGGACATTACCCTGCATAACGTGCCGGATGCGGTGCTGGACGCGCTGGCCGAATATGGGCTGGACGCAGTCTGGCTGATGGGCGTGTGGGCGCGCAGCCCCAAAAGCCGCCAGCTTGCCCGCCAGTACCTCCACGAATACCGCCCGGCGCTGCCGGATATCGTGCCGGAAGATGTAGTCGGCTCGCCCTACGCCGTCTGGGATTACACCGTCGATCAGCATCTGGGCGGGCCAGAAGGGCTGGCGGCGCTGCGCCAGCGCCTGCGTCAGCGCGGCATCATGCTGGTGCTGGATTATGTGCCCAACCACGTCGCGCGCGATCATCCCTGGGTGCTGGATAACCCCAGGTATCTGATTCAGGGAACGCCCAGCGACCTTAAACGGCGCCCGTCTGATTTTTATGAGACGGAAGACCGCTGGGGGCGCAAAATCGTCATTGCGCACGGACGCGACCCGTATTTTCCGGGCTGGTCAGATACCGCCCAGGTCAATGCCTTCAACCCGGAATTCCGGCAGGCTGCCCGCCAGATTCTGCTGGATATCGCCAGCCAGTGCGACGCGGTGCGCTGCGATATGGCGATGCTGCTGGTCAACCGCATTTTCCGGCAGACCTGGCACGGCTATTTTGATGATGCCCAGGCCCCCCAGGTCGAATTCTGGGCGGAAATGGTCCCGGCGGTGCATGCCCAGTATCCGGATTTCCAGTTTATGGCAGAAGTTTACTGGAACATGGAATTTGATATGCAGCAGCTTGGTTTTGCCTTCACCTATGACAAAACCCTGTACGATCGCGTTATTCATGGCATCCCGCGCGATGTGCGCGTGCATCTGATCGCGGATTTTAACTATCAGAAAAAGCTGGTCCGCTTTATTGAAAATCATGATGAGCTGCGCGCCTATGCCACGCTGGGGCCGTTAAAGAGCCGCCCGGCAGCTACCCTGATCAGCACCCTGCCCGGTGCCCTGCTGCTGCATGATGGCCAGTTCAGCGGACGCCACGCCAAACTGCCGGTACAGATTGGACGCCAGCCAGATGAGCCGGTGGATGAAAACCTGCTGGCCTTTTACAAATGCCTGATGGCAGAACTGCGCGCACCAATTTATCAGACAGGCCGCTGGCGCATGTTTAATCTGTTCCCCGCGTGGAGCAACAACCACACCTACGATAACCTGATCGCGCATGGGTGGGCAGAAGGGGATGATTACCGCCTCGTCATTGTCAACCTGTCGGAGACTCAGTCGCAGGCGCTGGTGAACCTGAGTCCCTGGCACGGCATCCCCGGCAGCAGGTGGCATCTGAGCGACATGCTCAACGGTGACGAGTATCTGCGAGAAGGAGATCATATGATCCGGCCCGGGCTGTATGTGGATCTGGGGCCTTATGAATCGCATATTTTCCAGTTTGAAAAGGCGTAATGCACCTGCCCCGCCCCGGCCCCCGGTCACGTATGCTGGCAGTGGGATATGGCATCATCCTTTTTTTCTGGCTGTCGATAGAAGACACGGCGCTGTGGCCGGTGATCGTGCTGGGAACAGGCGCAGCCGTACTCATCAGTGTCTTAATTATTCTCGATAAGATGGGCGGTCGATGGCTGCCAGCACATCGCGTACCGCCTGGCCTCAGCCTGGCAGGCGCCATCAGTGGGCTGGGGGCAGGGCTTGCGGTGGCAGTGCTCATGTTTTTTAAGAACGCCCGCCATGCCCATATGTTCCCGGATTACCCGGCTGCGATGATGCTGGCGGTGCTGGAACGCAGCCCGATATGGGCAGTAGCAGGGGGATTGATCGGCCTGAGCCTGGGGCTGGGGTGGCTGGGCCTGCGAGGAACGGATGATGAGTGATCGGTTGAAGCATTGGTTAAAGGACAAACTCATAAATCTGGTCAGTGTGCAGCGCTGTACCCTTGATCCGGCCGCCAGCATCGTCAGCCGCGCATACCCTGCCGACCTGCGCGTGCTGTTATGGATTGGTGTCACGGTTCATATCTACGTGCTGATGGATGTACCAAAGATGCGTACCCTCAAACAGGTGATCCAGCACGACACCAACCACGGCATTGGCTCTATGTTTGTGGTCGCGCCGCATCTGGTGCCGGCCCCAAAGACGCGCCTGGCGCCGCCGGAATGGATGATGGCCCTGCACAGCCTCAACAACGAACGCATCTACACCTATTCGCCAGAAGATCGCGAATTGGCCCTGATGCAGCTTCATTTTGAGCGGATCGATGCGACAGAGCAGTACGAGACCATTTACGGGCCAGAGGTGAGGATTGACCGGATGCATTACGGCCGCATCAACATCAAACCCCGCATGATCAAGGGTTTCTGGCTGATGGCGCATTTTGGCGCAGGGTCGTTCTGGCAGCAGGAGCGCCGCAGGTTTTACATGCCGCCGCCGCGTGCATCACACAGCACCAGCGAACACGGCGCCGCGGCGAATGGCAGTTCTGGCAGCGCAAATTCTGCACGCGCCCCCAAAAGCCGCCTCGAACAATCCTACGAAATTCTGGGCATCCATCTCGGCGCGACTCAGGAAGAAGTCAAAACAGCGTTTCGCCGCCAGGTCTTTAACGTGCATCCCGATGTCAGCGCGCTGCCCAAAGTGATCGCGGAGGAGCGGTTCCGCCTGCTGGCAGAGGCGTATGAGTACATCAAGGGGGAACGCGGCTGGATGTAGGCAGTACAGGAATGCAGGCTAGCTGCCTTCGCTCAGTTTTGCCTGCTTTTCCAGTTCCCGCACCCACTGGCGCGCATCGCTGCGCCGCTTATCGCCAGCGGCCTCAAACTTCTCCAGTGCCTGCTGCATCAGGCCCAGGGCGGCGGCGTTTTTCTTCTGTCGATGATACACCAGGGCCAGATAATACATGGTTTCCGGACGCTGCGGGTCCACTGCCAGCGCCCGGTTAAAAAAGGTTTCGGCATCTTCCCAGTTGCGTTCTTTATACGCCATAATGCCGCGTCCATAATGCGCCAGCATCTCAAATTCATGCAGCTTCAGCGCCAGGTCAAAATCATCCTGGGCCTTCTCCTGCACGCCATCGCGCAGGAAAATGTAGCCCCGCGCCGCGTGATATTCCGGGTTAGTGGGCAGCAGGTCAATCGCCTTGTTCAGATGATCAAGGGCCTGGTCATAATCCCCTTTGTCATAAGCTGCCAGCGCCAGCTTGTAATGCTCGTCCGCTTCGTAACGCGGCAGGCCCAGCTTCTGTGTGAGCTTTGCCATAGGTGTGTATCCTTATGAATTTAATGTGTGTAACAAAACAATTACAGTTTCGGGCAAATCTGAATTTTTTGTTTATAATAACAACAGTTTATCTACATGAGAAGCGAAATCATGCCTCCTCAATCTACCTCCTTTAACAGCAAAGCAAACGGCACGGGCACACTGCCCCACCAGCAGACGCGATCTGTGGCCGGGCTGGCAGGCTGGCAGTTAGAAGCCCTGCAAAAACTGACCGCCGCGCGGCCTGTGGTCGTCACCGATGATGACTGGATGTCGCGCAAGTATTACCGCGCCTTGCTGGCGGGTGCCTGTGGGCTGGGGGTGGTGGATACCTGGGACCCGGAGGAAGCGCTGCGCCTGTGCAGCGCCCAGCCTGTGTCCCTGCTCATCTCCTGCATTATGAAGCCGGTTCATAAGGACGGCCTGACCCTGGCTTCAGAATTGCGCGCCAACCCCCGGACAGCCAACGTCCCTCTGCTGATTATCACCGCCACCATGAACACGCGCGAAATGGCGCTTCAGGCCGGGGCAGATGCTTACCTGAACAAACCCTGTCACCCC
Organism: uncultured Anaerolineaceae bacterium; assembly: GCA_964593565.1. Taxonomy (GTDB): domain Bacteria; phylum Chloroflexota; class Anaerolineae; order Aggregatilineales; family Phototrophicaceae. The sequence continues at coordinate 21,578 of CAZQIY010000018.1, forward strand.
AGCGAAATCCTGCGGACGATCTGGCAGCTGCTGCGCAGTTATGCCCTGTAGAGTTTGGGTTTTCAAATAAACCCGATTTTGCAGCCGTTTGAACATCGCACCGGGGCAAGAAATGCTATACTGAAAGCGGCAATCAGAAATCAGAGAACGAGTGCAGAGTAATGGCTATGGCCCCTACGGATGTGCTGCGACAGCGCAAATGGACTGATGAAGAACTCAAAGCCCAGGGCTTTCAGTATTATCCGCCGATCAAGCGGCTGGTCATGGCGAAGCTGCTCGTCGAAACGAAAAATATCGATGTCCAGACAGAAACAATCACCGGCAAAGTGGGCGACTTTATCTGCTACAACCCCGGCAGAGAATATCGCCCAAACCCGGATGATTACGATCATTGGCCAGTGCGGCGCGATATCTTCTTCAAAAACTACAAAGCCTGGGACGAACCAGCCTGGAAGCCGAACCCGGCCGAAAAGCACCTGCTGTCTCTGGGATGCCAGCCCTACTATAAGCATCAGGGGGTATGGGCGCAGCGCCTGCGCAAACCGCGTGTGGTGCAGTCATTGGAAAGCCCGGAACCTGTGGAAATTCCGCCAGGCCGCTGGCTGATTATCGGCGTGGAAGGGGAACCCTACAGCACCAGTGACGAGGAATTTCGCGAGCGTTATGAAGTGCCGGCGGAGTCCGTGCGCGAGCGCATCTACTGGGCGGCTGTCGCGGGCCTGTACCGGCTGGACAAACGAGATTCCTGAGGCGCTGCGGAGGCCCACTGATGAGTTCGCACCCGCTTAACCTGGCGCTGCGCTTTCTGCTGGAACTGGCCGCCCTGGCCGCGATGGCTTACTGGGGCTGGACCACGCAGGAAGGCGCCTGGCGGGTGGTGCTGGCCGTTGGTATTCCGCTGGTCGCCGCCGCCCTGTGGGGGACGTTCCGCGTCCCTGGTGACCCGGCCAAAGCCCCGGTTGCCGTGCCCGGTCTGGCGCGTCTGCTGCTGGAATTCGCCTTCTTTGGCGCTGCGGCCGGTTTGCTGATCGCCGCGAACCAGCCCACAACTGCGCAGGTGCTGGCAGTCGTCGTAATTCTGCACTACATCGCTTCCTATGACCGCATCCGCTGGCTGCTGACCCAGCGCTGACCTGAACAGGCTGCGCGCCGGGATTATTCTTCTTCGTCCGGGCCGAGAAAGACCTGCCAGGGGCCGTGCATCCCGCTTTCCGTCACGCCGTAATATACGCGCAGGTTGCCATTTTCGCGCTGGACCAGGTCGTAACGCACTTCCCCGGCTTTCTGATAGCGCCGCCACAGGCCAATATCGCCCTGCCACTGCACCTTGTCCGCTTTCACCGGGTTAGTCTCTGTCTGGGTGATGGCATAGTGCCACAGGCGGCGGGCCGAAGAACGCGTGACATTTTTAACAATGTTGCCGTTGCGCAGGTCGCGCAGGATATGATACAGGTTGTTGTTGCGCTGCTCTGTGCCGATGATTTCGACCCCACCACGCGGCGGCGCGATCTGCTCATTCTGGTGCCGCGCGGTAGAAACAGGCGCCGCTGCTGCGGTTTCGGAATCGTCTACCGGTGCCGCTTCAGCGCCATCCGCAAGCGCCAGCGGCAGGTCGTGGTGCCCCATTGCGACCAGACTCACGATTTCATCGCGCACTGCCAGGTTGGTTTCGGCATCGTCGCGGACGTAAATTTTGTAATCTTCAATGGCGTAAGGGCGGTCATCCCCGGCAGGCACCTGAAGCCGAATCACCTGCTTGTTCTGGCTTTCGAGCGTGTCAATTTCGACATCGAGCGCGGGCGTAATCATCCGGCTGATTTCCTCGCTCAGTGTATCAATCGCTTCCTGCACCTTGGCAATGCCTACCGGCGGCTTGGCACGGTCCGCGCTGACCCCCACATAGATGGTGCCGCCGTTGCCGTTGGCAAAGGCACACACATCCGCGATGATGTTATACAACCGCCCGCCGCGCCGCGTCATGCTTTCGTGGAATGCCTGCACGACGCTCGGCCCTTCCTCACGCGCCACCTCGACATAATCGTAAGGTTTGCGACTGCCGGTATAGGGTTTCGTGCGGGAAAAATCGCTGCTCTGGAACAGCGCCAGCAGGGATTCGAAAGAGCGCTCATCCAGCAGCACTTCGGTCACGCGATCCCCCACACCCAGGTTTTTGTTTTTATCGCCGCCGGGCTGGGCATTCAGCCGGTGTGCATCTGACCCCTGAATGCAGCGCATCCGGCGCGGATATTCCGGTTTGGTGCCGGAAAAGAAACGCTGGGTGCTGCCGCGCCCCTTGTTGGTCAGGTCGGTCACTTCCAGCGCGTGCAGGTTGGGGTCCTGGGTATAGGCGATTCGCGTCTGCCCGCCAAAATCCAACCCACGCATGGCCACCCCATGTGTGCTGTTGGCGTGCGCGGCAATACATATCCCACCTGCCGCGTTAATCACCCGGTAGGCGGACAGCACATCTGCCGAAGCGCCCACCTGCGACGAGCCAGCGTCCAGAGTCGCCAGCGGTACGTTGAGGCTGAGCAGCAGATGTTCAAGCTGGCGGATGGGGGTCTGGGGCGAAAAAATGCCCAGGATGTGAAAGCCGAATGTTGCTGTAAATTCGAAGCCGGGCAGCACGAGGATTTTATCCAGCAGGCGGCGGTACTCCGCCAGCACCCGCTGCTCATCCGGCACGGCCCGCCCCAGCCGCTCCAGATACGCCAGACGGTCAATCTCGCGCATCATCTCGGCATAGCCGGCCACAGTGTTATGATCGGTAAAGGCAATAATATCCAGGCCGCGAAATTCGGCTTTGCGCAAAATGTCCAGATAGGTAATGTCTGCTTCCTGATAATCTGCGGAAGCGGGTGTATGAATATGCAGATCAGCACGGTACCACTGCATCCGCGTCTTTTTTCTGGATGCCACGAAGGATCATCTCTCCTTACAAGCGGGATTTCAGGGTGCTATCAGACGCTTAAACAATCCCGGTAGTTCTTCAGGCTCAAAAGGTTTAATAAGAAAGGTGGATGCACCCGCGTTCAACGCTTCCTCTTCGACATCCAGGCCAGAGGTCATAATGATAGGGGTCTGTGCAAACTGTTCGCTGGCCCTCAGGTCGCGGATAATCTCCACTCCGTCGGTATCGGCCAGATGATAATCCATCAGGAAAATATCAGGTTGAAGAGTTGCCGCCTGTGGCAGCACATCCGAACCACGTCCGACCGTATAGACCTCAAAACCATCCAGTTCCAGTAATGTTTGGAGGAGCTTTACCGTGGTCCGGTCATCATCAACAATCATTACCTTGGTCACAATCAGATAGTCCTCTCTCCCGGAGGTACGGTGCAGGTCAGTGGTTTGTGACATTATACAGCATATTGCAAGGGCTGTCACAGTTTTGAAGCCACCCTGCCCGCAGTGCCAGGAATTGGGCAGACAAGAGGCGCGCTGCCTGCAAACAACAGGGTGGATCCACACAGACTCCACCCTGCTCCCATGCTCGCAGTTACTGCACCGGCGCAGCCACAGAGGCTTCTTCCAGGGCGGCGGTCAGCACTTCGTCCACGGTTTCTGCCATCACAAACTGCAACTGATCGCGCACCTCGTCCGGCAGGTCTTCCAGGTCATTTTCGTTCTTGCGGGGGATAATGACCGTATCCACCCCCAGGCGATGCGCCGCCAGTACCTTGTCCTTGATACCACCCACTGGCAGCACCTTGCCGCGCAGGGTGATTTCACCCGTCATGGCGACATTGCTCTTGACCGGGCGGCCCGTCAGCAGCGAAGCCAGCGCCACCGCCATCGTCACCCCGGCAGAAGGCCCATCCTTCGGCACAGCGCCCGCCGGGACATGCAGGTGAATATCGTTCTGCTCAAACAACTGCGAGTCAATGCTCAGTGCCCTGGCCTGCGAACGAATATAGCTGAGCGCGGTGCGGGCGCTTTCCTGCATAATCTCGCCAAGCTGGCCGGTATACTGAAACCCCTTGCCGCCGGGCATGCGAGCCGCTTCGACAAACAGCACCTCGCCGCCTACCGGGGTCCAGGCCAGGCCGGTTGCCACACCGGGCCGGTCCGTCCGTTCCTCGATTTCCTCGCGATAACCATAACGCGGGTTGCCCAGCAGATCGCGCAGTCTGGCTTTGTCGATGGTCACCTTCTCATCTGTTCCTTCAGCAATGCGGGTGACCACCTTGCGCGCCGCCCGCCCGACTTCCCGTTCCAGCGTACGCACACCGGCCTCACGGGTGTAATCGCGTACGATGGTCAGCAGGGCATCCTCGCTGAATTCGATTTCATTCGAGCGCAGGCCGTTTTCACGAATCTGGCGCGGCACCAGGTACTGCCGGGCGATTTCCACCTTTTCCTGCTCGGTATACCCGCTAAGCTGGATAATCTCCATGCGGTCGCGCAGCGGCCCCGGGATCGGTTCCAGTTCGTTGGCGGTGGTGATAAACAGCACCTCGCTCAGATCAACCGCCACATCCAGGTAATGATCGCGAAATTCGTGATTCTGTTCCGGGTCCAGCACCTCCAGCAGCGCGCTGGCCGGGTCACCGCGAAAATCGCGCCCCAGCTTATCGATCTCATCCAGCATAATCACCGGATTGATGGATTCTACACGGCGCAGCGTCTGGACAATGCGCCCTGGCATCGCGCCGACATATGTGCGCCGGAAGCCGCGAATTTCGGCTTCGTCGCGCACCCCGCCCAGGCTCATGCGGATAAACTTGCGGCCCATGGCGCGGGCGATGGATGCCCCCAGGGATGTTTTACCCACCCCAGGCGGCCCCACAAAGCATAGGATCGCCCCCTGTCGTTCGCGGCGCACATAATCCTGCTGTGTTTCTTCTTCTGCCCGCTCATCAGCGCGCTCTGCCCGCAGCTTGCGCACCGCCAGATATTCCAGGATGCGCTCCTTAATATCCTTCAGGCCGTAATGATCTTCTTCCAGCACCTGGCGCGCATGCCGGATATTCAGATGATCCTCGGTGCGCTTCGACCAGGGCAGCTCGACCAGCCAGTCCAGATAGGTGCGGATGACCCCGTACTCCGCCGCCGCAATCGGCAGCTTGGAAAGCCGGTCAAGCTCGCGCAGGGCTTCCTTTTCCGCCTCTTCCGGCATTTCGGCTTCGGCAATCTTGCGGCGGAATTCCTCAACCTCAACCGCCTGTTCGTCACCCTCGCCCAGTTCGCGCTGGATGGCCTTCAACTGCTCGCGCAGGTAATATTCGCGCTGCATCTTCTCCATTTCGGACTGGGCTTCTGTTTGAATCTTGCGGCCCAGTTCCAGCACCTCCAGCTCTTTGCCGAGGATGTTCATCAGCAGGTGCAGCTTTTCGTCCAGCCCGCTCAGTTCAAGCAGTTTCTGGGCTTCTTCCATATCAATGCGCACATAGGTCGCCACTGCATAGACCAGTTGCAGCGGATCATCCACATTCAGCGCGGATGAAATCAGTTCGCTGGGAATGCTGGGCACCAGATCCGCCAGCCGGGTGAACTGATCGACCACGTTGCGAGTCAGCGCCTCGACTTCGAGCGTTTCCTCAACCTGTTCCGGCAGCGCCCGCACCCGCGCCCGCAGATACGGCTCTTCGGCGATATATTCCTCAATTTCGATGCGGGCCAGGCCCTGCACCAGCAGCCGGATGGTGCCATCCGGCGCCCGGAACAGTCGATGAATCGCCGCCAGAGTCCCTACGCGGTACACATCATCCGGGCCGGGCACTTCCATTTCCGGGTCTTTGGCCGTAAACAGGCCGATCAGCCGGGTGCCCCCCACCACATCATCGACCAGCTTCATGCTGCGCGGCTGGCCCACTGTCAGGGGGATGGCTGTCTGCGGATAGACGACCAGCCCACGCAGCGGCAGAATAGGAAGCTCAGAAGGAATCTCCGGCTCGAGTTCTTCCGAATGCTCCGATGAATCCCGAATTTTGATATCTTCGTTTTCATCCACGGCTTCAGCTTCCGGAGCCGCAGGAGAGACTTCGTTGTTTTCAAAAGAGTCACTCATAATTGTGTTAATCCTGTTGTTGGCTGTCCAGATCTATGACGCGAACGCGTTCTACAGGTTTGCGTGGCAGTTCAATCGTCAGAAAACCATGTTCGTATGTAGCACTGACGCCATCGCGGCTGGCCGCCCAGGGCAGCATGAGGTCAATCCGAAACTCGCCAAACCCGATCTCCACCTGATGATAGGCGGCGACTTCTGTGCCGGGCCGCTGGCGTGTGCCGGTAATTGTCAACTGCCGATTCTGTAAAACAATGTTGAAATCCCCCGCGCGCATCCCGGCAATTTCGACCATCACCAAAATTTTTTCGGACATTTCTATAACATCCGTCGGCGGTGTGAACTGCCTGTTGGATCGCATCATCATCGCATAAAACTCCTGGGAGACTTAGATGCCCATGACTTAACAGTGTAGATCAAACGAGTAAAAACAATATTAGATTAGATTACGAATATGAACTTCTTACACTGCTCCTTCAGTCCTGACGTATAATTCAGGTAGAAGGAATTACCTGAAAAAGGCGAAGCGTAATGGATAACGTAAAACAACTGCTGAAACAGATTCATCTGTTTCGTGGCTTAAGTGATGCGCAGCTCGACCAGATTGTCAAGATCACCCAGCCAGAAACCCGCACTGCGGACGAAATCATTTTTGAACAGGAGGATGCGGGCGACAAAATGTACATCATCCAGAACGGCCAGGTCGAAATTCAGGTTAAGGATCACAACGGGATCATCAGTTCTGTACTTATTATGGGCGAAGGTCAGGTTTTTGGCGAAATGGCGCTGCTGGATCAGGGGCTGCGTTCAGCCTCCGCCACAGCCCTGACGCCTGCTACTACATTGTATACCATTTCCGGGGCAGAATTCAAAGCGCTGTGCCAGGCGGATACTACCCTCGGTTATATGATGATGCGCAATATTGCACTGGACTTAAGTTTTAAGATCCGTCACCAGAATTCGTTCTCGTAAAGGGGTGATGCGATGATCTACACAGTCAGTTACGTGGTGGTCGGTGGCAAAAAGAAATACCCCAGCGGCATGATGAACCAGCACGAACGCCCGGTGGTCGGCAGTCGTGTGCAGTTGGGCAGCACGCTGTTCGAGATTACCGAAGTCAAGCGCATGCTGCCCCCCAGTGACGATTTCGAGTTCCTGCACGTGACGGTTGTTCCTCTGGAAGACGAGGAAGCAGGCGAACCCGAAAACAACAACCGTTCATAGCGCCGCCAGCACCCCGTCAGATCCGCAATCCTGCAAGCCAGGGTGTGCGGATTTTGCCTGCGCGGCGTTTCCTTAGCCCGTGTGGGTGTTACTGCTTCCCAATCACCTCGATGCCGCCCATATACGGAATCAGCACTTCTGGCACCTGAATGCTGCCATCTTCCTGCTGGTAATTTTCCATGATGGAGATGATCACCCGCGCAGTAGCCAGCCCGCTGCCGTTCAGCGTATGGGGGAACAGGGGCCGCTTCTCGCCTTCGCGCCGGAACCGAATATTGGCCCGCCGCGCCTGAAAATCCTCGGTGTTGCTGCACGAGCTGACTTCCAGCCATTCCTCGCACCCCGGCGACCACATCTCAATGTCGTATTTCTTGGTGGCACTAAAGCCCAGATCGCCCGTGACAATCTCCAGGCGGCGGAACGGAATCTTTAAGGCGCGGCAGACATCGCTGGCCGCTTCCGTCAGGGTTTCCAGTTCGTCGTAGCTGGTTTCCGGCGGCGTGAACTTGTACATCTCCACTTTTTCAAACTGATGCACTCGTTTGATGCCGCGCACATCGCGCCCCGCGCTCATTTTTTCCCGGCGGAAGCAGGGCGTGTGCGCGACGTAATACAGCGGAAGCTGGGCCTCATCCAGAATCTCGTCGCGGTGCATGTTGGTGATGGATACCTCTGCGGTAGGCAGCATGTACAGGTCGGCGTCCGGGTCGTAATAGACGTTATCGCGGAACTTGGGGAACTGTGCCGAACCGGTCATCATCTCTTCCTGCACCATGTAGGGCACATACACTTCAGTAAAGCCTTTGTCCCGTGCCATATCCAGAAACAGGTTAATGAGCGCCCGCTGCAGCCGCGCCCCCATCCCCTTCAGGATATAGCTGCGTGTGCCGGCCAGCTTGACCCCACGTTCAAAGTCGATGATGTCCAGCGCCGGGCCAAGTTCCCAGTGCGGCTTCGGCTGGAAATCGAACTCGAAAAAGTCGCCCTCCGGCTTCCAGGGGATGTTGTGTTCCTCGCTGTCGAACACAGGCACGCTGGCATGCGGCATATTGGGCAGCCACAGCATATGCTCGTTTAACTGCGATTCAACCAGCCCAATCTCGTTGTTAAAGGCGTTTACCTGATCGCCCATGCCGCGCAGCGCTTCGGTGAGCTGGTCCAGCGCGGTGTTGGCATACACCCCCACCGGCAGCGCTTCGACCGCCGCCCCGCCGCTCAGGATCGCCTCCGCCTGTTCAAAATCGCCCTGACTGATGGCGGTGGCCATATAATAGGCCCGGCGCGCCCGTTCGTCCTCATCCATTTTTTTATCGCCCCGCAAACGCCCGACTCCCTTGTTCAGCCGGTTGCGGTGCGCCTGGATCGCTTCCGATTCGGTCAGCAGGCGCCGGCGCTGCTGGTCCAGTTCCAGAATTTTGTCGATCCGTTCCAGAGCGCCGGGGTCGTTCAGCTTCTGAATCTGCTCTTTGACCCAATCAGGCCGCTCGCGGATCAGGTTGATATCTAACATGATTTATCTCCATATGCAGGTGATTGCGCATCGCATTCAGCGTTATTCAACAGGTTCATGCGGCTGTGTATCGTCATCCGGGTTCACTGGCGGTTCTGATGCGGGCAGGGGCCGGGTCAGGTCATCGTACAAACGCACAGCCGCCAGCGCCAGCCCCAGGATGATGACCGCCACAATCAGCGCATCGAACAATTCAGGTGTCAGAAAATCGAGTCTCATAGGCACTCACTTTACCACTCCGGCATACAAAATCCGTAAATAAAAAAACGCCCGTCCTGTTCGACCAGGATCAGGCGTTTCGCCATCGTTTACCGGTGAATCAGGCACATCGTGTGGGTTTATGTCTCGCTGGAAGAAGAGGAGGAATCCTGCCAGGCCGGCAGTTTAAAGCTGAAGGTGCTGCCCACTTCTTCTTCTGTCGTAAACCACATGGTGCCGTTCATCGCTTCAATCTCCTGCCTGCACAGGTACAGGCTGATGCCATGTCCAAATTCCGCGATAATCTGTGGCTGCCGTGCCCGCTGGAAGGGCTGGAAGATCTTGTCAATTTCCCGCGCGCGCACGCCGTACCCCTCGTCGATCACGTCCACCTGCACACTGTTGGCCTGTGCAGACGCCGTAATTTTGACCGGCGAGGCCCTCATACTGTACATGATAGCATTGCGCACCAGGTCTCGCAAGATAATCGTCAGGTGTTCTTCGGAGGCCATCACCGCCAGACGCGCCGGGACACTGGCCGTCAGCCGGTTACGATAATCGTGCGGTTCGGTTTCCGGGTCCAGCAGGGTCATTTCGTCCAGCGCTTCCAGAAAATCCTCCACAAAATCTGTCAGGATGATCTTCTTGCGCCGTTCCTCGACAGACTGGGCCAGCCGGCCCGTCCGCAGCGCCTGCAGCCGCCCCAGCGCTTCCATGAGGGTGCCGGTGCGGTACATATGCGTGGCGATCAGCCGGTTAAAACCGGAAATTCGCTTGCTCAACTGCTCTACGGGGGCCTCTGGCGGCAGTTGGTTGATGCTGAGACTGATTAAGCGCAGATGCCCCTCGGTTGTCTCCACCGCCTCATGCACCTGGTCACGAAAACGGCCAATCAGGTCGTTAACTACGGTCCAGTCCGGCGAATCCAGCGTAATCATGGTGTGAGTCTGGTCGGTTTTGCTGCGCATGGTCGCAATCCAGCAGGGGATAAACTCGCCAGCCCGGTAAAAGCGAAAACGCTCCGGACTGCCGGATTTAATCGCCCGCTGCCGCACCGCGTCGATGCCGCCACCGGGTTCCTGCTGGCCGCTGTTAAACAGCACCGCAGCGGCGGTCCAGCCTTCAGATCGAATCAGCCTGAGGTCAGTTTCCAGGATCGCTTCGGCAGCCCGGTTGTTCAGGACGAGATGCCCCTGCTCATCAAAGATCAGCACACCGTGCCCCAGCCCGTCGAGCACCGCCTGGCCATCCAGGATTGCATCAAAGTCCACGTTGTTGATCTCCACGTCTATTACCTCAAACCAGTTCGCGCTCTGGTGCCCCGCACAGAATGTTTCTATTCTATACCAGTTTGCAAATCATGCTATTTAAGTTGACAGGCGCCCACAGGCGCAGGAAACAAAACGCCCCAAACATCAGTGTTCAGGGCGTCTGATTGGCAGTACGAATCCTTACTCGATTGCTTTGATGACAAACACCAGTTCGCCATCCGGGGCTTTGACCGTCACTTTATCGCGCAGTTTGGCCCCCAGCAGCGCCTTTCCTAACGGACTTTCAATCGAAATCTTACCTTCGCTGGGGCGGGCTTCTGCAGAGCCGACCACGTGGTAGACTTCCTTCTCCTTGGTGCCCTGCTCCACCACGGTGACCCTCGACCCCAGAGAAACTTCACTGCTGTCGCCAGAAGCCTCGATGACTTCTGCCACATTGAGAATCATTTCCAACCTTTGAATTTCACCCTCGACAAACGCCTGCTCGTTTTTGGCATCTTCATATTCGGCGTTTTCAGTCAGGTCGCCGCCTTCTTCGAGGGCCAGACGCAAACGCTCCGCCACTTCTGCACGGCGAACTTCGACCAGGTGGCGCAGACGTTTCTCCAGCGCCTGGTAGCCTTCAGGTGTCAGATACTGAGGTTGATCGACCATGTAACCGCTCCTTAAACGAAAAAAGCGCTATTAGCTCAATAGCACATAGTAGAAAAAACACAGCGTGCGCTGTGCCTGTGATTGCATGTTTACAAGTTTCACACCAAACTGTAACGTAATTTAACATGAAATAGGCGAAATGTAAAGTGAAAAATGTATAAAAGCCTATAGTCTAATTTAAGCAGATACTAAGAGCGTAAAACTGAAGGTGCTGCCCAGGCCCGGGTCACCAGAAAAGATCAGTTCGCCGCCCTGCAGGGCCAGCAGGCGCCGGGCCAGAAACAACGACAGGCCGCTGCCAGTATGCTGGCGCACCAGCGGATGCCGGGTGCCGCGCCAGAACGGGCTGCCCACTACGGCCAGATCTTCCGGGTGCAGGCCAATGCCGTTATCCATCACGCTGAACAGGACATGAGTCCCCAGATCATCGACTGACAGCCGGATATGCCCACCTTCTGGCGTATAGCGGATGGCGTTATCAATCAGGTCAGACAACACCACCAGTGACTGGTAAAAATCGCCGCGCGCCGCCGGGATCGTGTCCGGCAGTTGAATCAGCAGTTCGTGACCATGCGCAGCGGCATGCGCTGTCTGGTGCCTGCACGCTTCTTCCAGCAGTTCGCTGGCGGAAAAACTGGCCCAATCCACCTGCACCTCGTTCTGCTGCAAGGCGATCAGACGCTGCACGGCTTCCAGCAGTCCAAAGGCGCGTTCTGTATTTTCCTGGATTGCATCCAGCCACTGCCCCTGTTCCTCGCTGATCTGCCCCAGCGTGCCCGCCTGCAGCAGTTCGGCACGACCGCGGATGGCCACCAGCGGCGCGCGCAGGGCGTCGTTCATACCTTTCAGTACGTCAAAGGCGGTGCTGTCCTCCGCTACCGCTTCATCCGGCAGCGTGGCTGTGTCTGGCTCCTGCACCGGAGCGGATGTTTCGGCCTCTGGCGCGGAGGGACGCGGCGCGGCTTCCAGCAGGGCGGTATCGTCTATCACCTGGGCGTTAAAAAAAGCCGCCTCTGCGGACAGGCTCTGGATCAGCGCCATGACCTGCTCCAGCCGGGCAGCGGTTGACGGCGGCGCAGCATCGCGCAGGCGCGCCAGTAATTCCAGGGCGGCGGGCAGGCTGGCCGGGCGGGTCATCAGGTCATGCCTGTAAAGGTGATGATAAAGCGGGTCCCCTTATCCGGCTCGCTTTCCACCCGCACTTTCCCATCCAGCAGCTTAATGATGCCGTAAGCAATCGGGATACCCAGGCCGCTGCCCTTATAGCTGCGCACATATTCATCATCTGAGCGGAAGTAGATAGTGCCAAGCTGCGCCTGATCCTGCGGCTGAATACCGATGCCGTTATCCTCCACCATGATGTGCAGCAGATTGCCTTCGGCTTCGGCGCGCACCGTCACCACGCCATCCTCGCGGGTATAGCGCAGCGCGTTTTCGACCAGTTTGTTCAGGGCTTTTGCCAGCAGGTCACCATCCGTATTGAGCAGGGGCAGCCCTTGCGGAATATCAAACTTCAGGGTGCGGCCCATCTCCTCCGCTGCCGGACTCATATCCTTTTCGACGCGCATGGCGATGTTCTTGAACATATCCATTTTCGCGTTGATCTTCAGAGTCCCGCCCCGAATCTTGCTGATGTCGCTGACGTCCGTCAGCAGGGTTTCCATGCGTTTGGCGTTGGTGCGGATCGTCTGCAAAAACTGCTGCTGCATCTCGTTCAGTTCGCCCATCGACGGCGTGTTGAGCATATCGGCATAGCCGCGAATGCTCGTCATCGGCACGCGCAGTTCGTGCACCGCTGTCGACATGAATTCCGCCTGTTCCCGCAGGAAGGCCTGCATATCCGCAGGCGGGCCGTCGCTGGATGGGGTGCTGCTGCCGTCTTCCTGCCCGGTTTCGACTTCGGCCAGCGCGTTTTTGATCGCTTCCACCTGCCCCGGCAGACGCACCGGGATGATGGCGCCTGTGCGGGCCGCTTCCAGCAGTTCGTCTACCAGAGTCTGTACCTGTGCCAGTGTCGTTTGTTGAGTCATGATCCACTCATTACCTGTGTGCTGATTCTTTCATCTGCCAGAACCGTTCGACATACCCCCCGTGTCCGGCAGCAAGCATCGACTCGCGGGTTCTGGTCTCCATATCCGTCAGGCTCTCCCAGAACGTGCTGATCTGAGAGCGGTAACAGGCCATGGCCTTTAGTCTGGCCGTCACATCGGCCTCACCAAGCTGGCGCGGCATCAGTGCCAGGGTCGCAGGGTCATAGAATGCCAGTGCCTGTTCCAGTTCCATTGTAGCATCACTTTCATAGGGATACTCTTCATAAAGCAGCAGCGCGGCGGCTGGGTGCTGTCTGCCCAGCCACAACCCCCAGTCGCGCACAATGCGATGATCGACATGATGCCGCCCACCCAACGGCGCATACAGCACAGTAGGCGCAGGAATCGCCATATCGCGCAGCGCCACCAGGGCCGGGTCATCCGGGTGAATATATCCCCACAATGAGTCTTCATCAGGATACAGCGCCACCTGCACGCCGTTTTGTACGGCGGTGCGATACACACAATCGCCCAGCGGCGCATGGATATACTGTGCCCCCAGCACGGCGCAGGCCGCCATATCTTCTGCGCGGCGGGCCGCCACCGGGTTGTATCCGGCCTGCCAGCGCTGGTGCAGGTCGGCCACGATGGGCGTATCCGGCAGCGGATCGGGCGGGTCGCCGGCCATCGTCGTCAGAATTGTTACCGCCTCGCCACGCGCCACCAGTTGATGAATCGTGCCGCCGCAGCTAAAAACGGCGTCGTCCAGATGAGGTGACAGAAAGAGATGCATCAGGATTTGTGGATGGCGACGCTGAAGGTGAAGGTGCTGCCCCGGCCAATCTCGCTCTGAATGCGGATCTGGCTGCCCATCTGCTCCACCAGTGCGCTGGTAATGGCAAATCCTAACCCGGTACCCGGCTGCGAACGGGTGAAATCATCCTCCGCCCGCCAGAATTTAGTGCCCAGTTTGGCGATGGCCTCTGGCGACAGGCCGATGCCGGTATCGCGCACGCCAAATTCGATGCGGTCATCCTTGCGGCGCGCACTGAGGGTGATGGTCCCGCCCTCCGGCGTGTATTTATAGGCATTGCTGACCAGATTGGTAAGCACCTGAAGCAGGCGATAATAATCCACCCACATGTTCGGCAGGTCCGGCGCAATATCCTCGACAAAGGTGTGATGGCGCTCGTCAATCTGCGGCAGGGTGTTATCCTTCACCGCCTGCACAATTTCGGCCACACTCACTTCGGTTTCGTTCATGAAGAAATGGCCGCTTTCGATCCGGCTGATATCGGACAGGTCAGACACCAGCACTTCCATACGCCGGACAGTATTGGCAATCCGGTCCAGAAACTGCACCTGCCGTTCGTCCAGTTGGTCCTTCTGCATCAGCATCAGCGAGGCATAACCGCCGATGCTGGTCATGGGGGTTTTCAGATCATGCGCCACCACCCCCACAAATTCGCTCTTGGCCTTGTCCGCCGCCTGCACCGCCGCGTACAGCCGCCCGTTTTCGATAGCCACCGCAGCACGCGCCACAATACGCTCCACCAGGTCCTGCTGCTCATCGGAAAAGGTCTGATCGTTGGAGCAGTGCAGCACCACCACCCCCAGCACATGATGCTCGCGCTGGAACGGCACGATCAGCGCCTGACTGGCCGTGCTGGTGGATTTGCCGCTGGCGACCACGCTGGCGATTTCCGGGTAGGTGTCGCTCAGCTTGTCCGGCAGATGCCCGTTAACCGCCGTCCCATAGCTGTAGCGGGTGCGCACTACCGGCGGTTCGCCTTCCAGCAGGCCCATATATCCGCCCGCCGCGCCGGTCAGGCGGCAGGCCCATTCCAGCGTGAACTGCATGGCCTTTTCCGCATCCAGCGTTTCATTCAGCAACAGGTCGATCCGCCGAAGCTGGCGCAGTTCCTCGACACGCCGGGCCAGCGCCTCATCGGTTTCGGCAAACAGCATGGCGTTATCCAGCGCTACCGCCGCCTGTCCCATCAGCGCATCCAGCGCGACCAGGTCCTGTTCGCCAAACAACCCGGCGATAATCTTGTTATCCACATAGGCCACGCCAATAATATTGCCCCGCACCCGCAGCGGGGTCGCCATGATGCTGCGCAGCGCCTGGGCAACGATGCTGGCCTGCTGAGAGAAGCGCGGGTCTTCGGCGGCGTTGGTCGTCACCACCGGCTCGCCGGTATCCAGCACCTGATTGACAATGGTGCGACTGAAGCGGAAATTATCACTGTTGAGAGTCTGCTGGTCGAAGTTGCGCGCCACCTTGACCGTCAGGCCGCCGTCATCATCGCGCAGCATGAGGAAACCACGCTCTGCGCCCGTAAGCTGAATGATGGCGTCCATAATCTGATCGAGCACCACCTGCAAATCCAGCGAAGACCCCAGCAGGCGGCTGATGTTATACAGCGCCTCGAACCGGCCTTCCTTCTTCCGGTTCCTCTGATCTTCCTGCATGCGCAGCAGCACGTCATCCAGTTTTTCAAGCTGCCGGTCAAAAAACTGGGCGTCGATGTGCCCGCCCTTGGCCTGGCCGCGCAGCATGCTGATCATCTGCCGCAGATTGGAAATTTCCTGTTCAGAGACTGCTTTTGCAGGAGCACCATTATTTGTGTTCATTTTTGCAGGTCCTGATAATAATCGCAGTATTCGGTCAGAGGACACCGTTCGCAGTGCGGGCCGCGCGCATGACAGATGCTGCGCCCGTGCTGGATCAGGTTGATATGAAAGGCATAATGATCTTCTGGCGGCACGATGGCTTCCATGACAGGGTGCGCCTTGTCTGCGCTAATGGTGGCGGGCATAAAACCGATGCGCCGTCCTACCCGGTGCACATGCGTATCCACCGGAAAGGCCGGGCGGCCAAAGGCAAAACACAGGACAATCGCGGCGGTCTTGGGGCCGACTCCCGGCAGGCTGGTCAGCCAGGCTTTGGCCTCCTCCAGCGGCAGATCATTGAGGAAGTCGATGTTAAAGTCGCCACATTCCGCCTGGATAATGCGCAGCACTTCCTGAATGCGCGGGCCTTTCTGGTTCGCCAGCCCGGCCACGCGAATGGTGTCGATCAGTTCATGCACGGGCGCATCGACCACATCCTGCCAGGTGGGGTAGCGCAGCCGCAGCGCGTCGTAACCCCGGTCACGGTTGGTATCGCTGGTGTTCTGGCTGAGGATGCAGTTTACCAGTTCATCCACCGGCGGAGTCCCTTTGCGCCACTGGGGCATGCCATATAAATCACGCAGCAGCGCCGCCACAGGTGGATACTTGGCTTTGCGACGTTCAAAGTCGTCCGGTTTGGTTATGATAGGGTTTGTCATATCGTTCATTGTACTTGGGTTTTCTGAGCAGGCAATTAAGTCTTTGGGGCCAGGGGTACGCGGTGCATTCGTTTCTGAGAGGTACCCAGCCCCATCATCAGCGCTGCGGCCCTGGCAGATGTCTCATTTGAGGGTGCCCAGGTAGGTCGCGCTGGCGATGCGGGTGACGCGGCCTTCATCCAGCGTGACCTTCCAGGTACCATCCAGGGTGGGGTCCGCGCTGGCGACGATGACCGCTGTGTTATCTTCGGTCCAGTCCACCGGGCGCACAAAATTATTGATGGGCTGTGTCAGGGTAGACTGCGTGCGTTCTACCAGATCCACCAGCACGAACACGGTGCGCACGGTCTGGTTGGCGCCGCCAAAATCCCGCACCTGGGCCAGCGCATACACCGCCCGTGTATTATCCGGCGCGATAATCATGGCTCCCGCCTGGGTATAATTCGCCATGCGCACCGCCGCGATGCGCTCTGCGGTTGCTGCCGCCAGGTTCGTCACCACCACATCAAAGCCGCTGGAACTCGCATCCAGGTCCAGCCGCAGCAGCAGGCCCGGCCCCAAACCGGCGCTGCAAAAACAGCCCGGCTCCCCCGGCAGAAATTCTGTCTCGCCGCTGTCAGGATCAACCGCGAACAGGCCGGCATACTGCTGGAACGGCGTAACATCGCCGATACCATCCGGCTGGTAATCCATGTATAACGTATCATGGTCTGGGCTAAAGGCCACCGGCAGCGCGCGAATGCCCGGGCGCGGGCCATCCACCAGCACCTCACGCGGGCTGCTGCCATCAATCCCGGCGGCCTGAGTCGTGGTCATCAACTGGCCGTCGGCCTGTGCGCTGGTCAGAGTCCAGGCCACATGGGTGCCATCCGCAGAAATCATCCAGTCGATGCGCCGTGTATCCGACAGCGGCTGAATAAAAGGATGATTGCGCACCCGGCCATCGGGCGTCACCAGCAGCACGCGGTTCGCCGCCGGGTCGTAAAACATCACCGCCCGCCCGAACAGGGTATAGCGCTCGCCGGATACTTCGGCAGTGGTGGTTTCGCCCGTCAGCACATTGACAAAGCTGAGGCGGTCAGTACCGCCCCCGGCGCGCTCGACAAACACCTGAATCGGTCCACCCCCAGGCTGTGCAGCCAGGGGCCGGGCCAGAAGCAGCAGAAACAGCAGGAAAACAGACTTACGCATCGGCAGAGAGCAGGGCCACCAACTGCGGCAGAACCTCCCCGGAGGGGCCAGACAGTTTGACAGCGGCGATGGCGGTAATGGGCGTATCGTCCGGGTTCACTTCGATCACCTTCGCGCCGTGCTGCCGCGCGATCTGCGGCAGAGTCGCCGCTGGAGTCACCATGCCGGAGGTGCCAACCACCAGCATGATATCGCACAGCCGCGCCGCGATGGTCGCATCCTGGATGGCGTCGGCAGGCAGCATTTCGCCAAACCACACCACATCTGGCCGTACATAGCTGCCGCAGTGAGGGCATAAGGGCGGGCCGGCTTCGGCGTCATACGTCAGCTTAGCGACATCAATCAGGGTCGGGTCGCCCTGGCAGTTGTCGAAGCACCTGCTGCGCGCGATATTGCCATGCAGATGCACCACATTGCTGCTGCCCGCCTGTTCGTGCAGATCATCCACGTTCTGCGTGATTAACCGCAGCGCCGGAAAATGCTGCTCGAGCTGCGCCAGCGCGAGATGGCCGGGGTTGGGCCGGGCCTCGCGCACCATCGCGCGGCGATATTCGTACCAGTCCCATACCAGCCTGGGGTTCCGCAGAAAGGCCGCTGGTGTCGCCAACTGCTCCGGGTCGTACTGCGCCCACAGGCCGTCGAGCGCATCGCGAAACGTAGGCACGCCGGATTCCCTGCTGACGCCAGCGCCGGTCAAAACCGCGACCTGGTGCGCGCCGTGCAGTAACTGCGCCGCCTGTGGCAAAAGATTATTGTCAGTCATTTTCAGAACACTTTATCAACAACAACTTCATCCTACCTGATTGTAGCATAGAACTTCACGCTGAATCTGGCGATAAGCATTTGCCCCGCCCGGTGCCTGTGTGTATTCTGATAGAAGCTGTTATGTGCAGGCATCAATCCATGATTCAACCCGTTGCAGACAATGTCTGGTATTACCCGCCGCATCCGGATTCTGAAGCGGTGCAGCCCGGCGTGGGCATTGTCATCACAGAGCGCGAAACGGTGCTGATCGATGCGGGCAACAGCCCGCGCCATGCCTATCAGATTCGCGCCGCCCTCAAGCTGATGGACGCGCCGCCCGTCCGGTATGTGATCTATACCCATCATCACTGGGATCATACCTTTGGCGCGCAGGCCTGGTATGGCAGCATTATCGTCAGCCATGCGCTGTGCAGGGCACTGATGCAGGAACATTATGCCAGCCAGCCCTGGAGCCAGCGTTATATTCAGGAACAGAGCTATCTCGAACCCCGGCGCGCGCCAGGGCTGCAGGCCATGAACCACGCCATCGCGGACTGGAATCGCTTCCGCCTGATGCTGCCACAGATCACCTTCAGCGAGCATATGAGCCTGGTACTGGACGGCATGAGCCTGACCTTGAAGCATGTAGGCGGGCAGCATGCCGCCGATTCAATCATCGTGCAGGCTGGAGAGGTGCTGTTTTTGGGGGACTGCTGTTACCCGCCGCCGCAGCCGCTGCGCCAGCCCGAAGACACTCTGGATTTTGCGATGATCGAAAGCCTGCTGGAGATAAACGCGGCCTGGTATATCGACGCACACGGCCTGCCGCGCACCCCTGCCGACGTGCGGCAGCTTCTTGAGCAGGCCTAGCCAGCGCGCAGCCGCCCAACTGTGGCAGATACTTCAGCCCAGCGGCAGGGTGATAGTAACCGTCGTCCCCTGCTGCGGCACGCTTTCCAGATGCAGGCTGCCCCCATGTATGCTGACGATGCGCTGCACGACCGGCAGCCCCAGCCCATGACCGATGATATTCTGTGCGTTGCTGGCGCGGTAGAACAGATCAAGCACCTGTGCCTGCTCATCCACCGGGATGCCGATGCCTTCGTCGCGCACCTGCACGGTCGCCTGTGTGGGGGTTGCGCTGAAGTGGATATGCACAGGAGTTTCGTTGGGGGAATATCGGATGGCGTTTACCAGCAGGTTGACAAGCGCCAGATTCAGCAGTTTTTCGTCAAACAGCACAGGCCGCATATTCTCCGCCGCGTGGACCTGCACCGTTGGCTGCTGATACATCATCGCCAGCACTGTCTCAACCGCCTCGCGCCCCGCCGCCTCCAGGTCCTGCAGCAGCGGCTGGTAAACCAGCGTGCCAATGATGGTTTTCTGAATCACCATAATGTTATCCAGCAGGTTATTCAGCACCCGCACCTGCATCTGAATCGTATCCAGGTGCTCCAGCCTGCGTTCTTCAGTAAGGCGATGCTGATAATATCTGAGGATGTCCGCAGAGGTCATAATGCCGGCCAGGGGCGTGCGCAGATCGTGCGCAACCAGCCGGGCAAACCAGGTATAAAACTGGTCAATCTCATCGCCGCCGGCTGAATCCACCTGATGAAACAGCCACTGCTGAACGGATTGCCCTGCTTTGTTTGCCTGTGCTGCGATCTGCTCGTACAGGTCGGCAGGAACTTCAAGCTGCGTCATGAAACTCCGATCATAAGTCTATTTTTTAACACAACCGTATATCTACCGCTGTACCCGGGGTATACAGCTCTATAAATCTATTTATTTGTCTGGAAAGAAATTTTTACCACTCAAAATCCGGGTCGTGCCCGGCAACATGCAGGTAAGCGCGCCGTCCTTCATAGCCCGAAAATGCTGTCCATTTCCCCGGGCGCATGGTCCGTGACCGGTCTTCTTCGGCCTGTGGTGTATGAATCGCGGCATGAATCAGAAACGCGACGATCATAATCGACAGCGCCAGCCCAAACACTACCCCCAGCAAGAGCGCGTTTAAATCGACAAACCCGAACATGTTAAGCTCCTTATCAACTGACGTATACTGAAGTATCCCTTTCCCTTGCAGCCAGATTTTCTACAGTATAGGGTTTTTGACGACGAGGTGCAACCATTTCAGGAAAAAACGTGCCGGTTTACGTAAGCAGGGGCTGACGATTATCCTGCCTGATGAGGCCTGTGTTTTGCGGATGGATGTTGTATGCGCCCCCGCCTGTCGCTATACTGGAAACCACTGGCCAGACCATAAGGAATTGTGTAATGACTGATCTTCCCATTGATTCTGAACTGCTGAAAATTCTGCGCTGCCCGGTTGCGGTGCATTACACAGATAAAGGCGATGACCCTGGCAAACTGGAACTGGTGAAAGGCGCATGGCTCGTCAGTGCCGATTCCGGCTATAAGTATCCGATTCGCGGCGGCATTCCGGTGATGCTGGTGGAAGAAGGCGAAAAATGGAAGGATACGCCGGTCGAGGATCTGCCGGTGCCGCCACCAGAGTCATGAGGTTCGGCAGCCGCAGGCCTTGCCTGTCTAAATTGCTCTGCATCAGGCCTGATGCTATACTCTCAAGAGTAAATTTCGCACTGCATACGAAAAAGTGGTGAGCCATGGCTGACAATCTCTCCCATGAAGCGCCAGCACACGAGGCGGCAGCACTTCCTGTAATGGTTCCACCGAAGCTGGTCGGCCGGGATGCGATCCTGGGCCAGATCTATACACGCCTGCGGGAAAACAAGCCGGTACTGCTTCATGGCAGTCCCGGCATCGGCAAGACCGCGCTGGCCGCCACCCTGGCCGCTGCCTATACCGAGCAGCCGGGGGGGGTGCTGTGGTTCAATGTCGAGAATGCCAGCCTGGAACAGCTTCTTGTGCATGTGGGGCGCGCCTATGAGGTCGCAGAGATTGCCAACAGCGAAAATCCCCTGGGGATGATCGCGGCGGTGGCCAGCACGCTGATGCAGCATAAACCGCTGATCGTGATGGATGGCCGCCTGAACGAGCAGGCAACCCGCACGTTTATCGAACGCTGTGCGGACAGGCTGCCGGTGCTGCTGGTGAACCAGCAGGCCTTCGAGACGGAATCGTGGACGGCTTTTGAACTGGATGCGCTGGAAGCGTCCCACGCGCATACCCTGTTCAAGCAGGCCGCCAACCTGCCCGCCGGCCCGGACCCGGACGTGGATCGTCTGGCAGATGCGCTGCGCGCGGTGCCTATGGCGCTGGTGCTGGCCGGGGCCACCGTGCGCGCCACCAAACAAACCCCGGTGCAGTACATTAACCTGCTGACTCAGGTGCCGGGCTATGCCAATGCAGACCCCTCTCTGGTCGCCCTCACCACCATGTTTCGCAGCCTCAACAGCGCGCTGCAGGGCCTGCTCATCATGATGGGGGCCACCTTCACCGGCGAGGCTTCTGCCGACCTGCTGAGTGCGGTGGGCAACGCGCCCCAGGCCACCATTCAGCAGGCCATGCGCATCCTGGCACACCAGCACCTTGTCGAAATTACCCAGCGCTATGGCGCGCCTTATTACCGGCTGCACCCGCTGACTTACAGATTCGCCCGGACTCTGGCGGGCGAACAGCGGCTGGCGGAGCTTCAGGGCAAAATGCGGGATGCGCTGCTTGACTACGCGCAGCAGTACAGCACCAGCCCGGATGATGCCGCCTATGATCATCTGGCAGTCATGATGGATCAGTTTCTGGCGGCTGCGGCCTGGGCTGCGGAAAAGAATGATCTGGAAGTGCCCAACCGGCTGGCTGTGGCCCTGATGCAGGCCGATGATTTTGTCAGCGAGCGCGGCTATGTGTATGAACTGCTGCGGCTGCGGCGTCTGGCGGCCACCTCTACCACCGCTTTCCCCGCCTCTGATCTCCAGCCTCGCCCACCCTTCGGAATCGCGGAGGAAGTGGAGGAAGAAGAAGCAGAGGATTTTGACGAAGAAGATTATGATGATGAATTTGATGACGA
>CAZQIY010000018.1:43829-65504 GCA_964593565.1 uncultured Anaerolineaceae bacterium
AAGAAGAAGCAGAGGATTTTGACGAAGAAGATTATGATGATGAATTTGATGACGAAGAATTTGAAGACGACACTGATGAAGACGAGGACGACGCGGAACCAGAGGACGAATTAGAAGCCGATTCAGACGACCTGGACGACGAGGAGGCCCCAGCGGCCAGCGCGAGTGTCGCGCCGCCTGCCTTCCTTAGCGAACTGTTCCAGAACGATGAGGATGACGACGACCTGAGCTATGAAGAGGATGAAAGCGAACTTGACGTTTTTATCCCGGAAGTGCCAGAAACTATCCCCGAAGATGAAATTCCTGAAGGCGATACTGCCGCCCTGCGCACCGCCCTTATGTCTGCGCGGCAGGCCAGCAACCGCCAGCGGCAGATTGAGCTGCTGAAGGCACTGGGCAAGGCGCAGGTCGATAAGCAGCTTGAAAATGAAGCCATCAGCACCTATACCGAACTGGCTTCGCTGTATGAAGATGACGACGAGGACGAGGATTTGCTGGATACGCTGGATGCGCTGGCGGTCCTCATGGTCAAGACTGATAACGCCCAGCCGGCCATCCTGCATGCCAACCGGGGCATACAACTGGCAGAACAGCTTGACGACGACGACACCCGGATGCACCTGTACATTACGCTGGGCGATGCCCGCCAGCAGCTTGGCGAGAGCAGCGCCGCAGAGACTGCTTACGGCCATGCGCTCGAGATCGCCCGCAACATTGGCGACACCCAGAACGAGGCGATTATCCTGTACAAGCTGGGGTACGCTCAGCTTGATAACAGCGACCCCGAAGGCGCCAGCACCAACTGGGAACAGGCGCTGACTCTGTTCCGCCAGCAGGAAAAACGGGAATACGAAGGCAAGGTGCTGGGCGGCCTGGGCACGGCCTATGGCGAACAGGAACGCTGGACGGAAGCGGTACACTTCCATACCTCCGCGCTGCACATCGCACGCGAAGTCAATGATCAGGTCGAGGAAGCATTGCAGTTAAATAATCTGGCCTATGCCGCCGTGCAGGCCGAAGACCTGGGGCAGGCGGTGCTGCGTTACCGGCAGGCGCTGCATCTGGCCTATGAGCGCGATGATCGCGAAGGGATTGTGAGCGCGATTGTGGACCTGGCGGGCCTGCTGATCCGAAGCCCACGCCACCTGCCTATTGCGCAGCTTCTGATCGAGGATGCGACGCGGCTGGAACCGCATGATCGTGATGTGAACAATCTCAAACAGCGGGTTGAGGAAGCGCTGGCAGCGCACCGGGCGCAGGGGATGGAGTTTAAGCCTGTCAACGGCAGCGCGCGCGATTACGCGGCCAACGCCTATGCCCTGCTGACTCAATAATCAGGCATAGGTCGATTCAGCACGGCTGCAGCGGCTGGCTGGACGGCGTGCTCGTTGGCTGGCTGAGATCAAGGAGCCAGCGCACCAGGTCTGTATTAAACAGCGTGTGCTGTAGTTCCGGGCGGGTATGCAGGCTGCTTGCCAGCGCCAGCAGCACATGCGCAGACTGATCATACCAGGCACGCGCTTCTTCCGGGTCCGGGCTGGCCGCGCCCAGTGCATAATAACACAGCCAGGCATAGCGCCCCCCATAGGTCAGTTCGTATTCCGCCGCTTCGCGCAGTACAGCCAGCGCCTTGTCGCTGCCCAGGGCCTGTAACGCCATCCCCTGCCATAACAGTCCACGCCCGTAAAAAATAACGTTGTGATCGCGGCTCTGTTCGGCCAGCGCGGTGGCATGATGCAGGCACTGTTCATAATCGCCGATCATCGACAGGCCCATCACCAGCCCAAGCTGCACTTCCTGACGCACCATCGGGTTCTGATGTTCCTCCGCCGCCGTCTGGCGCAGCAGGCGGATGCCTTCTTCCACCTGCCCCAGCGAAATCTGGCTGAGGGCGCGGCTGGTATGCAGCAGGCTGTCATGGTAGCGGATGCGCGCCTGCAGCGGCTCCGCCTCGTCACAGATCGCCAGGGCTTTATCGTAAGCAAACAGGGACCGGTAAATCGCGGCCATCTGGCGCAGGTCCAGAATCTGATAATAGAGATTGTCCTCGCGCCGGTTCATGTCCAGCACATGCTCGCAATACGACAGCGCGGTTGCGAAATCGCCCCGGTCCAGCGCGATCATGCTCAGCACAGCGGAAATACGCGCCATTTCCCGTTTGTCGCCGGCCTGCTGTGCCAGCGTAAACGCCTCCTGCTGGTAGGCCAGGCTCTCGTTGAGCTGGCCGCGCGCGCGAAACAGCATGCCAAAAGTACGCAGAATGGCGGCATGCTGGCGGATATTGTCCTTTGGCAGCAGGCTGTTGGCCCGGTTGAGGGCGTCAAAGGCTTCATCGTAATTGCCCAGGTTGAGATGTGCGCCTGCCAGTGCCCGCGCCGCGATCACCCGTTCTTCGGCCATACAGTCTTCCGGCATTTCGTCCATCAGCATCAGGGCGGTCTGGCTGGCAGCGCTGGACTCCTGATAACGATCCAGCGCATCCAGGACCTGCCCCTGCAGCAGCCACAACACACTGACCATCTGCAGAGCGATTTCCCGCGGGACTTCGCGAGCCGCATCCAGCCCGCGCTCGATCATCGTCAGCGTTTCTTCCAGCAGCCCGCGCTGATAGCGATCTCTGGCAGCGGCCACATAGGTTTCCAGCGATTCGCGGTGCTGGCGGCTTTTAAGATAATGTTCCGCCAGCGTTTCCAGATATTCTGGCCGCGCAGACACCCGTTCTTCCAGCCACGCCGCCACGTTCCGATGATAGATTTCCCGGTTCTGGCGAGTCAGCATGGAATAAACCACGTCCCGGTATAACGTGTGCCGGAACTGGTATTCCGGTTCGCGCTCAAATTCGCTTTCGGCTTTCTGAATAATCATGCCGCGCGCCTGCAAATCGGCCAGGGCGCTTTCCACTTCCTCCGGCGGGATCAGGCGCGCGATGGCATCCGGCCAGAAATCCACCCCCATTACCGACGCCATCTGAATCACCTGCCGTGTGGTCGCCGTCAGTTCATCCAGCCGCGCCTGCAATGTCGCCACCAGCCCCCCGGGCAGCTTGGAGCTGCGCATGGAGTACTGAAGCCGGTTGACCCGCCAGCGCCCGTTATCGGCCTGTTCGATAATGCCATTATCGAACAGCATATAGATGAATTCCTCCACAAACAGCGGGTTACCCTCCGCGCGCTGGAGGATCAGATCAGGCAGCGTATCCGGCACCTGCTCGACCTGCCCGAACACGGTGTTAATGATGGCGCAGATATGCTCTTCACTTAAACGATGCAGTTCCAGTTCTGCATGCTGCTCAAAATCCAGCATATAGCCCGGCGCATAATCGCGAAAATCCGGGCGGGCCGTCCCCACAATTGCGATGGGTTCGTGCGCCAGTTCATGCGCCAGATATTCCAGCAGCCCCAGCGACTCCTGATCAATCCATTGCAGGTTGTCGACGGCAATCAGCAGCGGGCCGGCTTCTGCCAGCGCCCGGAACCAGCGCGCAATGATGGCGTTGGCCACCTGTTTCTGTTCCGGTGTGCCTTTTTCCAGCGAGAGCACATGCGGGCTGCCAACAAAGCCATACCCGGCCAGAAAACCCAGTGCATGGGCTGTGGCTTCGGCATCCGGGTGGGGCCAGGTTTCCTGAATATGTTCCACAATGCGCTTTTCAATCACATCGACGGGCGTATCATCCTTCAGGCCGCACTGGGCCGCCAGCAGGTCCTGCAGCAGGCCATAGGAACTGTGCTTTTTCTGATAATTGCCCACCGCGATCAACTGGCGGAAATGGCGGCTGGCATCCAGCGTTTCCTGTAACAGGCGGCTTTTGCCCAGCCCGATATCGCCATAGATGGTGACTGCTGCACCCCGGTTGTGCTGCCGCACCCGCTGCAGCGTGTTTTTGAGGAAGGTCAGTTCCTGCTCGCGCCCGACAAAGTTAATCTCAATTTTGGCGATACTGGTGGTCGTCAGGCGGGTGGGGCGCTGTTCGCGCCGCCGGACCACGCGGTAATGCTCAATCGGCGCATCAAAGCCCTTAAACTCCGCGACTGGCCGTTCTTCAATCACAAAATGATCGCGCACACGCCGGTAAGTCTGGGCATCGATGAGGGTGTCGTTGGGCTGGGCGATGGATTGCAGCCGCGAGGCCAGGTTGGTCGGCGCGCCCAGCGCCAGCAGGCTCTTGTTTTCGTCGCTGCCAAAATAGCCCACGACAGCCCGCCCGGTGCTGATGCCGATGCGCACATTAAAGATCAGATCGTATTTAAGAAAAACATCTCTGGCAAAATTGGCAATCGTATGATGAATATCCAGGGCACAGTACACCGCCCGCAGGGGGTCGTCTTCCTGGCTGTGATGTATCCCAAAAAAGCACAGCAGCCCATCCCCCAGATACTGCCCGACAACCCCGCCCCACCGGTTGGTCAGCCGGGCGATGTGGCTGTGCGCCGTACCGATGGTCGCTTTCCAGTCGTCGGCTTCCAGGCTCTGGGTCATTTCTGTGGAATCGACCACATCCACAAACATGATCGTCACCAGCCGGATTTCATCGCCCCCTTCCAGTTGTGGCGGGGCCACTTCGGGGGTGGTCTGCAGGGTGCGGATTTTGTCGTAGATGGCGATGATGATCTGGGTGTAGGTTTCTTCGCTAAACACATCCCGCTGGGCGAAGATTTCCGCCAGTGCGGCCCGCAGCCGGACAATCTGTGATGCGCTATCGATCATATCAGCTTCTGATTCTGGCTTATGGTGGTAACGGCAGCCAGAAACCAAATCGGCTGCCCACGTTCACAATACTTTCGACCCACACCCGGCCCTGGTGACGTTCGATAATCGTCTTGACAAGATTCAGGCCAATCCCATACCCCTGCTCGACCGTGCCGGGCGGGCGATAATACGGATCAAACAGATGCGGCAGATGTTCCTCCGCAATGCCGATGCCATTATCTTCTACAACAAACTGAAATCGGTCATCCTGAATATAGGCTTTGACAAGAATACGCCCTTTTCTGGGGGTATATTTGACAGCGTTGGACAGGTAATTCTCCATCGCCTCGCCCAGCAGCATGGGGTCGGCTACCAGCAGCATCGCCTCGTCAGAGACAAACTCCACCTCCAGAGTCTGCCGCTTGTTGGTCGCCATCGGGCGAATACGCTCTACCACCGCCTGAATCACCTGGGCCGGGTCGATCCGCTGCTGGTTGGAAGGTTCGGCCCGCACCAGATCATCCAGCAGATTTTCCATACGCCCCGTCGCCTGCTCGATAATTTCCAGATAGCGCGGCACATTGGATTCCGGCTCGATCGGGGGCAGGTCCAGTTTCAGCATTTCATGGGCGCTGATAATAAGCGAGACCGGGTTGCGCAGGTCGTGCGACACAATCTTGAGCATGTCGTCCTTAAAACGATGCAGGTCGCGCAGAGTGGTGATGTCGTGCATCAGCAGCGTATACCCCTGCACCTGCTGGGCCGGGTTCTCCCAGGTGCCCATCGTTACCTGATAATCGCGCCCGCGCTCCTCATCCCGCACTTCAAACGCCCACGAATCCCCCCCCGGCGGCGGCTGATCAATGAGGCGCTGGGCCACAGTCAGCAAGTGGCCGGGTTGATGTTCGCTGGTAAATTCGCTGAGGGTGTGGCCGATGATATCCTGCCGCTGGAGCGTCTGCCCGCCCCCCAGCAGGTCCAGCACGCCATCGTTGATGCGCAGGATTTTGCCCTGATGATCCAGCACAAACAGGATTTCCGGCAGGGCACGCAGGATCGCCTCAAGCTGGTGCTGCTGGGCGATGGTCTGGTTAAAAAGCTGGGCATTGCGGATCGCCAGCACCGCCTGATTAGCGATGATGCGCGCCAGTTCGAGATGATGCTCATCAAAGTGTGCTGGTTCCGGGTGCACCAGCGTCAGCACCGCCAGCACCGCGTCATTGTGGATCAGCGGCACACATAATACGGAGCGCGTCTGGTGTGTGTCCTCCGGGAAAACATGCCAGCGCGGGTCTGATTCCGTATCGTAAACGATGGTGGCTTCCTTATGCCGCATCACCCACCCAGCCAGGCCTTCATCCAGCACGGTACGCAGCGCCACAATCGTCTCGTCACGGTTGAGGTTGCGCATGAGGAAGATATGATCCCAGTCAATCTGATTCTCATGATGCAGAAACAGGCTGGCCCGGGCCGCGCCGACTGCCCGCGACATCAGGTTGATGACCTGGCGCATTACAGTTTCCAGGTCCAGCGAAGTCAGAAGCTGCGAAACTTCGGCCAGAAGTTTCAGGTCTTCCTGGCTGGGCGGGTGAACATTTGCGGAAGCCATGTCGTTTAACCTACTGTTCCGGTGAACCATCATCATTACTGTAGCACAGAACACCTAATGCAAGCCGCAATATTTTCTGTTTTGGCAATTTACCCGGCAGCATACAACCAGACCACCCTGCCGCCGGTTCTACAGGATGGACGTTCTACAGCTCAACCGGGTTCCGCAGCAGCCCCGCCAGCAGATCGGCACAGGCCTGAACATCATTGATATCGACGGTTTCGCTGGTGGTATGTACATAACGGCAGGGGATGGAAATGCAGCCGCTGGGCACCCCGGTCCCCGCCAGTTGAATCGCGGCGGCATCCGTTGTACCCAGAGTCAGCAGTTCAAGCTGGTAAGGGATGTTATCCGCTTCTGCCCGCGCCACCATCCAGTCACGGATCGTCGGGGGCACCACCAGCCCGGGATCATGCACCTTGATCGCCGCGCCGCCGCCCAGTCTGACGGCCATCTTTTCGTTCTTAATCTGGTCGCCCGTACTGGTGACATCCAGCGCGATGCCAATATCCGGATTAATGCCCTGCGCCGCTGTCCGTGCCCCACGCAGGCCTACTTCCTCCTGCACGCTGAACACAAAATAGCACTCGTTGGCGGTTTCCTTATTAAGCTGGCGCATTGCCTCGATACCCACCACACAGCCGATACGATCATCCATCGACTTGGCGATCAACCGGGTGCCACGCACTTCCAGCTCGCGCCACAGGCCTGCCGGGCTGCCCGGCTGAATATCCGGTGTATCACTGCCGCTGCTGACATCAATGTAAAAGTTGTTCAGGTCCGGCACGCTGGTGCGCGATTCGCCAAACTGGTCATGCACGGCAATGACCCCGATAGTGCCATCCTCAAAGCGCACCCGGTTGCCCGCCAGTGTGGTATTCAGCAGGCCGCCGATGCTGGCAAAACGCAGATAGCCGCTTTCCGGCTCTGCAAAGGTCGTCATCACGCCGATTTCGTCCATGTGTGCCGAAACCATAATTTTCCTGCCGCCGCTGCCCACCCGGCAGATCAGGTTGCCCAGCGGGTCTACCCGGATTTCATCGGCGAGGCCGGCCACCTCTTCCTGAATCAGCGCACGGACATGATGTTCATAGCCGGATGGCCCCCAGGCCTCCACCAGTTTTTTAACGAGGTCTTTCACGTTCTGTTCTCCTCTAGCGCAAGTCACGCAAGTGTTTTATGTCATGATGCAGAAACTGCGTATGCACCCGCTGGCCCATGTCGTCAGCGTGCCAGCACCGCTGCGGTCAGGCTGTTGAGCGCAGCCTTCACCAATTGCAGGGTATGGTCATAATCATCAATGTTCATCATCGCCGCCGGGCTGTGGATATAACGGCAAGGCACCGACACCACCGCCGAGGGTACGCCGCTGTTGGCGATATGAATCGCCCCGGCATCTGTGCCACCCCCCAGCGCGGTTTTGTGCTGGTAGGGGATATTGTTGGCGGCGGCCGTCTCGCGCAGCCAGCCCAGCAGGCGCGGGTCCGTAATCATAGAGGCATCCATCACCGTCAGCGCCGGGCCATCTCCCAGCCGTGTCGTCGGGTTACGATGTTCCCGTTCATCTGGCTCTGCGGTTGGGTCCGGCAGATCATGCGCCGTGGTGCCTTCCAGCACAACAGCCAGGTCGGGTTGCAGAATCTGGGCTGCCACACGCGCCCCTCGCGTGCCGATTTCTTCCTGCACCGTGAAGGCCGCCAGCACATCCACCGGGTATGGCCCGCCCTGCAAGAGATCCACAAGCAGCGAGCAGCCCACGCGGTCATCAAAGGCCTTGCCGCGCCGTATCTTGTCGCTCATCTCCACATAGGGGCTGTCGAAGGCGATACGCTCGCCGCGTTTGACCTGCCCTCTGGCGCCATCCTTGCTGGTCGCGCCAATGTCGATGCGCAGATTGTCCATTTTAACAACGTTCTGATCCCGGTTCTTATGGATGGGAGTCCAGACCACCACACCCGGCAGGCCTTTATCGCCCACCTTCACGCGCAGGCCGGGCATGATGCGGGCATCGATGCCGCCGACGTTGGTAAAGCGGATCAGCCCATCGCCATCATAGCCCTGCACCATAAAGCCCACTTCGTCCATGTGGGCCGCCAGCATGATCCGGGGCCGGTTGGCGCCGTCTGTCCCTGGCTTGATCGCCGTGATGCTGCCCAGCGCGTCGATCCGGATATTTTCCGCATGACCGTCTATCGCCTCTAAAATCAGTTTGCGTACAGCGTCTTCCTGACCGGAAACGCCCACCGCTTCGGAAAGTTCTTTCAGTATCATGGATTACCCTTTGTCGAAGACTGCACATTTCAGCAGGCGGCCACCTTAGTGCCTGCTCATGCCATCCAGTTCCAGAACATCGCGCAGCAAATCGGCCTTTGCGTACTGGCGCAAAAATTCGTGTTTAGACAGGCCGGATTCATCGCGCAGGCGGTAGATATCCTCCCGCGTCAGCGCCTCGTCAAACGGCCAGTCGATCTCCTGCAAATACACTACCCCACCCCTGCCGGCCAGGGCATCCTCAATGCGCTGTCTGTGCCAGGGCAGCAGGGCCTGGGGCAGCGCATCCGGCGCAAAAAAAGCAGCATCCAGCGTTTCCGCCGTCTGCCGCAGCAGAGTCCCGCCAATGGGCGAAGCCGCGAAAACCACACTGTGATGACTGCTAACGCTTCTCTGGGGCATGGAATACAACCCGACCAGCCGCGTCAGGCGCACCTCCAGCCCGGTTTCTTCGCGCACCTCCCGGATACCTGCCTGCGTGAGGGATTCGCCGGGATCGACCATGCCGCCGGGCAGCCCCCACACCGCAAAATCCTCTCGCTGCTGAAGCAGAATCCGTCCCGCGTCATCAATCACGGCCACCCCGACGCCCAGTTCAGTCATGATTGCGCGCCTTCCGCTTCCTGTTTTTTCAGGTCCTGCCAGTCAATCGCCGTCATAAAATCCGCATCCAGCCCGGCGATAAACAATGCCATCACCCGCCCTGTTCGCTCAATGTCCTTTAGGTCCAGAGTTTCTACGGGCGAATGCATGTTACGGATCGGCACTTCCAGCAGGGCCGTCGGCACCCCTTCCAGCGCCACCTGGATCGCCCAGGCATCGGTGCCGCTGCCACCGGGGATAATATCATCCTGGAGCCTGATTTCGTTCCTTTCGGCCACTTCCTTAATTTTTTTGTTGAGGCCGGGGTGAAAGTTTGGCCCGATGCCAATACCCGGGCCGCCGCCTATTTCAGAGGCGCTGTCGCCATCAACGCCGGGCTGGGCCGCGAAGGTCACATCCAGCGCAATCGCCACGTCTGGCCGGATGTGATAGGCTGCGGTGCGCGCCCCATACAGGCCGGTTTCTTCCTGGGCTGTCGCCGTGGCGTACACATCCCAGCGATGGCGCATCCCCTTCAGGTGATGCAGGCAGGCCGTCACCGCCGCGACACAAGCGCGATCATCCATCGCCTTGGCCGCCACCCGGCCCCCCTGCAGGTCAATCATGGGCACATCCACCGTAATCAGGTCGCCGATGCGCACCAGCGACGCCACTTCCTCCGCTGGCAGGCCCACATCAATCACCAGTTCATCAAAGGAGGGATATTTGCTGCGCTGGCTGCCTCGGGTCAGGTGCGGCGGAATGGTGGCGACAATGCCGGGCAGCGGACGCCGGCCATGCACCAGCACAGTCTGCGCCAGCATGACGCGATTATCCACGCCGCTGATGCGGTGGACGTAGATAAAGCCATCGACCACATCGCGCACCATCATCCCGATTTCGTCCATGTGGGCCGCCAGCATGATGCGGCGCGGCGGGTCCAGCGGGTCCGTCGCTCGTTTGATGCCTACCAGACTGCCCAGCCCGTCCTGCTCGGTTTCATCCACTAAATCGCGCCATGCCTCGCGGATAATCTCGCGGACAGGCGCTTCGTAGCCAGAAGGCGCATGTGCTTCTACCAGTGTTTTGAGATGCTGCTTCAGATCAAACAACGATGCCTCCTGTTGGGTAGCATTTCATGTGATGAGTAATTTATCTATGTATCCGCCGCGACTACCTCTGTGGCTTCTGCCAGAGTCTCCGCGCTGAACGATTCCGGCGTTTCTGTATCTGTCGGGAAGAAGGGAATTGTGGTCGAAGTCGGCAGTTCAACCGGCAGATCCGTGTTCGTGGGCTGCGGAATCGGGGTATCCGTCGGCTGCGGGATGGGCGTGTCCGTCGGTTGTGGAATCGGCGTATTCGTCGGCAGTGGAATCGGCGTCAGCGAAGGCGCAGGCGTCGAGGTTGGGATAATCACCGGCGGCGGGGTAGACGTGGGCGGCAGAATCGGCGGTGGCAGCGCTGTCGGTGGCAGATTAACGCCGCCACCCGGCGGAAGAAACTGCCCGGGCGTGGGCTGCAAAGGACTGAGCGAGGTTGCCGACATTAACGGCAGCGCGGTGAGGGTCAGCGTGGGTGTCGGGGTGACAGAACGTGTTAACGGGGGCAGGGTCGCCGTTTGCGTGCCGCTTAAACTGCCCGGATTCTGCGGTGCGACGCTCCACAGGATAAAGCCAATACAATACAGCGGCAGCGTTACCAGAATGATGGCAAACAGCCCGATGCGCAGATTGCGGCGGCTGCCGTCCGAAGATTCAAACAGGTGGGACATAATACGTCGCCCATTTCAAACTTGTCACAACGTATGACTATACCACAACGTTTTCAGCAGTGGAAATGTATTTAAATCCAGCCACTGCCCGGCTGCATCCTGTTTTTTACACGCGAATAACATCAGCAGAAACCGGGCGCTGCGCTGCACACCCATCGCCCGGTATCCTCATCGCTGTACCTTTTATGTTTAATGCACTGTAAAAGTGCAGCTGCCGGTTTCTACGGGGTTCGAGGTCCCCGGCCCAAAGTCCGAATAACCATCGGTGATAGGCTGGCTCCAGCTCACCCGGTAGGTAATTTCGTGCTGGCCAGAAGCCAGCGGGCCAGCCGGCACATACCAGTAAACGTAGTAATTGCCGTCGCTTTCCTGGCGGATGGTGGTGCGATACTCGCGCCAGTTGGCCAGCGCCACCCCATCAATAGCGACCTGATAGGTGGCATTGGCCAGATGATCCTGAACCTGTGCTTCGGTTCTGGCAAACCAGCTCCACCAGATATCAATCGTAGACCCGGCCGCCAGATTCGTCGGCGCGGGGCTGCCAAAGCTGGTATCGTTGCAGTAAGCCAGCACATCGACGCCCTGCTGTGCAGAAGCGCTGCCCTGGCCCCCAACCCCGGCGATCTGAGTCGCTGTCATGAGAATGTTGAGGGTAGGGGTTCCCCCTGGCAGGCTGGTTCCGGCCTCGGGCTGGCCGACAGGCGTACTGGTCGGCGCGACCACCCCACCCACCAGCGCGGTGGCGGTCTGGTTGATCGCGTCCACATCGATAATCGGCAGGAACGGTGTTGATGTAGCCGCACCTGCATCGCCTTCATCCGAAGATTCCCCGGCTGCAGTTGGAGTCACCGGGGTGGGCGTCACGGCGGAACGCGGCGGTGTCGGAGTCACCGTACCACCGCCCAGAATCGCGGTAGGCAGCGGCGTCCCCAGCGCCAGCGCGGTTAAATCCGGCGACGGGGTGAAAGTGGGCACCGGCGTCGGGGTATCCTGCAAGCGAATCAGGGTGGTCGAAATCCAGCCCTCGCGGCCATCTTCCAGCTTAATATTCAGCCAGTCGCCGTCTGCATTCTGCCCCAGCACCTCGACACTGGTGCCGGGACGCACCGCATCAAAGGCCGAAAAACCGACGCCCGGCCCTTCGCGCACATTGACGGTATTCATCGAGGCCACAATCCCCATAATCGGCGGAATCTCGGTGGGGGTCGGCGTGTCGGAAGGAGTCGGTGGGACCGGAGACTCCGAAGGCGTAAAGGTAAAGGTGGGCAGCGGCGTGCGGCTGGCTACCGGCGTCGCTGTGAATCGTGGAGTCATGGTCACGATAGGCGCGAGTGTGGCCGTCGCTGGCACAGAGCTTATTTCTGTGGCATTGCCGGAACACGCGGCCAGCAGAGCAATGAGAATTAATACGCTGTATCTTGGCATCCTCAATGTTTATTTACCAACCATCTTTCCTGAATATCTGTAGAAGCATAGCAGCAAAGCGCAGGTTGCGCAAAGACCCTCCAGTTCTTAATTAAGCCCGTGTTGACACGTTCAGGCTTTACCCCTACACTGAAAAACAGCCTTACCCAATCTATTTCATTCTGCACACAAGCTTAAGGAGAAGGTATGCTTCACAACTCTCGCCTGACAACCATTTGCATGCTGCTGGTTGTACTGCTGGTTGCCGCACCGCTTACATTGGCACAGGAATCATTCGGCCTTAGTGAAGACGATTTTACCCTGTTTTCATCGCAGAACTTCGATGCGGATGCCGTCAGTTTCGATTACACGCTTAACTTCAGCGTGGCTGGCACCCCGGATGGGGATGTAGCGGCTGATCTCAGCGGCGCTGGGGCATTTGGGATGGATGCAGCCGGGCAGCCGGTTGGCTCCTTCTCCATTAGCGGTTCAGTCACAGACGCAGGCACGAGCGAAAATCTGGATTTCCAGTTCCTGATGGTCGATAACGTGCTTTATATGAACATGGGCGATGGCAGCGGGTGGATTGGCCAGCCGGCCGATGAAATGCTGTCCGGCCTGTCCAGCATGTCGCCGGTTCCGGTGGACCCGTCCGATCTGATGTCTGGCGGAGACGATGCCGGTGCTGCCAGTGCGATGGGCGGGGCAGTCGAGGCCCTGACAGACCCGGAAGTCGCGGAATATATCACCATCACCCGGCTGGATGACAGCAATGGGCTGGCGCATTTCCAGGTCGCGGTGGATCTGTCCGGTTTTGTGTCCTCTGAAGAATTTAACGAGATGATGACTGCCGCTGGCGAGATGAGCGGTGATGAATCGATGGCCGGGATGGGCATGATGCTGGCAATGTTGTTCCAGAACATGTCGCTGACCCTGGATGAATTCATCGACGCCAGCAGCGGGCGCGTCGGTCAGGCGGTGGTCAACTTCAGCATGACTATGGACCCGACCATGATGGCCGCGATGGGCGGTGCGGAATCCGCTGCCGAAGTGCAGGCCACCCCCATTAATATCGCGCTGTCGCTGGACATCAGCAATCTGCAGTACGACCAGCCCGTGGAAGTCACGGCCCCGGCAGATGCGATGATGATCCCCAGCGCTGCCGAAATGGAAGCTGGCGAATAAGGTTTCAGGTTAGATTTTTCGGGCGGTGGCTGTTACAGTCGCCGCCTTTTTATTTGCAGAGTATATAAGATGGAGCGCCGATGATGGTATTTATGCTGCTTCTGTGGCTGCTGCAATCCGCCATCGCGCCCGGCATGCCCGCAGAGGTGACGCTGAGCGCGGGTGCCGGGCCGCTGGAAATCCCCTATGCTGGCACAGCAAACGAAGTGCTGACTCTCACAGTCCGCAGCCTGGCAGACGAGCCGGTTGATCCGACTCTGGAAGTCCTGTATGAGGGCCGGCGCATTGCCTTTAACGACGATCATCAAACGCAGATTGCCGGGCTGGGGCCGCAGGATGCCGCTCTGACCGGGCTGGTGCTGCCGGAAAGCGGCGATTATCTGTTCCGCATTCACAGCTTTAACGGCGCGCAGGCTGGCAGGCTGGAAGTTGCGCTTCTCTCTGATGCGCTCGTCGCGCCCTGTCCGCCATCCCCTGAAGTGGTTACCCTGCCGCCGCACCACCCGTTTGAATGCCTGCTGGACCTGAAAGCCGGGCAGTCCGTCACGCTCAGCGCCGCTGATGTGGACGGCCAGCTTGATCCTGTCCTCCGCCTGTACAGCCCGGAACAGTCCCTGCTGGCCTATAATGACGATCATGAGACAGAGAATCTCACGCTCAACGTGCTGGATGCGTACATTTCAGCTTATGCGGTGGCGGAGGATGGCCTGTACCGGGTGCAGGTCAGCGATTTTGCCGGGGCCGCCGGAAATCTGACCCTGGTTATCCAGATTGAATCTTGACCACTACAGAGGGGCTGTGCTACCATATTCCAACATCATTCTGTGCCTGTAGCTCAGTGGATTAGAGCGATGGTCTACGGAACCATAGGTCGGGGGTTCGAATCCCTCCAGGCACGCAGCAAAAAAACGGCCCGCACAGGTCGTTTTTTTATTTGCCAGCGGCGGCGCGCTTTTATGCCGATGAAGGGCTGCGATACCCCGCCGCACGCTCGCGCAGGGCCTCCACCGCCCCCGCCGGGGCCAGCGCCGCGCCAATCATGGCTTTGCCCGGCATGTTCAGCCCATGAAAGTCTGAGCCGCCAGTCATGACAAGATCATGCCGCAGCGCCATCTCGCGTACCTGCGCCTCAAATTCCGGCGTGTGTTCCGGGTAGCTCACCTCGATGCCATCCAGCCCGGCAGCTACCAGTTGATCTACCACAGCGGGTAAATCCGCTACAAAAACAGGATGCGCCAGCACCGCCACCCCACCCGCCGCATGAATCAGATCAACTGCTTCCTGCGGCGTCAGGGTCTGGCGGGGGATATAGGCCGGCTGGCTGCTGTCCAGGTAGCGATCAAAGGCTTCCTTAACAGACTGCACATAGCCGGCTTCTACCATAGCCCGCGCGATGTGTGGCCGCCCCACGCTGTCGCCACCGGCCAGCGCCACCACTCGCGACCATGCCACCGGCAGGCCAAGCTGCGCCAGCCGTTCTACAGTACGCTGGCCCCGCCGCAGCCTGTCCTGACGAAAGATCGCCAGCCGCTGCTGCAGACCGCTGTGCTGTATGTCAATAAAGTAGCCCAGGATATCTACCTGGGCCAGATCGTGACGAGCGCCAATTTCGATTCCGGGTATCACTTCCAGAACCCCGCGTGCAGCTTCCTGTGCTGGAAAAATTCCAGCAGTCGTATCGTGATCGGTAATGGCAACTGTATTGAGATGATACTGTGCCGCTAACTGAATCACGTGTTCCGAGGTAAGCTGTCCATCCGAGGCCGTGGTGTGAATATGAAGATCAACTCGCGTCACTGGCGCGGTTCAACCCGGAAGCGAACCGCAGTCCTCTCCTGCCCGTCAATGTCCACTTCCGTAAAGAAAGGAGTGAAGGTGATATCGATTTCATCGCGGCTGAGATAACCCCGGGCAATTGCCAGCGCCTTGACAGCCTGATTGACTGCACCGGCCCCAATCGCCTGCACCTCAGCATAGCGGTGTTCACGAATCACAGCAGCAATCGCCCCCGCAACGGCTGTAGAACGTGACTTGGCAGAAACTTTAATGACATCAACCCGCGCTGCATCTTGTTCCATAATAGGCACATCCGTTAATTCATCTGCGTCGGATGAAAAGGAGTATGAACTTGCACTGTAGTGATCTGTCATAGTTTTCCACCTAAACTCCCAAAACAATTAGTAACAAAGCTTAATATATTGTTGATGACCCATTTATATTCTACACGAAATCATAATCTGAGTCTACAATTCAGTTATATTTAGAACTTATGTACGGATACTGCCTGATTTTAAGCCAGTTTCAGGCCCAAATTTCCCGGCATGGTATAAATTATCCCAATGTTAAAACTTAGACACCAGTACAGAAAAACCTGCAAACTATGTCATAAAAGCCCTCCGACTACTACATATAGGGCTTTGGACTGCCTTTACCCCCTAGATGTAGATGTTACACCTGGGGTGACTCCGGGGGCAGGGTTATCCCAAAATGCGTGATGATGATGCAGTTTTTCCCAACCTTAAAATGTCGCCAAAATCACATTTTTAAGGCGCCAATCAGTTGAGCTTTCAGACCGGTTCGGCTATACTGTACATAGTGCGTGATAGCCAGCACGCACAGAAAAACATCAACCTCTGATGTTTTTTGATGGGCGGCCTTTGTTACGCCACCCATGAACTGAAAACCGACCAACAATAGATGAAAAAGTGGAGTATTAGCGGGCATAACCTGCCCAGTACTGCCCTCTTGCCTGGTGAAAGTCGCCGGTAAGCTGACTTAGTATTTCTGAGAGCCGGAATCGTGAATCCACAGGACACCTGGAACGCTACACTCAACCAGCTTGAAATTCAACTGGACCGCGCCAATTTTGATACCTGGCTGCGGGATACGGTGTTCCTGTCGCTGCAGCCCGCAGTTTCGCCGGATCAGGAAGCAACGTTTGTGATCGGCGTTCGCAACAGCTTCGCGCGCGATAACCTGCAGCATCGCCTGTACCGCACGGTGCGGCGGGTGCTGCGCGATGTCTATGGCAAACCGGCTGAACTGCGTTTTGAGGTACATCGCTGCGAAGAACCGCGCGAAACGCCTGTTGCAGACGAAATGCCGCTGTTCCAGTACATGGCACATCAGCTTCCGCCTGCCGCCCCGTCAATCCCACTGTACGAGCAGATCGCGCCGTCTACCCAGCCCGACCTGCCCGAAAGCCAGTTGAACCCACGTTATACCTTCGACCGCTTTATTGTGGGCAACGTCAATAACCTGCTGTATTCGGCGGCCCAGGCCGTCGCAGAGCATCCGGCCACGGTCTACAATCCATTTCTGGTGTATGGCGGGGTTGGCCTGGGCAAGACTCACCTGCTGCACGCCATTGGCCAGGCCTGCCAGGCACGCGGCCTGCGGGTGATCTATATCCCCTCTGAAGCGTTTATCAACGATCTGGTCGGGGCGATCCGCAACCGCACCACTGCCATGTTTCGCGAAAAATATCGCTCTGTCGATGTGCTGCTGGTGGATGATGTCCAGTTTATCGCTGGCAAGGAAAGCACGCAGGAAGAATTCTTCCATACGTTTAACGCGCTCTATACCTTTAATAAGCAGATTGTCATCGCCTCTGACCGGCACCCGCGCCAGTTGGACCAGCTCGAAGACCGGCTGCGCTCACGCTTTGAAGGCGGCCTGGTGATGGATATTCAACTGCCAGAGTTTGAAACACGGGTGGCGATTGTCGAAGGCTGGGCACAGGAGCGCGGCGTGCATCTGCCCCGTTCTGTCACCGAGACCATCGCGGAACGTGCCCATAACAGCATTCGCGAACTGGAAGGGCTGTTTACCCAGGTCATTGCCAAGACCCAGCTCAACCAGCAGCCGATCACCCTGGCCACGACAGAACGCATTGTCGAGCAGTACGAACGCCCACGCATGCACAAAAAAGCGCAGATCACGCTGGAGCATGTGCTTAAAACCACGGCCCAGCACCATAACCTGACGCTGAAGGACCTGACCAGCAAGCGACGCACCGGGCGCATCAACCACGCCCGGCAGATCGCCATGTACCTGGCCCGTGAAGTGACGGAAGCCTCGCTGCCACAGATTGGCGACGCGATGGGCGGGCGCAGCCATACCACCGTGCTGCACGGCTATAACAAGGTGGCTGAACTGCTGGAAGAAGATGATAACTTCCGCTACGAACTGCTGGCCCTGCGCGAACTCATCCTCAAGGGCGAGGATTAATCAGCTTCTCTAACACCGGGATGATCTGGTCGACGGCGCGCCCCCGGTGGCTGATGCGGTTTTTCTCATCCATCGACACCTGGCTCCAGGAAATCTCATAACCACTGGGGATAAACAGCGAATCGTAACCAAAGCCGCTGGCGCCTTCGGTTTCAGTAAAGGCGATGCGTCCCTCGCAGGTGCCGCGCACCAGGGTTAATTCGCCGTTGTGCGCCAGCGCGATCACGCAGGCAAAGCGGGCAGTGCGTTCTGATTCTGGTGTGTCGCCCAGTTCGTTCAGCAGTTTCTGGCGGCGCTGCGCCATCGTCAGGTCGGGGCCGCCATAGCGGGCCGGATACACCCCCGGCGCGCCGCCCAGCGCATCGACAAACAGGCCGGTATCATCAGCCAGGGCGGGCAGGCCGCTGGCCTGAGCATAAGCACGCGCCTTGATGCTGGCGTTTTCTTCCAGCGTATCGGCGCTTTCCTCAACGTCCATATCCGCCAGCCCGACATCATTCAGGCCCAGCAGGTTCAGCGGCAGGTCGCCCAGCAGAATCTGATATTCACGAATCTTGCCCGGGTTGCTGGTTGCGATTAACAGGTCCATTGTTGCCTCGGTATGTGTAAGTACAGGCGCAAAGACTGCATTTTACCCCAGCCACGCCGCCCCCCTCATACCCTACTTTTTTGGGGTGTTGATCTGGCTGACGGCGTTGTGCTAGAATACAATCACCAATCAGGAGTAACTGTCATGATTACCATCTCCAGCATTACCGGGGTCGAGGTGACCCGCTCT
The DNA here is from genome assembly GCA_964593565.1 of uncultured Anaerolineaceae bacterium. Lineage (GTDB taxonomy): Bacteria > Chloroflexota > Anaerolineae > Aggregatilineales > Phototrophicaceae. Next base: position 62,349 of record CAZQIY010000018.1, read on the forward strand.
TCTCTTATGTAACCGCCGATCTGCGCGCTCCTCCACAGCGCGTATGCTGCTTTATTCCCCATACCGACCAAATTCTGATACAATCCTCCCGTTTGAACCGGGTGCTAATGATAACCTCCTGGCCGGGTCGAAACGACCGGGGCCGCGAGTGTGGAGAAAGTGCGACTCATGACCGAAAAATATGACCCCAAAGTCATTGAATCCCGCTGGCAGGAAAAGTGGGAAAATGACAAACTGTACAAAGCAAAAGTAGACTGGAACCGGCCCAAGCATTATGCGCTGACAATGCTGCCCTATCCCAGCGGCGACCTGCACATCGGCCACTGGTTCGCCATGACACCGTCGGATGCGCGGGCGCGCTGGATGCGGATGCAGGGCTATAACGTCCTGTTCCCGATGGGCTTCGACGCCTTTGGGCTGCCGGCGGAAAATGCGGCGGTGCAGCGCGGCATTCACCCTGCTAAATGGACCTACGCCAATATCGAACGTATGCGGGGCCAGCTGCGCAGTATGGGCGCGATGTTCGACTGGGAACGCGAAGCCGTAAGCTGTGACCCGGAATACTATAAATGGACTGAGTGGTTCTTCAAGCAGTTCTACCAGAATAACCTGGCCTATCGGGGCGAGGCGCTGGTGAACTGGTCGCCAACGCTGCAAACCGTGCTGGCCAACGAGCAGGTGATCGACGGCAAGGACGAGCGCACCGGCCAGCCCGTCATCCAGAAGATGATGACGCAGTGGTTCTTCCGCTACACCGCCTATGCCGACGAAATGCTGGATTTCAGCCATATCGACTGGCCGGAGCCGATCCGGATCATGCAGACCAACTGGATTGGCCGCAGCGAAGGCGCGCATGTCACCTTCCATACCGAACAGGGCGACCCGATCCGCATTTATACCACCCGGCCAGATACGCTGTGGGGCGCGACCTTTATGGTGCTGGCGCCAGAGCACAAGCTGGTCAGTCAGATCACTACCGACGCGCAGCGCGCCGAAGTGGAAGCCTATGTAAACCAGGCCGCCCGCGCCACAGAAATTGAACGCACCGCCGAAGACCGCGAAAAAACCGGCGTGTTTACCGGCGGCTATGCCATCAACCCGGTGAACAAGGAGCGCATCCCCATCTGGGTGGCGGATTACGTGCTGATCACCTATGGCAGCGGCGCGATCATGGCTGTGCCCGCCCACGACCAGCGCGACTTTGAATTTGCGCGCCAGTTCAACCTGCCGGTGCGGGTCGTCATCCAGCCAGAAGGTGAGCAGATGGACGGCGATACGATGCCAGAAGCCTATACCGGCCCCGGCAGTATGGTCAACAGCGATCGCTTCGATGGCATGTTCTCCAACGAGGCCAAGGGCCGCAAAAACCCGGCCATCAACGCCGTGATTGACTGGCTGGAACAGGAAGGAATCGGCCAGGAAGCCATAAATTACCGCCTGCGCGACTGGCTCATCAGCCGCCAGCGTTACTGGGGCAGTCCGATCCCGATCATCTATCGGGAGGATGGCAGCATGGAGGCTGTAGCGGACGATCAACTGCCCGTGCGCCTGCCGGAGGAGGTGGAGTTCTCGCCAACCGGACGCAGCCCGCTGACCTATTACGAGCCATTCCTGAACACCACAGATTCCGAAGGCCGCCCGGCCCGGCGCGAAACCGATACGATGGATACGTTTATGTGTTCGTCGTGGTACTGGTATCGCTACCTGAGTCCGCGCTATCACCAGGGGCCGTTCGACCCGGAAGAAGCGGCGTACTGGCTGCCGGTGGATACCTACACCGGCGGGGCGGAGCATGCCACCATGCATCTGCTGTATGCCCGCTGGTTCGCCAAGTCCATGCGCGACCTGGGCATCTTCGACCAGACCATCGACATCATGCGCCAGCACGGGCGCGACCCGGAATCGCTGACATGGGGCGAGCCAATGCTGCAGCTGCGCAATCAGGGGCAGGTGCTGGGCGCAGAACGCAAGGGCGATATTGTGCTGGCATCCGGGCGCTGGCAGGGTGATAAGCTGTTTGCAGATCGTGTCGAGGTCATTGACCGGCCTTCTGATACCCCCGCTGGTTTTGAAGGCGTGGTCGGGGAAATTATGCGGCGCACCGAAAATATCCTGCATGTGGAAATGGCCGGGGTGATGCATATTGTCGAGGTGGTGCCGGATGCCGAAATCATCATTCCGGGGATTGCTGGCCCCAATACAGTCAACCAGCTAAAACATCACCTGGAAATTCAGCGGATGTCCAAGAGCAAGGGCAACGTCGTCAACCCGGATGAACTGGTGCAGGAATATGGCACGGACACCGTACGCGCCTACCTGATGTTCGCCTTCGACTGGGAAAAGGGCGGCCCCTGGGACCCGGACGGCATCAAAGGCCCGCAGCGCTGGCTGAATGAAGTGTGGGAAATGATCACCGCCGGGCCGCAGGCCGATACGGGCGACCCGGAGGTGGAACGCCATATCGAGCGCAGGGTTCACCAGACCATCGCCCGCGTGAGCGAGAGCCTGGACAAGTTCAGCTTTAACACCGCCATCGCCGCGCTGATGGCGCTGAAGAATGAACTGCGCCCGGCAGCCCGCGATGGCAAAATCGGCCGGGATGCCTGGAACGAGGCCGTGCAGACCATGCTGGTGCTGATGGCGCCGTTTACGCCGCACATGACCGAAGAACTGTGGGTGAACGTGCTGGGCTGCGAATACAGCATCCACAACCAGCCCTGGCCGCAGTTCGATGCCGACAAGGCCAGAGAGGATACCACCACGCTGGTGGTGCAGGCTGGCAAGAAGGTCATTGACCGGATTGATGTACCGGTGGATGTGACAGAGCAGGCCGCCATCGAAGCCGCGCTGAACGGCAGCGGGGCGCAGCGCCTATTAAACGGCGGCCAGCCGCGCAAGGTGATTTTCATTCCGGGCCGCAGCGGTCAGGAACCGAAGGTCAACATTGTCGTTTAGGCCCTCACTCTAAATCCCTCTCCCTCAGGGAGAGGGACTTCAAGAACCGCTTTTCTCCCCTTCTCCCTGAGGGATGCCGAGGGGGTCGGGGGATGAGGGCAAGATAGGTAGAACAGTCGCCAGCAGCCTTAACACGGCGGCTGGCGGAAAAGCGCAGACTACAGGAGTAACGGCGTGCTCAGACCTTCCCCCTTCGCCCTG
>CAZQIY010000018.1:65604-81488 GCA_964593565.1 uncultured Anaerolineaceae bacterium
GAAAAGCGCAGACTACAGGAGTAACGGCGTGCTCAGACCTTCCCCCTTCGCCCTGGCTTTGCTGATCGCCCTGCTGTGCGGGATGCCTGCCGCCGCGCAGGAACCGCTGACAGGGCCGCTGCTGGCGGTGGATACGGCCGCGCAGGATCGTATCCTGCTGTACGATGTCAGCACCATGTCGCGCCGCGATCTCAGCTTTGGCCCGTACTGGCATCGCGTGTGGGGGTTCTCGCCGGATGGCTGCCGCGTGCTGCTGACGCTCAGCGAAGGCCGCGCCCTGGCCCGCCTGTACAGCGCCCGCCTGGATGGGACCGACCTGCGCGAACTGGTGCAGTACCCGGACCTGCCGCCGCAGCGCTGGGGCGTGTGGGATGCGCACTGGTCGCCGGATGGCACCCGCATCGCCTTTACGCTCATTCATGACGAACAGCCCCTGCCCGGCGCCCAGATCGAACGCCAGTATCATATTGCGTGGGTGAATGCCGGCGGGGGCACGCCGCAGTTTTACAGCGCCAGCGGCGACGAACACGAACCGCGCTGGTCGCCGGATGGCGGCTGGCTGGCCTATATCGCCTACGATGAGCGCGTGCCCGGGGTGGATATCGCTTCTACCGCAGAGCCGACGGCGGTGCCCCCGCCAGGGCAGGCCGCGCCGGAAATCCCGCTGCTGCGCGAGGCGGATCTGTGGGTGGTCAGCGCGGATGGCGAAACAAAATATCGCCTGACCGCCTTTCCGACGGGCAGCGTGCGCGGGCCGCGCTGGTCGCCGGATGGCGAACTGATCGGCTTTGTCTATTCCCCCAGCCCATCCAACGACCAGTTCTGGATGATCGCCAACCAGCCAGAAAGTATCCCCACCCAGCTCAGCTATGAATGGAGCCTGGTGCTGGATCTCACCTGGCTGCCGGACAGCAGCGCTATGGTGGCCGCTGTGCGCGACTTCCAGAACACGGCGGAAAACTGGCTGTGGCGCGTCCCGTTAATCGGCCTGGCGGATACGGACGCGGTGCCTTATCTGGTCAACCGTGACCTGGGCTTTGCGGATTATCCGCGTTTCAGCCCGGATGGCCGCTGGCTGGCGCTGCGCAGCGCCTATAACATGGCGCTGGTAGATACAACCAACGAGGCCTGGACCCTGCTGGACGACACCCTGCCCGGCAATACGCCGCCTGTATGGAGTCCGGCAGGTTTTACAGGCGAAACCAATTGTGGATAATCCCGGCCAACCCGTAAGCGTTGTCTTAGAATCCTTACCGACTCGTTGACTTCCTTAAGCCGCGCGCGTACAATAAAAAATGTCCACATATGTTCTATGTCAATTGAAATTGCAGGTATCTTTGTGTTGATATGGCGAAGAATTACTACGATATTCTCGGCGTAAACGAAAGCGCCAGCGAAAAAGAAATTAAACAGGCGTTTCGCAAACTGGCGAAGAAGTATCATCCGGATGCGAACCCCGACAACCCCGAAGCTGAGGCGAAGTTCAAGGAAATCAACGAAGCTTACGAGGTGCTGAGCGATAAGGAAAAGCGGGCGCAGTACGACCGCTTTGGCAGCGCATTCCCCGGGGCCGGGTTTGGCGGCAATGGCGGGCAGTATTACACCAATGTGGATTTTGGCAGCGAATCGTTCAGCGATGTGCTGGAAAATCTTTTTGGTGGGCTGGGCGGTTTTGGCCGCACTTCTGGCCGGTCCGCTGGCTGGGGCAGCACCGTGAGAGAACAGCCCGGGCGGGCCGCACAGGGCCGCGACCTGGAGCAGCCGGTGACGATCAGCCTGTATGAAGCCTATCATGGGGCCACCCGCCGCGTGACCAAAGGCAACCGCACCATTAACGTTAATATCCCTGCCGGGGCCAGAACCGGCACCAAAGTACGGGTTTCTGGCGAAGGCGAACCCGGCGTCATGGGCGGCCCGGCGGGCGATCTGTATCTGGTGATCGAGGTCGCACCGGACCCCACGTTTGAACGCGATGGCGATGACTTGTCTACCGAAATCAGGGTGGACATGTTCAGTGCCATGCTGGGCGGCGAGGCCGAAGTGCCAACGATGGCCGGCAAGGTCAAGCTCAGTATTCCACCCGGCACACAGTCTGGCCGCAAATTCCGGTTGTCTGGCAAAGGGATGCCACGCCTGAAGCAGAAAGGCGAATTTGGCAACCTGTATGCGCGTGTGCTGGTGACTGTGCCGGAGCATCTGACAGATGAACAGCGCCAACTGGTCGAACAACTGCGCGACAGCCTGCGCTGACCACAACCTCTCTGACAACGTGTTAAAATAGAGCGCACCAGGGGTATGGGCGCTCTGTTGTCTGTTGTTTAAGGAACATCATGCCAAAACAACTGTTATTCATTTTCGCCGGTCTGCTGCTGGCAGCCTGTCAGGCTGCCGCCTCCCCCCCACCCCAGGCTGTCGCCAGCACACCGGTAGATTCACTGCAGCTGGTCCAGCAGCAAATCCCGACGGCGGTCCCTCAGGAAGTGGTGGACAGCGCAGATGCCGAATATCTGCTGCTGACCAACGTGTACGAACGACTGGCGCCTTCAGTGGTCAACATCGAAATTCAGGCCGCGCACGCCGGTACCGACATCATCATTGACTTTGGGCGCGGCTCCGGGTTTGTGTGGGATACACAGGGCCACATCGTCACCAATGCCCACGTCATCAGTGGGGCCAGCAGCATCGAGGTCACCTTTAACGATGGGTACATCGTCAATGCCGAAGTGGTAGGAGAAGACCCGTTCAGCGATCTGGCGGTGCTTCAGGTACAGGTCGATGAGGAACGCCTGCACCCCGTCACACTGGGTGATTCAGATGCGGTGCGGGTCGGCGAACGGGCCATCGCCATCGGCAACCCGTTTGGCCTCTCCAGTTCGATGACTGTCGGCATTGTCAGCGGCCTGGGCAGGCAGTTACCCTCTGCCCAACTGCTGAATGCTGACCTGCCGCCCGGTTTCAGCAATCCCTCCATTATTCAGGTTGATACAGACATCAACCCCGGCAATTCCGGCGGGCCGCTGCTCAACAGCCAGGGCGAAGTGATCGGCATCAACACCGCCATCCGCACCGAAACCGGGGTGTTCCAGGGGGTGGGGTTTGCGATTCCAGCGCGCACCATCCAGCGCATCATCCCGGACCTGATCGAAAGCGGCAGCGTGGATTATGCCTGGATCGGCATTTCGACCCTGCGCGAAGATGATGGCTTCGGCGTCACCGCGCTGGCGGAACCGCTGAACCTGCCGGTGGATGCCGGGGTGCTGATTGACCGTGTGACCATCGATTCACCAGCCGATAAAGCCGGTTTGCGGGCGGGCCAGCACGAGGCACAGGTACGCGGGCAGACGATCTGTGCCGGGGGCGATATTATCATCGCTGTGGATGATCAGTTTATCCGCAATCTGGATGAGCTGGTGGCCTATCTGGTGGTCAACACCCGGCCCGGCGACATCGTCAACCTGCTGATCGTGCGCGACGGCGAAACATTTGAAGTGCCGGTTCAGCTCGAAGCCCGGCCCAGCAGCGATACCGGGCCATCGACCAATGAATGCAGCGCGCCATGACCGATCATCTTCTTGAGACTGAACGGCTGCGGCTGCGGCTGATTGAACTGGCGGATGCCCCGCTGGTTCAGAAGCTGGTCAGTGATCGACAGATTGCGGAAAACACCCTGAATATCCCCTACCCTTACCCGGAAGATGGCGCCGCCATCTGGATTCAGGGCATGCTGCAGCAGCGGGCGCAGGGCGGGCAGGATCGCACCTATGTCATCCTGCGCCGGGCTGATGATGAACTGGTGGGATGCGTGGGCATCCACCCCCGGCATGGCTTCCGCGCTGAAATCGGATACTGGGTCGGTGTGCCTTACTGGGGCCAGGGCTACATGACCGAAGCGGTGCGGCGGCTGATCCGGTCTGGCTTTGAGGACATGCAGTTGCAGCGCATAGAGGCCAATCACTTTTTGCATAACCCGGCGTCTGGCCGTGTGATGCAAAAAGCCGGCATGACATTTGAGGGAATCATGCGTCAGCATCTGCTCAAGTGGGGCAGATTTGTTGATCTGGCATGGTACAGCATTCTCCGCTCGGAATTTGAGACACAAAGGAAGTAGACTATGGAAACTTTCCCGATACTCGAAACCGAACGGCTGCGGCTGCGGCGCTTCGAATTCAGCGATGCGCCAACGGTTCAGAGTCTGCTCGACGACCCGGAAGTGACCGGCAACCTGATGGACAAGACTCTGCCCTACACCCTGGCCAATGCCCGCGCCATGATCGACTACAGCCACAAGGCCTTCGAACTGGGCACCGGCTATATCTTTGCCGTGGTGCGCAAGTCGAATGATGACCTGGTGGGCTACTGCGATCTTGAAGTGCAGCAGGAACATCAGCGCGGCGAAATCGCGTACTGGATCGGGCGGTCATACTGGTGGCAGGGGTATGCTACCGAAGCCGCCAAACGCGTCGTCCGCTTCGGCTTTGAGGCGCTGGGACTCAACAGAATATATGCATTTGTACTGCACAGCAACGAAGCCTCTGCGCATGTGCTGCAAAAGGCCGGGCTGGTGCATGAAGGCACGCAGCGCCAGGGCGCGCGCAAAAATGATGCTTATGATGATGTTGATTTTTACGGCCTGCTGCGCAAGGACTACACCGGTTGACAGCGTCCTTAAAAAGCCTTATGCTGGATTCAGGCGTATAAACTGGGGAAAGGAGAGCGCGTTTGCAATCTCAAGACAACCCAATAGCATCGTACGCTGATAGCCCGCTTCGGCGGGGAAGGTCTCTGATAAGCGACCTGGGTTAATTACCTGAAAGTATAACAATCGCGCGCCGTTGTGGCGCGTGATTGTGTTTCCCCTCTATGCACAGCCGCCCCTGCAGCCCTATGCCTGATTCTGGTTCATCAGATCGCGCGCCTGGGCTGGCCATGTCTCCAGGTTGGGCGCCAGCCGCATTCCGGCCGCTTCAATCGCGCCGCGCAGGTCTTCCGGGCTGGCCTGGGCGACTTTGGCATAGGTATCGAACCCGCCGGCCCGCAGCGCCTCCTGCATCTTCCGGCCGATTCCGTGAATCTTCGTCAGGTCGTCTGGCCCGGCAGGCTGGCCACCCGCACCGGCATCGATCACAGGCGCAAACGATTCCGGATGCTGCTCTGTCACCGCCGGTGGCACAGGCTCTGTCTCGCCAAAAGCCTTGGTGATCTCCTCCGCATCGGGGATTTCTACCGGGACAGGGGGGATGGGTTCAGCCGGTTCGGGGGGCAGCGGCGCAGGTTCCGGGGCTGGCGGGGGCGCAGCAGCCAGTGTGGGCACGGGGGCCGCTTCCGGGGTCGCCAGTACAGGCGGCTCCGCCACGTCCTGCGCTACCGGCGCTGCGGTGCGGTCCGGGTAAAGCGAAAACACCAGCCCCAGCACAAATAAGACCAGAGGCAGCAGCCAGTCCCCCAGATCCGCCCCCAGAATAAGGTGATTGATCGCGATAAATCCGGCCAGTACATAAAGCGCGACAGCGATCAGAGTCCGGGTCGAACGTGACATCTTTAGCTCTCCTGAACAAGGTGGCATTCGGATGATTATGCCCAAGTATGACATATCCCTGCCAGCGTCACAAGTTTAACTGGACAGCATGCTGTGCGGGCGCTGCTGTTGACGCGGGAAAGGGTCTGCGTTATACAGGAGAAACAGCCACATACCAGATGAGCTTTTTCGAGAGTCTCATGAATCCGATAATTACGCGGCACATCTACCGACAGGAACTCCAGCAGCCGCTAACCTCAGGAATCGACCACCACCCGGCCCACCAGCGCCATGCTGTCTGCCGCGCCTTCCACCTCCGCAGGCACGGCAAAGCGATTCAACGCCGGGTAAGTATACCAGCCGGTATAGACGCGATACTCTCCGGGCGGCAGGTCATCCGGCAGGCGCAGTGCCACCTGTTCGGCCCACTGCGCCCCGGCCTGATGCGTCCCCAGCGTCTGATCTTCCTGGGCCACCAACTGCCCGGCTTCATCCAGCAGGTGCACAAAGCGGATGTCGGTATCGCTGCGCGGCGCATCAAATGCCCACCAAAGGCGCACCGGCAGCAGGTCACCGGGCCGGGCCTGCGCTGGCACGCTGTGGCGCAGCAGGCGCACCCCCTCATCAAATATCACAGGCGCGGGGTCCGCCGGAGTAAATGCATCCAGCCGCAGATCATCCAGCACTGCCGCCCGGCATTCCAGCGTCTGTGGGTGATCGGTTGGGCAGGGCGGGTGCAGGGCCAGCCGCAGCACGTGAAACGACTCCGCCGCCACCGGCACAGGCATCGTAAAAATCACGGAGCCATCCACCTGCCAGCGGTGAATCAACTGCTGATCCAGATACACCAGTAATTCGCGACTATCGGCGGTCACACTGCCTACCGCCTCCACCCAACCCGTCTGCGGCGCGTACAGGTACGAATCTGCCTGGCGCGCTGTGGCCCCCGGCGCGGCGGCCAGCGTGGTCAGCGCGGGTGCGGCGTCTGGTTCCGGCGCCTCGAAAATGACCAGATCATCATCCTCGTACAGCGCAGCGTCCAACTGCTGGCGCGCAAATTCGACCTGTGTATCAGCCACATAGCCCTTGTGCAGTATGACGATATCGGCGCCAGCGGCATCCAGCAGCGCCGGGTCGAGCGTGTGTTCCAACAGGGTCAGTTTGGCCGGGCTGACGGGCGTGCTGCGCGTGACGTGCCCGGCGACCAGCGGCTTCTGGTGCGCCGTTTGCAAATACAGCGCGTCTTTGGCCGCGACAGGATTGCCCCAGGGCAGATTGAGGATGGCGCGGATATCGTCGCGCCGGGCCAGCGCATACACTGCATCCGGGATGGCAGCGGAATGAGTCGGCAGGGGCCAGTACACCTGATAATCCACCAGCACCGCCGCCATCAGCGCGGCCATGACCAGCGGGCGCAGGCGAAGGCCCGGCAGATGCCGCCACAGCCAGCCCGCGCCATACCCTGCCAGCGCCGCCACCGCCAGCGCCAGCGCAAAATTGAAGCGCCCCGGCGTGCGGGCCAGATTAAACAGCGGCAGATTCTGCAGGGCGGCCCAGGGCAGCGTTACAAAGCTGGCATAGCCATCCGGCTGCACCTGCACCGGCGCATCCAGTATTTTCAGCAGCGGGCCAAGCGATAACCCCCAGGCCAGCAGCCCCAGCAGCAGCCACCAGCGCGCCGCGCCAGAACACAGCGCCCCTATCACTGCCAGCGCTCCCGCGATAAGGCCGATGTAGCTCGTCCCTTCTTCCAGATTGGTGCCCAGCACCTGCCGGGGATATTCCAGACTGCTGTACAGCGGGTTAAAAAACGAGGGCGACACGACGCTCAGCAGGTCCGCACTGTAACGCACAAAACCGCCCTCATCGGTATAGGCGGGAGTATCGAAGGTGGCGCGGGCAATCGGCAGCACGAAGACCAGCAGCAGCGCCCCGCCCAGCAGGTTCACCAGCACCAGACGCCCCAACCCGGGCCAGTCGCGCCGCCACAGCAGTCGCACAGCCAACACCGCGCTGACCGGCAGCAGTATGTAGATCAACTGGAGGATGTGGCCGCCGGGGCTGAGCGCAAAAAACAGCACCGCCAGCAGCAGCCAGCGCCAGCGCGCCGCCGGGGGCATGGGGCTGGCCTCCATGCGCAGCAGCGCATACACATACAGCGGCACCGCCCAGGCCACCATCAGCCCGGCGTGCCCGCCGCCCAGATGTCCCTGGAAAGTCGGCGCGGCCATGTACACCAGCCCGGCCAGCAGCGCCGGGACGCGCTGACCATCCAGCAGGTAACGCGCCAACCCGAACATACCCCAGCCATTCAGCGCCATGTACAGCAGAATCGACAGGTTGGCCGCCGCTGGCAGCGGCAGCACAAACGCCAGCAGCCACGCCGGGAAAAACTGCTGCGGATGCGCCCACAGCAGCACCCCCTCCATCCCATCCGGGTAGCCCAGCGCAGGCTGCCAGAACACGGGCTGGCCGGTGCGCAGGGCGTGGCTATACCACCAGATATGGCGGGCCATCTCGTGGCTGTCGCCATAGGACCAGCCCACCAGATGAGTCCCCAGGCGCGCCGCCAGCGGCCAGGTAATCAGCACCGCGACGGCCAGATAAAAGGCATACACCAGCAGATGCGCCCCTATGCCACCAGAGGCCAGCCGCCGGGGGGTGGATATCATGTCTGCGTGCTGTGCCAAACCTGCTACTCCTGATCTTCGATCACCAGCGCGCCCAGATGCACCCAGCCATCCGCCGCGCCCGGTACATCCGCCAGCACCGCGAACCGGGCAAAATCCGGGTAAGTGTACCAGCCAGCGTACACATCGTAAGTGCCGGGGGGCAGGTCAGCAAATGTCACCTGCTCCGCCCAGCCCTCCCCGGCGGAACGCGCCCCCAGCGTCCGGTCATCCTGCGCCACAAGCTGCCCCTGGGCATCCACCACATGCACGAAGCGCACATCATTTTCGGTCACAGGTTCATCAAAGCGCCACATCAGGCGCACTGCCTGCGCGTCAGCATCCACACTGAACGCCGCCAGTGCCACCCCACGCGCAAACGACACCGGCACGCCCGCCCCGGTGCCGGGCACAAAGTCCGCAAACGCCAGGGCGTCAATCTGCACCGCCCGGCAGCGCAGCGCATCCGCGAAATGCTGTGGGCAGGGCGGCTCCAGCGCCAGCGTGATGGTATGATAGCCCATCGCCGGCACCGGCACCTCCAGCGTGATGTCGTCCATCCCCTGCCAGCCATGCACGCGCTGGCCATCCAGCAGCAGGGCGACATCGCGCCCACCGGCCTGCAATCGCCCGTGCAGCACCGTCCAGCCCGGCTCCGGCGCGAACAGATAGGCATCGGCCCGCGTCCTGATCGTGGTTCGGTCTGGCAGCAGAGTCGTAAACTGCGGCGCGGCCTCCGGCGGCGGCACTTCATACACGGCGATCCGTCCATCCTCGTACAGCACCTCACCCGGCATCGCGAACGCTGCATCTTCGGCCCAGGTCTTGTGTACGATCATCACATCCACGCCCGCGTCATCCAGCAGCGCCGGATCGAGCGTTTCCTGCAGGATCGTCAGTTTGGCGGGGTCTACCGGCGTACGCCGCGTCACATGCCCGGCCAGCAGCGGCTGATGGTGGCCGGTTTGCAGGAACATGCCGTCCTTCTGCGCCAGCAGGTGCGACCAGGGCAGATTATAGACCGCCCGTATGTCATCACGCGCCGCCATCGCCTGCACCGGCCCCGGCACCGTACCCGGAATGGTCGGGAACGGCCAGAACGACTGGTACTCAAACACGACCCACGCCGCCAGCGCCACAAAGACCAGGCCACGCCCACGCGGCAGACGATCCCACAGCCAGGCCGCCCCATAGGCCGCCAGCACAGCCAGCGCCAGCGCCACCGTAAAGTTAAACCGCGCCGGGGTGCGCACCGTGTTGATGAGGGGGATATCCTGAAACAGCAACCAGGGCAGGGTGATATAACTGACCTGCTCGCCCAGATCGATGCTGACGACGGTATCCAGCACCTTCAGCAGCGGCCCCAGCGAAAGCAGCCATGCCAGCGCCCCCAGCGCCAGCCACCAGCGGGCAGCGCGCCTGCGCCAGATGCCGATCATCGCCAGCACGCCAGCCACTATGCCGATATACCCCATGCGCTCGAACGGGTCGATGCCCAGGACCTGCGCCGTGTAGGGCAGTTGACCGAACAGCGGATGATAAAACGAGGGAGTCACCAGTGTCAGCAGGTCGGCGCTGTAGGCCACATCGCCGCCTTCACTCAGGCGCGGCGGTTTGGCCAGTTCCTCCGCCAGAAACGGCGCGATAAACACCAGCGCGGCCAGCCCACCCAGCACCACCGCCAGCACCTGCCAGCGCAGGCCCTGCCAGTCCCGCGCCGCCAGCGACTTCAGCAGCAGCAGCGCCGTCACCGGCCCCACCAGATAGATCAGCAGCAGCAGATTACCCCACAGGCTGACGACAAACAGCAGCGCCGCCAGCGCCAGCCAGCGCCAGCGCGCACGGGTTGCAGATTGTGGCATTTGCAGGCGCCGCATGGCATAGATGTACAGCGGCACCGGCCACAGCACCAGCAGGCCGCTGTGTCCGATTGCCAACTGCCCCTGAAATGTGGGAAATAACATGAAGATCAGCCCGGCCAGCCAGGCCGCGCCGCTTCTGCCCCCGGTCAGGTCATTGGCCAGCACGAACATCGCCCAACCATTCAGCGCCAGCCACAGCAGTACGGAGAGGTTATACGCCGCTGGCAGGGGCAGCACAAACGCCAGCAGCCACGCCGGGAAAGATTGCAGCGGATTGGCCCACAGCCACAGCGCGCTCAGGCCGTCCGGATACGCCAGCAGCGGCTGATCAAACAGCGGCTGTCCGGTTTGCAAGGCGTGCCGGATCCACCAGCTGTGCCGCGTATATTCGTAGACATCGCCAAAAGGATGTCCGATAAACTGTGTCCCCAGGGATATGCCCAGCGGCCAGGTGATGAGTACCGCAGCGGCCAGATACAGGCCAGTCACCATTAAAAATTTGCGCATTCACCCTGCCCCCTCGATGAGCAGCAAGGCATTGTAGCGGCTGGGGCGGGGTTTGCAAAGCCTCGTCAGTGCTGGATAAGCTCCGATACGGTCGAGAGCAGGTCCTCGACCCGGAAGGGCTTGGTCACATAGCCATGTACTTTCAGGCCGCGCTGCTCGACATCGTGGCGCAGCTTGCTTTTGGCCGAAAGAAAGATGAACGGAATATCCCGCCATTTTTCCTCAGCGCGCACGGCATGATAGAACTGATAGCCATCCATCTCGCTCATCAGGACATCAGAGATAATGAGGCTGGGTCTGGGCTGAGAGGTGCGCAGGATATGGAGGGCGTCCTGCGCGTTGGAAACTGTGAGGACGGTATAGCCGGAAAATTCAAAAATTTCCTGAAGCGCCGAACACAGCGCAGGATCATCATCGACGATCAGGATAAGTGGGTAGGCGCTTTCTTCATGAAGATGATTGGCGACCATTATAGACCAACCCTACTTTTATCAAAAAAGTTACTGTATCTTACGGTAAATATGCTCAACACGGTGCTTACCACTACTATACTATCTCATCTGGCATAACCAATCAGTACAGGGCCTTAAGGCCATTTCCCGTCAGCGGCAGCACAATCTCCGCCCCCGCTTCCAGCATCTTATCGCGCCGCATCAGGCGCAGCGCGGCCACCGGGACAGCGCTGGTGGGTTCCACCATCAGCCCGCGCTGGTGCAGCAGCGCCTGGGCCGCCACAATCGACTCATCATTGACCTGTAACACAGCGCCGCCGGTTTCGCGCACTGCCGCCAGCACTTCCGCGCCATGCACCGGTGTCGTCACCGCGATTCCATCCGCTACCCCGGCCTGCTGCACCACAGCCTGCGGAACCTCCAGACCACGTGCCCAGGCCTGCGCCAGCGGGTTACACGCGGCGGACTGCACCGCGTACAGGCGCGGCAGACGATCAATCAGGCCAGCATCGCGCAGCGCTTTAAAGCCGCGCACCCAGCCCGTAAACAGGCCGCCGTGCCCTACCGGGCAGATCACTATATCTGGAATACGCCGTCCCAACTGCTCCCAGATTTCCCAGGCAGCGGTCATCTGCCCCGCCAGAAAGAACGGACTCCAGGCGTGGGTGGCATAGACGGTGTGCTGCGCGGCCTGCAGGCAGGCTTCTGTCGTGGCAGCGCGCGGCCCCGGCGTCTCGACCAGTTCGCCCCCAAAGGCGGCGATCAGGCGTTTTTTGCCCTGCGGGGCGCTGGCCGGGACAAAGATGCGTGCGCGAATGCCCGTCGCAGAGGCATAAGCCGCCAGCGACGCCCCGGCATTCCCGGAAGAATCCTCCACCACCTCGGTCACGCCCTGGGCCAGCAGATGATTCACCAGCACGCTGGTGCCGCGATCCTTGTAGGACCCGGTGGGATTCAGATATTCCAGCTTGGCATAAACCGTCAGGTCATCCAGCGCCACACGCACCAGCGGCGTGCCGCCTTCGCCTAAGGTAAAACGACCCTCAACCGGCAGCATGGCGGCATAGCGCCAGATCGTCCACTGGTCCGGCTGAATCGCCGCAGCATCAAAAGGCGGCAGATTGGCGATGCGCACACGCGCACCCTCACACCGCCAGTCCAGCAGACCAACAGGCTGGCCGCTGGTTTCGCAGACAAGCTGCGGCTGAAATGATGCAGGGTTAATCATTGCGACTGGTTGGCGTTGGGGCCTGTGTTGGTAAGGTGCCGGAGGAGGTGCTGGCTGGCGTCGGCGTGGCGGGTATATTGCGGCGTGGCATCTGTGCCATCTGTTCATCGGTGATATCGAACAGCGCCGCCGAAGCCCAGCCTTCTACCCCTTCATAGACGATGTAGACCCAGCGGTTGTTTGGCGCAATGCCTACCGGCGTGACCTGGGTCTGATAAGGAATCACGCCCACCACCGAGGACGTAAACGCGGGCCGCGTGTGCAGCCGTACATTAAACTGCGCTTCAATCAGAGTCGAAGGGGGCACCAGATCGCCGCTGATGGTATCCGGCACGCGCACCGGCAGTTCATCAACGTTGCCCCGCACCGTCACCGTAAAATAGGCGACCCAGCCTTCGACACTGTCGTTTTCGATAAACAGCCAGTCGTTGTTGTAATTGCTGCGGGCCAGCGCCTGCGCCTCGTCCTCAATTTCAAGCTGTCCGATGACCGTATAGGTGATGCTCGGTCCGCTGCGGACGTTTACCCGCCCGAACGCCGTAATCCATACGCCGTCCTGCTGGTCCGGGTTGTCATCATCAGAATCCGGGTTGAGGGTAATATCGACAATTTCCAGGCCATCCACCCCGCCGTTGGTCGTGACCGTAAAGACAGCCACCCATCCCCGAACGTTGAGCTCATCCGGCAGAGACACATACAGCCAGCGTGCGTTGGCGCTGTCACGCCCCAGCACCGGGACCGTATCCCCCACCGAAAGCTGGCCGATGATATCGTACTGGGTGCCCGGCCCACTGCGCACGTTGACTGTCTGATAGGCAGTCGCCATGACTCCAGTGTCCTGTGCCCACACCGCGCCGCCCAGGCTGCTTATTGTCAGAAACAGAATTGTCAGATAGCGCATTGGGTACTCGTGAATAGCATACAACACGCGCTCATTATAGCAGCGAAATGCAACCTCGTGACCGCTGGATTTCTTAACAGTATGCTGACATCTACCGCGCTTATGGACTGGTCTCATGCCGGTCTCTGTGGAACATGCCACATCAGCAGACAGCACCTTCTTTAGATAGACAGCGGCATCATAAAGAACCCCTATGAACCTTACAGAGCCTGTTATAGCCTTTCAGCGTTGAAAAACAGTTAGGTGTGCATTATAATTTCACGTGTTTAGCTGACGAGATTAACCATAACCTGATGAATGAAAAAACGCTCCAGACATTAGAGCTTAATAAGGTGCTGGACAGGCTGGCAGATTACTGCACTTTTTCCGCCGGGGCAAACCTGGCGCGCGAGCTTTTCCCGACGACAGATTATGACGAAGCGGTCACCTGGCAGCGCGAAACCGCCGAGGCGCGGACGCTGTTTGAAAACCGCCAGAATGTCTCATTGGGGGGGGCGCGGGATGTGCGCGACGCGGCCATACAGGCCACACGCGGCATCGTCTGCGAACCGCAGACCCTGCTGGACATCCGTTATACCCTGCGCCGGGCGACCACCCTGCGCCGCACCATCGGGCGCATGAAAGCGCAGTATCCGCTGCTGTCGGAACTGATCAACGAAGCGGAAGAATGCACCGGCCTGCAGGAAGAAATCAGCAAGGTGCTGAACGACAATGGCGAGATTATGGACAGCGCCAGCCCGCGCCTGGCCATCATCCGGCGCGACCTGAAAACCGCTTATGACCGGCTGATGACCAAGCTGAATCGCATCATTACCAACGCGACCAATCAGCAGTATTTGCAGGAAAACCTGATTACCACGCGCGGCGGACGCTATGTGGTGCCGATCAAAGCGGAGTTTAAGGGGCGTATCCCCGGCATCGTGCATGATATGTCGTCCAGCGGCGCGACTTTGTTTGTCGAACCGCTGTCGACAGTGGAAACCAACAACGAATGGCGCGAGCTTCAGCTTGAAGAAGAGAAGGAAATCCGGCGCATCCTTGCCGCCCTGACAGAACTGGTCGGGGAAGAGTCGGAATACATTGTACGGACGGTAGATGTGCTGGCGGCGGTGGATCTGATCTTCGCCAGGGCACGCTTTGCCGAAGAAATGAAAGCCGTTGAACCGGTGTTTGTGCCTTTCCGCCCGGATGATCACAAACCGGGCAGCACCATTCGGCTGATGGGGGCGCGGCATCCGCTGTTAGGCGGTAATGTGGTGCCGATTGATGTCGAACTGGACCCGGATACCTGGATTCTGGTTATCACCGGGCCGAACACCGGCGGCAAGACGGTTTCGCTTAAAACCGTCGGCCTGCTGACGCTCATGGCCCAGTGCGGCCTGCATCTGCCGGTAGAAGACGCCAAACTGAGCGTCTTTGAAGGTGTGTATGCCGATATTGGCGACGAACAGAGCATCGAGCAGAACCTGAGCACCTTTTCATCGCACATGACCAACACCATTGGCATCCTGCGCGAAGCCAACGAGCGTTCGCTGGTGCTGCTGGACGAGGCCGGCGCGGGCACGGACCCCACCGAAGGATCGGCGCTGGCACGTGCCCTGCTCAATCATCTGCGAGACCGGCGCATCACCACCATCGTAACGACACATCACCCGGAACTGAAGGTTTACGGCGTCGATACGCCCGGGGTGCGCAACGCCAGTGTGGAATTTGACCTGGAAACGCTGCGGCCCACCTACCGGCTGATTATCGGCCTGCCGGGTCGATCCAATGCGCTGGCGATTGCCGAGCGTCTGGGGCTGGATAAAAACATCATCGATGCGGCGCGCGGTATGGTCGCAACAGAGGACCTGGTCGCGGATGATCTGCTGGATGAAATCCAGCGCACGCGTGAGGATATTCGCAAAAAGAACCTGGCCATTTCCGCCACGCTGGAAGATATCGAAGAACAGCAGGCAGAATTACAGGCCCGGCTGGACAAAATCGAGGACGAGCGGCGCGATGTGATTAATTCGGCCCGGCGCCAGTCCGAAAACGAATTGAAGGACTTCCAGCGCGAACTCAAGCGCCTGCGCAATGAAATGCGGACAGCGGGGCTGCCGCTGGAAAAAGTACGCGAGCTGCAGGAAGCCACAGCGGACCTGGGCAGTGACATCGACGCGCCGATTCAGAACGAGGTCGAGATGCCGGATGGCACCGACTGGATTCCGCGCCTGGGGGATCGTGTCTGGCTGCAAACGCTCAACGCGGAGGGAGTCATCAACGAACTGGATCAGAACTCCGCGCTGGTGCAGGTCGGAGCGCTGAAGGTGCGCGCCGGATTCGAGGAGCTGAGTCACCGCCGGCCCAGTGAAGCCCGCGAAATGAAGCGCGGCCACGTGCGCGAGTATGAAAAATCGCCGGATCCGGTGGTGCCCAAAGGCAAATCGCCCGGGCTGGAACTGGACCTGCGCGGGGAGCGCGTGGACGATGCGCTCAAGCGGCTGGAAACCTATCTGGATGCGGCCTATACCTCTGGTCTGCCCTTTGCGCGCATCATTCATGGCAAGGGCACCGGCGCACTGCGCAAGGCCATCCGCGAACGGGTCGAGCATCACCCGCTGATCTCTAAAGTGACCGAAGCCATGCCCAAGGAAGGCGGCAGCGGCGTGACCATTGTCCACATGGTGCCGCTGAACTAAGCCAGCGATAATCAGACACTTCAGGCGTGATTGCTTTTTTGCAGCGATCACGCCTTTTTGTTTATGTGG
>CAZQIY010000019.1:0-11279 GCA_964593565.1 uncultured Anaerolineaceae bacterium
AGCAGCGGCGCGAAGTGTTTCAGGTTGCGGGTGTACAGCGGCAGTTGCAGCCGGTAGCTTGGCGCGGCGATGAGGCAGTCGAAGGCATCTACATGATGCGACAAACGATATTTAATCAACTGCCTTGTGGCCCAATCGAAATCGGAGACAGTGAGTTCAATCAGACCAAAATTATCTAAAAATGTGGTGGTCTGAGTCATCTCGACCTTATTTTTCACACCCTCTATTACTTCAAGCCACACGGGGCGCGTCAGAGCCAGATCGCTTTGTGTTAAAAGCCATTGAGTCGCAGGAGGATAACCATTCAAAAGGTCAATCACGATGTTTGTGTCAAGTACCGCTGTAACCATCTATGCGTCTCTCCGCTTGCGCCGCTGCTCCTCCACCCATGCCACACTGTCTTCAATCCCTTTGTGCTTCCACGAACCTATTAAACCGGATGCAACGATTTCCGCCCCTGTCTTACCGGGCTTACGTTGTAAAAGGCTGTCAATCTCGTCATCCGTAAGCGGTGGCTCATCCGCTGATGAGGGCTTCTGCTCGGGTCCGACAGCAATAGTGACTTCGGCCTCGCCTACGGGGAAATCATCGGGCAGCTTAATGGTCACTTGCCGGTCTTCAGTCACTTCCACTTTGAGTTGTAGAGTCACCATGGCTCTTGCTCCACTTTGCCAACAACACTATTTTATCAGATCAGGCCCGTTCCAGAATCAGGTTGTGGTAGGCATCTACCTGGGCGGCCCAGCCGGGCGCAACATAGGCGGTGCTGTCCAGCTGAAAGACCAGCGCCGGGCCAGCGAGATGCATGCCGGGCCGCAGCGAGTCGCGGTCATACAGGGCGGTGCCACTGCGCGTGTGCAGCGGCGATGCTTTCCGCGCCCGCAGCGATTCGGGTTCCAACAGGGGCTTTTCGACCACGCCGATGGCCTGCAGCCGGACGTTGACCACTTCAATGGGACGGTCGTGCAGGGCATGGCCGTACCGCGCCTGATGCGCCGTGTGGAAAGCCTGCGCCATGTCCTTGCCATAGGGGATGGTCAGCTCGAAGGACTGCCCGGCATAGCGCATATCCACCGATGGCACAAAGGTCATGGCGTTGGCGCGGATTCCCTCGCTGCGCAGGTCCTGCCGGGCCTGGGCCATCATCGCTTTCAGCATCTGCCGCAGGCTCTCGACGGTTTCGGCGGCCATCGCCTGAAGGATGGTGCGGGTATATTCGCGCAGCACATCCGCCACCAGCAGGCCAAAGGCGCACAGCACACCGGGATAATGCGGCACCAGCACGCGCGGCATATCCAGCCGGTCTGCTACGGCGCAGGCATGCAGCGGCCCGGCCCCGCCAAAGGCCATCAGCGTAAAATCACGCGGATCATACCCGCGCGCAATCGACACCCGCCGCACGGCGCGGTCAATGTTGACGTTGGCGACCTCCAGCACGCCCTGTGACGCCGCTTCCACCGAACAGCCCATCTGCTGGGCCAGGGCCTGCATGGCGTGGTGTGCACTGTCGAGGTCCAGCGGCATCTGCCCGCCCAGGAAATGCTCCGGGTCCAGCCGCCCCAGCAGGGCGTTGGCGTCGCTGACGGTGATCTGCTGGCCGCCGCGCCCGTAAACAATCGGGCCAGGGTCCGCCCCGGCGCTTTCCGGGCCGACTCGTAACGCGCCCCCGGCATCCAGCCGCGCAATCGAACCGCCGCCCGCGCCGATGGTTTCGATATCAATCACGCGCACCCGCAGCGGCAGGCCGTCGATTTCGGTTTCTGCGCGATAGGCTGGCACGCCCGGGCACAGCGCGACATCGGTGGAGGTGCCGCCCATATCCAGCGTGATGATATGGTCGTAACCGGCGAGCTGCGCCAGATGAAACGCGCCGATCACCCCGGCGGCCGGGCCGCTGAGCGCGGTCTGGATGGCCTGCTGGCTGGCGGTGGCCGCGCTGACCACGCCGCCGTCAGATTTCATCACCAGCAGGCGCGATTCATCCGGCAGGGCGGCTTCCAGCGCGTTCAGATAACGGCTCATCACCGGGCGGACGTAGGCATCCAGCGCGACGGTGCTGGCTCGTTCGTATTCGCGAAACTGCGGCAGCACCTCGCACGAGAGCGACACCTGCCACGCTTCCAGCAGGCCGCGCTGGAGGATGCGATCTCGCACGGTCTGTTCGTGGGCCGGGTTGATGTAGCTGTACAGAAAACACACCGCTACCGATTCGATCTGTTCCTGCGCGATCTGATTCAGCACGGCATCCAGCGCGGCCATATCCAGCGGGACCAGTGCCGCGCCGGTGTGGTCGAGCCGTTCCGGCACTTCGTAGCACCATTGGGGCGGAATCAGCGGCGGGGGAAGCTGGGGCTGCAAGGCATACAGTACCGGGCGATTCTGCCGCCCGATGGCCAGAATATCGCGGAAGCCCTGCGTGGTGATGAGGGCGGTGCGCGCGCCCTTGCGCTCCAGGATGGCGTTGGTCGCCACGGTGGACCCGTGCGAGATGCGCGCCGCATCCGCCGCGCCGACGGCGGCCAGCCCGTTGAGCATGGCTTCTGCCGGGTTGTGCGGCGTGCTGAGCAGTTTGTGGATTTTCAGGCCGCCCCCGGTACTGAGGACGAGATCGGTAAATGTGCCGCCAATATCGACACCTGCGAACATGAACGACCTTTCAGACTGAGGCATGCACTCGTGCACTGATAGTATACCGTGCAAATGCCACCTGATGCGGCGGTCATACAAGCGCCGCCGGAAACGTAGTAGAATCAGCGCCGGAAATGGATCATTGTTCACAGGGAGTCGGTGTAGGCATGGCACGGACGTTTATGATCGCAGCGGCGGTGTTCGGGGCGCTGGGGGTGGCGCTGGGCGCGTTTGGCGCGCACGGCCTGACCGCTGTGCTGGAGGCGAATGACCGGGTGGATACCTTCCAGACGGCCACCCGCTATCATCTGGATCATGCGCTGGCGCTGCTGGTGGTGGCGTGGCTGGTCAACCACACCCCCGGCCGCTGGCCCCGGCGCGCCGGCTGGTTGTTTATTGTGGGGATGCTGCTGTTTTCCGGCAGCCTGTACCTGCTGTCGATCTTCAACCTGGGATTTATGGGCGCGGTGGCTCCGTTTGGCGGCGCGGCGCTGGTGGCCGGCTGGGTTTGCCTGGGGCTGGCGGCGCTGGAGCAGCGAAATCAGGCCGGATAGGGTGGAGTCTACCCGGCCTCATCAGTTCCGCAGGTTGAAACCGGTGGCTATGCGCTGGAAATATCCTAGCGGCGGGCCAGCAGCGCCCGGCTGCCTTCGGTGAGTACGGCGGCCAGCGCCGCTTTGGCGATGTCCACGCCGATAAAGGGAATCACCCCCACGGCCCACGCATCGGCCAGCGGCAGGCCGGTGACGCTCATCAGCACCGGGAGGCCGCAGGCATAAATGATGGCCACGCCCGCCAGCCCGGCCAGCCAGCGCTGGATCGCCCGCGCCGCGCCATGTTCCACCAGCCAGCCGACAACGAACGCCGCCGGCACAAAGCCGATGATATAGCCGATGGTCGGTCCGGTCAGGGCGGCGGCCCCCAACCCGCCAGACGCCACCGGCAGGTTGAGCCGGATGAGCACCAGATACAGTATCTGGCTGAGCGCGCCATCCCGCGCCCCCAGCACCATGCCGGCCAGCAGCGCGGCGAATACCTGCATGGTGAACGGCACAAATTCGCCGATGCGTACCTCGATCTGCGCGCCGATGGCGGTCATGGCGGTAAAGATGGCCACCGCCAGCAGCCGCTGTGCCAGGCTGAAATCATAAGTCAGAGTCCGCAGCATGATTCCTCCTCCCCTGGAATGTGTAGAATCTGTCAGACACAGGATTTTGTATTCAGCCCTGAAACCCATGCTGATTCAACAGGGCTGAGGATGCCTCACGTGGTGTTAAAGCTGATTATCCGGCGTGGGTTCGACCACTACCTCGACCAGATTATAATCATTCTTAATGCGATTCGGCTTGTTCTTATCGGTCCACACGTTGGATTCGACCAGCGTGACCTGGACGCCCATGCCCGGCAGCACCCAGCGGGTCATCCATTTATCGGTGTACTGGGCGTTACGATAAAACGCCAGCCGCCCGTTACGATCCATGCGTTTCAGCCTGCCATGCGCCTGCCGGAAGGACAGCGCTTCCAGTTCTTCCTTGAGGTTGTCACGTTCTTCCTGGTTAAGGTACGCCATAATTGATCCTCTGCTGGAATACATCCAGTGCCACAAATGAATGCCGGATATTGTATAATGTTCGGTGCGCGACGCAAACGGCCAAAGCTCATGAACTATACCGTTACAGAACTGACCCAACAGATTCGCCAGATGTTCCAGGAAAATTACTGGCTGCAGGATGTCACGGTGCGGGGGGAAATCTCTAACATGCGCCGGGCGTCATCCGGCCACTGGTATTTCACGCTCAAGGACGACCAGGCCCAACTGCGCGGCGCCATGTGGCGCTCTAACGTCAGCCATCAGAATTACGTGCCAGAGGATGGCGCACAGGTCGAGGCGCACGGCTATATCGACCTGTATGCCCCGCGCGGCGAGTATCAACTGCTGGCCGATTATATCCGCCCGCTGGGGGTGGGCGATCTGTACGCCCGTTTCGAGCAGCTTAAAGCCAAACTGGCGGCGGAAGGGTTGTTTGATGAAGCGCGCAAACGCCCCGCGCCAATCTTCCCAACCTGCATCGGCATCGTCACTTCGCCAGAGGCCGCCGCCTTCCAGGATGTGCAGAACGTCCTGCGCCGCCGTTTTCCGCTGGCAGAAATCATCCTCAGCCCGACTCCTGTGCAGGGCGACGCCGCCCCGCCGCAGATTGTGGCCGCGCTGGAACGCATCAGCCGCTGCGAGCGCGTGGATGTGGTGCTGCTGATTCGCGGCGGTGGCAGCATCGAGGATTTGTGGGCCTTCAACGATGAAGCCGTAGCGCGGGCGGTGGCGGCCTGTCGCGTGCCGGTTATCAGCGGGGTGGGCCACGAGACCGACTTCACCATTATTGATTTTGTGGCCGATGTGCGCGCCCCGACTCCGTCTGTGGCGGCGGAACTGGCCACGCCGGATATTTACGATCTGGGCCGCATGGTCGAAGCGCGCCGCGACGGCCTGAATCTGCTGATGCAGGGGCAGATCGCGGGCCGGGCGGATGACCTGCTGAACGCCCAGCGCGCCCTGCGCCATCTTTCTCCCACCCGCCAGATTGCCAACCTGCGCCTGCGCCTGGATGACTGGAGCCTGCGCCTGGAGCGCGGCCAGCAGGCGCGGCTGCGTGCCCTGCGCGAACGGCTGAACAGCCGCAGCGATGCGCTGCGCGCCGCCAACCCGGAGGCGATTCTGGCGCGGGGCTATGCCATCGTCACCGACAGCGCGACAGGCGAGCGTATCAAAAGCGCGCAAGCCGCCCACCCCGGCGATGGAATCAGCCTGAAGCTGCACGATGGCAGCCTGAAGGCACGCATAGAAGATGAGGAATCGCATGAACGCTATCGAAGAACTCTCTTTTGAGGCCGCTTACGCGGAACTGGAACAGATCATCGACCAGCTTGAATCCGGCGAACTGCCGCTGGATGAATCGCTGGCGTTGTTCGAGCGGGGGCGCCAGTTATCGGAACACTGCCAGGGCCTGCTGGACAAAGCCGAACTGCGCATCAGCCAGCTTGCCCAGAACGGCGATATCGAGCCGCTGGGCTGATATTCAGCCCGGCCAGCAGCAGACATAGTGCGCGCCCGCAGAATTGCGCTACACTCTTGTATTCAGTTAATTTCACGGCGGTCGTTTTTGCAGTGGGTCGCCACATTTTTGTTTGTGCCAAAGGAGAAAATTGTGGCCGAAGAAATTTATAAAGACCATCGTCAGCCCCTCGAAGCCCGTGTGAAGGACATGGTCAGCCGCATGACGCTGGAAGAAAAGGTCGCGCAGATGGGCTATGGCGCGCCAGCCCTGGAACGCCTGGGCATTCCCGCCTATAACTGGTGGAATGAATGCCTGCACGGGGTGGCGCGGGCCGGGCTGGCGACGGTGTTCCCGCAGGCGATTGGGATGGCCGCGACCTGGAACATTGAACTGATCCACCGGGTGGCTACGGCCATCGGGGATGAAGGCCGCGCCAAGCATCATGAATTTGCGCGCCAGGGGGAGCGCAAAATCTACCAGGGGCTGACGTTCTGGACACCAAACGTCAACATCTTTCGCGATCCGCGCTGGGGGCGCGGGCAGGAAACCTATGGCGAAGACCCCTACCTGACATCGGCGCTGGGGGTGACGTTTGTCCGGGCGCTGCAGGGCGATCATCCCACCTACATGAAGACGGCGGCCTGTGCCAAGCATTACGCGGTGCACAGCGGGCCAGAAGCGGATCGTCACCGTTTTGACGCCATCGCCAGCGAACGTGACATGCGCGATACCTATCTGCCGGCCTTCGAGATTCTGGTGCGCGAAGCCGATGTCGAGTCGGTGATGGGGGCCTATAACCGCACCAACGGCGAAGCCTGCTGCGCCAGCCCGACGCTGCTGCAGAAGATTCTGCGCGAGGAATGGGGCTTTGAAGGGCACGTCGTTTCGGACTGCTGGGCCATCCGCGATATTTACCGCGATCATGGGCTGGCCAGTACCCCGGCAGAAGCCGCCGCGCTGGCGGTCAACGCCGGATGCGACCTGAACTGCGGCGATACCTACCCCTATCTGGTCGAAGCGGTGCAGCAGGGGCTGATTTCTGAGGAAACCATCACCCGCGCCACAGAGCGCCTGTTTACCACCCGCTTTAAGCTGGGCATGTTCGACCCGCCGGAGCTGGTGGAATATGCGCAGATTCCCTACGAAGTCAACGACAGCGAGGCGCACAAGGCGCTGGCGCTGGAAACAGCGCGGCAGTCGATGGTGCTGCTGAAGAATGCCGATAACTTCCTGCCGCTGGACAAGACCATCAAATCCATCGCCGTGATCGGCCCGAATGCCGACTGGGACGAGGTGTTCTGGGGCAATTATAACGGCTTTCCTTCCTATACCGTCACGGCGCTGCAGGGCATCCGCGACGCCGTTTCGCCAGAAACCACCGTGACCTATGCTCAGGGCTGCACCATTGCCGACATGGACAGCGACGGCATCGAGGAAGCGGTGCGCATCGCCAGCGAAGCGGATGTGGCGATCCTGGTGATGGGGCTGTCGCAGGAGATGGAAGGCGAGGAAGGCCAGCATATCTCCACCCAGTCTGACCGGCGCAGCCAGGGCGACCGCACCGACATTGCGATGCCCGGCGTGCAGGAAGAACTGCTGAAGGCCGTATATGCCACCGGAACCCCGGTGGTGCTGGTGCTGGTCAACGGCAGCGCGATTGCGGTCAACTGGGCCGATGAAAACGTCCCGGCCATCCTCGAAGCATGGTACCCGGGGCAGGCGGGCGGCACGGCGATTGCCGATGTGCTGTTTGGCGACCACAACCCCGCCGGGCGTCTGCCGGTAACGTTCTATAAATCGGTGGATCAACTGCCGGCCTTCGAGGATTACAACATGGCCGGGCGCACCTATCGTTATATGACGGAAGAACCGCTGTACGCCTTTGGGCACGGCCTCAGCTATACCCGCTTCCTGTACGATAACCTGAACATCGCGTTCCAGCCCGGCAGCGACAGCCTGCGCATCAGCGCGGAAGTGAGCAACGTGGGCGGCGTGGATGGCGAGGAAGTGGTGCAGCTTTATGTGCGCGATGTGGAAGCCAGCGAACCCCGGCCCAACCTGGAACTGAAGGGTTTTGCCCGGGTCGCGTTTGCCGCTGGAGAAACCAAAACCATCAGCTTTGACCTGCACGTGAGCCAGTTGAGCTTCTATAAGGACGGCGCGTATGTTGTCGAGCCGGGCGAATTTGAGGTGATGGTGGGCGCATCGTCCGCAGATCACCGGCTGCGCGGCACGTTCTGGGTGACGGAAGGCGACGATGTGACGGAAAACCGCGTCTTTTTCAGCCAGGTAACGGTTGACTGAGCCTTATCTGTACGCATGACAGGGCGCTCCAGCTTGCAGATAGCTTGTAGAATGGAGCGTTTTGTTCATATTAGCCGCCGCGCAGGAAGCCTATGAGCCATCTCATTGCCAGATCAGTTGTGATGCTGACGATGATCCTGCTGCTGCCGGCGCTGTTGATTCGAGCGCAGCCCTACGATGATGCCGGCCTGCGCTCGTTTCTGTTCCCGCCGGATTGTGCCGCACCGTGCTTTGTGGGGGTGCAGCCGGGGCGAACATCGGTAGAAGACGCGGTGGCGCTGCTCGATCATCATGCCTGGATCGAGACCCTGATGGCGGATATTCCGCTGGTGATCCGGGGTTATGGGCCGGTGGCGATGCTGCCGCCCAGTTGGGTCTGGAGTGGGGCGCAGCCCGCCTGGGTGGATACGAGCGCCAGCGGCCAGACCTGGGTGATGAATGACCGCATTGATTATGTGGAAATAAAGACGCGGCTGCGGCTGGGCGAGGTGTGGCTGATTCTGGGCCGGCCGGATAGGGAGCAGATCAGCACGTGGGAGGACCAGCAGGAAGCCGTGTTTCTGTATTCGGCGTGGTACGACGCGCCCCAACTGGAAGTGCTGATTGAGGGCGCGTGCCCCATGCAGTTCCTGCTGAACCGCCCGGTCACCCTGCGCCTGAGAGCCACCGCGCCGGAGGACGGTTTCTTCCAGCAGTACGCGGCCTGTGATTAAGGGCTGTGATGCTGTCGCTGCTGCCACGCCCCCTGCTGCTGCTGATCGCGGCCTGTGCGGTGCCCATCTTCGCTATTCGTGCCCATCCTTATGATGACAGCGCCCTGCGCGCCCTGCTGACCCCGCCGGCAGACTGCCCCGCGCCCTGTTTTATGGGCATTCGTCCCGGCGTGACGACGCTGTGGGAGGCGCTTGAGCTGCTGGATCAGCATGGCTGGGTGGCGCGGCTGGGGGCCTACGATTTTGAGAATTCCCAGAACCCGGATGGAACTGTTACCATAATGCTGACCTGGGAATGGAGCGGCGCGCAGCCCGGCGTGATCGACAGCAGTCGCAGTGGGTCGTTGTGGGTGCTGGATGATCTGATCGTGTCGATAGATGTGGTGACGCGGCTGCAGCAGGGGGATATTCAACTGGCGCTCGGCCTGCCGGATACAGAGCAGTTTATCACGGTGCGCGGCCCGCAGGGCGATCTGTATACCCATTATGCCTGGTACGAAACCCCCAGCCTCATGATTATCGCGGATAATCGCTGCCCGGCGCGTGAACTGAGCCGTAACCGGGTGATGTTCCACTGGTCAGAAAAACCGCTGGAATTTCCTGCGTTGCAATCTGTACGGCAGATATGTGGATAATGAAATATGTGCGGCATTTGTGGACTTGTGGACCTGACAGGGAGCCAGCGGGCGGACCCGGCGCTGGTGAGCGCGATGGCGGACCTGATCCGGCATCGTGGGCCGGATGGCGACGGCTTTTACAGCGGGCGGGATGTGGCGCTGGGCATGCGCCGCCTGAGCATCATCGACGTGGAAGGCAGCGACCAGCCGCTGTACAACGAGGATCGCAGCATCGCGCTGGTGTTTAACGGCGAGATTTATAACTATCGCGAACTGCGCGAGGCGCTGATGCAGCGCGGGCACCAGCCGCACACCGCCGGCGATGGCGAAACCATCATCCACCTGTACGAGGACTATGGCCTTGACCTGTTCCGGCATCTGCGCGGCATGTACGCCTTTGCCCTGTGGGATGCAAACGCACATCGTCTGGTGCTGGCCGTCGATCATATCGGCATGAAGCCGCTGTACCTGCACGAACGCGACGGCCTGCTGCTGTTCGCCAGCGAGGCCAAGGCGCTGTTTGCCGACCCGGCCACGCCGCGCGGTATGAACGTCAATGCGCTGGATGCGTATCTGGCCTTTGGCTATATGATCGGGCCGCAGACGTTGTTTGAAGGCGTGCGCCGTCTGCCGCCGGGGCATGCGCTGGTGGCGGAGCAGGGCAGCACCCGGCTGCATCGCTACTGGGATTTTCCGGATTACACCGCTGAAAATCACGAGGCAGGGGCTGAGCAAAAGGCCGACGCCGCCGAAGGTGACATCATTGGCCGGGCGCGTGATCTGCTGGCGGAATCGGTGCGGCTGCACCTGCGCAGCGATGTTCCGCTGGGGCTGTTCCTCAGCGGCGGCATTGATTCAGCGGCGGTGCTGGGGCTGATGGCGCAGGAAGCGCGCGGGCGCATCCAGACCTACACCATCGGCTACAACATGCGCACGCCGGATAACGAACTGGAACATGCCCGGCGCATCGCGGAGCATTTTGAAACCGATCATCACGAACGGGTGATTGATGCGCAGGACTGGTGGGACGGCCTGCTGCGTTATGTGTATGCTCACGACGAACCCAACGCTAATCCGTCGGCGGTGTCGCTGCTGCTGCTCAGCGAGGAAACGGCGCGGCATGTCAAGGTGGTGCTGACCGGGCTGGGCGGCGATGAACTGTTCGGCGGCTACCCGCATCATCACACGATTCCCCGGCTGCTGCGCCAGCAGGCGGCGTGGGGGCGCTGGCTGTCGCCGGTGCAGGGGGTGCTGGCCGCGCTGGAACCGTATTACCCGGCCATGAAGCGCTACCGCATCATTGGCGCGCTGCCCACCTATCTGCCGCGTATCCGGCAGGCGCTGCTGCCGCGCGATGAGGCGCTGCTGCGGATGCAGTCGTTTGATGGCATGGTGTTCAGCGATGCGCTGCGCCGCCAGCTTTACCGCCCGCCGCTTCATGCTTCCGGCTATCGTGCCAGCGCCTATGCGGACATTGTGCGCCGCAGCTGGCGCGACGATCCCTACGATACGGCGCTGGCGCTGGTGATTAACACGTGGCTGACGGGTAACGCGCTGCTGTCGCAGGACAAGACCGCAATGGCCTGTTCGCTGGAGGCGCGGGTGCCGTTTTTTGACCCGGCCCTGCTGCGCTTTGCCGCCACCATTCCGCCAGCGGTGCGCATGAAGCGCAACAAGTATGTGCTGCGCGAGGCGGTGCGGCCTTACGTGCCGGATTTTGCCCTGCAGCGGCCCAAACAGCCCTTCGGCACGCCGATCATGCACTGGTTCGAGCAGGACCTGAGCGCGCAGATTCAGGACGTGCTGCGCGACCCCGGCGCGGGCGTGCGCGATCTGTTCGACTCCACCGGGCTGAATCGACTGCTGGACGCACATTTTTCCGGCACGGCGCGCCATACCGAAGTGATCTTCCGGCTGCTGCTGCTGGAACTCTGGCAGCGCGCATTCCTGAAGGCCCCGGTGGC
>CAZQIY010000019.1:11379-26563 GCA_964593565.1 uncultured Anaerolineaceae bacterium
GGGGTGAGGGCCGAGCCTGAAATACATTGCCCGGCGGAGTCTTCGCGTTAAAATAGGGCTTTGACACATTCGGGAGGATACATGCTGACGACAGCCGAACGGCAGCGGCGGATTGAGATCATACGCCAGTTCCCCGCCGCCTTTGAGGCGCTGGTGCAGGGGCTGGATGAAGCCGACCTGCACACCGCCTATCTGGCGGGCGAATGGACGGTGGCGCAGAACGTGCATCATGTGGCGGATTCGCACATGAACGCCTTTATCCGGGTCAAGCTGGGGCTGACGGAAACTCACCCGACGATCCGGCCATATGATCAGGAGGCGTGGGCCGAAACAGCGGATTCCAAAAATCTCCCGGTGGATGTGTCGCTGCGGCTGCTGAAGGCGCTGCACGAGCGCTGGTGCATCCTGTGGGAAAGCCTGGACGAAGCGGACTGGACGCGCCCGGTGCATCATCCGGAAAATGGCGAGATGACGATTGAAGACTTTCTGGTCAGCTATTCCGATCACGGACAGGCGCATATCGACCAGATACAGAAGACACTGGCGGCAAAAGTAACCTTATGACGGCGCATCACTGGCCTGTTCACGGGCACGACTGGGCGGTAGAGCACCTGCGCAAGAGCATGCAGCATGGGCGGGTGCGCCATGCCTACCTCATCACCGGGGTGGATTCCATCGGCAAGAACACGCTGGCGCATGTGTTCGCGATGGCGCTGAACTGTACGCACGCCGACGAAGCGGCGCGGCCCTGCATGGAATGCCGTTCCTGCCGCCTGATTATGAGTGGCAACCATGCCGACCTGCTGTATGGTGAGCATGACGAATCCACCGGCGCGCTGCGCATCGACGCTATCCGGTCTGTGATGCGCGGGCTGGCGATGAAGCCGTTTGAAGCGCGCTACCGCATCGCCATTTTTGACCGCTTCGATAACGCCCAGCCCCGCGCCCAGGATGCCCTGCTGAAAACGCTGGAAGAACCGCCCCCTGCCGCCATTCTGCTGCTGACGGCGGTGCGGGTGGAGGCGCTGCTGCCGACCATCCTCAGCCGCAGCCAGATTATCAACCTGCGCCCGGTGCCGCTGGCGACAGTGCGCGATGTGCTGGTCGAACAGTATGGCGCGGATGCCGACCATGCCGAACTGCTGGCGCGGCTGAGCCGGGGGCGCATTGGTTGGGCGATTGCGGCGCTGCAGGATGAAAGCCTGCTGGAACAGCGCGACACGGCGCTGGACCTGCTGGAAGCCTGTATCGAGCAGAACCGCGCCGGGCGGTTTGAGATGGCGCAGCGGCTGGGACAGGACAAGCTGAAGCTGGAACCCATGCTGGAATTATGGCAGACCTACTGGCGCGACCTGCTCCTGCTGACCCGCGAGAGCCGCGTGCCCCCCGCCAACAGTGACCGGCTGGTGCGTTTGCAGCAGTTGGCGATTCACTTATCGGCAGACGAGGTGATGCACGCCCTGAAGGCCACCCGCGCCCTGCTGGATGCGCTGCGCTATAACCTCAACCTGCGGCTGGCGCTGGAAGTCATGCTGCTGGATTATCCGGGCTTACGGCGGGAATAGCCAGCTTTGGACAGCAGAAAGGCGAACCCATTATGAAACCTGTGGCGGAACAGACCCTCCTGATTACCGGCACGACGGACGGGCTGGGCAAAGGGGTGGCGCTGGCGCTGGCAAAGGCGGGTGCGCAGGTGCTGCTGCACGGGCGCGATGCCCGGCGGCTGGAAGCGACCCGGCAGGAGATTGAATCCGCCACCGGCAGCACCCGGTTGGAAACCTATCTGGCGGATTTTGCGTCGCTGGATGCGGTGCGCCGGATGGCCGCCGAAGTGCAGGCCCGGCACCCGCGCCTCGATATGCTGATTAACAACGCGGGCATTGGCGGCGGCAGCCCGGAGCGCCAGTTGAGCCAGGACGGGTACGAGCTGCGCTTCGCGGTGAATTATCTGGCGCCGTTTCTGCTCACCCATCTGCTGCTGCCCTGCCTGCGCCATACGCCGCCTTCCCGCATTATCAACGTCAGTTCGGCGGGGCAGGTCCCTGTCGATTTTGATGATGTGATGCTGGAACAGCACTACGAGCCGCTGCGCGCCTATCGTCAGAGCAAGCTGGCGCAGGTGATGTTCACCATTGATCTGGCGGAACGGCTGAAGGACGAGCAGATCACGGTGAATTGTCTGCACCCGGCTTCGCTGATGCCCACCAAGATGGTGTATGAATCGTTCGGGTATACCAGCAGCTCGCTTCAGGAAGGCGTGGACGCGGTGATGTACCTGGCGACAGCGCCGGAACTGGACAGCGTCACGGGCAGATATTTCGACCAGCAGCGCGAAGCACGGGCACGCCCGCAGGCCTATGATCCTGCCGCCCGCCAGCGCCTGTGGCAGCTCAGCGAGCAGTTGACCGGGCTGGGTTAATCATCCCGGTTGGCGACGCTGATAATGCGCGTGCCATAGAAGAAGCGCAGCGAATCCAGCATGCTGCCATCCCCCAGCCCGCTGGACCCCCACGCGGCGCGGGCAGTCTGTGGGTGCAGGCCGTACAGGCTGACATGATTGATCGACACGCCGGCAACATCCAGCCTGCTGGCGAGCGTTGTGGCGCGGTCTGTATCCGCGCTGAAGATGTAGCTCATCACGCCGGAGCGCGGCTGATTGGCCAGCATCGCGGCTTCATCCTCATTTTTGAAGAAATGCACCGCCGCCACTGGCCCGCCGATTTCATCCAGCGTATCCAGCGGCTGACACCCGGTAATGAGGGCTGGCATCATGAAGTAGCCCGGCAGGTCTGGCAGATTGCCGGCCACATGGGCGACCCCGCCGCAGCGCAGCAGATGATCCTGCATCTCCTCCACCTGCTGGATGTGCCCGGCATGGATCAGCGGCCCCATATCGGCATCCACAGACAGCGAATCGTCAATCTGCAGTGTTTCGAGGCGGGCCAGCACGCGGCTCAGCAGGGCATGATAGCGTTTGCTGTGGACCAGCAGGCGGCCCAGGCGGCGATCTGCCTGGCCGTTAAACATGGTCAGGGCGGTGACGATGCCATCTGCGGCGGTGTCAAGATCGGCGTCCTCCAGCACGATGAAGCTGTTGACGCCGTCCATTTCCAACTGCGCCGGTTTGGGGTCTGCGGCGCATACCTGGGCGATGGCCCGGCCGGTAGCGCGGTCCCCGGTAAAGGACACCGCCCGGATGCGCGGGTCCGCCGCCAGCCGCAGCGCGCTTTCGCGATCTCCGTGCACAAGCTGGAATACACCGCGCGGCAGCCCACAGGCATGGATCACTTCCGCCAGGATGCCCACCGCATGCGGCGCCCATTCAGAAGGCTGCAGAATGACCGGGCAGCCTGCCCCCAGCGCACTGGCGACCTTTTGCGCCGCGGATACCGCAGACAGCGACCAGGGGGTCAGCAGCAGCACCGGCCCGACGGTAGGGCGGCGCGCGATGGACTGCCCCGGCAGCGACAGCGGGCGGGTGTTGGTCTGAAGCTGCCGTGCCACGTGGCGGAAGATCAGCGGGATGACGTTCATCATCATCCGTGTCTGCCGGATCACCACGCCCGTCGTCAGCGACTCGACCAGCGCCATATCTTCCAGCCGCTTTTCCACGTCACTGGCGATCTTTTCCAGAAGCTGTGCCCGGTGGGCAGGGTTTAACCCGCGCCAGTCCTCAGCCTCATAGGCCCAGGCCGCAGCCTCCAGCGCGCGCTCCAGAACAGCCGCGTCGGTGGCACGCTGCTGCTGCAGCGGCTCGTGGGTGTTCGGGTTGCTGATCGAGGCCTGCAGCCGTACCATCGGGGTCAGGGTCTGGCCGTCGATATAGTCGATAGGCGGATTCAGATGAATCTGATTGGCCTCCCGTATCATGATCCCCTCCTTCTTACAGTTTCATGCTTCAGGCTGAAGCATTTAATAAAACTTTTTGACTTCTATAGATAAGTGTGACGCGGACAGCAAGAAATATACTTTTGTGGGGACGATGATAGAAGCCATTGATTGGCCTGCCAGATGCCGCCCGGGGGCAGCACCGCTGGCGTTTCAACGATAAGCTTAAGTGTATACTTAAAGTTTGATTTTGGATAATGTGGCCGGGAAAGCAGCGGCCTGTTTTACCGGCGCCTGGGTACTCCTGTTCTGCATCCTTTGTGCGCATGACCCCAGCCCGCTGCCCGGAATGATGGCGGTGCAGCCCTCTCAGGCAGGGCGCAGGTCAGGGGTTTTTATAGCAGCAAATCTGATTGTAGCAGCGTCGAGATAATTCTGAAAATCGTAAATCGCCAGTAGCGTAACAAATTTTGTTATCATTATTGACCAAAACACCTGTACGAATCAAATACCTTTTATCAGTTATTTACAAATCATCGTCTGAACGTCAGGCAATCGCCTAACAAAGCCGCCGCTGGCTCAGACCCTGACCGCCAGCGTATCCAGCACCAGCTTCAGCGCGGCGTCGGCGCTGGCCTGTTTGATGGCGAGCCGGTCACCATCCCAGATGTGGCGCTGAACCACCAGCAGGTCATCTGGCCCGGCCAGGCCGATATAGGTCAGGCCGACGGGCTTTTCGCTGGTGCCGCCGCCCGGCCCGGCAATGCCAGTGATGCTGATGGCCAGATCGGTCTGCATAAGCTGGCGCACGCCCAGCGCCATCTCCTCTGCCACCTGCCTGCTGACCGCGCCATGAGCGATTAATGTGCCATGTTTGACGCGCAGCACCCCCTGCTTGATCTGGTTGCTATAGGCGACCACCCCGCCCAGGACATAGGCAGAACTGCCGGGGATATTGGTCAGGCGATGCAGCACCAGCCCCCCTGTGCAGGATTCCGCCGTGCTGAGCGTCCAGCCTTTGCGCTGCAGCGCCTCGCCGATCTGTGCTTCCAGTGTGTCTGGCATTGCGCCCCCCTCAAAAACCAACCGTACCCCTACTATCCTAACCAATCACAGACCATTCGTCATCTGAGCATTGTGGTAAAGCGGACAGATGCCGTTTATAATGTGGGATAGGTGCTGATCGGTTTGGGATAATGAGGGATATTTCGCCGCCATGGGCTATTGGGGCTGGCGTCCGCTGATAAGCACCCTGTTTATCTGCGTGTGGATAACAGGATGCAATCTTCTCACACGAACTGCACCTGTAACTTCCCCCACTCAATTACCCCGCATCACCCTGACTCTGCGCGTTCGAGAAACGAAGACACCGCTTCCTACCCCCACGCCTCCTGCTTTCCCCACCCATCAGACGGAAACCTACCCCGCTGACGGCGTGTATATTGTGCGCCCCGGCGACACGCTGCTGGGCATTGCGCTGGATACGGGCCTTGATGTGGAGCAGATACGGGCCGCTAATCCGGATATCAACCCGCTGGCGCTTCAGGTGGGGCAGCAGATTGTCCTGCCACCCCCGGGCCTGCTGATCGCGGCGGCGCCCACCCCGGTGCCATTGCAGCCAGAAGCGCCGGATTGTCATGATCTGATTACAGGGAGCCTGCTGTGTTTAGGGCAGGTGGTCAACCTGCACGATGCACCGGTGACGGATGTGCAGGTGCGGGTGCGGCTGGTGGATGCCGGCGGGGCGCTGCTGGCAGAAAAGACCGCACGCATTGAGCAGGCGGTGATCCCACCGGGGCAGAGCGCCCCCTACAGCGCCATGTTCCAGGTGGCGGGGGAGGTTCACGCACAGGCCGCTTTGCTGACCGCTGCGCCAGTGACTGCCGGTGACTGGGTGCTGCTGGATGTGATCGAACCGCAGACCGAAACAACCAAAGGCCGCTGTCGCATCCGGGCCATGTTACAGAACACCACCGGCACCACTACCGGGCCGCCGCGCCTGGTGCTTACCCTGCTGGATGATGAAGGGCGCGTGGTGGGGTTCCGCATTGTCACCGGCACGGCAGGGCTGGAACCAGACGCGCAGCAGCCAATTGAGCTTGAGGCGATAGCCGCCGTGACCAGCGCACCCGCCACCTGTCGCCTGCACGCCGAAGCGCTGCAGCGATAAGCTGCTAGGAAATGAGCGTGCCGACGCCCAGTTCTCCCTGCACGGCCCGCAGCAGGTCATCCGCGTGCCAGAAATCCACCACCAGAATAGGCATCTGGTTTTCTTCGCACAGGGTAAAGGCGGTCATGTCCATGACCTGGAGTTTGCCATCCAGCACCTGCCGGTAGGTCAGGCGATCATAACGAACGGCGGAGGGGTCCTTTTTGGGGTCTGCGGAATACACCCCGTTGACCTTGGTGGCTTTGATGACAATATCCGCCTTGATTTCTGAAGCACGCAGCGCGGCGGCGGTATCGGTCGTAAAGTAGGGGTTGCCCAGGCCGCCGGTGAGGATGACAACGCGGCCTTTTTCCAGGTGGCGGATGGCCCGCAGGCGGATGTAGGGTTCTGCGACGGCGTTCATCTGGACGGCGGTCTGCACGCGGGTGACCACCCCCATACGTTCCAGCGCGTCCTGCAGCGCCAGCCCGTTCATGACGGTGCCGATCATGCCGATATGATGCGAGGTAGGTTCGTCCATGCCCCGGGCCGCGCCAACAGCGCCGCGCCACAGATTGCCCCCGCCGATCACGACGGCCGTCTGTACCCCCAGGTCATGAATCTGCCTGATCTTGCCTGCGATTTCCTCAGCCTGTTCCGGGTCGATGCCGATGCCCCCCGGCCCTCCCAGCGCCTCACCGCTGAGCTTTAAGACGATCCGTTTGTACACCAGTTCTCCGACGTTGTTCATGGTATCTTCCCTGCGTATCCTTCCCTGCGCGCTTAACACTTAAACCCTGCCGTGCGGCTGCGACTCAAAAAAAGAGGGATTAGCAAATGCCAATCCCTCTGAACCTGATTTCAGGGTCAGCCCAATGCCGAAACCGGCCGTGGGGCACCTGATCAGCCATTGTCTCCGTTATCAAGGTCTTCTGCCAGTGCGAAGCGGGCAAAGCGGCGGATTTCGCAGCTTTCGCCCACCTTGGCGACCAGTTCAGACAGGACCTCATGAACTTTGCGGGTGTCGTCCATCAGGTATTCCTGCTCCATCAGCACGATTTCCTCAAAGAACTTGCTCATCCGGCCTTCGATAATCTTGGACAGAATATCATCGGGCTTGTTGGCGTTCTTCGGGTCTTCGCGCAGGATGCGCATCTGCAGGTCGCGTTCCGCCTGGATCACGGCTTCTGGCACGTCTTCCCGCCGGACATATTCCGGCGCCAGGTTGGCGATATGCAGAGCGATCCCACGAGAGAACTCGACAAACGGCTCTGAATTGGCCACAAAGTCCGTCTCGCAGTTGACTTCGACAATCACCCCCAACCGCTGGTTAAAGTGCTGGTAGGTCTGGATCAGCCCTTCGTTCATGGTGCGCCCGGCGCTCAGCTTTTTCGCGGCTCTGGCCAGACCTTTTTCACGCAGAAACTCGACGGCCTTGTCCATATCGCCATCATTGGCTTCAAGCGCTTTTTTGCAATCCAGCGGGCCTGCGCCGGTCATCGTCCGCAGGTCTTTTACCATTTGCGCTGTAATTTCTGCCATACGTTTTATTCCTCGTCGTCCTCGTTTTCGTCAGCCTCATCATCCTCGGAAAACAGCCGCGAATCGCGCAGTTTTGCCAGAGTGGCTTCGCCCAGATACTGCTCGTCGTCTTCTTCTTCGTCGTAATCCTCGTACGCTTCGTAATCCGGCGCGAGTTCGTCTTCGTCTTCTCCGGCGTCTTCGGCTTTGCGCATGGCATGCCCTTCGAGCACGGCATCCGCCACGGCAGAAACAATCAGCTTGATGGCGCGCACCGCGTCATCGTTGGCGGGGATGATGTAATCGACGATGTTGGGGTCGCTGTTGGTATCCACCAGCGCCAGAACCGGGATGTTGAGCGAGTTGGCTTCCTTGACGGCGGTGGCTTCGCGCACGGTATCGACCACCAGCAGCATATCCGGCAGGCGGCGCATATCGCGGATGCCGCCCAGGCGCAGCTGCAGCTTATCAATTTCGCGGTTCAGCATCAGCCCTTCTTTTTTGGTCAGCAGCTCGAACTCGCCCGCTTCGCGGCGGCGTTCCAGCTTTTTAAGGGTGTCGATGCGCTCGCGGATCGTGCGCCAGTTGGTCAGCGTGCCGCCCAGCCAGCGATGATTAACATAGGGCATGCGGCAGCGTTCGGCTTCGCGGCGGATGGATTCCTGGGCCTGGCGTTTGGTGCCGACAAACAGGATGCTGCCGCCGCCCGCCACCATTTCGGCAATCATGTCGTGGTAGCGGTTGATGTTTACGATGGTCTGCTGCAGGTCGATAATGTGAATGCCGTTGCGTTCGGCAAAGATGTAGGGCTTCATCTTGGGGTTCCACTTCTGGGTCCGATGCCCGAAGTGCACGCCCGTTTCAAGAAGCGCCTTCATAGAAACTGAGGAAGGCATAAGTGCTATTCTCCTGGTCGTGTTTGGACGATCATACCCTTCATCCCCCGATTCAATCCTGCGGTGCGCGCAGGACAACACGTCGAAGTCCGGGTATGTGATTGTCGTCTGGCGCGGCGCGCCAAACCGGAAGCATTTTAGCACAGGCGGATGCTGGGTTCAAGATGGAGGGGGACAAACCGGGCCAGGCTGGGGATGGTCAGTCTTCATCGCTGTAGTACGTCCAGCGGACGCGGCTGTCTGTGGGGTCCGGGTAATTATAGTCGGAGACTAACTGCTGAAGCCCCACCTCTTTGGTATCGGGCTGCATCCCCAGCAGCAGATCCGACAGCACGATATCCACCACCAGCAGCAGGCGGCCAAAACTGTTGTACTGGCCCTGCAGCGCGGTAAACAGCACCGCGAAGACTCGTTCGCGCAGTTCCGTATCCAGGATGCCGCTGCCGGGCCAGCTCACCGGCCACTGATCCTGATAGGTGCCAATCTTCAGCACATCCTGGCGCAGGTCGGCCAGCTGCGCGATGGCGGCCTTGCGGTCGCGGGCGTCGATGAGGTGGTGAGTCCCGCGATAGGGCGCGTTGGGAAGCTGTTTGTAAAGTTCGCCCGGCGGGGTATTTTCCACCAGCCGGTGGATACTGCGGCCCTTGAGTCCCAGTGCCAGACCCAGCGCCTGGCCGCACTGGCGATAATACTTCACCTTGCCTGGCTGGTCGGCATGACGATCCAGCCGCCACAGCAGCGACAGGTAATCGCCAAAATCCAGCGGCAGCCGGGGAGGTTCATCCGGCCCATAGCTGGAAGTGAGCTGGGTGATGCGCGTTTGATCAGAACGGCTTTGCATAATATCGTATCAGCGCCACAGGCACACAGGCCCTGGCGTGCCGGGCTAGCTGTAGACTTCGGTGCGGCGCATATCTGGCCGGAGGTTATGATGCCGGAACATCACCTGCCAGGTACGCAGCGCGGCTTCTACGGCGATATTGGTATCCATCTTGGAATGCCCGCGTTCGCGATCCGGGAAGTAGATCGGCACTTCGGCCACCTTAAAGCCCAGCCGGCAGGCAATATAGGTCATTTCCACCTGGAACACGTAGCCATTCGAGCGCACCCGTTCCAGGTCCAGGCCGATCAGGGTTTGCCGCCGCCACAGCTTAAAACCGCCGGTGGCATCGTGTACCGGGACGCCCAGCAGCGTGCGCACATAAACGCCGTTGGCAAACCAGCTTAAGGCCTTGCGGTAAAAGCTCCAGGATTCATCCACGCCGCCGCCGCGAATATAGCGCGACCCGATGACCAGATCGTGGGTGGCGGCCGCCTCGACCATGGCGGGGATGTATTTGGGCTGGTGCGAAAAATCGCAGTCCATCTGGATGATGTAGTCCGCATCAGATTTGAGCGCTTCCTTAAAACCGGCGATATAGGCCGCACCCAGGCCTTCCTTGACCTTGCGATGCAGCACGCTGACCCGCCCCGGATGCTGCTTCGCCAGGTCGTCCGCAATCTGCCCGGTGCCGTCCGGTGAATTGTCATCCACCACGAGAATACTCAGATTTTCGACTGGCAGACTGAACAGCGCATCCACCATCAGCGGCAGATTTTCGGCTTCGTTATAGGTGGGCAGAACGATCTTTACTTTCGGCATGGAACGCATCCTTACCCTTGTGTACGGCGTCTGTTTCGCTATCCGCAGGGCCGGCCCGGTGCAGCCTGTCAGCCGGTTTAGAGGATAGGCTCTTACAGCATATTCTAAGGTGCCTGTCCTTGCAAGAAACAAAAACCTGGCCTAATAAACTACTCAGGCGTTAAAATCAGGTCGGATGACAGGGAGAAATCCGTGTATATCGCCTGTCTGTCCGCTGCGACGAACTGTCATTGAAAGGTGTCTATGCTGTCAGATTTAGCGGCTGCCCAACAGCACCGGGAGGCGCTGCGCCGGGCCGGTCAGACCCTGGTGTTTACCAACGGCCATTTTGACCTGCTGCACACCGGCCATCTGGATTATCTGGAAAAGGCGCGCGCGCTGGGCGATGCCCTGTTCGTGGGAATCAATGGCGATGCCAGCACCCGCCGCCTGAAGGGGGAAGGTCGCCCGCTGGTCCCGGCGGCAGAGCGTGCCCGGCTGCTGGCGGCGCTGAAGCCCGTGACCGCCGCCCTTATTTTCGAGGAAGACACCGCCCACCGGCTGATTGAAGCGCTGGAGCCGGATATCTACGTCAAAGGCGGTGATTATGCTGACAAGCCGCTGCCAGAACGGCCGCTGGTGGAGCGTTATGGAGGCCGGGTGGTGCTGATCGATTATCTGCCGGATCACAGCACCTCCGCCCTGATCGCGCGCATCAAAACCCTGTCGTGAGGAAAGCCGGACGGCTTCTGGCTTTCCTTCTGTAAGGAAAAGTAGTTTTGATGTTAAAATAGGTATAACGGTGATGTAATAAATATTCAGGAATATTACATGAGTCATGTGCCACCCTGGGTGATTGAACTGGCTGTTGAAGGGGTGCCGGAATCCCTCAAACTGCGTTTAGACAAGCCGCTGATGATCGGGCGCAGCAACGTCGCGGCGGAGTTCCGGCCCGATATTGACCTGGAACCTTATGGCGCGGAACAGCAGGGGGTTTCCCGCCGTCACCTGAGCCTGCACGCAGACACTGAGAGGCTGTACGCCACTGACCTGAGCAGCGGCAACGGCACGTATATCAACGGCATGCGCCTGCAGCCGGACAAACCCTACGAACTGAAACACGAGGACGAGCTGCGGCTGGGGCGGCTGAAGCTGGATGTGCATGTGCTGGTATCGCCCACCCAGGGCAGCCTGTCGCACAAGCCGGATCATCTGCGGCTGGAGCATGAGGTGCCGCCGGGCCAGGGCGAGCCGGTGCTGATTGTCGAGGATGATGCCGAAGTGGCCAACATCCTGTCGCTCATCATGGAACGGGCTGGGTACAAGGTGCACATCTCGCACGATGTCATCGGCGCGATTCGCCTGTTCAACCAGAAGCGCCCGGCGGCGGTGATTCTCGACCTGATGCTGCCGGACCTGAACGGGATGGAATTCTGCCGCTATGTGCGCCGCGATGTGCAGCACAACCAGACCCCGGTGATCGTCATCAGCGCGGTCAAAACACCGCAGAACGTGACTCAGGCGATGGAAGCCGGGGCCGATATTTTCCTGGGTAAGCCGGTCAGCGCGCAGGAACTACAGAACATTGTCGGGTCGATCATCCAGCGCCGCAAAAGCGGGGTAGACCCGCTGATGACCCGTCATCTGCCCGGCACCGCGCCGCTGCAGGCTATCGCGCCGGAATCGCGCCGCGATGCGCTGGTATTGTTCGTCGCGGGCAGCGATGCGCCCATCACCCTGACAATCCGCGAGCCGGTGTCGCTGGGGCGCACCATGACCGGGCGCTCGCATGTAGACCTCAGCCGCTACAACGCCATGGAGCAGGGGGTATCGCGCGTGCATGCCTATCTGCACCGGCAGGATGGGGTGTTTTACCTGGAGGATGCCGACAGCATCAACGGCACGTTTCTTAATGGCAGCCCGCTGGAGCCTAAAACCCGTGTCCCGATCAGCAACGCGGATGAGATTCGGCTGGGGCAGCTCCGCCTGTACGCCTATTTCCTGACAGACCGGGACGCCGTTGCCGACGCCTAGCTTCAGCCTGTCGCCAGCAACCACCCCATGTTCAAAACATCCGGCAGCGGGCCGGGGAATTATTCATCCTCAACGACGGTGATGGTGATTTCGTCGCGGTACTGGTCACCTTCCAGCGCCTGATGCGCGCCATCAGCCAATTGCAGGCGCAGGGTGTAGGTGCCCGGGTCCAGCGTCAGTTCGGTGCTCAGCGAACCGTCGCCATAGTGGCGGTGCGTGTCGTCGTTCGGGATGATGACGCCCGGTTCGACAAACGGCTCATCAATGAGGATGTGAAAATGCCCGGCGCCGTCGCGAATCTCGCCTGCGGGTTCCACCTCGATGCCCTGGGCCTCGAATGAGACAGTGAAGGTGGGGGGCACTTCGGCGCCATCCTGCGGCTCTGTAAACTGCACGCTGACATCGGCAGCGGTGGCCTGCTTGTCGGCCACGGTCAGGTTATCCGCGCTGCCCGGCGATTGGCTCCCCAGCACGATCAGCAGCACAGCGACCAGCCCTCCAAAGAAGACCAGAATCGGGACATACCAGTTCCCATCATCCTCCTGTGCTTCGGGTGCAGGCAGTTGTTTGGTGGTATCTTCAGCCATGGGTGTCCTCTCCGCAGAAGTGGGATATTGCAGCCTCTAAATATAATGCACAGTATGCCATGCACGCCGCCAGAAGGCTACAGCAGACTGCTGTAACTTATCCTGCCCGCTGTGCTGATCCGCGTTACCGCTGCTGCCACAACTGGCGGGTGATCTGCGCGTGGCCGAGATGCAGGCCGGTGTGTTCGAGCGCGTGCAGCAGCGCCCACCCCGCACTACACGGGGTATCGTTCGGAATGGTGCGGACGGCGGGAAAGTCTGCCACATCAAAGTTTTTCAGTGCGCCGCTGGCATAATCCTCCAGCGTGGCAAAGCGTGCCCTGAGTTCGTCATGGCTGAGGCCCTGCGCCTGAAATTCCAGGGCGCGGTTGCGTTCCGGCGGGCTGCCGAGCGCGACTCCAATCCAGAAACGGGCCGAACCGGTGGTGTGAACCACCAGCACGCAAAACGAGTTCATATCTGTGCCCGGCTGCCAGTCCAGCGCTTCGGCAGGCAGGTCGTTAAACGTATCTGCAAACTTCTGATTGAGGGTTTTCAGCCGTTCAAGATAACTTTCAACAAACGATTCCATTCGTACCTCGTTTTCGGTTGTTCCTGCCTGAACACTATCAAGCTTACACCTTCGTCCGTACGCTGTCGATGACTTCCGCGGCCAGATCATAGCGCCCGTAGGCCGGGATGATGTAGGCCCCCTGCACCAGCCCCTGCATGCTGGCCAGCAGTTCCCCCGCAATGCGGACGCCTTCCTGGGCCGCGCGGTCGCCTGCGGCTTCCAGCCGGGCGAAGAGGTGATCCGGGATATGGATGCCGGGCACTTCGTTATGCAGGAAGCGCGCATGTTTGATGCTGTACAGCGGCATCACCCCCAGCAGCACCGGCAGCTTAAACGGCTCGCCCATGATTTCGGCATAGCGTTTGTGGAACTGCTCGATGCGCTCTGGCTCGAACACGGCCTGGCTGAGCGCAAAATCCGCACCGCTGCTCAGCTTTTTGCGCAGCACCCGGATTTCCCGGTCAATATCCGCCGCGCACATATTCAGGGCACAGCCGACGTTAAAGGTGGTAGGCTGGCCAATCGAATTGCCGGCCTGATCGACGCCCTGATTCAACCCGTGTTTGATGAGGCGGATCAGATCGGATGGGGCGACATCGTAGCTGTCCATCGCGTCGGGATAATCGCCAATGTGGGTGGGGTCGCCCATGACGACAAACAGATTGCGCAGCCCCAGCGTGTGCGATGCCAGCAGGTCGCCCTGCACGCGCAGCACATTACGCCCGCGTGTGGGGAAGTGCAGCACCGTTTCGATGCTCAGGCGGGATTGCAGCAGATGGCAGATGGCCCAGGGACTCATGCGCATGCGGGCGGTGGGGCTGTCGGCCACGTTAAGCACATCCGCGCCGGCATCGCGCAGAAGCTGGGCGGCGGTCAGCAGCCGCTGGGGGGTGTGGCTGCGCGGCGGCGCCATTTCCACACTGATGACAAACTCGCCGCTGCGCAGTTTGTAAGCCAGTTCGGTAGGCGCTTCTGGCTGGCTGTTTTCCTCTTCGTGGGCGGCTTCCTGCACCTGGATAGACGGCAGGGCATGGTTCGGGTCATTCAGCGCGTGGCGCATGGCGGCGATATGCGCCGGATGGGTGCCGCAGCAGCCGCCGATAATAGACGCGCCGATGGCCTTGAAAGTAAGCGCGTAATCGGCAAAGTAG
Source organism: uncultured Anaerolineaceae bacterium (assembly GCA_964593565.1). Lineage (GTDB taxonomy): Bacteria > Chloroflexota > Anaerolineae > Aggregatilineales > Phototrophicaceae. The sequence goes on from CAZQIY010000019.1 coordinate 25,720, forward strand.
CTTTCGGTAGCCTGGTACATCACCCGCCCGCCGACAGATTCCGGATAGCCGGCATTGGGCATGGCCGAATAAATGAGATCAGGCGCGGCCTGACGCATGGCCTGTAACACGCGTGCGATCTGCGAGGGGCCGGTGCTGCAGTTGACGCCGATGATCTGTGCCCCGGCGCTGCGCAGTTCCCGTGCCACCGTGCCCGGCAGATAGCCCAGCAGCGTGCGGCCATCCGGCGTGAAGGTCATCTGGCAGATGACGGGCAGGTCCGGGTCGAGGTCGCGCACGGCCCCCAGCGCCTCGAACAATTCGGTGAGGTCGCTGAAGGTTTCCAGAATGATGGCATCCACCCCGGCGCTGATCAGGGCGCTGGCCTGCTCTGCAAAGGCGGCGCGGGCTTCTTCCTTCTGGATTCGTCCGTAAGGCTTCAGGCGCACGCCCAGCGGCCCCATCGACCCGGCGATATAGACATCGTCGCGGCCGCTGTCGTCAATCGCCTGCTGTGCGAGCTGCACCCCGGTGCGGTTGATCGCCGCCACCTGATCGCCCAGGTTATGTTCCGCCAGTTTGAAGCGGTTGGCGCCAAAGGTGTTGGTTTCGATCAGGCTGGCCCCGGCGTCGATATAGGCGCGGTGCACCTGGGCGACCTGTTCCGGGTGGGTCAGGTTCAGTTCTTCAAAGCTGGCGTTGACCGGTACGCCGTGCTGGTGCAGCATAGTGCCCATCGCGCCATCTGCCAGCAGCAGCCTGCCCTGTTTCAGCCAATCCATCAAAGCTATTGCGGCCATTGTCTCTATCCTGCCTGTTTCTGTTGTTGGTTCGGGGCCTGTCTCATCATGACATCAACTTAACT
>CAZQIY010000019.1:26663-43176 GCA_964593565.1 uncultured Anaerolineaceae bacterium
GGCCAGTATTCGCGCAGGTAAACAATCCGGCCATCACGCAGTTTAAAAAACGAGATGGCCCGGTCCTGCCGGACAGCGCCGTCATCGGTGGTCAGTTCGATCTCCGCTTCGGTGACGACTTCCTCATCGCTGGCGACGATCTTTAACAGATAGACACGCCGGCTGCCGGGATAGTGCCGGTTGATGTCCAGGAAGGTATCTGCGCCGCGCACGCGCTCTCTCGACTGCGGCCATTCGCAGACAAAATCATCGTGCAGCATCTCTCGTGCCACATCAAATTCCAGCTTGTCCAGCGACTGCCACAGGCTGCGCACTACTTCATCATTCGCCATAGCTACCCCCCACACGCGCCACTGAGTGTGATCTGAGTGCCGGTGCCATCTTCCGCCGTAATGACTGAATAGCTGGCATCTGCAATGCCGATCAGCAGGCGCTGGCCGCTTTGCTGCATGCGGCGGGTGGCCCCGCCCGCGTTGATGCCGTACCACTCGCGCACGGTTTCCACCGGGTCATCCGTTTCCAGAATCATCAGCGTTTGCCCCATGCCAAAGATGCGCGGCCCGTTGTGGCTTTCAAACACCACCGACGCGCCGGGGTACAGCGGCAGCCGCTGAGACAGGCCGGTATAACACAGGTGATCCAGCGTGAGGACCGTGATCAGCAGGCACAGGACGATAAACAGCGGCATGGCTACCATCGCCACAATGCGCCTGCGCCAGCGTCTGCGTGCCTGATGTGCCCGAAGCTCCTGAGGTGAGGCCATCGCCTAGGGCCTTTCCGTAAAGAACTGGACGTTGTTACACACCACGCACTTGCGCGTGAACAGTTCCTCACCTCCGCCCCAGACGACCCCCTCCGCGCGGCTGTAGATACGCCCATTTGGGCTGTCCGTCACCGAAAGGCCCCATTCAAAATCCAGTTCGCCGCAAATGGGGCATGGCAGTTCATCCGGGTTGACTGCGGGTCTGCGTTTGCGTTTTTCTTCGGCCATCGCTCTATCGCCCTCTGTGTATCCTGTCGCTTATTACAGCCTCAGCCCGCACGCCGGGGCACGGAGACCCCGGCAGTCTGCAGGCTGGCGCAGCGGCGCTAATCCTCGCCCAGAATCTGTGCGGTGCGGTCCAGGTTGCCGACGCTGTAGTATTTGGCGTCAGGGTGATGGACGACAATCGCGGCGGTGCTTTGTTCCGGCACCCACTGGTAAGATTCGGTCAGGCTGAGGCCCAGATCACGCGCCTGGGGCAGCATCCGCAGCACCAGTTGATGATCTTCCAGGTCCGGGCAGGCCGGGTATCCCCAACTGTAGCGCTTGCCCTGGTCGGTGGGGATGCCCAGTTCCCGCGTGACATGGCGGTGGACATACACGGCGGTGGCTTCTGCGGTCTGCACCGCCAGCCCATGGAAAAAGTAGGCTTCGCTGTAGTTGTCTGCGTTCTGCATCGCCTCAAATTTCTGCGAAGCGCCCTCGCCCACCGTGACGATCTGAAGCGCGACGGTGTCCACCTGCCCGCTGTCGACCGGGGCGAAATAATCGCTGATGCACAGATATTCGCCCTGCGACTGGCGCGGGAAGCTAAAGCGCGCCACTTCGCGCCGTTCCGGCCCGCTGCCGTTGCGGTGCTGCTCGAACGGCCGCCAGTCCCAGATGATGAGATCATCGCCGTCGCTGTTGGCCGGGAAGTACCCATAGACCGCCTGCGGCCGCAGTGTTTTCTCGCGGATGGCCTCTTTGCCCATGCGCTCCAGCCGCGCCTCAAATTCCGCCTCCAGTTTGGTCCATTCCTCACCGTGCGTGTTCTTCGCGCCCCAGGACAGGCGGAACAGTTCCGGCTTGTGGATGTGCTTGAGGACGATTTCCAGCGGCATATACTCAATCAGCTTTGGCCCCCAGAAGGGCGGCTCCGGGATGTGCGGCGCGGGCTGGACGGTCTTGAGGCTGCGGGCCTCGTCGCTGCTGCGGCGGGCTTTGCCGCGTGCCGGTTTGCCGGCTTCGGCATAGGCTTCGTCGATCACCTGCGCCAGCAGTTCCTCGCGCGCGGTCGGGTTAATCAGCTGGTCCATGACCGACAGGCCCTCGAAAGCATCCTTGCAGTAAAACACGCCCGGCTCGTAGGGCTGGCCGCCGTCATCCACAAACAGGATGCGCCGCCCGAATTTGCGGTTGATGGCCGCGCCGCCCACCAGCACCGGGTAATGCAGCCCGCGCCGCGCCAGCTCGTTGACGATCAGCGGCATCTGCTTGGAAGTGCTGACCAGCAGCGCGCTGAGTCCGATGGCATCGGCCTGGTATTCCTGCGCCTTGTCGATGATGGTGTTGGCGGGCACCTGCTTGCCCAGGTCGTGCACGGTATAGCCATTGTTGCTGAGGATAGTCTTGACCAGGTTTTTGCCGATGTCGTGCACATCGCCATAGACCGTAGCCAGCACCACCGTGCCTTTGCTGGTGCCTTCCACCTTCTCCATGAACTGTTCCAGATAGGCGACAGATTTTTTCATGACTTCGGCGCTTTGCAGCACAAACGGCAGGATCAGTTCGCCCGCGCCAAATTTATCACCCACTTCCTTCATGGCGGGCAGCAGTACATTGTTCAGCACGCCGACGGCGTCCTGCCGGGTCAGGCAGTCATCAATCAGCGCCTCGACGCCTTCGCGGCGGCGGTGGACGATCTGCCAGTGCAGCGCCTCTTCGCTGGTCATGTCTTTGGTCGGGTCTTCCTGTTCCCGCCCGGCCATCTCAACCTGATTCTGCTCGAAATACTGGATAAAGCGCGGCAGGGCGTCCTCGTCGTGGTTGTAGATCAGGTCTTCGGCCAGTTTGCGCTGTTCTTCCGGGATTTCCGCATAGGGCGTGATGTGCGCCGGGTTGACGATGGCCATATCCAGCCCGGCCTGTACCGCATGATACAGGAACACGCTGTTGAGCACCCCACGCGCCGCCGGGCCGACGCCAAAGCTGACATTGCTGACGCCCAGCGCGGTCATCACGCCGGGGATGTTCTGCTTGATCAGCCGGATGCCTTCAATCGTCTCGACCGCGTCGTTACGCAGTTCGATCTGCCCGGTGGTCAGCGGGAAGGTAAGCGTGTCGAAGATCAGGTCTTCGGGTGACATGCCATAATCGTTCACGGCGATATCGGTGATGCGTTTGGCGATGGCAAACTTTTTAAGCCGGTCGTGGGCCATGCCTTCTTCGTCAATCGTCATCGACAGCACGCCCGCGCCGTGCTTTCTGGCAATCGGGACAATACGATCGATGCGTTCGCGCCCGTTTTCCAGGTTGTTGCCGTTGATGATGGCACGCCCCGGATAGAGCGACAGGGCGGCTTCGGCGACTTCGGCCTCGGTGGTGTCGATAATCAGCGGCACCTCCACCGCCATCGCCAGCTTTTTGACCAGCGTCTGCATCTGTTCCTTTTCGTCGTCGCGTTCTGTGAGGGCCACGCAGACATCCAGCATATGCGCGCCGCGCTCGACCTGATCCACCGCGATCTGCACGATGCTGTCATAATCGTCGGACAGCAGTAACTGCTTGACCTTGCGACTGCCCTGGCTGTTGACTCGCTCGCCGATCATGGTTGGGGCGGGGTTCTGCACCATCGGCATGGCCTTCATGTTGCTGGAAGCCTTAGCCTCGTGCTGCGGCTCGCGCGATTTTGGCCGGCGGCGCACAAAGCGGGTTTCCTGCGGGTCCTCGCCGCCTTCGCCCAGCAGCGCCTGGAAAGGATGGCCGTGGACCTTGCGGTACAACTGCGCCAGATGTTCCGGCGTGGTGCCGCAGCAGCCACCCACCACATTGACACCCCACGACACGAACTCCGCCACCATGCTGCTGAACGGGTCCGGCTCCATCGGGTAGACGGCCTCGCCATCGACGTTGATGGGCAGCCCGGCGTTGGGCAGCACGCTGATCGGCAGGGTGCTGTGTTCCACCAGATACTGAATGGGGGCGCGCATGTATTCCGGCCCTGTGGAGCAGTTCATGCCGATAATGTCTATCGGCAGGGCTTCCAGCGTAGCCAGCGCGCTTTCGATATCCGTGCCGAACAGCATCTTGCCGGTGGTATCCAGCGTGATCTGCACCTGAAGCGGGATGCGCACCCCGGCTTCCTCAAAGTAGCGGTTGATGCCGACCACTGCCGCCTTGACTTCGAGAATATCCTGGCTGGTTTCGATCAGCAGCACATCCGCGCCGCCTTCTACCAGCCCCTGCGCCTGTTCATAGAACAGGTCGGCCAGTTCATCAAAGGTGATGTTGCTCAGGTCCGGGTCGGTGCCGCTGGGCAGCTTGCCGGATGGCCCGATGCTGCCGGCCACGAAGCGCGGAATGCCGGTTTCGGCTTCGGCTTTGTCGCAGGCCTGCCGGGCGAGCTGTGCCGCTGTCCGGTTGATTTCCAGTACGCGATCCCCCAGGCCATATTCGCCCAGCGTCAGGCGGTTGGAACGGAAGGTGTTGGTTTCCACTGCTTCGCTGCCGACAGCCAGAAACGACTCGTGGATTTCCTGAATCACGTCCGGGCGGGTGATGACGAGGTAGTCATTACAGCCGTTGTACTGCTCGCCGCCAAAATCCTCCGCCGTGAGGTTGTAGCGCTGAATGCTGGTGCCCATCGCGCCGTCAAAGATGACGACGTGATCCTCGATGGCGTCCAGATAGCGCCGGTTGGTAAATGTGTGCTGCTGTCGTTGTCGTGTTGTCATGTCGGCTGCCTCTTTCTGTCTACTGCTGCCTGTTTATGCCGGTTATGCCACTGGTTCGTGATGCAGCACCGTCAACTGATCGGCTTTTAACGCCAGTGTTGCATAGGTGCGGCCCTGATTATCCCTAAACGCTACTTCAAATGCTTCATCATCCAGCAGTGCTGTGAGCGCGATCATATCCCGCAACCTGATCACATTTTCTGCCCTTTCTGTACCCATCCCTGCGCCAGATATCACCCAAGCGCCTGCAGGACGGTCTGCCACGCCGCCGGCAGATTAATCACCGCATCGGCGTATGACTCTAATGATATGCGAAACTGCGGAAAACAGTCGCAGGTGCGGGTATCGACCAGGGCGACAAACTGCACCGCCAGCGCCGGGTGCTGCCGTTTCACATCGTCCAGCAGTACGGACAAATCATCGGGCTGGATCGTTTCGCTGGCGGCCAGCAGCACCACCTGGGCGGATGTTTCCGCCAGGGCGGGCAGCAGGCCGTCGCGCAGATCGCCCGTGATACGCACCACCGGGACCGGGCCGGCCTCCGCCAGCGGCACGCGGCTGACGTTGTCGATCAGCAGCACGGACTGCCCGGCCTGCATAAAGTGCTGCGCCAGTTGGGTGGCTAATGCTGTTTTTTCGACGGAGACCAGCCCCGCCAGCACAATCAGTCGCATATATCCCAACTTTATCCCAGGTATTTCCCAAATTTGGGAAATATTACGTCAATTCTCAACGTTATCGCACGTATTCATCCAGCTTTGCCGCCACCGCGTCCGCAATCTCCAGCCAGATGGCTGTGTCGCGGGCAGCGACGGCCTCATCCAGCCAGAAGCGCGCCGTCAACTGCTGCCGGGCCGCCTGATCCGCTGCCGGGTCGGTTTCATTCGGCGGCGCGGCGACCTGTTCCCATTCATCCGGGTGCTGGCTGTAATAAAAATCCATCAGTTGCGCCAGCGTCGTATTGGCCAGCGCATCGGTGATAAAGCTGTAACGCTCGAACGGCGACGCGCCAGACTGCACCGCCCGCGCCAGATTGAGCACCGCGCTGACATAATTGCCGCAGCCCGGGCTGGGAAACTGCCTGACAGCGTGATCCGGCAGTTGATCCGGCGCGCTGGCATACGACACCACCGTCAGCAGAAGCTGCCGCACCCATCCCGCCTCCGGGTAATACGCCTCGAAACGTGGCAGATGCTGGTGTGCCCGCACAGCGGCGATTTCCAGCGCGATCAGCGGTTCCAGCCGCGCCAGCAGCCGCTTGAGCGTATCCTGCGCCGTGTTCCACTCGCGCTGTTCGGCGGCGGCGCGCAGGGCGTCCAGGTCTGCCTGAAACTCCGTCATAAGCGCAGCACAGCCTCCACTGCCAGCCAGAACAGCTTTTCGCGCGCGGAACTGTGATTGACCCAATCGCGAAAATCCCAGGCGTCACCGCTCAGATCGTCGCCGCTGTAGAGAAGCTGGGCGAAGGTCACGCCCCGGAACTGTGCCACCGCGAAAAAGGCCGCCGCTTCCATTTCCACCGTCAGGCAGCCTTCATCGCGCCGCCGCGCCACCTTTGCCGGCGTTTCCCGATAGATGGCGTCGGTGGTCCATGTCTTACCTGTGATGTACGGGATGCCGCGCTCCTGCAGCACCGCTTCGACAGCGGCCACGCCTTCGGGCGAGGGCGTTACTTCTCGTCCCGGCGGCAGATAATGATAGGAGGTGCCTTCGTCGCGCACAGCGCTGGTGGGCACCACCACATGGCCGACGGCCAGATCGCCATTGAGCACGCCCGCGCCGCCGCAGGCAATGAACTTAGTGCAGCCCAGCGAGATGGCTTCTTCCAGAAAACCCGCCGCCAGCGGCGCGCCCACGCCCGGATGCAGCGCCGCGAAGCGCCGCCCATCCTGCTGTTCGATCAAGTAAACCGGGTTACGGCCAATCTCGCTGCGCAGTTCAGACCCTACCTCGCTGCGGATCGTCTCGCCGGTGTGCAGGGCCTGAAGCACATCATTAAAGAAGCACAGGACGCAGTGTTCCGGCAGGTTATCCACCCGCTGGCGCAGATGCCCCGGTTCGATCATCGCCGTTGGCGCGCTGTCAAATTCAAGAATCGGGTAGCTCATGCGACCTCCGCAAAGTTCCGCAGCCCCTGCGTGTGTTCCCGGCAGTCCTCCGCCAGAATCTCCAGCCAGCGCGCATAACGGCGGTTCGCAGCGGCGGTCTCTGCGGGGATGGCCTGCGCCCGGCTGATGGTGGAATCTACCAGGCCGCGCAGCTCACTCACCGTCTCATCCCACGACTGCCCGGCGCGTTCATTGACCGAAGCGGCGTTAAATTCGTCAAAGTCGTAGGGTACATTTCCCCGGTCCCTTGCGTCATAGGCATCATAGCGCCGGTTCAGTTCGACAATCCACCCGCTGAAATGCGCCAGCACTTCCCGCACAGACCAGACGCCACACGCCCCCGGCTGTTCGCGGCGCTGCGGTGGATAGGTGTCGATCAGCGCGAAGAGGTCTGCATAGGCGCTGCTGAATTCCTGAATGGCGCTGTCAAGATCGCTCATGGTCGTCGTTTTCCTCAAGCAGGTGGTGACGGATAAAGGCCAGGGTGTGCCAGAAACAAAAACGCCCCTTCAGGTCATAGAAGAAGGAGCGCAGTCTTTTTATTCTCGACTCATCATCTTCCAGGTTGCCCTGCCGGATTTGGCACCGTCCCGACGCTTCGGGGGTTGCCGCGAGTTCACAGGGCCGTTCCCTCCCTCGCTCTTGATGAACATATTCAATTAGGGATGATCGTATCATGACCGAACAGACGTGTCAAGAGAGGTGCGGTGCGCGGCGGTGTGCCGGGCAGGGTGCGCCCACCGGACAATAAAAAAGGGCGCAGTGTGTGCTGCGCCCCCTGCAGGATGCGTGAACCTAGATGTCGAAGTACAGCAGGAACTCGTGCGGGTGCGGGCGCATCGCGACCTGATCCGCTTCGCCGGTCCATTTGTAGTCGATGAAGGTGTCGATAATATCCTGAGTAAAGACGCCGCCTTCCAGCAGGAAGTCGTGATCTTCGCTGAGGGCCTGCAGCACCGCGTGCAGGCTGCCGGGCACGGTGGGAGTCTCAAGGTCGGATTCGTACAGGTCGACATCCACCGGGTCACCGGGTTCAATCTTGTTGCGGATTCCATCCAGGCCGGCCATCAGCAGCGCGGGCAGGGCATAGTAGCCGTTGCTGGCGGGATCCGGGAAGCGCGTTTCGATGCGCTTTGACTTCGGATTGTTGTTATAGACCGGGATACGGATCGCGGCAGAGCGGTTGCGGTTGGAATACACCAGATTCACCGGCGCTTCGTAGCCGGGCACCAGACGGCGGTAGCTGTTGGTGGTCGGGTTGGTGAAGGCCAGGATGGCCGGGGCGTGCTTCAGGATGCCGCCCATGTACCAAAGCGCGGTCTGGCTGAGGTTGGCGTAGCCATCGCCAAAGAACAGCGGCTGGCCGTCTTTCCACAGGCTCTGGTGCACGTGCATACCAGACCCGTTTTCCTCAAACAGCGGCTTGGGCATAAAGGTGGCGATCAGCCCGTTCTGCATGGCGACATTCTTGACGATGTACTTGTACAGTTTCATCGTGTCGGCCATTTTGACCAGCGAGTTATAGCGCAGGTCAATTTCTGCCTGGCCGCCGCCTGCCACTTCGTGATGATGCACCTCAACATCAATGCCGCATTTCACCATGACATCGACCATCTGGGCGCGCACATCGTGCGTTTTGTCCAGCGGCGGCAGCGGGAAGTAGCCTTCCTTAATACGGTTCAGGTATGCCATCGTGGGGGCCGGGTTAGAGGTGTTCCAGAACCCCTCGTGAGAATCGACCTCGTAATAGCTTTTGTACTGGGTGGATTCGTAACGGATATTGCTGAAGATGAAAAATTCCAGTTCCGGGCCAAAGTACGCGGTATCAGCAATGCCGCTTTCCTGCAGATACGCCTCTGCGCGTTTGGCGACGCCGCGCGGATCGCGCGCATAAGGTTCGCGGTTGATCGGATCATAGACATCGCAGAAAAAGGTGAGGGTCTTTTTGGCGTAGAACGGATCCACCACCGCAGTTTCCAGGTCCGCCATCAGAATCAGGTCGGACTGGTCGATGCTCTGGAAGCCGCGCACGCTCGACCCATCAAAACCGAAGCCTTCCTCGAACAGGCTGTGATCCGCGCTTTCGATGCGCAGGCTGTAATGCTGCACCATGCCGCGAATATCCGTAAAGCGAATATCCAGTTCTTCAACCCCATTGGCCTTGGCCCACTTCAGCAGTTCTTCAGGAGACTGCTTCGCCTCAGCCGGGACAACATAGTCCGTCATAGATCTACTCCGTTTTTGTACGATTTCACTAAATTATCGACATTTCGAGGAATTATAAGAGGATTCTGAGGGCGGGTCTGCTGTAAAAATCACCAAAAAGTGACGATGAAAACTGTCATAAATCCACAAAGGGTTAGCAAAAGTAGACAGAAACTTGTTGCTTTCTGCCAGAATTGAGAGAAAACCAGGGCGTTTTGAACAGGAAATGCCTATACAGGCTGGTGTGTAATGACCAGCATTTCATTGCCGCCGCGTATAAATTCGTAATCCACAGGGACAATGTCGAAGCGGCACCCGGCAAAATCCGGGTCGTGCATCACCTGTTCGACAAAGGGCGAGCGCTGCCCGGCCAGATTCACCAGCGGAAACAGCCGAATCTCACGCGAGGTCACCCGCAGCAGTTCGCGCAGGGTGGCGTGATGAAAGGCATAATCCAGCATGTCGTCATACAGGAAGAGGCAGTGCGACACCAGCGCCATCGTAAACTGCTGGTTGGCAAAATCCGTCTGCGGGTAGGTGGTGGGGCGGTAGCGTTGGGGGCCGTGCTGGCGATAATCTGCCAGAAAGGCGGTATAGGCGCGTTCGCGTTCCGCTGTCAGGGCGGCGATATCCGGGAAGGTCTGCCAGACGTACAGATGCGCGATAGAGGGCAGCTGCGCCACCACATTGGCCAGGTCGCGGCGGCATTTGGCCTCGATGGCATCGGCATCCAGCCCATAGATGCGATCTGACGCCGTGACATCCAGCCCGCGCGCGTTGGCTTCTGCACAAAACGAACTGACCCCGGCGGCCACATCCAGAATGCAATCCTCGCTGTGGCGGTCATCCAGGGCGAAAAGGCGCGCATATTCCGCAAAGGTGCGCCCGATGAGTACCACATCGTCCAGTTGAAGCTGAGGCTTTTTCATAAGCGCCCTATTATAGGTGGGGAATCGTTATGTTTCTACAAGTTTTTATCGGCTATGATAGGATTAGCTGGCAGTGTAAGGATTGTTATAGTTATGGATTGCTGGGCGACAAATCACGAAATTCGACTGCATTATCTGGATAACGGCGGGGACGGCGATGTTCCGGTGCTGTTTATCCCCGGGCTGCACGGCCGCGCTGAGGATTTTGAATCGATTCTGGAAGCCATGCTGCCGCGCCGGGCGATTGCTGTCAGCCTGCGTGGGCGCGGACGCAGCAGCGTGCCCCCTATTGGTTACCGGTTTGAAAATCATGTTGAGGATATTGACGCGATCGTCGAGGCGGTGGGTCAGCGGCGGGTGTGTCTGGTGGGGCATTCTGTCGGCGCGACCTACGCGCTGGGGTATGCGCTTCAGTATCCGCAGCATGTCAGCGGGCTGGTGGTGGGCGGCTACCCTGCCCGTTACCCGGACCTGTCCGCAGACTGGGGCCTGCGAACGATGATGCGCTACCCGGAAGCCCTGCCGATGATTTCCGTGCTGGGCCTTCAGCACGATTCGGTTGAGATTTCGCTGTGGGAATCGCTGGCGGACCTTCAGTGCCCGCTGCTGGTGCTGCGCGGCGGCAAAACCAGTTCGCGCCTGCCGGAAGAACTGGCGGAGGAATATCGCCAGTGGGCACCGCATGCCCGCATTGTCACGTTTGAGGATTCGGGTCACCGGTTGTGGGTGCCGGATATGACGCGGTTCGTGCGCACGATCAGCGAGTTTATTGATACTGAAGTGCTGATCCGGCCCTGATTCTCCCTCCCTGGCAGTGCCGACGCCGTTCTCATCACGTTCTCATCTTTTTCTGCTGCATCTTTGATCTTTCTGCTGCATTGTGGGGGCACCCCAAAACGTGAGGCGAAAGGTGAGGCAGGATGGAAGCAGCACTTACTACCCCCCGTTTTCAGGCAGGCGAACAGGTCACCGTACTTTCTCCGAACCTGGCGCTGTGGCCGCCCTACGAAGCGCGTATTGAGGATATGCGCTTTGTCGAGAAGGCGGGCTGGCGCTATCTGGTGGTTGAGGATGACCCGGAAGTCACGCCGGTATGGGTCGCGGAGGATGATCTGGCACCCGCTGAAGAGTGCATGCTGGCATAAATGCGCTGTGTGCAGCCCAGATGTGACTTTGCCGAGAAATATGTTAATTGTTCGTTGGATAGGTTGACAACCGGACGGCGGTTCGGTTATGCTATAGGCGATTGTTATCATACGGAGCGTATTATGCTCATGCAGCGTTGTTGTATCTGTCTGAAGCAGGGGCGTTGAGGCCGCTTTAGACAGGATATAAGCCAGAACTTACAAGGCCAGTAGACTTCTAAAGCGCGAAACGTCCCTGAATGGGTTTCGTTTCGCGCTTTTTGTTTGTCTGCTGGCCTTTTGTATTATCACAAAGGGGTACAAAACATCGTGGTTGCTTTACGGCAAGTACATGAACTGCAGCACACGGCACGCATCAATGCCGCCACCCTGGAATCGCAGATTGGCAATACCCCGCTGCTGGCCTTCCGGCACATCACGGCGCACCTGCCAGCGGATATTCAGATTTTCGCCAAAGCGGAATGGACCAATCCGGGCGGCAGCATCAAGGACCGCGCGGCTTTCAGCATTATCCGGCAGGCAGAACTGAATGGTGATCTGCGGCCGGGCAAAATTCTGGTCGACAGCACCAGCGGTAACACCGGCATCGCCTATGCCATGATCGGCGCGGCGCGGGGAATTCCGGTGCGGTTGTATCTGCCGGCCAATGTCAGCCCGGAACGCCTGGCGATTCTGCGCGCCTACGGCGTCGATCTGGTCCTGACCGACCCGCTGGAAGGCTCCGATGGGGCGATTCTGGCGGTGCGCGAACTGGTCGAGCAGGAACCAGATAAGTACTTCTACGCCAACCAGTACAACAACCCGGCCAACACCCAGGCGCATTACAACGGCACGGGGGTAGAAATCTGGGAGCAGACCCGGGGCGAGGTTACGCATTTTCTGGCCGGGCTGGGCACCAGCGGCACGCTGGTAGGGGCGGGGCGCCGCCTGAAGGAATATAACCCGCAGATGCGGGTGATATCGATCCAGCCGGATTCGCCGTTTCATGGGCTGGAAGGTCTCAAGCACATGGACTCCGCTATCCGCCCCGGCATTTACGATACGCGGGTGGCAGATCGCAACCTGAGCGTGGGCACCGAGGCAACCTACGAGATGGCGCGGCGTCTGGCGCGTGAGGAAGGCTATCTGGTGGGTATCAGCGCGGCGGCGGCCATGGTCGGCACGCTGCGGGTCGCGGAGGAACTGGCCGCACAGGGCGAGCCGGGGGTGCTGGTGACCGTCTTTCCGGATAATGCCTATAAGTACCTGACCGAATCCTTCTGGACGGCCGGGTAACACGCGCAGGCAGACTGGGAATCAAAAAACACGGGGAGAGTCAAACGACTCTCCCCGCTGCGTTTATCCTATTCGAGCTTACGCGTCCCGCAGGTGGATCACCTCCTGTTCCAGCCACGCGATTTTGCGCGCCAGCGCCTGTATCAGCGCGTCCTGGCCGGCATAATCCGCCGGATTCAGCGCGTCGCTGGCGTAATCGCGCCGGGCCTGGGCCAGCTTCTGCTGCTGTGCGGCGCGGGCCTGCTGGTCGGGCGTCTGCTGGGCCGGGTCGTGGGCGGCCATCAGCGCATTTAACCGGTCAATATCGCGCGGGGTGGCGCTGTCCGCCAGATTCACGCTGACGATCACGCTTTCCGGCGTCTGCCGCGCCGCGAATCCGCGATAGAGGCCGTCCAGCGCCTGAGTAAGCTGAAGGTGCAGCCCTTCCCGGTTGAGGTCGTTGAGGGTATAGGTGCGCTGCATCATAATTCAATCGCCTCAAAAACCAGGGCCGCCGCGCTGGCACCCGCGTGCAGATAGGCGGTAGAACCGCTGTCGCTGCGCCACTGGGGACGCAGGGTGTAGGTGCCCGCGCTCAGGCCGGTCAGCAGGATCAGGATGGACAGCGGCACCCGGTCGCCCGCATCTATGCAGATCACCCGCGTCAGCCCCCAGTCAAAGGCGGCCGCTACCCGCGTGCCATCCACCGCAAAATCGAAAAACACCTGATCTCCGGCATCCACGCGAACCACCCCCTGCAGATGCACCAGCACCGGCCCGCCATGCACCGCCAGCTCGATGGACAGGTTGGCCGAATCAATATCCTGAAAGGCCGTGACGTTCGTGATGGAATATTCGCTGCCGTTATCGCGCAGGATGCGTTCGTGGCTGGGCGACAGCAGATATTCCAGGTTATCGCGCACCTGCGCGTTGAGGTCGTCGTGTGTCACCAGTTGATCAATGTGCCATGTTGCGGGTGGAGTCCAGTTTGCAGGCATTGTCTGCTCCTTTCATACAGATGTGTGGTTAATAGGCCAGGACGGTATCCTGATTTAAACGGCTGTGGCCCAGCAGCCAGAAGGCATTGGCGGCGGCGCTTTCCAGCATCCATGTGACCTGATGGCGATAGCCACCCAGATCAACGGTGTGGGCTTCCGCCACGATGAAATAATCGCCGCTGTGGCCGGTCTGGCTTTCGGTGATGGTGATGCGATCAAACAGGGTGCGCGCCAGGGCCGGCGTGGCATGATCTGCGCGGCTGAGCGTGATGTGGTGGATGTGGCCGCGTGGGGTTTTGCGCCGGGCCAGTTCATAACGCGCCAGCGCTTCGGCCTGGGGCACAGAATCCAGCGCGGGCAGGTCGAACAGCAGCGCCCCGGCGCTGTAGAGTGCCTGGCTGCCATAACTGATCTGTTCCAGCAGCAGCGGATCGCCCAGAAACACCGGAGTCCCGCGCAGGCGCGCCCCTTCCAGCAGATAGACATCCTGGCCCGCCCGGCTGTGAATTTCCAGCACCGCCGCGCTGAAATCCGCCTGCCGCAGCACCACATCCACCTGATCTGTCAGGTCGGTGCCACTGCCGTCTTCGGCGGTATTGGCCATATAGTCCAGCCGGGGCACCGGGGCGATCAGATGCAGCGCACCGGCGGGCTGCTGCTGGTCATCGCGGAAGCGCGCCACCAGAGCGAGGGGCGCATCTGTGCTGGCGCGGATGCGCTGCGGGCTTTCCAGCGTCCACAGAGTCGCCCCATCTGGGCCGATGCTGCGCGGCAGCAGCCGCACCTGCACCCTGCTGATGACCTGCGCGCCATAGCTGTAGCTGAGTCCGGCCATATCGTCGGCAAAGGAGGTCTGGGTGGTTTTATCGCGCAGCAGATGATGCCGGTTGTAAAACACGGCCTGCCCCTCGCGGTTGATGAAAAAGCGCCCGCGCTCTGCTTCGGTCACCTGCCGGATGGCGGCGCTGGCGGCGATGCCGTCGCCCCAGGTATCGCCCACATAATGGAACAAGGACAGGCCCGGTTCCAGGCTGCGGCTGATGTTGGCGCCCGGCAGGCGGGTGTGGGTCCCCAGTTCGCCATGCCCGGCGCGCCCCAGCAGCCAGTATCCGCGCAGTGTGTGCCGCCGGAAGGGGACGCGCTGCAGGATGGCCTCGATGATGGCCCCGGCGTGGGTGCTGACCTGGGGCGGCAGGCGGATGCGGTGCTGCTCAAGCTGGCGCAGCGCATCGACGGCGTGGATGATGGCGGTGCGCTGGCCCTGATCGCCCGGCTGTGGCTCGATGTGGGTGAGATGGCCGGTGAAGTGCGTGCGCGTGGTGCTGCCGTCGTGGCTCTGGATGCGCACCACCTGGCCGGGCTGGAGCGTTGTGATTTCCGGGGAATAGTGCTGTGTCTCGTTGCGAACGGTGATGCGGGCGGTGCCGGGGCGGGCCATGCTGTCGTAGGGCTGGTGCATGCCCAACTGCCAATCCAGCGCCAGCACATCGGAGGTGATGTCTTCGCCCGGGCCGGAAAAATCGCCGTCGTCATCGCGATCTATGGCGACCTGATAGCTGACCGCCATATTACACCGCCATCACCCAGGTATGGCGGAAGGCGCAGCCGTGATACAGCACCTCGCCATGCGCAAAGGTGCCCGGTTCCACCCGCACCCGCGCCGGTTCCAGCAGCGCCCCGCCCAGCGTCACATCGGCGCCCAGGCTGGCGAAATACGCATCCATCAGGTCGATCAGCAGCGGCAGATGTGCCCGCAGCCCGGCCCCCGCGCTGACTGGCGACACCAGCAGCAGATGAGTCGCCAGAAAGGTGACGGTGCGCGCCCCGCTGCCAAAGGCCACCGCCTCGAATCCTTCGCCCTGCCGCTGGAACAGGGCATCGTCCTCCGGCTCGATGGGCAGCACCAGCAGGGCCGGTAACTGCGCCCGGTTGAGGGTGTCCGGCACGGTGTCGATGTCGTAATTGTGCGCGACCCCCGCCACCTGCAACCCGGCAAGGGCGGTCAGCGCGCTGCGAAAAAGCGGCATGATGTTCTCCTTTCATTGTGTTTTTGGTTGCGTTGAACAGAATCAGGCGGAACAGCGACCAGCCCGCACCGGCCGTTGAATATCACTGGACGGCGTGGCCGCGCGCCTTTATCATGAAGCTGGCGATGCGTATGGCTCGCCTGTTCAGGAGGAATACGAAATGGATACAGCGAATATTCCGGTGGAGGAACGCAGCACGCCGCGTCCGGGTTTCAGCATGCCGGGCCTGCTGCTGCGCCTGGAAGGGCTGGCGATTCTGGTGGCAGCGGTGCTGATTTATGGCCAGCTTGGCGGCGACTGGCTGGCGTTTGTGCTGCTGCTGTTCGTGCCGGATGTAAGCATGCTTGGCTATGTGGTGAATGCGCGGGTGGGGGCCATCACCTACAACATCGGTCATTTTCTGGCCCTGCCGCTGATGCTGGGCCTGCTGGCGCTGGCGGGCGGCTGGCTTACGGGCGTGCTGCTGGCGCTCATCTGGCTGGCGCACATCGGGCTGGATCGACTGCTAGGGTATGGCCTGAAGTACGCCACAGAGTTTAAGGCGACTCATCTGGGGCGGGTGTAGGGCGGCGCAGTTTACAGACAATTTACATTTGCACAACATCCTCCATATAGTTGCGGCGCATGATGGAACCAGTTGAACGCATCGTCATCGAACGAGAAAGGCTCTGTCATGAACCTCAGAAAATCGCTGATTTTCGCCCTGCTAATGCTATCCCTGCTGGTGGGCGCGGGTGCTGCGCTGGCCCAGGATGATGGCTCCTATACCTCAGATGCCCCGACCTGGCGCTATGACGGGCCGCGCGGCCCTCATCACCAGCGCGATCACTGGCGTGGCGATCACGCTCGCGGGCCGGTGCGCCTGCGGTTCGGCAGTATTGTCGCGCTGGAGCTGATGGAGGAGTATACCGGGCTGACTCTGGCGGAACTGCGGCAGGCTCGCCAGGATGGTCAGACACTGGCGGCGCTGATTGAAGCCAACGACCGCAGCGTAGAGGCGTTCGTGGCGGAGGCGCTGGAAAAGGTGGATGCACGCCTCGCCACCGCTGTAGAGAACGGCCGCCTGACGGAGGACGAAGCGGCGGCACTGCGGGAAGAGATCGAAGCGCGGCTATGGGCACGCATCAACGGCGAAACCTGCGCCTACGA
>CAZQIY010000019.1:43276-78602 GCA_964593565.1 uncultured Anaerolineaceae bacterium
GCATCAACGGCGAAACCTGCGCCTACGACTATGCAGGCCAGAACTGTCTCTGAGTTTAAAATCAATTTCCCATTTTTAAATACAAAGGGACGCAGCAAAATGCGTCCCTGTAACTACAACTATGCATAACCAACTTTTCTACCTACGATGGTATACCTTCATAAACTGCCACAGTAGCCTTTAGTCGCTCGGCATACTGATAAATCTCGTTGAGATCGTTTATAGGTAGACGCTCCTCGTTCTTAGCTTCATCAATGAGGCCGATGTACTTTTGTGATCGATTGAAGCGCAAACGGCATATCGGTTTACGGTTGTTATCATCTAGCAGTATGCCACAGTAACTCAGCGTATCCCTATGAGCGATGCGATTTGGATCGACTACCTCACGCAGTATCGCTTTAACAATAAGATAACCCTCGTGTTCTTCCTCGGTAAATATGGTCTGACGCTCGGCTTCTTCGTCATCATCTGCTGTCTCGCTGTCATTCGAAATCTGGTCGAGGTTGGTCTGTAGACGAGCAGCAGTTTGTAGGCGCACATTCACCTGGTCAGTTATGTACTGCTGTAGAGCCTGTCTTGTAATGTTGGTAAATTCCTCTATCACAGATTGTCTCATGGGACCTGAATAAACCTGGCTGGCAAAATGCCGTACAAAGGATGCTGAGGGTGATTTAAATTCTGCTGCTATCAAATGTAATATTTCACGCCGGTATTTCAGGTCATTTGCTGTTGAAAGAATATCATCAACATCAAATGCTGGTTTTGTGAACTTCTTTAACTCATCAGTAAGTCTTTCGTCGTAAGTTACAAGATTAATCACGAGGAATGGTTTTTTATCCATCCGGTTGGGTTCATCTAAATCCGTATAAAAATGATATTCAACTCCGTTGGTGAGAATAGCAAATCGAGCATCCGTGACAGTAAAGTAACGGTAGAGCTGAGATGCGTTTTCGATCTTTAGATCACCGCCGACACATTTGCACTCAACCAGAATAATCAGGCTACCATCTTTCTTGATAGCGTAATCTACCTTCTCACCCTTTTTTATGCCGACATCCGCTGTAAATTCCGGTATAACTTCGGTTGGATCAAAAACGTTATAGCCCAGGGCATTGATGAAAGGGAGAATGAGCGCATTTTTCGTCGCTTGTTCGGTTTCTATATGCTCAAGTTGGTTCGGTATCTGAGCTATCAGCTGGTGGAGGCGATCTGCAAAATCCATCTTGCATCCTTTCAAAAACAACTATTTTTAAATTATTATAAGATAGAACTTGCGATAAAATTGCATTAAAGTTTGATTTTTTGTAATAAATGGGTCAGCCAGTCAGCTATTTGGTTGTGCTGACCGGCTGAAGCGTTAAGCTTGATTCACCCCACCCGCCGCAGGCCGCCCAGCGCCGTCGTGAGGGCGGAGGGCAGGGTGGCGAAGGCGCGGGTATCCGGCTCTTTGTACAGCCACGATGCCCAGCGCAGGCACAGGATTTCCACTTCCAGCGCGGGCTGGTAGATGTCGATGCGCGTGCCCGGCGCGTGCGCCGCTGCGCTGGTGCCATTGACCCCGCGCAGCACAGTCAGGACGTTGGTGGCCGGATTGACCGCCAGCACCCGCAGATATTCCTCCTCGATGCGCAGAAGCTGCCCGACCTGAAAACGCGGTGATACCGCATGGCTGTCTGTGCCATCCGCGTCGCTGACGGTCAGGGTGAGGGCGGCGCTGTTCAGCGCATCCTGCACCGTATCGGCGCTGTCGCGCCAGGCCCGGCTCCAGCGATCATGCCAGCCCCACAGGCCCGTGACCTGCACCGCCCGCAGCGGCGAAGTCTGCCAGGTGAAGATTTGCCCGCCGGTCAGCCGCAGCACGCTGATCGGCCCGTCCATCGTCCATTCCGGCAGTGTGATGACATCCAGCGGGTCGATGCTGCTGCCATCGCCGTTGATGATCGACTCAAGCTGGAGCAGGTCATCGCTCAGCAGCAGCTCGTCGCTGTGGCGCGGGTGAACGGATTGCTCCAGGGTAGCCAGGCGCGGGCTGAAGCGCCGCCCGGCGGCCTGTTCGATCTGTGCGGAGGCGGCCTGTAATGCCGCCAGCAGGCGCGGGTCGTCGCCGGTATCGCCCTCGCCCAGGCCCAGCCGCTGCCGGAGCTGATGAAGGGTAGCCAGTATATACATGGGTGCTCTCCTTTGCTGAACTAAAACTGCTGAACTGAAACAGACTGATGTGAAGGTGGATTTTGAACGTGGCACCAATCCAAAACCAGGAGAAATGGCGTAAGCAATAATGGGCAATGGCAAACTGATAGTTGCAGTTTCCCCACCCTTACCCCGCTGCTTCGTCCCCACCCAGCAGCGGGGTTATTATTTGGCCCTGCCCCCTGGCACTGAAGACGAGTTTTGAACAACCTGCCCCTATCCTCCGTAGTAGGGGGTGAACGAGGGAGCATGGTTGATGCAATCAGAAGCGGTGCTGGTCGCGCCGGACGAAACGGAAAAGATGCTGGCGCTCATGCAGATGAGCGAGGACGACCTGCTGCGGCAGGCCCAGACCGGCGACGAAGAAGCCTTCGGCATGATCATGATCCGCATGGAGGCCCCGCTGCGGCGTTTTATCCGCCGCCTGCTGGGCATCAGCGATGCGGAGGATGACATCGTGCAGGATGTGTTTATCGCCCTGTACCGCAACCTGAGCAGCGTCAACCCGCAGATGGGCCTGCGCCCGTACCTGTATCGGATGGTGCGCAACCGCAGCTATGACGAACTGCGCCGGCTGGGCCGCTATCACATCTACTCGCTGGATGACGAACCCGCCGATGCTTACGCCTCGTTCGAGACAATACCGGATGGCAGCGAAACGCCGGAGGAGGTCGCGCACTGGTTAATGATCCAGCTGGAGGTGCGCGAAGCCATGGACAGGCTGCCGGAAAACCAGCGGCAGGCGCTGATCCTGTATGCCGAAGAAGGACTGTCGTACAGCGAAATCGCCGAAGTGATGAATACCAATATCGGGACGATCAAATCACGGTTGTTCCACGCCAAGCAGAACCTGCGGCGGCTCGTCCGGCCAGAAGTTGTGCGGGCGCTCGACGCAGAATTTGAATGAGGAGACGCGGACATGATGAATCCGAATGATGTGCACCACGCACTGAAGACACACGATGATCGTGTTCAGGAAGCGCTGCGCCGGGCGGCAATGAATCACCAGAGCGACCAGGCTGGCCCGGCCCCGGTACACCGGCAGATGATCGCCCGTATGGGTGATGCGCTGGTGGGGGTAGGCACCCGGCTGCAAAAAGCGGATGATCGCCGCGCCCCCGCACCGCTGAACACCGCTGGGAATGTATAAGGACAGGCTGTTTGCGAAGCCTGTAGCACCATAGGAGAAACTCGCATGGATGAACAAACGATTGAACAGGTACAGAAGCTGCTGCCCGCGCTGAAAGCCCTGCAGCAGTCCGTAGACAAGGCGCTGCGCAGCCAGACCTACACCGGCACGGGCAGCATGGCCCTCAGAAGCTACCGGGGCCTGCACCAGCGCGTCGCCCAGCTTCTGCCGGATGATTTTTACATCACCGATGTGCTGGCGCTGGAGACGGCCGACGACGCCGACGAGGCGCAGATTATCGCCCAGGTGGATATGGCCGCCAGCCAGCTTATCACCTATCTGGAGGAGCAGATGCGCCCGGATATGGGACGGGGATACACCGCGCCGGAACTGGACGACATGAACCTTCAGGACATGGGCCGCGTCCTGCGCGATAAAATCCTGGCACAGACGAAGGATACGATCCGGCGCGCTATGGCGGAAATCGACATCGACCTTGACCTTGATCTGGAAGGTGGGCATCACAAATTCAAGCGCAAAATCCACATCGGTTCTGACGATGAAGGCGACCTGGCCGGGTCGGACCTGAGCGGGCGTGACCTGCGCGGTGAAAATCTGGCCGATATGGACCTGAGTCAAACCAACTTCAGCGGCGCGAACCTGCACGGGGCCAACCTGAGCGATGCCGTGCTGATTGAGGCCAATCTGAGCGGGGTTAACCTGCGCGATGCCAACCTGAGTGATGCCGACCTGCGCGGTGCGAACCTGAGTGGGGCGGTGCTGCGCGAGGCCCACCTGGGCGATGCCCGCCTGAATGAGGCCAACCTGACCGGGGTCGATGCGGGCGAGGCCAACCTGGGCGATGCGGACCTGACACAGGCCAACCTGAGCGGGGCGAATCTGTCTGAGGCCAACCTGGGCGATGCGCGTCTGGCGGGTGCCAACCTGACCGGCGCGAATCTGCATCAGACCAACCTGCGCGAGGCGAACCTGAGTGATGCGGACCTGACCGGAGCCAATCTGCAGGGGGCCAACCTGCGCGAAGCCAGCCTGCGCAACGCCCGGCTGACCAGCGCCAATATTCATGGGGCCAGCTTCCGCGATGCCGACCTGAGCGGTGCGACTCTGCCGGATGACACCCGCTTTGCCCACCCGCAGGATCTGGAACGGTTCGGCGTGCGGAGCAAGTATGGCGCGCCTCCGCCACCACCGCCGCCGCATGTGCCGCCTACGCCGCATCCGCCCCAGCCACCGGAGGCTGACCCGGACGAGCCGCCGTCGTATCTGTGACCTGTACCGGAACTAAAAACAGGAGCGTACCCCCCAGGGCGCTCCTGTTTCGTGATCATCAATACTGCGTCTGCGGCTCAGCCTTTGACACTGCCCGCCAGCAGGCCACGAATGAAGTAACGGCCCAGCAGGATATACACCAGCAGCGTGGGCAGCGCCGCCAGCAGCGACCCCGCCATCGGCAGATTCCACTGCACCGCCTCGCCCCCGGCCAGTTCGCTCAGCTTCACCGTGATCGGGTGGGCGTGGGTGCTGGTGAGGGTGACGGCAAACAGAAATTCATTCCAGATCTGCGTGAACTGCCAGATAATGACGACCACAAAACCGGGCATCGAAATGGGGAAGATGACCCAGCGGTAAATGCCGAAGAACCCCGCCCCGTCGATGCGCGCCGCTTCCAGCACTTCATCCGGCACTTCGGTGTAATAATTGCGGAAGATCAGAGTCGTGATCGGCAGGCCGTACACCACATGCACCAGAATCAGGCCTGGGATGCCCCCGTACAGGTTGATGCTGTTCATAAACTGGAACAGCGGAATCAGAATGCTCTGGTACGGGATAAACATGCCGAACAGCATCAGCGGGAAGATCACATTCGCGCCCCGGAACTTCCACTTCGATAGCACATAGCCGTTCATCGACCCCAGCATGGCGGATAGAATGGTGGCCGGGAACACCAGAAACAGGCTGTTGGTAAAGTTCGGCAGGAAGGTTTGCAGCGCCTCTGTAAACCCGGCAAAGTCGATGATGCTGGGCGGCACCCAGACCGACGCCAGGTTGATCTGCTCTGGCGGCTTGAAGGCCGTAATCAGCACCATGTACACCGGCAGCAGATAGATCAGCGCCAGCACAATCAGCACGGTATAGATCAGCACACGATGGGGTTGAAGTCGCTGAAGGGTCATACGTCATGCTCCTGCCGCAGGGTCGAAACCAGATAGGGAACAATCACCACTGCCACCATCACCAGCATGACCACGGCAATCGCCGCGCCTTTGGCGAACTGGTTCCCCCGGAACGCGGTCAGATACATCAGGATACCGGGTACATCGGTTGTGGCGTTATCCGCCCCGGCCATGGCGAAGATCAGGTCAAAAATTTTCAGAGAGATGTGCCCCAGCACAATCACGGCGGAAAGCGTGATCGGCTGTAACATGGGCAGCACCACATGACGATAGACCTGCCATTCGCTGGCGCCATCCACCCGCGCCGCTTCGCGCAGTTCAATCGGGATGCCGCGCAGGCCGGCCAGGTACATCGCCATCGTATAGCCGGAAAGCTGCCACGTGGCCGCGATGATGATGCCGACAAAGGCGATATTAAACCCGTGTGTCTCCGGATAGGGCAGAATCGGCAGGGCACGCGGCCCACCCACGACCAGCCACACCAGCAGCAGCAGCGATGCCCCGGCGCTGATGATGGCGCTGCGCCGCTGTCCTTTCATGCCGAACCGCAGCGTCAGCAGGGCCAGCACGATCAGCAGGAAAACGCCGATAATCGCCGGTAAATCCTGCCAGTTAAAGCTGAGCACCTGCGTTCGATCCGTCAGCCAGCGGATGTTCAGCGGCTCCAGCCCGAACACCGTTGGCAGCACATTGATGCCGCCGCGCGGGTTAAACAACCATCGCCAGATGGTGCCGGTGACGATGAAGGACAGCGCCATCGGGAACAGAAAAATAGTGCGGAACAGACCTTCGGCGCGGATATTCTGATCCAGCAGCACAGCCAGCAGCAGCCCCAGGATCAGACAGGCGCTTAAGAAGAACAGTGTAAAGAAGAAGGTGTTGACAAGGTCCTGACGGAAACGCACATCCAGGAAGCCGCTGAAAAGCTGTTCATAATTGTAGAAACCGACAAAGTTGATGTCCGGGTTGAGGGACAGGCCCGCCTGTTCGCCCCAGTCCGTCATCGAGGTGTAAAAGGTCTGGGCGATGAAGCCGTACACAAAGACCGCCAGCAGAATCAGGGATGGCAGCAGCATCACAAACGCCACCCACTGGTCACGGTTGATGCGGCCTATGCGCTGCCCTAGGCTGGCTGTCCGGGGAAGTTGAGTTTGCGTTTCCATCGCGGTTCCACTTTTGATGAAATTGCTTTTGAGGAAAACGGGGGCAGGCGGTATGGCCCGCCCCCACAGATGATCAGAAGACTCTTACGAGCCGACGCCGGACTGAACTGCCACTGCTTCGGCAGCGTTGGCCGCGGCCTCTGCGCTGCGCGAGCTGAGGAAGATTTCCATGACGGTGGCAAAGTCGTTCAGGAAACGTTCGTTGGCGACTGCGCCATGCGCCAGACTGCCGACGATTTCGTTGCTCTGCCAGTCTGCGGCGGTATCCTGCAGGTAGTCGTTGTACAGTTCCGCGTTAGACACATCGCTGTTCAGGTTGGCCGGGATCGAGCCTTTCAGCGGGTTGAAGATGTCCTGCCCCTCTGCAGAGCCGACCAGTTCCAGCCAGGCCAGGGTTGCGTCCGGGTTCGGCGCGCCAACCGGCAGCCCGAAGGAGTCCGACAGCATCATGAAGATTCCGTCAGTCCCTGGCGAAGCGGCCCAGCCGAAGCCTTCACCCGGGGTCAGGTTCAGGGTGGTGGTCATGTAGCCGGATGCCCAGTCGCCCATGATGTTGAAGGCGGCTTCGCCGTTGACCACCATGTCGATGGCCTGCTGCCACGTCAGCGAGGCGGCCTCTTCGTTCGTGCAGTCCATGATCTGGCCGAAGGTATCCCATACGGCCACGGCTTCCGGGCTGGTAAAGCTGACGGAGCCATCCCACAGGCCCTGCCATCCTTCCGGCCCCAGTTCTGCCAGGGCGACACTTTCCCACAGATGATTGGCGGTCCAGTTTTCGCCCAGCGCCAGCGGCACAACGCCCGCCTCCTGCAGGGTCGGGCAGATGGCCAGAAAATCATCCCAGGTGGCGGGTGCTTCGACGCCCCATTCTTCCAGATTGGATGGGACGTACCACATCACGTTTGAGCGATGGATGTTCACCGGTACGGACCAGATTCCACCGTCGGTGCTCAGCAGGTCGATCAGCCCCTGCGGGAAGGCTTCCAGCCAGCCCTGTTCTTCATAAAGGCTGGTCAGGTCTTCCATGCGGTCTGCCACCACCCAGGTGCCGACCAGTTCCTGACCGACATGTACCTGGAAGGTATCCGGCGGATCGCCACCCAGCATCCGGGTTTTCAGCACGGCACGCGCATTCACACCGGAACCGCCGGTCACTGTCGCGTCGATCACTTCGATATTCGGGTTCTGCGCTTCAAATTCTGCGATCAGGGCGTCCTTTGCGGGGCCTTCGTCGCCGGCCCACCAGGAGAAAATTTCAAACTGGCCGGAGACATCATCCTGTGCGCTTACGACGGACAGACTGCCCATGGCAAGCACCAATACCAGGAGAAGATACATAAACTTTCTCATGGTTCACTCCTCTTTATACCTATAACACTTATAGGATAATCAGGCCGGGCACAGCGCCCGTGCCTGTCGAACAACTATAGCGAGTATCAGACAAGGTGGCCAGCTTTCAGGAAATGTTCGTCATACATTAACCTGTTTCTAGGAAAAATCTAATACGCCGCTAGCCTTATATTCATTCTAGCACTACGGCCCGCCCTTCTCCCTGACAGGTGTGTGCAGACACCCATGACAACCGTCACGTCAGGGCTGATAAACCAGCAGCACAAACTGCTTCTCACGCGGGACGTTGTAGGGGCTGTAGCGGGGTTCATCCAGCCCGAAGCGCGCCTGCAGATATTCCTGTGTGCGCCGGTCTTCCTGCTCCACAAAGAAGGCATGGGTCACGCCGCGCTCCAGTTGATCCAGCGCCTCCCAGTCCTCCACAAAGTTTGGGTGGCGCAGCTCCGGCGCAAAGTCCGGCATATCCCAGAAGCGGCTGAGGAACACCAGCAGCGGCAGCCACAGGTCCGGGTCATCGGTGATCCAGTACACTCGCGTATCCGGCGGCAGCGCCCGCAGCCGAAAGATCACATCCTGCTGGTCATGGTGCGGGCGAATCTGTCGCTGATAGGCCGCCAGATGCGGGCCGAAGTAATACACCCCCTGCGACACGACCACCACCGCCAGCAGCAGGCCGCGCAGCATCGCAGACCGGCGCAGCCAGCGCAGGGCCGCCGCCGTGCCCATCGCCAGCAGCAGCGCCAGCGCCGGGAAAGCCGCCACATAGCGCGCGGTCCATACGCTGTCACGCACGAGGCTGTTCCCCAGGGCCGTCAGCGCCAGCCACAGCAGCAGCAGCGCCCCCGCCATCACAGACCGGCGCAGTGCCATCACCACGCCCACCGCCAGCAGCGGCAGCAGATGCGGCAGCACCAGGGCGGTATGGCCGCCGTAAAAAAAGGCGCTCTGATCCGGCAGGGTGATATAATGCAGCCAGGGCGGCAGAACATGCTCGCGCAGATGCGCTGCCAGCAGGCCGCTGTCGGCTTCCAGCAGCAGCCGCTGCCAGTAGACTGCATCCAGCCCGCGCCGCTCGAAACCGGGGGCCAGTGCCACCTGCCAGCCCAGCATCACCCCATAAAAGGGCGCGGCCACCAGTGCCGCCATGCCGCCCATCACCAGCAAACCGCGCACCGGAATCCGCCGGGACAGCACCGCCAGCAGGCCCCATCCCAGCGCCAGCAGCAGATAGACCAGCCGCCCGCCTTCGTAGAAGTACTGGCTCAGGCCCAGCATCACCCCCGCCAGCGCCAGATGTCGCCAGCGGCCCTGCTTTATCCCCTGCGCTAGAAACGCCAGCGCCAGCACCCCGAACAGTGGGTCTGCGATGTTGTTCAGCCCCAGGCGGCTGAAGTGGATATGCGGCGGAAAAACCGCCAGCAGCAGCGCCGCCAGCAGGCCCACGCGCCGCCCGTACAACACCCGCCCCAGCCGGTAAATCGCCGCGACGGTCAGCACGCCAAAGGCCGCGCTGACCACCCGCAGGCCCAGCAGGTTATGGCCAAACACCGCCACGGAAGCATTTTGCAGGTAGGGGTACACCCAGGAATAGGAGGCGACATAATGGAACGGCGCCATCAGCCGGACGGTGTCTTCGGTTTGCAGCCGCAGGATCGCCTCGACAAAATTGCCTTCATCGACGTAAAAATGAACCGCGTGTTCCAGGTTCCACAGACGCAGCCCCGCCGCCAGCAGCAGCACCATCACCAGCAGCCCGCCCTCACGCCGCAGCCGCCCGGCCCGCACAGGTCGCAGCGCCCACACCAGCAGCAGCAGCCCCGCCGCCAGCAGCACAAACTGCGCATGAGACGAGGCCGCCGCCACTGATGGGCTGTTGAGCGCCACCAGCGCCGCAAAACAGAGCGCGCCGCCTGTGCCTGCCACATACCGTCCTGTGTGTTGTTTCGCCATGTTCCCCCTGTTTCTGCTGCTGGCCTGCATCACGATCATACCGGATGATGGCCGCTGCCAGCCCTATGAAATTTTAGGCACAGCAACCGGGCTGGCATATTTTGCGTACCCGCCTATAGTAGTTATAGCAAGACCCACATTTTCAAGTAAGCGAGACAGAGGAATAACACATGAAGAAAACACTGATACTTTTCCTGCTGCTGCTGACATTGGGCACAGGCATCCTTCCGGCGCTGGCCGTCCCGGTGACGGAGCTGAACGATCTGGCCCGCTATTTCCCCTCAGATACGGTGGTCTTTGTCGCCACCCGCAGCGACGACGCCTACCTGGAGAGTCTGGATTCGCTGGTGCTGCGGATCGCCGATGCGCTGCCTGCCGGGGCCGTGCCAGCAGGCACTGTCACCGAAGCGCTTGACGAGGCGCTGGGCAGGGCAGATCCGCCGCTCGACTTCCAGGAGGATATCCGCCCCTGGCTGGGTGATACCGCCGCGCTGGGTGTGCTGGAAGTCCCCGTGCAGGATGGTTCCGCCACCCGGTTTATGGAGGAGCGCCAGTTAGACGAGGATGCGCCGATGCTGATCGCGCTGGCCATTACGGACCGGGAGGCCGCTACTGAATTTTTCGAGAATGCCATGTCGCGCGACCCGGACCTGGAAGTAACCCGCACCGACGAAGCCGATTTTACCCTGATTGAAACATCTGACCCCGCAGCGCTGATCGTGCGCGATGACGTGCTGCTGATTACCAACATGCCGGATCAGATTGCGCCGGGCGGTGTGCCGGATGACAGCCTGAGCAGCCAGGCCGACTTTGCCGAAACCTTCGCGCTGCTGCCGGAAACCGACTACAACCTGAGCGTGTACATCAATCTGCCGGAGTTTATCAGCGAAGCGGCGATGGGTGATCCGGATTTTGCCGAAATTGAAGGGCTGCTGGGCGGCGTGTTTGATGCTGTTGGCCCGCAGGCCTGGGGCGGCACCATTCTGGATGAATCCAGCCTGGTGCTTGATGTGGTCCAGCGCCTGACGGATGCCAGCGCCTTTGAAACCCTGGGCATTCCGCTGTCGGGTCAGGCGCCGGTTGATCCGGCTTTTCTGGCGCATGTGCCCGCCGGCGCGCCGCTGGTGATCCACAGCACCGATCTTAACCGGGCCATTGAAACCTTTGTGACCTCCATGCAGCGCCAGGCTGAACTGCTGAGCGAAAGCGAAACGGACGACGTGGACAGCATGCAGCAGGCCGAAGAAAGCCTGGAGCTTGTGCTGGAAGGGTTTACCGACCTGACCGGGCTGGACCTGCAGGAAGATGTCCTGGGCTGGATGACCGGTGACTTCGCTCTGTTCGTCATGCTCAGCGCGGACCTGAACGTCAACAGCCCCTTTGGCTTTCTGGCGGCCATGCCGGTGGATTTTGGCATCGCTATCGAAGCGACGGACCCGGCGGCGGCTGCGGCCACTGTTGAAGGGCTGACCGAAGCGCTGGAACAGGTTATCGCAGCCCGCCAGGCCCAGCAGGAAGCAGAGATTGTGGACGAAGCCCAGGCCGAAACCCCGGCTGCCCAGTCACAGCGCACCACCGAAGTGGCGGTCAGCACGGAGACGATAGGCGGAACAGAGGTCACGGTCATCACCTTCACCGGGCCATCTGCGCCCTGGCCGGTTGAACTGGTGCTGGGGGCCAATGATGAAGTCTTTGCCCTGGGGACTCGCAGCGCGGCCCAGGCCATCTTCGCCCGCGATGGCGGCCTGGCTTCCAGCCCGACCTTCCAGCAGGCCCAGACCTACTTCCTGGAAAACAGCGTTTCTGTGGCCTATCTGGGGCCGCAGGGCCTGCTGCCGCTGACTGACCTGCTGATGACCTTTGCCGAACAAAGCGAGGATGACAGCGCCGCCCAGGCCGCCGAAAGCATCCGCGCTGTGCTGGAACTGATCAGCAGCGCCACCGTCAGCCAGAGCCAGGATGCCAGCGGCAATTCGTTCAGCCGCCTGGTGCTCTCGCTGGCGCTTTCAGAGTAAGCCGCATCACCCGTGAAGTTTTCCTGCTCCTGTAGGTTTGTCCTGCAGGAGCATTTTTTATCTTCATAGATTGCCACAGGATGGCACAGGGGGGCGACAACCATGAACCTTTTTCTGGAACCGGAGGGGTTTTTAGGGACGGGGGCCAGCCTGCTGGCAGACCTGACGCTGCTGGCCTATCTGCTGCTCATTATGCCTGCCCTGATTATCGGGGTGGTGTTTGTGCGGCGCGGGCTGCACCGGCCCCATCACAAATGGGCCATGATCATCGTGACGGTGGTCAACTGGGTGCTGATTATCTTCCTCATGCTGGCCGCCTATGCCACCGACGTCGCCCCCAACCTGCCGCAGCAGCCCGGCAACCCGCGCTACTTCCTGCCCGCCATACATGGGCTGCTGGGTTTGCCGGCCCAGCTTCTGGCAACGTTTATCGTTGTGCGTATGCTCATCGAGGATCATCAGGTGGCGCGTGCCCGGCAGCGCGGCGAAACTGATTTGCAGAAGTACTGGTTCCGGGCTGCCCGGTCCACCATGTGGATTGTGCTGGTCTTGTGGCTCCTGACGACAATCCTGGGTTTCGTAAGTTATATTGTACGTTATAATGTGCTTGCCGTGCCTGGCGGGGATGTACCCGCTCCGGCAGCCACCCCCGAAATCAGCATCACACAGGAAGCTGCCGCGCCGCCCGGGGCCACAGAGGAACCTGCTGCTCCTGCGATCACGCCGGAAGCGCAGGATGATGATGCTGTGGATGACGACGATAACGATACAGATAATGAGAACGAATCATAATATCTTATGACATTCCCTGCCTGAGATCGGTTTAATGTATAAATCTATCGGTTTGCTGTATGGAGAATGACCTCTGGTGACTGATGAACATAACGCCAAGAAAATCCTGATTGTCGAGGATGACCCCTATATGATCACGAACCTGGTGGAACTGCTGGGCTTTGAAGGGTTCGAGGTCAAGGGCCTCAGCGATGGCCTGCAGGCGCCGGGGCAGGTGCGCAGTTACATGCCCGATCTTGTGCTCAGCGATATTGGGATTCCCGGGCTTGATGGGCTGACCCTGCTGGAGATGGTGCGCAGCGATCCGCAGACCGCCGCGATCCCGTTTGTGATCCTCAGTGGGCGAGCAGACAGCGAGCAGCGGCAGGTGGCCCAGGACAAAGGCGCGAACGGCTATCTGGTCAAGCCTTTTGAAATCGACGATCTGCTGAAGGTAGTTTATCAGCTCCTGGGTTAGAACGGGCCGGGGTAGAAGGTCGCCCGGGCCTGTTTTATAATGCATCTAGCGTAAACAGGTGAACCGGTTTTGAGCCTTGAATTCCTCTTTGTTCTGATACTGATCGTGGCCAATGGCGTCTTTGCTATGTCCGAAGCGGCCATGATCTCTGCGCGGCGGGCACGTTTGCAGCAGCGCGCCGAAGAAGGCGATTCCGGCGCGGCCACCGCCCTCAAAATGATCGAGGAACCCAGCCGTTTTCTGTCCACTGTTCAGATCGGCATTACCCTCATCGGCATTCTTTCCGGCGCGGTGGGCGGTTCTGCGCTGGCGGAAAATATCCAGCCTCTGCTGGAAAATATCCCCCCGCTGCGGCCACACAGCGCGGCGCTCAGTGTGCTGCTGGTGGTGCTGCTCATCACCTACCTGTCGCTGGTCATTGGCGAGCTGGTCCCCAAGCGGCTGGCGCTCAACAATGCGGAGGGGATCGCCGCGGTTGTTGCCCGGCCTATGGGCCTGCTGTCGCGCCTCACCGCGCCGGCGGTGGCTGTGCTGACCTTTTCCACCCGCCTGGTGCTGATGCTGCTGGGGGTGCGCCCGTCAGATGACCCGCCCGTGACTGAAGAGGAAGTCCGCATTATGCTGGAAGAAGGTGCAGAGGCCGGGGTGTTTGAAGTCGATGAACAGCAGATGGTCGAAAA
Organism: uncultured Anaerolineaceae bacterium; assembly: GCA_964593565.1. GTDB lineage: Bacteria > Chloroflexota > Anaerolineae > Aggregatilineales > Phototrophicaceae. Next base: position 57,198 of record CAZQIY010000019.1, read on the forward strand.
TATCTTCCGGCTGGCGGACTGGCGCACCAGCGCCGTGATGACCCCCTATACGGAAGTGATCTGGCTGGATATCAACGCGCCAGCAGACGAAACCATCGCGCTTATTTCCCGCAGCCGCTTTGTCGCCTACCCGGTGTTTCAGCACGACCCGCGCACGCCGCTGGGGGTCGTCATGCTGGAAGACCTGTGGGCACAGCTTGCCGGCGCGCAGCCGCTGGACCTGAAGGCCGCGCTGAAGCCGCCGCTGTATATCCCGGAAAACGCGCTGGCCCTGCGCGCCCTCGATCTGTTCCGCCAGACTCGCCAGCGCCTGGCCCTGGTCATTGATGAGCATGGCAGCGTCAGCGGTGTCATCACGCCGCAGGACATTCTCGAATCCGTGATGACGGACCTGGAGAATGAGGCCGAGGCCGAGATTGTGCGCCGGGCGGATAATTCGTGGCTGGTGGATGGCATGATGAACATTGACGAATTTGAGGATTATCTCGACCTGGACATTTTCCCGGAAGAGGAACGTGGCGATTACGACACCATCGGTGGCTTTGTGATGATGCGCATCGGGCGCATCCCGCAGACGGCGGATCAATTCACCTGGAACGGCCTGAACTTTGAAGTGATGGATATGGATGGCCGCCGTGTCGATAAAGTGCTTGTCAGCCAGCCAGATTCCACCAGCCAGAAAGCGGATTCCGCTTCATGACGGACAATCTCTTTAACCTGAAGGCGCCGCAGCTTTACCGGTGCCAGGTCTATCGCTATTTCAGCGGCCTTTCGCGGCTGTATCTCAGCATCTTCCGGCCCAACCAGACCGTCCCGGCCTTTTATGTTCTGTTTTCCGATGTCGCCTATTTCGAGGGGCCGATGGGCTGGCAGAATGCGGATTTCCACGAGGCCCCGGCGGAAACCTGCATCGAGCTGATGCTCCAGACCGGCATTATCGGCCCGGCCATCCTTCAGTTTCCGGATGCCTACGCTTCGATTACCGACACAGCCCGGCTGTACGTGGTCGATACGCCAGCGTCGCAGATCCGCATTATCGCCAGCAGCGCCACCGTGCTGGATACTATCCCCGACAGCATCTAGCAGGCCGCCTGCTGTGCATTTTGCTGCTGCCTGTCATAGAAAAAGGAGTACGCCCATGAAAATTATGATGCTTGTTCTGCTCATCCTGCTGGCCGCCATCAGCGGCGCCACCGCCCAGCAGGAGATCAGCCCGGAACTGGTGGAACAGATCGAAGGCCTGGAAGCGTATGTCGCCCGTACCCGCCAGCTTGACATGCTCACCCCCGTAGACCGGCGTTTCCCGGCCCGCGCAGAGGCGATTGAGCAGGTCAAGACCATGATCGCCGAGGAAATCCCGCCGGAGGAGGGGGAGCGCCTGAATCATTTTTACATCGCATTTGATTTCCTGCCCGCCGGGACAGATTACATCACGCTGTATACTTCCCTGATCGAAGTCCAGGTGGCCGGTTTTTATGACACGGTGACCAAGGAAATGAATACCCTGCTGCTGGACAGCGACCAGCCGGGCGACGAACTGCCGCTGCTGGAGCAGACGATTTATGTCCACGAATTTGTTCACGCCCTGCAGGATCAGCATTTTGCCCTGGACAGCCTGCTGGAATCCGGGGAGTACAGCCCGGACCAGAGCCTGGCCATCAGCGCGCTGGTCGAGGGCGATGCCACGCTGATCATGAACGAATATGTCGAGATGCTGGCGGAACGCAACCCCTTTGGCACCGCCATGCAGCTTCTGGTGCAGGGCTTTAATGCCAACGCGCTTTTCATGCCGCCAGACCTGCCGGATATTCTGGCGCGTGAACTGCTTTCGGCCTATACCGACGGCGCGGCTTTTGTAGGGGTGCTGCACGCCCAGGCTGGTTGGGAAGGGGTCAATGCCGCTTACGAGCCGGGCAACCTGCCCGAGTCCTCCGAACAGATTCTGCATCCGGACAAGTACCTGGCAGAGGAAAGCCCGCTGTCCGTTCAACTGAACGCCCCGGCGCTAGAGTCAGACTGGGAAACAGTCTGGGATACCACCTTTGGCGAATTTTACCTGCGGGAGTATCTGCGGACTCAGCTTCCGACCCAGCAGGCAGCGCGGGCGGCGGCGGGCTGGGGTGGCGATCATTACCAGATTTACCACAACACCGCCACTGGCGAACTGGCGTGGATCATGCGCATTGAATGGGACAGCGCCGTTGATGCGGACGAATTTGCCAGCGCCTATACCGAATTTCTGGCAGCGCGCTTTGAGGATGTCGTGGCGCAGGATTCCTGCTGGTCTGACGCGGGCGAAACCCTGTGCCTCGTCGATGATGAGGGCGCGCACCTGCTGGTTTTTGCGCCCACGCTGGTCATGGCGCAGGACCTGATCACCAGCCAGGGAAGATAACAACCTGCAAAAATTGCGGAGGGCGCAGGAATCTATGCGCCCTCCGCATCACACTTCTGTCACAGCCACCAGCCGAACCATTCCTGGCTGTAAGCGTGGTTATAGCCATGCCCGCCGGAATGCACCGCCAGCGAGGCGCGCTCCGCAGCATCGAACAGGGCATAGGCCCGCTGCACCGTCTCGAACTGTTCGCGGGCGGCCTGAATGGGGAAGATGGGGTCCTGCTCGCCGTTGATAAAGCGCACTGGGCGCGGGGCCAGCAGCGCGCCAATATCGCCCATCTCCGCCAGTTCCAGAATGCCCGGCACATAATTGCATTCGCAGTGTTCCACGCCCAGGATCGACGCCTTGAACGAGCAGAAATACGACCCGGTGACAATGGTCGTGATACGCTCATCAATGGCGGACAGCCATAGCGACGTGGTGCCGCCGCCGGAATTGCCGGTGCAGCCGAGCACCCCCGGCGCCACATCCGGCCGGTTCTGGATATAGCTGATCGCGCATAGGCCATCCCAGCAGCGTTCGCCCAGCAGGGTGCGCCCCTGCATCATGTATTCAAACGACAGATGCCGGCAGGATCGCTGCATTTTGGCCGCCTGCTGCTGATCTGTCACCCGTTCGCCAAAGCCGCGCTGCTCCACCGCGCACACCAGATAGCCAGCATTGGCCAGCGCCTGCGCATAGTTATTATCAACTTCGGTCAGGCTGCGGGCAGTGGCTTCATCTGGATAATTGCCCAGGACAAACTGCACGCTGGGGTTGTGCCCATGAAATACCATGATCGCTTTGTAGGGTGGGGCGGTTTTGGGCACCAGTACATAAATATTGGCCTGGACGCCTTCGCCCACATCCAGCGCGTGATGTTCTTCGATATAGCTGCCACGATCCGCTTCCTCCAGCTTTTCGGCGGTGGGGTTGGCCGGTGGGGTGCGCCCGGTCAGGCCCAGCAGCCGGACCAGTTCGGCACGCAGGGACTGCTGCCACATGCTGAAGTCATCTTTGGTGCGGGCGGCAAAGGCCAGTCGCTGGGGTTTATTCTGGTATAAGTAATCAAGATGCGATTGCAGGGTAAAATCCGGGGTTGTCATCGCTGAGCCTCAAAGCAGTCAGTATTTGCCGCCGATTATAGCGCCTGTTGGTCGCAACAAAAACAGAGAGCAGCCCGGGCCGCTCTCTCATTCCTGTGTATTGCTTGTATATTGCTTCTACCCCTGTTGCTGCTGTGCTGCCGCAGCGGCCTCGAAGACCAGCACTTCGCCGTTCATCCCCGGCATCAGGTGCAGGCTGCCATCGACCAGCGCAAACGATGCCACGCTGGTGAGGTGGTTGAGGTAGTCATTCGACAGCGACCCTTCCGGGCAGGCCACCAGCGTCATCTGGCCGGTTTCCAGGCTGATCTGATCGCCGCTGAGGGTGTAAGTGCCGTTGCCCTGGTTGCAATCCGCCACGAAAAAGAAGGTGTCGTTGTCGTTCAGCAGCAGTGTATAGGCCGCCGGGTCGGGCACGTCCATCGCCTCACCTTCCCGGGTTTCGGTACGCTGCCACTGCCATTCAATGCCGGTGATGGCCATCTGCGCCCGGAAAGTGACCAGCACCGCGCCATCTTCCGCCTTGAGCTGGAGCGTGTCCGCGCGGATTTCATAGGTTGCCACGCTTTCCAGCACGCCCAGATAAGCCTGTTCCTGTTCCATCACCCCTTCCGGGTTCTCGCAGGCCACCAGCGTAGACACCACCATCGCGATGCTGAGGGAGTCGTCCTCGGCTTCATAAACGGCGTTATAGCTGTTGCAGCCCGCAAAGCCGGCAAGCTGCTGATCCTCATGGAAAACCGCCGTCACCTGCGGCTCTGGCAGGGCACTGACCACGCCACCCTGCTGATCGGCATAACCGGTCATCAGCCAGACGGTGCCCACCAGCGGCGCGGGTTCCAGCACGCCAAAGGTGAGAATTACTTCGTCATCCGCGTTCAGCAGCTCAAGCTGATCTTCCTGCACGCGGTAGGATGCCACCTCGCGCAGCACATTCAGGTAAGCTGTTTCCTGCTGCATGAGGGCCTCATCGGCACAGGCCATCAGGGTGGACCCGACCTCTGTGATGCCGATTTCCATATTGTTGACGCCATAGCGCCCAAAGTAACTGTTACAGCCCGCGCTGCCGTTCAGTTCGCCGGAATCAAAATCCGCCGTAATGCGCGATCCTTCCAGCACCTCGACGGTGTCGCCTTCCGGGCTGCGGTAGGTTTCAAGCTGCCACAGATGCTCAACCAGCCCGAAATCCATATCGGCATCCTGGGCAAATCCCATCACACTGCCTGCCAGTATCAGCAGCGCGCTGAGGGCCGTTTTTATGATCATCTTTACCATGACTGCCTCCTGAACTAGGGAACTTCACTGTACAGACGCCGGTCCGCCCGCCTGTGTTCCCTAATCACACCCTGAGAATGACTGGGATGGCAGGCACAGATGACCCCTTTTTCTATAGGAGATGTGTGCATGGCAGGCATGATGGTCGATAAAAAAGGCGACCTGCTGGCCGCCCTGTGAGTGCTGTGGAGGTATGTTAGTGCAGGTTACGAGGAGGCCCTGCCCGCATAGCCCTGCGGGTTGTTTTTGTGCCAGTTCCAGGCAGTTTCGATGATGACAGGCAGGTTGTTGAATTCTGGCTGCCAGCCCAGTTCCTGCATGATACGGGTGCTGTCTGCCACCAGCACGCCGGGGTCGCCGGGGCGGCGCGGCCCCACCTGCGCCGGGATATTCTGCCCGGTAATCTGCCGCGCCATGTCTACCACCTCGCGCACGGAATAGCCCTTGCCGTTGCCCAGGTTGTACTTGCGGCTTTTGCCATCCGCCAGCGCTTCCAGCGCCAGGATATGCGCGTCGGCCAGGTCCATCACATGAATATAATCACGAATGCAGGTGCCATCGGGCGTGTTGTAATCCTCGCCGAAGATGGTTAACTGGTCGCGCTGGCCCAGCGCCACCTGCAGGATAATCGGGATCAGATGATATTCCGGCGTATGATCCTCGCCGATGTGCCCGTTGGGGTGCGCGCCGCTGGCGTTAAAGTAGCGCAGGCAGCAGGATGCCATACCATAGACGCGCTCCATCCAGTACAACTGGCGCTCGATCATGAACTTGCTTTCGCCGTAGGGGCTGCCGGGCACGATTCGTTCTTCTGCGGTGATGGGAATCTGTTCCGGGTCGTCAAACAGGTTGGCGGTGGAGGACAGGATAAAGCGCTTGACGCCCTGTTCTGCCGCCGCTTCCAGCAGATTGCTGGCGGCTACCACGTTATCGCGCAGGTACAGCCAGGGGCGCTCCCAGCTTTCGCCCACCAGCGTATGCGACGCAAAATGCAGGATACCATCGAACTGATGGCTGTTAAACACGTCAAAGACTTTGGCCCGGTCCAGCAGGTCGCCTTCGATAAACACCGCCTGCGGATGCACAGCCTCTTTGTGACCGGTGTACAGGTTGTCAATCACCACCACTTCATAATCACGCTCAATCAACTGGTCAACCACATGGCTGCCGATATACCCCGCGCCGCCTGTGACAAGCACCTTCATGGGTTTCTGCCTCCAGATCAAAATGCCGGGCGCAAATCGCCCGAATAAATACCAGCCGTTATTATCCTCACCACCGCCTAACGCTTACCTAAACCCGGCGGCTGTGGCTAGGGCGCGGGCGGCGCGTTAGGATGAATCCCCGGCACTTCCAGCACGATTTCATAGGCGCTGCCTTCCTCGTCCACAAACAGGATTTGTGGCGACGACGTGCGGATGATGTTCCATAGAATGCGTAGGTTATCGCCCGTCAGCCACAGCGGGTCGGTGCGCTGGGCCACCTCCGCCAGGTTCAGCCCGGAAGCGGCGCTGTTCCAGACCTGCAGGGGGCGCACCGAATCGTAAGGCACAGACTGCACCGAAAGCCAGGCGCCTGTCGGTTCGTACAGTACCGGTGCGCGGCTGACCTGTTTGCAGAATTCCACCACGTTTTCAAAATAATCCAGCGGCCATTCGCTGCTCGAAAACGAATCGGTCTGGTGGATGCGCCCGTTAACGTTGATGGTGATGACTTCGTGCACCGGCTGGACATCCCCCGGCGGCTGCAGCGGCATGCCCGCATCATAATTAAAGATCTGCTGCGCAACCGTCAGGTAGGAAACAAAATCCTGTACCTGCTGGTCCGTCACCTGATCCCACAGCACCTGCGTGTTAAAATCGCCCAGGTCATTGGTCCAGATCACGCGGTTATCGCCATAGATGGTACACAGCGGGACTTCATTACGGGCCAGAAAGCTGTCTGCGTTATCGCCCCCGACAACTTCAGTACGGAATACCACTGTTTGCGGGCTGCGATCCCATTGGATGATACTATTAGAGGCAAAGGAATCGCTGGCCTCTTCCGGGCTGCCTTCGCAGGCCGCCAGCACCAGCAGAATCAGCAGGGACAAGAGGCGTCGCGTCATAATTTACTCCATCAGACGTGCCAGAATGCATCTTTTGCATTGTAGTACAAGCAGACAGATGCGGATAGTTGAGTTTGCGCCGCAGCAGTAATCGCTTATGATAGATTTAACAGTTTAATGATTGAAAGAAATTCAGTCCCGGAGTCCGCCACGATGTCCAGGCCCCAGATTCAGCAAGCCCAACAACTTATTAAACAGGGACGCCATGACGAGGCGCGGCGCATCCTCGAACGTATGGATACCCCCCAGGCCCGCAGCCTGCTGGCGAAGCTGGATCGCAAGCCCCGCCGCCGGGGGGGCAGCGGTGCCGGCAGCATCATCGGTGGGCTGCTGACCTACCTGCTGGCCATCGTCATCAGCCTGCTGCTTACTTCCGGGCTGCTGGCCGGGCTGGTGATTATGACAGCGCCGGAACGCGATGGCACTCTGCCGCGCACCACCCAGGCCGCCACCAGCGTTGCCGCAGAAAACGGCGCGACGGATACCCCCGCGCCCCCGGCCCGTACCGGCGTGGTCACATCCAGCCAGAGCATCAACGTGCGCAGCGGCCCCAGCACCGGCACCGACGCCATCGCCAGCCTGATGCCCGGTACACAGGTGGAAGTTGTGGGGGAAAGCGACAGCGGGGAATGGTATCAGATCCGCCTGCCCAACGGGCGCGAGGGCTGGGTATCGTCCAATCTGATGGATGCGGACCCGGCGCCCACCACCGTTGCTCAGGGCACCACGGCAGAACCGGAATCGGAGGCCACGGCCACCCCTGCGGAGACATGCACGCCCGGCGAAGCGCAGACCTGGTACGATGCCAACCGCCTGACCATCGACCGAATCTATTACACGATGATGCAGGCCGAAGGCCGCGCCAATGTGGATTATGAATCCCTGAGCGCGATGGTGCGCGAAAACCGGCAGGCCTTTGAGGAGGCCGAAGCGCCCGCCTGTGTCGAGGAAGCCCGCCGGGTGCTGCTGGTGGGGTTCCAGGCGGTGGATAACAGCTATCAGAATCGTATTCTCGGCTTCCCGAATGATGCAGTGGCAGAAATGAACATCGCCAACCAGCAGTTCCAGCAGGCCAACGATCTGCTGGCCAGCCAGTTCGAGGTGCGCACCAGCCTGACCGAATGCGGCGCGGAGGTGTGGTATGCCGGCATCGAGGCGGATGTGACCGAATACTTCAGCACCATCGACGGCATTGCTATCGACACGGCGCCCTCCAACGAGATTCGCACCGCCATCTTCGCCCTGAATGAACTGCGCAACCGGATCAACGTTACGCATCCGCCCTGTGCGGCGGCGGCCCACAATCACCTGCAGAATTCTGTGGGTGCGGCTGTGCGTTTGTTCCAGGCCATCATGGCCAATGAATCCCCCGCCAACAAGCAGACGCACCTGGCGGCGATGGTCAACGAAGCTACTGGCTTCCTCAATGAAATGCGCGATCTGGGGGTGCGCATCACCTGAGCTAATCGTCACACACCTGTATCCAGAATCAAACAGTGGGCCTGCGCGGCCCACTGTTTGATGAATAACTGACGATTCAGGCCCGCACCGCCAGCCCGTAACGCTCCGCTGCCAGTTCGACAATCCTGCCGATAAGCTGCTCATAGGTCCAGCCTGCCGCGCTGGCTTCGATACACAGATCGCTGTAGCCAGGGTTCAGGCCGGGCAGCGGGTTGATTTCGAGGATGTAAGGGGCGTGGCTGTCGTCGTCATCCAGCCGGAAATCCACCCGCGAAACATCATAACAGCCCAGCACGCGGAACACCGCCGCCGTCAGCCGGTTCAGCCGGTCCAGCAGGTCCGGTTCCAGCGGCGCCGGGCAGAAGTAGTGAAATTCATCTGCCATTTCAACCTTCATGCGGTTGGTATACAGCCCCGCTTCTGTTTCCGGATAGGCTGCGGTGTTGACTTCCAGCGGCGGGAAGAAAGTCAGTTCTTCGGGCAGGATATTGGGCGCGGTGCGCTCGCTGACGCGGCGGGCGGCGCTCGGCCTCAGGTTGCCGATCAGCCCGACGGTGACTTCGCGTCCCCGGATATATCGCTCGCACAGAATCGGCTGGTTATAACGGCGAAGCTGTTCTGCCACCTGCTCGCGCAGTTCGTCAGTGGTCTGCACGATGCTTTTGACGCTGACGCCCATGCCGGTGCCTTCGCGGCTCGGTTTGACAAACATCGGGAAGCGCAGTGCCCCCTGTGCGTCTACCAGATCAGCATCCAGCGGATCATCCGCCTGCTCGAACACCTGAAACTCCGGCGTCGGCAGGCCATGATACATCAGCACCCGCTTGGTCATCGGCTTGTCCAGCGCCAGCGCCAGAGTCAGCACCTGGCTGCCGGTGTAGGGCAGGCGCAGCATTTCCAGCAGGGCCGGGATTTGTGATTCCCGGCCGTTGCCAAAATGACTTTCCGCGATATTAAAGCACAGGTCCGGCCGGTAAGACTCCAGCTTTTCGATCAGGTTAAACGGCGGCTGGATGCTGGCCTCGAAGAATGCTGCTTCGTGACCATTGGCCTCCAGCGCCTTCACCAGGGCTTCGGTGGTCTTGGGGCTGTCCAGATCATCCCACTGGTCCGGCGTCATACCTTCCCAGGTGGGCGCGTTCTTTTTCAGGTTCGCCAGTACTGCAATCCGCATGATTAGCTGCTCTTCCCGTTCCTGCGACCGTTGCCGTTTCCGTTGCCATTGCCATTGCCGTTCCCATTTTTGCGGCCATTGCCGTTGCCGCTGGCTTTGCGGCCTTTGTGATAGCGCTGCCATTTGGTCGCGTCGCTGTTGAGCCGGTGCTGTTTGCCGCTGCGCTTGTGCAGGTCGTCAAAGCCTTCCGGCTTGATGGCATCCGAACTGCCATCCAGCAGGCCGAACACGCCCGCCTGCCCGGCTTCGGGCCGGTGCTTCATCTGCTGGTGATCGATCAGGTGCGGGTCGTAATCCTCCGGTTCCTCGTAGGTGGTGATGAAGCCCTCATAGTTGCGCAGAACCACCTTGCCCGGCGCCTGGCTGATGACGTACTGCGGCATCACCGGGATTTTGCCGCCGCCGCCCGGCGCATCGACGACGTAGGTCGGGACCGCATAGCCGCTGGTATGACCGCGCAGCCCTTCGATAATCTCGATGCCTTTGGAAACTGTCGTGCGAAAATGCCCGGCCCCCTCCACCAGATCGCACTGGTACAGGTAATAAGGCCGTACCCGGTTGCGCACCAGCTTGTGCACCAGTTCGCGCTGGATATGCACGCTGTCGTTGATGCCGGCCAGCAGCACGCTCTGGTTGCCCAGCGGGACGCCCGCAAAGGCCAGCTTATCCAGGGCGCGGCTTAGTTCCGGCGTGATTTCCTTCGGATGATTGACGTGAATGTTCATCCACAGCGGGTGATACCGGCGCAGCATGTCACAGAATTCATCGGTGATGCGCTGCGGCAGAAACACGGGCACGCGGCTGCCGATGCGGATGATCTCGATGTGCTCGATAGCGCGCAGGCCGCTGAGGATGTAATCCAGCAGTTTAGGCGCAATCGTCAGCGGGTCGCCGCCGCTTAACAGGACATCGCGGACCTGGGGCGTGCGGCGCAGATAGTCGAGCTGCTGTTCAAAATCGGCTTTGCTGAAGGTCATCGCCGGGTTGCCGACGATGCGGCTGCGGGTGCAGTAGCGGCAGTAACTGGCGCACTGCGTCGTAATCAGCATCAGCACGCGGTCCGGGTAGCGATGCACCAGGCCCGGCACCGGGCTGTGCTGATCTTCCGCCAGGCTGTCCTTCATCATCCCTTCAAATGCCTGCAGTTCCCGCCCCAGCGGAATCACCTGCCGCCGGATGGGGCAGTAAGGATCATCCGGGTCCATCAGACTGGCGAAGTAGGGCGTGACATCGACGCGAAACTTGTTGTCGGCGGTCAGTCCTTCAATTTCTTCGTCTGTCAGGTGGATCAGTTGGGCCAGTTCATCGACTGAATTGAGGCGGTGAGCCATTTGCCAGCGCCAGTCGTCCCACTGCTCATCGGGCACATCTGCCCACAGGGCCGGACGCGGCGTGCGGGGAATTTCCGTCCGGGGCTGATTCTGTCGTACATACTCCTGTACGTACGCCTGTGCAAGGGGTGGAGGCTCTGCAAGGACAGAATCAGGAGGCTCCGTTTCGTCTTCCTGTTGTGCCGTTTCTTTCAGAACAGCGAATTCGTGCATATGCACCATGCTCCTATAAAAACAGGCCAATCATCGGTGATGGCCCATTGGAACGAGAGAATATAATACCCCGCTCGTTTGTTCGGGGTGATACATCTTATTATAATGCAAATTGCAAGGATGTCTATGAGCCAGTTGGCCCACGCGGAATGGGAAAAATTCGCCACAGAAAAAAACCGCTGCTGCTGATTATCAATGGCCTGCCCGGCGCTGGTAAAACCACCCTGGCGGCGCGGCTGGGGCGGGATTTAGGCCTGCCGGTATTCGCCAGAGACAGCATCTACGAAACGCTGTTCGACGCGCTGGCAGACGACCTCCAGCCGGTGCCGCCGTCGCTGGGGGCGGCGTCGTTCCGCCTGCTGTATGCCATGGCCGGGGCGGTGCTGGCGGCAGGTCAGCCGCTGATCGTGGAGGGATTCTTTGGCCGCCCGGACCTGCGCGCGGCAGAATTTGCTCAGTTGCAGCGCCAGCACGATTTTGAGCCGTTTCAGATTGTGTGCCGGGCAGATGGCGCGGTGCTGGTGGAGCGTTTTCTGGCCCGCGCCCGTTCAGAGGCGCGTCATGCCGGGCATGATGACCTGGCCTGGCTGGAACAGCACCGCGAACGGCTGGCACGCGGCGAACTGGAGCCGCTGGCGCTGGGCGGGCATCTGGTCGTGGTGGATACCACCACCCCCGCCAGCCTGGATTATGACGCCCTGCTGCGACGGGTGCGCGCCGCGCTGGGGTAGATCAGCCGCCCGTCACCTGCGCGGCGGTAATTTCGTTGGCCGACTGGCCCGTTTGCTCGAAGTCCTGTACATTGGCCAGCGTGGTATCGGCAATCGCGTGCAGGGCGTTGCGGGTGAAGAAGGCCTGATGCCCGGTGATGACGACATTCGGGAAGGTCAGCAGGCGGGCGAACACATCATCCTGAATGATGCGATCAGACAAATCCTCAAAGAACAGGTCCGCTTCTTCTTCGTATACATCCAGCCCCAGATAGCCAATCTTGCCGGATTTTAACCCCTCGATAGCGGCGGCGGCATCCACCAGCGCACCCCGGCTGGTATTAATGAGCATGACGCCCGGTTTCATGCGCTCAATCGCCTGCATATCAATCAGATGATACGTTTCCGGCGTCAGCGGGGCGTGCAGGGTGATAATATCGGACCGCGCCAGCAGTTCATCCAGCGGTACATAATCCATCCCGAATTCGCCCGCCTGTGGGGTGGGGTACGGGTCATAGCCCAGCAGGCGGCAGCCAAACCCGGTCATGATGCGCGCCACTTCCAGCCCGATCTTGCCCGTGCCCACCACACCGACGGTCAGGCCGTGAATATCGAACCCGATCAGGCCGTCCAGTTCAAAATTGCCCTCGCGCACGCGGGCATAGGCCCGGTGAGTCTTGCGGTTCAGCGTCAGCATCAGCGCGACGGTGTGTTCCGCGACGGCATAGGGCGAATAGGCCGGGACGCGCACCACCGTGATTCCGTGCTGCTCCGCCGCTGCCAGGTCCACATGATTAAACCCGGCGCTGCGCAGCGCCAGCAGCTTTGTGCCCCCGGCGGCCAGCGCCGCGATCACCTCCGCATCGGCCCGGTCATTAACGAAGAGGCATACCGCCGGGTATCCCTCCGCCAGCGGCGCTGTATCAATCGTCAGGCGCGGTTCGAGGAAAATCAGGTCGTGGTTATAACGCTGGTTGGCAGCATTAAAAAACCCACGTTCGTACGGTTTGGCGCTGAACAGGACCATTCTCACGGGGTTTTTGGCCTCCTGTGGTTCTGTATGCGTAGACCAACAAGCATAACAACACGACTGTCATTCATCAAGCGAAGCGCCCCGGGCCTGCTGTCTACGAAACCGGGTAGACTGACCTTATTGTACAAAGCCCTTACGCCTGCTTGCCTTGCGGCGCTGTCTGGTGCTATAATGCCACTTGCCTCCGGCGCGCGGAACAGGACAAATTTACATGACTTTTACGGCGTCGCAATGTTCCTCCAATGAATATTCAGGATAATAGAGTTAAGGGCGTGCAATGACCATATATAACCCTGGATTGACTGAGATCATGGCGATGACTGAAAAACGGAATTTGCAGTACCTGCTGCTGACTTCTGAGGGCGCTGACGAAACCCTCAAAAAGATCGTTTCCGACACCATGCAGGAAAGTGGTATCGAGAAAATTGACCTGGAAGCCACACCGGAAAGCGGCCTGCTGGCGCGCACGATTCAGCGTGCCATCGAGCAGGCGGATGTGGTGATCGCGGACCTCACCGGCCTCAGCCGTAACGTGATGTACGAGCTGGGCTATGCCGACGCACTGCGCAAGCCGATCCTGCCCATTATCAAATCTATCGACGCCATTTCCGCAGATCTGGCCGGGCATCAGTTTCTGGTATATCAGCCGGAAAATCCCGATTCGCTGCGTAAGTACCTGAAGACGTGGGCTTCGCATACTCTTAACGCGCCGCTGAGAAGGTCGGCTTATGAGTCCGTATGATGGCATGTGTTTTGTGCTCATGCCGTTTACGCCGGAACTCCACTACTTCTACCTGTACATTAAGCACCACATTCAGCAAACCCACAACCTCTACTGCGAGCGTGCCGATGACGCCCGCCTGTCGCAGGATGCGTTTATCGACACCATCATGAGCAATATTCAGAAAGCCGATGTGATTATCGCAGACTGCACCGGCCTGAACCCCAATGTCATGTACGAAATCGGCCTGGCGCATGCCTACCATAAGCCGGTCATCCCCATCATGCAGACCACCAACCCCGCCAGCGATATTCCCTCTGATCTCAGGCACCGCACCTTCATCCTCTATCAACTGAACCAGCATGTGGAATTTCTGAGTGAACTGGACGAACGTCTGCAAAAGCTGCTGGAGCGTCCGCAGCGGCTGTATGACAGGGCGCTGGGGTTGTTTCGCGAATTTCAGCACGACACCCAGAATTTGCAGGTGGAGCCTGTCACGGAACAGATCTTTAACGAGCGCATCTCCCGCTTTCAGACTCCATCCGAAGAAGACCGTTTCGGCTTTGCTGATACCATGATGGCCAACATCTTTCCGCTGGATGTGCCCACCGATGTTCGCCAGCAGATGCTGACCTGGCTGCTGGACAAATACGGCAATTCGTAGCCGCGCTGCCCCTCTGCTGTAACCACAGATCGTTTCCGGCGCCGCAGCGGCTGCCAGGGAATCGAGTCCCCGGCAGCCATGCAGTGATGATCGCGGCGCGGAATGCCCCTTACACCGTCACGTTGTACAGCGCGGCGGCCACGTCATCATCGAAGTTGACAAACGCCAGCCGTACCGTCGCCGTCAGTTGATAGGCGTCGTAGTAGGGCAGGTAATCCACACTGACGGCGATACGGCGGCGGTAGCCCACGAACCAGCCCGGCCGGTAGACACACAGCGCCGTGCCTTTAGTGTTGTCCTCGGTGGTGGTGCTCACCTTGCCGCTGGCGCCATCGGTCAGCGGCATTTCCGCGCTGACAATCACCGGCGCGCCATCCGCAAACCCGATCTGCCCGGTCAGCGCTGTGGCCAGCGCCCCGGCCTTCTCCATCGTCAGAAATTCCTCCATCCCCAGAAACTGAGCATAGGTCCCGCCATCCACAATCCACGCCAGATCAGACGGTCGGGCGGCATAGCGGGGCGCCATCGTAAACCGGGCCTGACGCAGCAGCGCCAGCGCCGGCGCGCCATCCGCGTCGATGGCGTTGGCGGAGGCGGTCACCAGCGGCAGCCGGCGCAGCCCGTTAAACGCCATGTAACGATCTGTCGCATCTGGTGTGCCGCCATCCTTGTTGATGTTGCCGCTGGCGGCGGTGTCGCCGTTGAGCAGTACATAGTCGATGCTGTCAGTGATGGCGCGTACCGCCTGTTCGCGGTAGATATTCAGCACCGGCACCACCGCATCTTCCACCAGTTCCGAACTGAACCCGACTCGCAGCGCCAGCTTTTTGGCTGCAAGCTGCACCTTGCCGGACCCTACCCTGCTGTCCGGGATCGGATTGCCCGCCCCCAGCGTAAGCTGACTTTCGTCGCTGGTTTCCGGCACAAAATACACCGTTGGGTCCGTGCCTTCAATCGGCAGCTCAAACGGGTTGGATGGCATTTCCACCGCCTGGAAAAGCGGTAGAATCGCGTTTTCCAGCCGCGCCTTCTGCCAGATCTGCGCGCTCCACAGGTCCGGCACCCATTCATCGCCAAAGCCGGACTGCGTGCTGTAGCTCAGTTCATCGGCCTTGATCGCCGTCAGTCCTTCGCGGCGGGTCTTATGCGCCAGCGCGTTGGCGAAGGTTTCGCTGACGCCGTGAAAATGCTTGGTCGAGCGCAGCAGCATATAGCCGTGCAGCAGGTCCATCGCGTCCATCGAATCAAACGGGCTGCTCACGCTGATTCGCTTGAGCGCGTCCTCTGTGCTGCCCACTGGCAGGCGTTTGCGCGGTTCTGTCACCACGATTTTATCTTCATCATGCATTGTTTTGGCTCCTCCTGCAGCCGTTCGGGTGTGATGTTCGTCTTCGTCAATTTCCAGCCGCGCCATATCCAGCCCCAGCGCTTCATAAGCGCTCTTGATGGTGTGAACATCGGTGCGGCGCGGTTCTGCCGGGGCCGGGGTCAGGCTGCCTTCTACAATGGGCCAGCGCCGGATATGCCCATCGTCTGCCACCGCTACCAGATGCGGCAGGCTGCCGGATGACCAGCCCAGCACGCCCTTATCGACCAACTGCTGCACGGCGTGCACATAGCGCTGGCGCATATCCAGCTGCGCCTCTGCCCATACGCCCACCTCATCGACCCGCAGCGTGTCAATCGTCCCGACCACCGCCGCCTTCAACCGGCCATCCAGCCCGTGATGGTAAAGCACAGGCCGCCGGTCATACCATTCCAGCCCCAGCTCTGTGGCCGGGGTAAAATATTCGCCCTGCAGGTCGCGCTGGTCATGGTTGCCCCACACAATCAGGTAACCCCCAATGCGCCCCTCTGCGGCGTCCAGTGTCTTGAGTGTTGTTGGCATGATGTTCCTCACGTCTCCTTTGTGGATCGTGTTCAGTACAGGGTGGATCGCCTCTGCCCGTCCACACGCGGCTGGCTCTGGTGGTGCAGACGTGGGCGTCCATGTAGGCCAGCGGCGCCGCCGCCGTTCGCCCATGAGCGCGGCGGTCTGCTGCCGGTGACCATTGTGAATGTAGGGGCAGGGGGTACCGCTGCCCGGCCTGCTGGCGCTGCTACAGCATCTACACTAGCACGAATGTTCTGTCAGATGGTGTACATATGTTCTGTTTTTGCGAATTTGGGGAAAATTAAAAACAGCCCGGCTTACGGCTCAGGCTGTCTGTGTGGGCTGGCTGCAGCGGTGGGGAGTGTCACATCTTTTTGTTCTGCGCGGCAGACCTGCTGGCGTAGGTCAGTTCCTCGAACAGATCATCGCCGATAAAAGCCTGAAGGTCGCGCATGCTGCGGCCTTCTGTCCGTAACTGTTTGTGCACTTCCTGCTGGTGTGTCAGGATCTCGACATCCAGGAGCGCAATCTGGCGTTCCAGTTCCCGAATGGTCGCATCCTTACGCTGGACCGCCTGTTCGTGCTGCGCCCGGTATTCCGCCAGGGCCATCCGCAGTTCCTGTCGTTCCAGCAGCATGCCCAGAAGCCGGTAATGCGGTTTTACAATGCCGGTATAAAGATTTGCCATTGTATGCGCTTTCTACAAGTTCTGTCTTCAGAAAATTAGAACATAAGTTCTGTAACTTTGCAAGTTGGTTCCGGGCACCCTGTGTATAAAGTCTGCTGTGACTCCCGCGCTTCTATTATATCAGATTTTACCAGCACATAATGAGCCAGATATCCTGAATTTTCGGCTCATTTTTTCTTCATATGGTACATTTCCACTTTTAACAGAAACAACGTGGTCAGGTGGGGAAATTCCTTCGATCCAGAGGGGTCCAGACGTGCTAGCTGTTCCAGCACCAGAATTTCCGCTGCCAAAGAGTCACCTTCCTCGGCCTTGCGGGCCAGGCTGGCACGATTGAGAGCCACCCAATCCAGTGCTTTTTCGACTTCTTTCACAGCGCCAGTAATCCTGTCGCTAAGCCCCCCCTGGCAGGGAGATTAGCTGAATAAACCTTAAGTAGGACTAACAGGGACGGCAAAACCGCCCCTGTGGCAAATTTTTTACGACCTTCAGGACTGCGCCATCAGTTCTGCGCGTGCCGCCCGGAACGTCGCCTGCACATCCTCTACGGACTCCGCCGCCAGCAGTTCCGCCGCTACCTGGAACGCGATATCCTCCGGCAGGGCGCGAACTTCAAAGGCGCGGCCAGTGGGCTGGCCCCAGCGTTTGAGGCTGAAGCGCTCCCACTGCTTTAATTCCGCCAGTGCGGTATGCGTGTCTGCTGTTTCATCCGGCGCTGAATCCCCCCTTTGTGGCTGTGGTGGCAGGTCGTCGCCCGGCGCTGTCTGGTGCGTGCCTGCGGGCAGATGACCCCAGGCCACCTCTGGCAGTTGGTAAAACCGCTGCCGAATCTCGTTGATGCTGAGGACCGGATACGCGGTACGAATCTCCGCCAACCGAGTCTGTGTGTCAGTCGGCCGGATATCCTCGAACACGGCTACATGCTCCCCCGGCCAGAACGGCAGCAGTTCCTGCGTGATCTTCTGGGCCAGGCGCACCAGCTTGGGCCACAGCGTCCGCTCGATAAACAGGCGCTCCGCGACCTTCGCGTTGGCTTCCGTCGCATTTTCGCTGACCAGCCCTACTGGTATACCGAACAAACTCAGAATTTCGTTACGGTGTGCCTCGCGGCCTTTCAGAAAATCAAGGTCGGTGTGGCTCAGGCCAATATTCTGCCACTCAATGTTGCCCCCGCGCAAGAAAGCGGTGCGGCGCTGTGTGCCGCCATAGCTCTGGCGCCAGTCGCGCTTGATACGCTCGAAATCGCTGTCAGACACATACTCGCGGATATTCACAATGCCTGCCGGTACGCCGTTATCCTGGCCAAAGGTGCTGCGATTCCATTCGGCCATCGCCCGGTCGCCGGTGATCGCCACCCGCCCGGCTTCCAGCGCGGAAAGCCCGTAATAATCGTTGGCCGGGTGCCAGCGCCGGAAGTGCACCACCTCCACCGCTTCCAACGGGATGCGCTGGCCGTCAAGTTCATAGACATAACCACGCACATACGCTTCCGGGTCCGGCACGATGCTGATTCGATCCGGGCGCAGCGGCCAGATCTGCGCCGGGGTGCCACGTCCATTACCCGCCAGAAACCAGTAGGCGTTGCCGGTCAGTTCCAGCATGCCCACCGTCTGCTCCATCAGCTCGAAGCGGCTCATGTAGGGGTTGGGCCTGTTCAGCAGGACTTCCAGCGGATGCCGTTCTACCGCTGTCTGTTGTTCGCCATTCAGCCGCATCACATGCAGCGGCACCAGCGCCGCCGCCTCCGCGATCCGGTTGATGGCGATATACACCCAGGGCGACTGCTGATAGACCCGCCCCTGTGACTCCACATCAGACAGGTTCGGCCACGTGGTGGCGTAATGCCGGGCCACGGCGGCGACATGCGGCGGTGGGCGCAGCCCGTCCTGCTGGCGGCGGAAAAGATGGGTCAGCCAGTTCAACATGGTTCCTCCTTCTAGGTTGGTTGAACATTGCGAAGTGTTAAGGCTGAATTAATCACTGTTGCTCTAGAATGAAAGTTGTATAGGTTGACATGCTGGTTCAGCATGTAGTGAGAGGGATTTACATCATCAGGCCGCTGTTTACCCTGTCCATAATTGACGACGAAGACGAAGCGCGCACCGCCAGCCTGCTGGTGGTGATCATGAAAATCATCCTGCTGGCGCTGGCGTTTTATGGTGGATTGTCGCTGCTCAACGGCCATCTGGCAGGGCTTGCCATCGTTGGCTGTGGGCTGGCTATCGTGCTGTCTACGCTGGCGCTCATGCGCCGGGGCAGCGTCTACCGGGCCGCGCTGATCTTTGGCTGCCTGACCTGGGCCATGCTGACTCTGGCTTCGCTGGTGTTTGGCGGCCTGGAAAGCGGCGCCTATATCACGCTGCTGCTGGTCACACTGGTGATGAGCGCGCTGGTGCGGGAACGAGCGCGTTTGCTGCTGGTTGGCCTGACGGTGATTTCGTCGCTGCTGCTGTTTGTGCTTCAGCAGGCCGGCATCGGCGTGTTACCACCTTACGCCCCTTCGCCCCTGTTCAGTTTCACCCTGCGTGTAGCCACTTTTCTGATGGCCGCGCTCATTCTGCATATTATCTCGCGCCGGCTTAACGATGCCCTGCGCCGCATACGCAGCAATGATCAGGTGATGCGGGCGCTGATGAGCGACCTGGTCAGCACGTCGATTTCCAGGACCTATCTCGATAACGTGCTGCGCGCCATCAGCGATATTCTGATCGTGCTGGGGCCGGACCTGCGCATCGAGCGCGTAAACCGGGCCGCCGCAGAGTTATCTGGCTTTACAGAGGCGGAACTGATCGGCCAGACGCCGGATCGCATCTTCAGCCCGGATGCGCTGGGCTGGCTGGAACGCGCCCGGCAGGAGCCAATCCGCACCATCGAAACCACCCTGACCACCCGCGCTGGCCAGGCGGTGCCGATCTCGCTGTCGGCGTCGCTGCTTTATGACGAGACGAACGCCGTACAGGGGGTGGTCTGTGTCGCACAGGATATTTCTGAAAGCCGGCGCGTGGCCCATGAACTGCGCAAGCGCGAAGAACTGTACCGCACCCTGGCGCGCACCCTGCCGGATATGGGCGTGCTGCTGTTCGATCATGACCTGCGCTTTATCATCGCCGAAGGCATGGCGCTGGATGCCTCCGGTTATGGATCATCCAGGCTGGAAGGCCGCACCCTGACAGAGGTGCTGCCGCCGGAGGCTGTTCGCTACCTTCAGCCCGTCTACGAAGCCACCCTCGCGGGCCAGCAGACGGTGCTGGACTGGCCGGTTGACGAGCATATCTATCGTTTGCAGGCCCTGCCGGTCCGCAACGAATCGGGCAGCATCTTTGCCGGGATGATCCTTATTCAGGACATCACCACCATCCGCCAGGCTGAGGATGAACTGCGGCGGCATATCGAGCAGCTCACCATTCTGCGGCGGGTGGATGTGGAACTGAATCACAAGCTCGATGTGCCCTATGTGCTCAATCTGGCGCTGGATCTGGCGGTGCGGGTCAGTATGGCGCACGCCGGGCTGATTCTGCTGCTCGACGACGCCGGACAGCTCACTGTAGCGGAGGTGCTGGGCAGCCTGCCGGATGAGATGCTGAATCGCTACCCATGCCCGCCAGACCCGGCCACACAGCACGCGCTCGACAGCGGCCAGGTAGTGGGCCAGGACGAAACCCACGCCATCATCCCGCTTATTTCGCGCAGCAGGCCTATCGGTGTGCTGCTGCTGGAAGCCAACGCGCCTTTTACGGAAGAACGCCTGCGCTTTATGGAGGTATTTACAGCGCGGGTGGCGGTTGCGCTGGATAATGCATGCCTGTATCAGGTATCGCAGCAGCAGCTTTGGGAGCTGCAAACGCTGTATGATCGTGTCTCGCAGTTGGAGCAGCTAAAAACGGACATGATCCGCATGGCGGCGCACGACCTGCGCAATCCGATCAACGTCATTTCCGGCTTTTCGGAGCTTCTGCTGGA
The DNA here is from genome assembly GCA_964593565.1 of uncultured Anaerolineaceae bacterium. GTDB lineage: Bacteria > Chloroflexota > Anaerolineae > Aggregatilineales > Phototrophicaceae. The sequence goes on from CAZQIY010000019.1 coordinate 77,891, forward strand.
TGCCAGCAGCCTGCCCCTGAATGAGAAGGAGCAGGTCGCCCATATTTTCCAGGCGGCGCAGCGTATGCAGAAAATCGTGGCGGATATTCTTTCGCTGGAACGAATCGAGCATTTGCAGAACAGCAGTCTGTGGCAGCCCTTTGATCTGGCGGCGCTGGTGCAGCAGATTTACGACTCGCATGCCAGCCTGGCCGCCCAGCACGATTTTAGCTGCGATCTGCCGGGGCATCCGGTGCTGGTGCGGGGCGATTCGCCCCAACTGCGCGAAGCCATCACCAATCTGGTGACCAACGCGATCAAATATACGCCGGAAAATGGCACGATCCGGCTGTGCCTGACCATGACAGAGGATCAGGCGGTGCTGGAAGTGGTCGATAATGGTTACGGCATCCCGGAAGACATGCAGCAGCGCCTGTTTCAGCCCTTCTTCCGCGCCCGCAGCGCCGATGTCAGCCATATTGAAGGCACCGGGCTGGGGTTGCATCTGGTGAAAAATGTGATCGAACGGCATAATGGGACTCTGGATTTTCACAGTGTTCACGGGCAGGGCAGCACCTTTGGTTTTCGGCTGCCGCTCGTGGTGGATACCGACAGCACAGCACTGACACAGTCTGATCATGAAACCACCTGAGAAACCTAACCTTGATCTGATTAACCTGGTGCAGCAGGGGCGCATGCAGCACGATGCCAGCGCCCGGCCTTCGCAGGCAAC
>CAZQIY010000020.1:0-12715 GCA_964593565.1 uncultured Anaerolineaceae bacterium
GATGTTGAGTGTTGCGAATTGTGACGGAATCAGGCTATGATGCAGGATAGTGGTTCTGCGGAACCACCCCTATTAGCAGAGAACAACAAACAGGAGTCAGTATGATAAAGCCTGTTGCGACCATCAATGTGGTGCCTAACCTGCCGAAACCACTGGAACGCCTGTATGAACTGGCGTACAACGTACGCTGGGCGTGGGATCAGGAAACAGTGGCCCTGTTCCGGCGGTTAGACCCTGATCTGTGGCGGGCAACCGAACATAACCCGGTCTGGATGCTGGGGCTGGTCAGCCAGGAACGGCTGAGAAACGCCGCCGAAGACCCGGCCTTTCTGGCCCATCTGAACCGGGTATGCGACGCCTTTGATACCTACATGAAAGCCGAAAATACCTGGTTCAAGAAGCAGTTTAAAACGGTCGGCACCCAACCAGCCATCGCTTATTTTTCGATGGAGTTTGGGCTGGCAGAAGCACTGCAGAATTATTCCGGCGGCCTGGGGGTCCTCAGCGGCGACCATCTCAAAAGCGCCAGCGACCTGGGCATCCCACTGGTGGGGGTCGGGCTGCTGTACCAGGAAGGCTATTTTCACCAGTACCTGAATGCCGATGGCTTCCAGCAGGAATCCTACCCGATCAACGATTATTCCAACCTGCCAGTCACGCTGCAAATGGACAAGGACGGCAACCCGATCAAAATCAGCGTGCCGATGCCAGACCGCGAACTGTATGCCGTGATCCGCAAGGTTCAGGTGGGGCGTGTGCCGCTTTACCTGCTGGATACGAATATCGAGGACAACCCCCGCCCCGAAGATCGCAACCTGACCGACCGTCTGTACGGCGGCGACCGGCGCACCCGCATCCGGCAGGAGATTCTGATGGGCATTGGCGGTATCCGTGCGCTGGATGCGCTGGGCCTGCGCCCAACCGTTTGCCACATGAACGAGGGTCATTCCGCATTCCTGGCGCTGGAGCGAATCCGCCAGGTGATGCAGGAGCAGAAAATCTCGTTTTACGAAGCCAAGGAAATCACCAAAGCCAGCAACATCTTTACCACCCATACCCCGGTTCCCGCCGGGCTGGAACGCTTTGGCTTTGATCTGATTGATGAGCATTTTACGCAGTATTACCAGAGCCTGGGGCTTTCGCGCGATGAATTCCTCGACCTGGGGCGCGAAAACATGGGCGATTACGAATTGTTTTCGATGCCCGTGCTGGCGCTGAATCTGTCGTCTGCGGTCAACGGCGTGGCGCAGCTTCATGGGGTGGTCTCGCGCCAGATGTGGCGCTGGCTGTACCCCGGCGTGCCAGAAGATGAAGTCCCGATTGGCTCTGTCACCAACGGCATCCACGTCCAGACCTGGATCAGCCAGGAGATGAGCACCCTGTTTGACCGGTACCTGGACCCGGCCTGGCGCGAAGAGGAATTTCGGGCGGATATCTGGCAGGCGATTGACGATATCCCTGATGAGGAACTGTGGCGCACGCACCAGCGCCGCCGCGAACGTCTGGTCGCGTTTGCCCGGTCGCGCCTGCGCAGCCAACTGGAAAACCGGGGCCTGCCCCGCCGCGAGATCGACATGGCCGGTCAGGTGCTCAACCCGGAAGCTCTCACCCTGGGCTTTGCGCGGCGCTTCGCCACTTATAAGCGCGCCACCCTCATCTTCCGCGATATTGAGCGGCTGAAACGTATCCTGAACAATCCCAACTGCCCGGTACAGATCATCTTTGCCGGCAAGGCGCACCCGCACGACACCGGTGGCAAGGAATTTATCCGCGACATTATCCATATGACGCGCGACGAAGACCTGCAGGACAAGATCATCTTCCTCGAAAATTACGATATGAACGTCGCCCGTTATCTGGTGCAGGGGGTGGATGTGTGGCTGAACAACCCGCGCCGCCCCAAGGAAGCCAGCGGCACCAGCGGCATGAAGGTGATCTATAACGGCGGCCTCAACTGCAGCATCCTCGATGGCTGGTGGGCCGAGGGGTACGATCCTTCCGTAGGCTGGGCCATTGGTAACGGCGAAGAATACCCCGAACACGAAGCCGAACATCAGGATTATGTCGAAAGCCAGGCGCTTTATAATGTGCTGGAACAGGATATCATCCCGCTGTTTTACCAGCGCACGCGCGATGGTCTGCCGCGTGAGTGGATCGCCAAAGTCAAAAATTCCATGCGCGATCTGTCGCCCTTTTTTAACACCCACCGTATGGTGCAGCAGTACACAGAACGTTACTACCTGCCCTGTCACGAGCGCATCATGGAAATGATGAGCGACGAACTGAAACGGGGGCGTGCCTTCAGTGCCTGGCGCAGCCATATTCAGCAGGTCTGGGATCAGGTCAGAATCCAGGCGGTGAATATCCCGGAACAGCAGGTGAAGGTCGGCACAGAATTCACCATCGAAGCGGTGGTCGATCTGGGCCAGCTCACCCCGGACGATGTACGAGTCCAGCTTTATTCCGGCCAGCTCAATTCTCATCACGAGATTGGCGAAGATGGCGGCGTATCTGTTGATATGGTGCCCGCAGGCAAAAACGGCGACGGGACGTATAAATTCACGACCCGTTATATCTATCACACCAGCGGCGAGCGCGGCCTGTCTGTGCGCGTGCTGCCAGATCACGACCTGCTGCCCACGTCCATCCTGCCCGGCCTGGTCACCTGGGCACATCTGTGACAATCAATCAATAAGCACGGAGACACACAGCAGAGGCGCAGTATCGCATAACAGGGCGATAGCGCCTCTGCTGCTGTTAAGGGCATAACCTAGCTGCGGATCAGCCCTGGCAGGTCGCGCAGGCGAGGCAGTTGGCCTGCCAGCAGGGTCTGGACGCGGAACAGCCGCCCCGCCAGCCATAACATGCCGATAATCGTCACAATCATCAGCGTGATACTCAGCGCAATCTGCCACAGCGGCACGGTAGTCATAACCGCGCGCTCCAGCATCGCCAGCGGCGCCGTAATCGGAATCAGGCTGAGTGCAACCGCCAGCGGCGAATTCGGCGCTTCGATAAACAGCGCCAGAAACCACAGCGGAATCACAGCGGGCAGGGTAAACACTGCGGCGAACTGCGGCCCCTCGCGCATCGACACCGACAGCGCCCCCAGGATGCCATAGGCGCTGGCAAAAAACAGGTAGGCCAGCAGGAAATACACCAGCGCCAGCGGCACCAGGTCCAGCGGCACCGTCAAGGCGGCCAGGGCAGAAATCGAATCCAGCACGTCCGCCAGTCGCAGCAGCACCAGGATACCCCCCAGCCAGGCCAGCATCTGCAGCAGGCCCATCACGCCAAAGGCCAGGATTTTACCGACCAGCAGTTGGTAGGGGCGCAGTGTCGAAAGCAGAATTTCGATCACGCGCGTTTCTTTTTCTTCCACCACCCCCTGCATCAGATACCCGTTGGTCATAAAGACGCTCATCAGCAGCGTCATGGCGAACACATACACCAGCAGGAAAGAGGTATCAAACGAATCTGGCGTCGGCGCGGGAGCCTCCTCGCCCTCCTCTGCACCCAGCCGAATCTCTGTGAAGGTGGCCGGGTCTTCCAGCCGCCGGGCGACATCCCGGTCCACATCCTGCGCCAGTGTGTTCAGGACAAGCTGCCGGATGCTGCTCTCATCTATGGCCGTCAGCGAGAAGGTGGGCATCACCTGGATCACCTCGCCGGTTTCCAGGTAATCTTCGGGGATGATGTAGTAGCTGCCAATCTCGTCTGCCTGCAGGGCCGCATCTGCTGCCGCTTCATCTGTATAAGGGGTCAGCGCCGCCGCTGGTTCTGTAAACAGCCCGGTGTGGTCGACATAACCGACATGCTCACCAGAGGGAGCGCCTTCCATAAACATGCCCATACCCGGGCCAAGATCGACATTCAGGCTGCTAAGGCCCTGATAACCAAAGGCCAGCAGAAACACCAGCAGCGGCACGCCAAAGGTGGTAAACAGATAGCCCTTGCGCCGCAGATTGCGGCCGAGTTCATAACGAAATACCTTCCAGATCATGATGATTACTCCTGGGCCGTGGTGCCAATGGCCGTCACTGGCCTGCCGCGAATGACCCGCCACAATTCACGTGGGGTGGGCCGCTTGCCATACAGCAGCAGCGACCAGCGAAATACCCGCGCCGACATCCAGATCACGACCACCACCGTCACCAGCAGGATCAGCAGGCTGGCCGCGAGCTGCACAGCAGGCAGCCCGCCCAGGCTAAGGCGGATAATGGCCGTCAGCGGCGCGGTGAACGGAAAAAGCGTGAGAATCACCGGCACCGGGCCGTTCGGGTCAAAGAGGAATGAGGTTATGAAAAAGAAGGGGACCACCGAAATGAGGCTGAAGATGCCCGCAAACTGGCGGCTTTCCTGCTCTGTATTGCTGGTCGCCCCGACCCCGGCCAGCACCCCGGCAAACAGCATGTATCCCAGTACAAAATACACCACGCTGAACACAATCAGGTCCGGCGGCAGCTCCATCCCGCTTAAAAATGGCACCTGCTGGCCAAGATTCAGCAGCAGGCCCCCCGCCACCAGCCAGATCAGCAGTTGAGTCAGCCCCAGCGCCCCCAGCCCGATAATCTTGCCAAATAGTAATTGCAGCGGCGTGACGGTGGTGATGAGAATCTCAATCACACGGCTGGATTTTTCCTCAACCACGCTCGACATCAGGTAACTGCTGGTGGTCTGGGCAGAGATAAAGTAAATGAGCGCGAAGATTATCGGCAGCATCACCAGACCGGGCGCGGCCTCTTCCTGCAGGTCGCGGTTGCGGTCCTGGGCGCGGATCGTCAGCGACACGGGGTGTTCCAGGCGCTCGATCAGCACGTCCTCGCCAATCTCCGCCCCCAGATTGACCCGCAGCAGACGCCGGATGGCACCCTGCAGGGCCTGGGGCGTGTTCTGGCGGCTGTAGATCGTCACGTCCCCACTGGCCAGATAATCCGGTGGCAGCACAAAGTAAGCCCCGATGCGCCCAATCTCCAGTGCCTCCTGCGCAGCGGCCTCATCTGCATAGGCTGTGAAGGGCGCCTCCACATCCGCAATCACCCCAGCCAGATCAACATAGCCGACTTCCCCCAGCCCTTCCATGCTGGTCTCGCTCGCGACTGTCACGTCCATCATCAAAAACATGATCAGGCCGATGAGCAGGGGCGTGCCAAAAGCGGCGAACAAAAAGGCAGGCCGCCGCAGGTTGGTCCAGTATTCGCGGCGGGCAATCGTCCAGATATTGCGCATGTCAACGGCCCTCCGCAACCTCAATAAAGATGTCATTCAGACTGGGCACAGCCTGTTCAAAGCGGCGAATCTGGATATCCCCGGCCGCAGCGATTGCCGCCAGCACCTGATCTGGCCGGGTATCGTCTGCCAGACGCAGCAGGGCGCGGTCTGAATTCTGGCCGTTGCTGGCCGGTTCGACCGCCACCACCCCCGGCAGCGCGGCCCAGTTGCCCTGGCCCTCGACAATGATGGCATGCAGCGCGAACCGGTTGCGAATCTCACTTACCGGCCCGTACAGTTTCTGGTGCCCCCGGCTGATCATAATCAGGCGGTCCGCCATTTCCTCGACCTGGTGCATCTGGTGCGTGCTCATCATAATGGCGCAGCCCTGGCGGCGCATATCCATCAGAAGCTGCTTGATCGCCAGCGTGTTCACCGGGTCCAGGCCGGAAAACGGCTCGTCGATGATGATTAAATCCGGCTGATGCAGCACCGTCACGGCAAACTGCACCTTCTGCTGCATCCCCTTGCTCAGTTCGCTCACTTTTTTATGCGCAAAATCCCCCAGTTCAAGCTGTTCCAGCAGCGCCAGGCTGCGCTGTCTGGCCTCCTGGCCGGGCATGCCCTTCAACTGGCCCAGATACACCATGACATCCAGCACCGGGACATTGCGGTACAGGCCGCGTTCTTCTGGCAGATAGCCGATGCGCGCTTTGGTGGCCTCGTTGAGCGTCTGCCCAAACACGGCGATACTGCCGGCATCCGGCTTCAGAATATCCAGCATCATGCGAATGATCGTGGTCTTGCCAGAGCCATTTGGCCCCAGCATCGCGAAGATTTCGCCAGCAGATACCGAAAAGGAAACATCATCCACGGCGCGGAAATTGCCGTAGTTCTTCTGTACATGATCAACAACAACAGCCGTTTTTGCCTGCATTTCTACCACTTTCGTGATAATCCAAACATAACTTATTATATGACCTTTTCTTGTCACTGTCTGGTTTACAGCCCAGCCATTGGGGGGTTGAGCAGGGTGGTGGCGCGGCCCTGTGGCACGGGCTTCTGACAGAAATTAATCTTTAGTTTGTTTCATGCGGTAAACGGCCTATAATAAGCACGTATCAAACGCATAAAAACACAGTCGGCTGTGCTTCTGTCCGCCGCAAAGATCAAGTAATCTGTGTTGCGTCAGGTCAAGAAATAGTGTTAAACTTGAAGTTGTGATAAGAACCTGACATCTTCTTAAGCATTAGAAACTCAGGCGCGGTTGCCTGGCCTGGCACGCACAAGGAAACATCAACGCCCTTGGAGGTCTGCATGAAAAAGCAAATCCTGGTCGTGGACGATGAAATCGGCGCACTGACCTTAATTGGGATTATGTTAGAGCGCGGTGGCTTCAGTGTTCTGAAAGCGAAAGATGCAAAAACTGCACTAACGGTGCTGGAACAGAACACGCCCGATTTGATTATCCTCGATGTGATGATGCCAGGAATGAACGGTATCGACCTGTGCAAGGTCATCCGCGAACGCGAAGACACAGGCGCGATCCCGGTGCTGATCCTGTCTGCACGCGGCGACGCCGACAGCATCATGCGCGGCATCGAAGCCGGGGCGGATGATTACCTGCCCAAACCTATCCTGCACCACGACCTGGTTGCTAAAGTCCGCCTGATGCTGGGTGAAAACGGCGCAGAAGCGTGATGCGCCGCTACGCCTCGCCGTACAACGTCCGGTAGATGTTGTAAAAGCTGTAGATGCGCTGTATGTAGGTGCGCGTTGTATCAATCGTGATGGTGGTCATAAACAGGTCCGGGTTGCCACCAGACAGCGACAGCCAGTCCTGTGCCCGGCCCGGCCCGGCATTATACCCGGCCAGCGCTGCCGGGACGTTCTGATTAAAAAGCTCCAACTGCTCATCCAGATAATAAGCACCAAACATGATACTGGCATATGGCCGGAACAGATCGCTGTGCTGGTAGTCCGGCCATTGCAACTGGGTGGCGATATATTCCCCGGTGCTGGGCACCACCTGAGTCAGGCCGTGTTCGCCCGCCGCTGCGGTGGCATAGGCATCGAACAGGCTTTCCAGCCGGATGAGCGAAAACAGCAGCAGCGGGTCGATTTCCCGTTCCTGCGTCACCTGCATCACCACATCCAGATAATAGATCGGGTAGCGCAGCCGGGCGATATACGAAGGCGCTTCCAGCGTGCCCACCCCTGCCTGCGTGATGATATTGGCCGCCGCCACAATCGACGCCTGATAGGCCCCCAGGCTGCGCAGGTAAATCGACAACTGATACGACGCCAGCCCATCGCTGCTGTAGACATCCAGCAGGCTGCTGAATTCTGCCCCGGCTTCGTCATAGGCGCCCACCGCCCATAACTCGCGCCCGCGCAGCAAACGCGGGTCCGCTTCCAGCGCAGGCGACAGCGGCCAGAGCGCGCCTTCCTGCTCGATGGCAAACACCTGCCGCAGCCAGTCTTCGGCGGCGTTCAGTTCCGCCAGTTCATCAAACCGGAATTTATACTGCGCTGGCGGCGTAAACGGCGCGCGATTTTCCACCAGGTCCTGCGCCCGCGCGCTGAAGTAGCTGTCTGGCGATGCCTGCACCGCCAGCCGCAGCACCTCCTGCGCCGTGGCATTGTCGCCGCGCTGCAGGGCCAGCCGCCCCACCCATAAATAGGCTTCGGCCTGCACATCGCCTGTCGCAGTCGCCGCCAGCCGGGCATACAACTGCTCTGCCCGCGCCAGTTCGTTCATGGTGTAAGCCGCCGATGCCGCCAGGAACAATCCACTGCGGGCCTGTTCCGTATTCGGGTAGGCATCCGCCAACCGCTCGAAAATCTGGCGCGATTCTGCCGGGTTATCGTTCGTGCCGTACAGATAGCCTGCCCGCCACAGCGCCTCGGCTGCTGTTTCTGTCAGATAAGCGTAAGTTTCTGCAATGGAAAGATACTGCTCAATCGCACCGGGAATATCCCCCAGCAGGAATTTTGTCCGCCCCTGTTCCAGCAGCGCCTCGCCAAACGAGGGATCGCGCGGGTACTGGTCGATAATGGTCTGGAAAGCGGTCACCGCCGCCGCCGCATTCCCCAGTTCGCGGTAAGCCCGGCCCAGCATCAGGTGCAGTTCCGCCGGGATAGCCGCCAGTGTGTGCTCTGTCGAATAGGTGTTGAGCGCCTCGATAGCGCGTTCGTAATCGCCATACAGGAAGGCCACCCGGCCCACTGCCAGATCATCCAGTTCCACGCCGTTGGTCAGCAGGGCCTCCATCGCCTCGTAAGCCGACGCCGGGGACGCCTCGGCATATTCCTCAAAGACCGTCTGCATCCGCATCAGGCCGGCCTCTGTGTTGCCAGCTTCCAGCAGGGCCTGTGCTCCCGCCAGTTCGATGGTGGCCCGGTAGGGGGCATTCTGCGCCACTTCCAGCACCGCGTCATACTGGGCGACGGCCTCCGGCACACGTCCCACCTGCCGGTATACCTGCGCCACCTTCTCGCGCAGGGCCACCAGCGGCACACGGGTACGGCTGGCGCTCACGGCCTGGTCATAACTCGCCAGCGCCTCCGTCATCTGCCCCAGCGCCAGTTCGGCATCGGCAATACGCTCGTACACATAGCTGTCGATCAGGCCGGGGCGCATGGCCAGATACTGCCGAAAATCGGCAATCGCCTCTGTCCACTGCGACAGGCCCAGATGCGCATCGCCGCGCAGGAAATACGCCTGTGCCAGCCGCGAATCACGCGGGTACTGGTCAATAAACGTCGTCAGCGACTCCACCGCATCGGCAAACAGGCCCTCGCGCAGCGCAGCCTGTCCCAGCCGGAACAGCGCCGGGGCGGCAAATTCCGGCGGCGCGCCCTGGTCCAGCACGATATGATAGGTGCTGACGGCGTTTTCGTAATAGCCATTCATCAGGTAATTATCCGCCGCCTGCAGCACCAGCGCCGGGTCGACAGTCGGCGAAGGCTGCGGGGATGGCGTAAACGTCGCGGAAGGTTCCGGCGTGAGCGTCACCGTCGCGTCCGGCGTGGCGGTGACGACGATGGTTTCCTGTGGCTGGTTGAGGTTGCAGGCCGCCAGCAGCAGCGCGACTGCGGCCCAGGCCCAGAATAGTCTGCCTGTAGGGGCGATACGTCCCCCGTGCTGTGAACTGTGCGGGTGAAGTCTCATCATGCCGGGCATTGTATCACGAGGGGTGTGCCGGGGGTATGATGTTTACCCAACGCTAACCCGACGGCGGCTCCAGGTCCCCGGCCAGCCAGGGGATGCCATAGCCAACGATCAGATGCCCCGCTTCTGCCAGCGCGTGCCCCAGTTCCTCTGTGTTCTGGAAGATCCACCAGTGCTGTGCCGATGGCAAAATCGCCACGCCAAAATCCTCGACCACCAGCGCGCTGAGAGTCCGCTGGACGTATTGGGGATGGTCGCTGGCGGCGTAAGGCGTGGGCTGGTCGCTGCGAACCAGGGTGACGCGGAAGCGCGATGGCATCCGCGCCGCCCATTCCGTTTCCGTATAGGCCAGCAGTTGGAACTCGATAAAGCCATACAGCCCGGCTTCAGGCGCCCGCACAAACCGGAAGCGGCCGCCTGCCCACTGCACCGGGCTTTCTTCCAGCGCATAGCCTGCCGCGCCAAAGGCCTGCCCCACCACCGTCAGCAGCAGCATGCGGAAATATTCCTGCACAGACTGTCGTTCGTCCCTCATGGCGCCAGCACCCCTCTCGCTAAAAGATCGCAAACAGGCGGGCGGGTTTCTTCGGAAACAGGATATCAAACAACACTTCCGTCTTGCTGTTGGCGAAGCATTCCGTCAGCACATGCTGTAATTCATGATAGGTGCGGTGGCCAAACACGATGTTCAGAAAGTAATCCCAGGGGAAGGCCGCATCGCAGGCTTCCTGCTCCGCCACGCCGGGCAGTTCTATATCCTCCGCCGCTGTGATGCACCCCTGATCAAACACGATGCGCAGGCCCTTGCGGGTAAAGAAGTTGATACGGACCTCGCCGCTGTACCGGTGCGCGCCGGAATCCTTCAGCCGTTGTTCCAGCACCGGTTTAATATCCATGATCAGGCGGGCCGGGCTGGCGGCACGCATATACCATGCATAATAACGCTTTCGGATATGGGCGGCGGCGGTGCGCGCCAGCAGAATGTTTAACGCTTCGGGCTGGCCGCTGTCGAAGCCGATATAAAGCGGCACGTTGTCCGGGTAGGTCGCCTCTGCATAGGCCTTGACCCCGCGCAGCACATCATCATAGGTGGCCAGGTAGGAAGCCCGGTCCCCGATGACATATGTCAGCGCCGTCAGGGTTTCATCATCACCATATCGACTCAGCGCCACATAGCCTACCCCTGCACCGGCTTTGTCCACCACCACCTGAAGGCTCATCGAGGTGCGGCTGATGATCTGCTGCCACATCGGCGCGGACCGCACGACACTGAGGGCGAACTGGCGCGCCAGATAGGTATCGCAGGCTTCCATCATGGCGAAATCCGCTTCCGTCGCCGGGCGCAGCGTATAGGCGGGCTGCTGGTCCTCTTTCAGTTTTGGCACAGACGCCAGCGGCACCATGGCATGAAAGCCCAGTTCTACCGCCATCGTATAGCCGAACCTGCGGTAAAAGTGCGGAATGCCGGTGATGGCCTGTACGTTCTGGCCCAGCGCCGCGCTGCGTTCGTGCACCGCATCCATCACGGTGCGGACAAGCCCGCGCTGGCGATAATCCGGGTCTGTCGCCACCAGTTCGGGACGCCCAACCGGCAGTTCAACGGTCTCATAACGCCACACCTGCGGGATCAGCAGCGTGGTAGAAACGATCTTGTCATCCTTTGCAGGGTCCACCACGACCCACACATCATCATCCGTCACCGTAGGATGCTGGCCGGACAGCAGAACAGCCGCCCATTCGTCATCATTCGTGTTCCAGTCGCCAGCATAAACCTGCTGGTAAAACGGAAGCAGCCGCTCACGATCCTGCGCGTGACCCTCGCTCAGCGTGCGCAGAATCAAGCCATCTGGCAGTACTTTTTGCATGGCTGGTACTCCACCTTATAAAATGCTGCTCCAGTTTAACATGAACCCTTATGACCCGTCTATAGCTTTTGGGCCGAAAAATAAAAACGCCAGTCTTTGGTCATCAGGCTGGCGTCGTACGTGCAAGCAACAGGCTACAGGGTGAGGGTGCCCTGTGGCGGGGCGGCATCCTCTCCGGCGTCGTCCAGCAGGCCGCGCATCGCTTCCGGCGTGGTCACCGGCATCGCACAGGCGAAATTGCGGCAGACATACACCGTCGGTTCGCCGCCGCGCATCACCCGGTAATTCAGCAGCGGGATGCTGGTTTCGCCTTCGATATCGGCTTCTGCCAGCGCGGTCACGATGTTAGGCCGGTAGGTTTCGATCAGCACCTGCCGCAGCGCCTGGGTGCCTTCCGCGCCCAACGGGCCAACCATCGCCACTTCCTGATGCCCGCCCACCAGCATATCCAGCGCGTTTAACGATTCGCCAAATGCCTGGGGGAACTGGCGCAGCGCTTCAGTCAGCAAACGCAGCGTGCCTTCCGCCGCCTGGTCATACCGCGCATCGCCGGTATAGGCCGCCAGCCGCAAAAGCTGCCTCGCCATCATGGCGCTGCCGGAGGGCGTGGCGTTGTCCTGCACGTTGCGCGGGCGCACAATCAGCGCCTCGTGGTCGTCGCTGGTATCAAAAAAGCCGCCATCCTCCGCCGGGAAATGTTCCAGCACATGATCTGCCAGCCTGTGCGCCGCACTGAACCACGCCTCATCAAAGGTGGTCTGGTACAGTTCCAGCAGCCCGTCGATCAGGTTGGCATAATCTTCCAGATAGCCGTTGATCTTGCGCTCGCCGTTCTTATAGGTGCGCAGCAGACGCCCGTCATCGGTCAGCATTTCCCGCAGCAGAAATTCGCCACAGCGCACCGCCGCCGTCTGGTAATCCTCGCGCCCCAGCACCCGCGCCGCTTCGGCCAGGCTGGCCAGCATCATGCCGTTCCAGGCCGTCAGCAGCTTATCATCCAGGCCCGGATGCACCCGCTGAGTCCGCACGGCGTACAGCGTATCCTTGATGGAAATCAGCCGGCTGTGCAGTTCGGCTTCGGTCATGTCCAGCCGGTCAGCCACCACCGCGTCATCGTTGGGCACATGCAGGATATTGGCCCCCTCGAAGTTGCCGCCCGGCGTCACGCCCCAGTATTCAACGGCGATATCGGCATCGCGTTCTTCCAGGTGCTCGTACAGTTCTTCCTGATGCCAGACAAAAAAGCGGCCTTCCTCGCCTTCGCTGTCTGCGTCGGTGGTGCTGTAAAAGCCGCCTTCCGGGCTGGTCATTTCGCGCAGGATATAATCATAGATTTCCTCCGCGATGCGCCGGAAGTAAGAGTCGTGCGTGATCTGCCAGGCGTGCAGATATACCCGGCTGAGCTGGGCGTTATCGTAGAGCATCTTCTCGAAATGCGGCACCAGCCAGATGGCATCGACGCTGT
>CAZQIY010000020.1:12815-22142 GCA_964593565.1 uncultured Anaerolineaceae bacterium
TTATCGTAGAGCATCTTCTCGAAATGCGGCACCAGCCAGATGGCATCGACGCTGTAGCGATGAAATCCGCCGCCAATCTGGTCGTAGATGCCGCCGCGCGCCATCTGCTTCAGGGTGAAGGTGACGGCGTCCAGGGCGTTCTGGCTGCCGCTGCGGACGTAATCGCGCAGCAGAAATTCCAGGTTCATGGGCTGGGGGAACTTGGGCGCACGCCCGAACCCGCCGTACTGCTGGTCATAATTGCTGAGGATGCCCTGCGCCGCCGCCGTCAGCAGATCAGCATTGAGGGCGCTGGCGTCGCCGCCGATATTCAGCACCCCCCGATCCAGCGATTCCGTCAGCGCCTGGGCGGAACGCTCCACCTCATCGCGCCGTTCGCGATAGGCATCCGCCACCCCCACCAGCACCTGCCGGAACGCCGGCATATTAAAGCGCGGCTCGCGCGGGAAATAGGTCCCGCCATAAAACGGGCGACCATCCGGCATCAGAAAAACCGTCATCGGCCAGCCCCCGTGCCCGCTGAGGGCCTGCACCGCCTGCATGTAGATGTCGTCCACGTCCGGGCGCTCTTCCCGGTCCACCTTGACGTTTACAAACAGTTCGTTCATCAGGCTGGCGGTGGGGTCGTGCTCAAAGCTCTCGTGCGCCATCACATGACACCAGTGGCAGGCGCTGTACCCCACGCTGAGCAGGATGGGCTTGTCTTCCTGGCGGGCCTTCTCAAAGGCTTCCTCGCCCCAGGGGTACCAGTCCACCGGATTTTCCTTGTGCTGGAGCAGGTAGGGACTCGTCTCATGCTGCAGACGGTTCATGAGCATCTCCCGAATGAATTTTTATGATCTGGATTTAGTTTATCGCACCGGGGCGACTGCCTTCAAGTGCGGAGTCCGAATCCGCCCGGCCCTGCCCACAGGCAGCACGGCGGCGTAATCCGGTTTTTGCGAAGCAGCAGCTTACCACGTGGTCAGGCTGGCGATGGTCTCGTCGCTGTGGCTTCTGGGCTGCCACACAATCGTCAGCCAGTCCAGAAGCTGGTCGCGCACATCAGACGACAGGCGCGCCGCCGCCTCTACATGGCGCGATGAAAAGGCATAGAGGTTGGTAAAATACTGGTGCGACACAGCGATGAGGTAATCGTTATCCCAGCGCGACGGCCCCCACAGAAAGGCCGGATGCCCCTGGTCGTGGCGCACCCGTTCCAGCCAGTGGGCGCGGTGGCTGTTGCCCAGTTCGGACAGGCTGAACCGCAGCGACAACATGGACCGCAGTGTAAAGACAAAATCCACCACGTTCTCCTGCAAATCTACTTCGACCCGCACCACAGCGGCCCCATCCTGTGTGGTCAGCACGGCAGCGGCGTGCTGCGCATCCAGGCGCTGAAATTTGATGGTCGATAACACGGGCATCGCCTGAAAACGGCTGTTCAGTTCGCGGTCCAGATCAATCTCATCATCCAGGTGCCGCCGCAGCAGCCAGGGGGCATGGCTGACCTCCGTGCTGGAGAGATTAATTTCTGGCCGCGCAGGAATCGTTTCGTCAGAGTGCCGGTTTGACATATTGTTAACCATCGTGATGTCCCTCGCTGTTCCGGTTATTATAGCGCGAACGACCCTTACACGAACATTAAAGTGCCTGACAGGTTGAGTTACAAAGCCGGGGCAACATGTTAAAATTGGCGCGGCAGCCCGGTTCTGCAAAGGTACGGAAGGGAAGAAAGCACCTTGTCTCATGTTCATCTGCGCGAAATGCGCCCGCAGGACAGCCCGGCGCTGACGGCCCTGGTACAGGATCAGTCGGAGATGGCTGGCAGCGGCATGACCACCTATTTTCAGATCGACGCCTACCGCGCGCTGTTGTTTGCAGATCATCATGCGACGGTGGGGGTTGTGGCGGAAGCAGCGGATTCTGGTCAGGTGGTCGGCATGGCGACGGTCACTTTTGGCGAGGCGCTGTACGAAGGCCAGCAGCGCCCGGTGGCGTATCTGGCCAACCTCAAGGTACACCCGGATTACCGCCGCCAGGGCATCGGCTCACAGTTAGCGGCGTGGCGTGTGGAACGCGCGCGCGCACAGTTCGGCACCGATGGCGTCATCTGGACCGGGCTGGAACGCGACAACCATGCCTCGCGGGCGACTGCGGCTAAATGGTGTCGCGACTTTTTCGAGCCGGTGCTGGTGATGCCGGTGCCGGTACACACCGCACCCGTGCCCCCGCTGGCCGGGGTGATGGTGCGGCCCATCGCGAAGGAAGATGACCTGGCGGAAATCGCCGAAAAGCAGAACACGTTTTATCAGACGCATAACTTCTACGAGGTCGAAAACGCGGAATCGCTGGCGGCATGGCTGCGTTATACGCCAGCAGATGCGCCCATCAACGCCTATTACGTCGCCACCAGCCCACAGGGTGAGATTCTGGCAGGGGCCGGGGTGACCGCCCGGCATAAAATCGTGGTCGATAAATTCCACAACCCGCCCCCACCCATCCAGCCCATGCTGCCGCCGGATCATACCATCCGCGAATTTATCGTGCGCAATATCTGGTACCTGCCGGGTCAGATGAACGCCGCCCGGCAAATCTGGGAAACGATGCGGTGGGATTACCGCCACCAGGGCAGCATCTTCACCAGCGGGTTTGACCCGCGCGGGCCGCTGGCCGCCATTCTGGAGCCGGAACATCCTGTCATCCGCATCGAGGTCACCCTGGCCATTGCCGGGCCAGAACCCTTAACTCAGTCTCGGTTTATCTATGCGCCTGGACGGCGATAACACATTTCACACGCAAAGGAAAATATCATGGCTTACTTACTCGGACTCGACATCAGCACTACGGGCGCCAAAGCCCTCATCATTGATGAAACCGGTGCCGTCGTGGCCTCGCATACCACGCCGCAGCAGGTCAGCTCCCCTAAACCGCTGTGGAGTGAACAGAATCCATCGGACTGGTGGGCCGGCATCGCGACCTCGATTCGTGCCGCGCTGGCGGATGCCGGGCTGGTCGGCGGGGATATCGCCTGCATCGGCCTGACGGGGCAGATGCACGGCCTCGTTCTGCTGGATCAGGCAGGCAGCGTGCTGCGCCCGGCCATCCTGTGGAACGACCAGCGCACCCAGGCCCAGTGCGACGCCATGACCGAAAAAATCGGGTTTGAACGGCTGATTGAACTGACCGGCAACCGGGCGCTGACGGGCTTCACCGCGCCGAAAATCCTGTGGGTGCGCGACCACGAACCGGATATTTATGCCCAGGTCGCCCATATCCTGCTGCCAAAGGATTACATCCGCTACATGCTGACGGGCGATTATGCCACCGACCTGGCCGGGGCCGCTGGCACCTCGCTGCTCAATGTGGCGCAGCGCAAATGGTCTGACGAAGTGATCGAGGCGCTGGAAATCCCGGCGGAATGGCTGCCCAAAACCCACGAAGGGCCGGAAATCACCGGGACGATCAGCCAGGCCGCCGCAGAAGCCACCGGTCTGCAAGCCGGGACGCCAGTCGTGGGCGGCGGGGGCGACCAGGCCGCTGGCGCTGTCGGTGTGGGCGCGGTCAAACCGGGTGTGATGTCGCTGGTAGTGGGCACTTCTGGCGTGGTGTTCGCGCCGTTGGATAAATACGCCTACGAACCGGAAGGCCGCCTGCATGCCTTCTGCCATGCCGTGCCGGGCATGTGGCATTTTATGGGCGTGATGCTGAGCGCGGCGGGCAGCCTGCAGTGGTTCCGCGATGTGCTGGCACCGGGCGAATCCTTTGATGATCTGCTGAAGCCGGCCGAGGCGATCCCGCCGGGCAGCGACGGCCTGCTGTTCCTGCCCTACCTGACTGGCGAGCGCACGCCGCACCCGGACCCGCTGGCGCGCGGCGCGTTTGTCGGGCTGACAGTGCGCCACACCCGCGCCCATATGGTGCGCGCCGTGCTGGAAGGCGTTGCATTTGGGCTGAAAGATGGGTTTAATCTAATTGCAGAAGCCGGTTTACCGGAAAATGTCGAAGTGCGGGTCAGCGGGGGCGGTGCGCGCAGCCGGTTGTGGAAACAAATCCTGGCGGATGTGCTGGGCGCGACGCTCGTCAGTACCAATTCTACCGAAGGGGCGGCCTATGGCGCAGCTTTGCTGGCAGCCGTTGGCGCTGGAATCCACCCCAATGTCGTTTCCGCCTGCGAATCGGCTATCGCCACCAGCGACGCTGTCACACCGGGCGAGAACCGCAGCGCCTATGATGCGCCTTATGCGCTGTATGCGCAATTGTACCCTGCCCTTAAACAAACATTTGCGCAAATCTAATGGCCAGTCACCTATGATACAGAGTGCACTTAGATAATTACAGGATAAGCTCATGCAATTTGGACCGAATAACAGAGGGAACCAGGACCCGGACAATCCGCAGTCGCCGCCCCCGTTCAAAATTCCGAACTGGGTGTGGCCTGCCGTCTGGCTGCTGATCTTGTTGTGGCTGTTCTTCCGCGTGCCGGGCATGGTCAGTGATCTTGGTGGCGAACAGCCTATCGAAATCCCCTACTCCGTATTTTACGAGCAGGTAGAAGCTGGCCGGGTCGAACAGGTGACCCTGCAGGATACCACCGCGCGGGGCCGCTTTAACGAATCCGTCACATGGCCCCCGGCCAATTCGCAGGCAACCCGTACCACCCCCTCTCGCACGTCGAACCGGTTTACCACCACACTGCCCCCGGTCGAAGACCCGCAGTTGATGGAGGCCTTACGCCAGAATAACGTGGTCATCACGGCGCAGACTGTCGAAACGTCGCCCATTCTGGTCTTTCTGCTTAACTTCGGCCCAATCATTCTTCTGTTAGGCTTCTTCCTGTGGTCCGCCCGCCGGGCACAGGGGCAGATGGGCAACGTCTTTGGCTTTGGTCGTTCGCAGGCCCGCGAATACAATGCCGAACGTCCCCAGGTCACCTTTGCGGATGTCGCCGGGCAGGATAACGCCAAGCAGGAACTGGAAGAAATCGTCGATTTCCTGAAGGAACCGGATAAGTATGTAGCGCTGGGGGCGCGCATCCCGCGCGGGGTGCTGCTGGTTGGCCCACCCGGCACCGGCAAGACGCTGATGGCGCGGGCCGTGGCCGGAGAAGCCAATGTCGCGTTCTTCAGCCTGGCGGCGTCTGAGTTTGTGGAGATGTTCGTCGGGGTGGGCGCGTCTCGTGTGCGCGATCTTTTCAAGCGCGCCAAGGAAAACGCCCCCAGCATCGTGTTCATTGATGAAATCGACGCGGTAGGGCGGCGGCGCGGCACCGGGCTGGGCGGCGGTCACGACGAACGTGAACAAACGCTGAACCAGCTTCTGGCCGAAATGGACGGCTTCGACCAGAACGAAAGCGTCATCATCATGGCGGCGACCAACCGCGCCGATGTGCTGGACCCCGCGCTGCTGCGTCCGGGCCGCTTTGACCGGCAGGTGACCGTTGGCGCGCCGGATCGTCAGGGCCGCGAGGCTATCCTGAAGATTCATGTCAAGGGCAAGCCGCTGTCAGAAGATGTCAACCTGAACGAAATCGCCAGGGCGACCATTGGCTTTTCCGGTGCAGACCTGGCCAACCTGGCCAACGAAGCCGCGCTGCATGCCGCCCGCGCCGCCCGCAAGCGCATCACCATGCGCGACTTTACCGAAGCCTTCGAGCGTATCGTACTGGGCATCAAAAGCCCGCCGCTGGCCAACGAGCACGAACGCCGCCTGACGGCCTATCACGAAGCGGGGCATGCGCTGGTTGCTGCTTTGACCCCGCACGCCGACCCGCTGTTCAAGATCACCATTGTGCCGCGCGGGCAGGCCCTGGGCGTGACCACCTTCCTGCCAGACGATGACCGCCGCAACTATTCCGAAAATCAACTGCTGGCGCGCATCCATGTCGGCCTGGGCGGCCGGGCCGCAGAGGAGCTGGTGCTGGGCGAAGTCAGCACTGGCGCGCTGGGGGATATCCGGCAGGTCACCAACATCGCGCGGCGCATGGTCACGCAGTTCGGGATGAGCCAGGAAATTGGCCTGGTCGATCTCAGCCATGAGGATGAGCAGCCTTTCCTGGGCTATTCCATCCAGCGCAATGTGCCCTACAGCGATGAAACGCTGGCCAAGATCGACCACGAAATCAAGCACATGATCTCCAATGCATACGATCATGTGCTGGCGCTGCTAAACGCCAACCGCGACAGCCTCGATAAACTGGCGCAGGAACTGCTGGAAAACGAGGTAGTCGAACGGGTGCGCGTGATGGAAATCGCCGGGGTCAAACCTGTAGACGAAGATGAAGCGGTGGCAGAAGACCGCACCGCTATCCTGGAGCAGGCTGTCTCTGATCAGAATACCGAGGACAGAGAGTCGACGGACCAGGGCTGAACCATACAGGCTCTATAACACAAAAAACCCCGGCACGCACCGGGGTTTTTGTTTCTGGTTGTGGGTCTGGTTCCAGGATTACCCGCCGCTGGCTTCTGCCGCGCGTTTCGCCTGGGCGATCACGCTGTCGGTCAGGTGCGCCGGCACCTGTTCGTAATGAGCAAACTCCATCGTGTAGATGCCGCGCCCGCCGGTCATGGAGCGCAGGTCGTTTCCATAACGCAGCATTTCTGCCAGCGGAACCTGGGCACTGACCACGCTCTTACCGCCTTCGGTATCCATCCCCTGCACGCGCCCGCGCCGGCTGTTCAGGTCGCCCATGATGTCGCCCATCATGCTTTCCGGCACGGTGATTCTGACATTCATGATGGGTTCCTGCAGCACTGGCCCGGCGTCCATAAAGGCTTCGCGGAAACCTTCGCGCCCGGCAATCTGGAAGGCGATATCCTTCGAATCCACCGGGTGTTCCTTGCCATCAAACACCACCGCCTTCACATCCACCACCGGGAACCCGGCGATCACGCCTTCTGGCAGCACCGACTGAATCCCCTTGTCGATGGAGGGCAGGAACGAGTTGGAAATGGCACCGCCGAAGATCTGGGTCTGGTATTCATAACCGCTGCCGACATTCGGTTCCACCCGCAGGCTGATTTCGGCAAACTGCCCGGCCCCACCAGACTGCTTCTTATGGCGGTAGGTGGTTTCGGCAGTGCGGGTAATCGTCTCTTTGTATGGCACCCTGGGCAGCGCGGTGTCCAAAGTCACGCCCAGTTTTTCGGCACGGCTGACCGCCAGGTTGACATGAATCTCGCCCATCCCTTCCAGGATCGTCTCGCGGGTGTCGTTATCAAACCGCCAGCGCAGGGTCGGGTCGGCTTCGCACAGGCTGGTCAGCACCGGCCCCATCTTGGCGCTGTCCGCCTGGGTGCGCGGTGTCACGGCCACGGTGTACAGCGGCGCCGGGAAATCCGGCCGGGTGATTTCGACAGGCTTTGCCTTGTCCGAAAAAGTATCGCCGGTTCTGGTTTCGGATAACTTGGAAACCACGCCAATATCACCGGCATGCAGCACCGGCACATTGATCTGTTCGCGCCCACGCAGCACGATCAGCGAGCCGAAACGTTCCTCCGCCCGCTGCGTGGCGTTGTAATAACGGGTATCGGCGCTGATCGAACCGGAGAAGATGCGGAAATAAGTCAGCGTGCCCACAAAGCGATCATTGACCGTCTTGAAGACATAAGCCGCCAGCGGCCCGCTGTCTGACTGGGGCGCGGTGAAGAAGGATTTTTCGCCGTCGGCATTGGTCACCTGCACCCGGCGCATGGTCGGCGGGGATACATACACCACCAGCGCTTCCAGCAGCGGCACAGTGCCGATATTCTTCACGCCGGAAGTCACAAACACCGGCACGGTCTTCAGATTGGAATCGCGGGCGGCCTTGCGCATGCCATCGCGGATTTCCTCATTGCTCAGGTCGCCTTCTTCAAAATACTTCTCAATCAACTGGTCATCCGCTTCGGCTGCCGCCTCGACCAGTTCGATACGGCCTGCGTCTGCCACTTCCTGCAGCTCCGCCGGCAGATCAGAACGCTCTGCCCCGGCGTCGTAATAGGCCTTCATCGTCAGCAGGTTGATGACGCCCTTAAATTCGTGCTCCGCGCCAATCGGCAGCATCACCGGGATAAACTTGTAATCCGGAAAACGCTCCTTAAGCTGTGCCAGCGTGGCCTCGAAGTTGGCATTTTCCCGATCCATCTTGTTGATGGTCACGATAATGGGCTGCTGGTAGGCTTCGGCATAATTCCAGGCCAGTTCCGTGCCCACCTCGACCCCGGCCACCGCGTCCACCACCACGATTACCGAATCCGCCACGCGGATGGCGTTTTTCATCTCGCCCTGGAAATCGGTATAACCAGGGGTATCCAGCATATTGACTTTGGTATCGTTAAATTCAATGGGGACCAGAGAGGTGGAAAGGGACAGGCCGCGTTCCTTTTCGTCGTCTGTCCAGTCAGAAACGGTGTTGCCTTCTTCTACCCTGCCAAGCCGGTTGATGGCGCCGGTATTGTAGAGCAGGGCTTCTACCAATGAAGTTTTACCGGCGCTCTGATGCCCTACGAGGGCGATGTTCCTGATGTTTTCACTCGCATATTCCTTCATAATTGTTCCAGCGCGGCGCACCGCCGGCGCTATTCCCCTTTCTGTTACTACAAAGTCATTATTCATTGTGCGTGTCTTGATGGCACACGCCGGCCGATCATCACCAGACAGATACGCGAAATCAGAGGCGCACAGGATGCGCCCCTGATGAATGGGTTAAGCTGATTTTAAGACAACGCCAAGGGGTTGTCAAAATTTAAGGCTGGTCCCAGGGCAGCGGCCCCTCGATACCGAACTGCGCCCCGATCATGGTCAGGTCGATGATATCGATCAGCTGATCGCCGTTCAGGTCCGTGCCCATGATCTCTGCCGGGCCGCCATAGTTGGCCGCCACCAGCACCACATCATCAAAATCAATCAGGTTGTCCTGGTTGATGTCGCCCAGACGCAGAGTGCCGGCGGGCAGTTGGACCTGCTGGCCTTCTGCCAGGGTGACCGTTGCCTGCAGGGTGAGCGAACCGGGCGCCAGCGCCTCCAGCGTATAATCGCCGGGGGTCAGGTTTTCAATGATGAAGCTGCCCTGTTCATCCACCGGATGCTGGATCATCTCGCCGTCCGGCAGGATCAGCACAACTTCGGCGCCCTGAATCTGGCCCTGCGTGATGCTCACCTGCCCCGTGATGACCGCCGGAGATTCAAGCACCGGTTCGGGTTCAACCGCCTCGGTTGCTTCCGCATCCGGCAGCATCTGCTGGTTGAGCGCTTCCAGAGTGCCTTGCAGCACAGAAGCAGGGGTCGGGGTCGCTTCTGGCAGCACAGCGGCTGGCGTCTCCAGCAGCGGATCCGTCACTGTAGGCTGCACCGCTGGCGGCATGACCA
>CAZQIY010000020.1:22242-30163 GCA_964593565.1 uncultured Anaerolineaceae bacterium
GGCAGCGGCGTGGGAGGCAGCACGGTAGGCTGCACAACAGGCTGAACGGGGTTCTGAGGAACCGGGTTGACAGCGGGCGCTTCAACCGGCGGGTTCCCCTGTGCCGGGGCGACCTCCGCCGCTGGTTCGGCGGTCAGCAGCAGCGTCGGGGTGGGCAGGACGTCCTCTGTGGTTTCAGCGGTCACCACCGCTTCGCCATCCTGATCCTGTCCCAGCGCCACATAGGTTGTCGCCGCACCGGCCACCATCAGCAGCAGGCCCAGCACGGCAGTGATCGGAACCAGATGAATCGCTCGCATCACATCCTATCTCCTAGTAGCTATCCTGCCAGCTAAACTGACGATGCAGCCGCACATACGTCCCTACACTGAGGGCAAACAGCAGCAAACCCAGGCTGAAGAACACCAGCCCCAGCAGCACGGTCGGCGGCGTCCCCGGCACAGGGGATGTCACCAGAACAGGCGTATCGGCCTGCACAGCCGGGGCCTGCAGCACAGGCGGTGGCTGCTGCACGGCTGCAATCGCTTCCGGTTGTTCCACAACCACCTGAGCAGCGGAGCCATCCACCACCAGCGACATATTCTGGACCTGCACCGGCATTTCGCTGACCTGGCGCGCTACCAGCCGCCCATTGACTTCTTCAAACTGCGGCACAATCAGCCGGGCATTGCTCACTTCGATCTGGGCCGGGCCATCGCGCAGCACCCGGAACTGAAGTGAACCGAGGATACCGCTGCCGGTGACGGGCTGGGCGGGCTGGCGCAATGTCAGCGCATATTCCACCATCCCTGCCGATGCATCCGCCGTATTTTTGAGGGTAAAGCTGGGCTGGTCGCCAAAGAAGTCGCCCGGCGTCACCGCGCCGGCATCAGCGGCCACCACTTCCAGCGCCTGCGGATCATACAGCAGCTCGACGCTGGTGCCATACACGCCATCGGCGCCATCCACCTGAATATTGACGGCGAAGGTATCGCCCGCACGCACCGGCCCGGCAGGAGTCGCCAGCGAGATCAGCGCATCGCCACCCTGTGCAAAAACCAGAATACTGCTGATAAGCAGAATAAGTCCTGAGACTGCGAATAATTTGACTTTCATCGGACTGCTCCTCTTCATGGGGGCCTGCTCCATATCGACGCAGGTCGACGCAGGCCCCGGTTGATTATTAACTATGCTGGATTCAGAAGCGGTTGATTAACAGTACCATCCGCTTCTGAATCCCCTGCTAGAGTCCTGTTAGAAGAACATCAGAAGTGGTGATTCCAGGTCCAGATTGCTGGCGGCCATCGACAGATCGCTGATCGTGACCCAGCCATCGCCATTCAGGTCGATGTTGGCAATTTCCTCGATCACCTCTATGCCAAAGTTCGCGCCCACCAGAGTCAGGTCTGCCATGTCAATCACGCCGCTGTCGTCCACGTCACCCGCCGGCAGCTGATCTTCCAGCTGGATGGTGGCATTCGGTGCTTCGACAGTCACATCCTTGAGGATCGGGATATGCTGAGGTGCCAGCAGTACGATTGAATACTGCCCCACAGGAATATCCGGGAAGGTGTAGGTGCCATCCGGCGCGGTGGTCACTTCGCCCACAACGTTATGCCCATCCACGACCAGCGTGGCCACGATACCTTCGTTCGACGGGCGGTTCTGGTAGGCGACCAGCCCGCTGATCGTGCCTGTACCTTCCACTGGCGATTCTTCGTCCACTGGCGGCGGTTCCACCACCACCGGCGGTTCTTCATCCACTGGCGGTTCCTCGTCCACAGGCGGCACGATCACGCTGCCATTGAGAACTTCCAGGGCAATCTCGCGACCATTGCGGTCTACAGCCAGCGCCGAACACTGCAGGTTGCTTTCGCCCGCTGCCAGCACATTGTAGTTGAGCGTGAAGGCCAGCGCGTCCCCACTGATCGCCGGGTTCGGGTTCATGCGGGTGGCGGCCACCCGCCACAGGCCCACACCCTGCGCCTGGTCGATCTGGAACCCATCATCCAGAATGAAGCTGTTGCTCTGGTTAAAGCCTTCGCCCTCGACAAAGCCGGTCCCCTGCAGCACCTGCGAATTCACCGTACATTCGCTCTGGACACCGAAGACATTCTCGACACCGATCAGTCTCAGGTTCACCATCGCCTGCTGGCCATCGTGCTCGTGCACTTCATAGTAGATGGCTGGCCCGGCGGGCAGTTCCGGTACTTCCGGCACTTCCGGTTCGGTGGGTTCTTCTGGCTGGCCGGGCGGATGCGTAGGCATAGCATGGCCATACTTGTAATAGAACCAGGTGATCCACTGCTGGCCAGGGGGCGAAATGTCGTGATCCACCTTTTCGCAGGATTCGCACGGCGTATGCGCGTAATTGTTCGCCCCGGTGCCGGGCTGCCGCTTCAGCAGCAGGTTGTTGTATTCAATCGGCACACAATCCAGGCCGGGCGCACTACAACTGGGGTTGAGGCCGCCAAAGCGATTGATGTAGACACCATCCTCCAGCCCCAGCGTCGCAATGGCAGGGGCGCGTGAGTCGCTCTGGAAGTGCCCCTGAATAAAGTGGACGTTGACGCCCATTGCGTACTGGATGCGCGCAGTCATGATGGACTGGTTCCACTCGCATTCCGGGTCATTGATGCTGCAGATGATGTGGTTTTCCAGTTCGCCGCTGCCCGGCGCCGTCTCGTAGATGTTGCCGATGGGGTCCGCCACCTGAAGCTGGAAGCGGAAGTCACTTGCACCATGCACCCACCATTCCACTTTCGGCCCGATCCCCACGTCGCCCGTAAGCGGCCCGTGTTCGATCATCTCCTGCGTAAGCTGCGGATGGCAGCGTTCCTCATCCAGCGGGTTGCTGTTGGTCTGCAGCGGGCGGTACTGGCTGTCCACCGACAGCGGAATATGCCGCAGCAGGTCGCCCGCGCCAAAACCACAGCGCGCACCCCGGCCTGCGCCCGCATCCATCACGAACAGGCGGCCATGATCCATCCAGCCACCGGTACGCACGATACCACAGGTCGAAGGATCGTTGACGTTCAGGCAGGCGCGCACTTCGGCAGACATCGAATGCCAGCGCACCATCGCGCCGTGCGCATGCATGATGCCATGAAACTGCAAACGGAAGTCCTTTACGCAGAACTGGCCGGTATCGGTGTTACAGGGCTGGTCGCGACGCACGATCCAGTAATAGCCCTCGTGCTTGGCTTCGTTTTCCATCTTGCCGGAACCCAGATAAGCCTGGTTGGATTCTGAGGCGGTCTGGGCCGGGAAAGTCTGCCAGGGATAGGAGATAGACTGGCCAGTGCTGCCAAACCACGCGCCCGGTTCGCCAAAGATATCGTTGACATAATTCGGGTCGTCGCCATGATGATGATCGTAATGACATCTGGCTTCCACGTTCACCAGCATATGCCATTTGGTGGGGTCATGTTCTTCTGCTGTACAGGCCCGGTCATAGGCCCCGGCGGCAGCATCGGCCCTGATCTGCTCGAAGACAGGCAGGTTAATGCCAACCTCCAGGCCGTGCCCCTGGCCCACACCCAGGCCGCCATTGCCCTGAGCGCCTACCGAAGGCACCAGCGCGATACTGAAAAGCAGCAGCATAGCCAGGATGCCCGGCCATGCCTTCCTCCGTCGTAAATGTTGTCTTAACGCTATCATCTTTCTACCTCCCGTAGCTTGTTGTAGCATTGTGATAACATTTATTTTCCATCGATAAGACAATACATTTACATTCTTCATAAAGCAAGTAGCCTGGGTAGCCCGTAGGTCCTATGTGTTGAAACCTTTGGGACGGAAGTACTATAAATGATGTTACTGAATCTCAGGATTTCAAAACCATTTTCAAACATCAGCCCTGCATAGACCGGCCCCAGTGCCCATGATAGAATACCGGGTGTGTCCGTCACCACAAAAGGGGGTACTGCCCATGCCAGACTTTCTTTTTCGCGGCGAGCTTGCCGAAATTGATCCTGATGTTGCGGAACTGATTCGTCACGAAACTGCGCGTCAGGCCCGTTACCTCATTCTCATTCCATCAGAAAGCACTGTGCCTGCCGCCGTGCGCGAAGCTCTGGGGTCGCCCTTCCACAACATCTATGCCGAAGGCTACCCGCTGGACGAAACACGCCGGATGAGCGAGGCCGAAATTCTGGATTATGCCACCCGGCTGCCAGAGTATCGCCGCCAGGCAGACAACCGCTACTATAAAGGAACAGAATACGCCAACATTGTCGAAGCACTGGCCCGGCGCCGCACCGCCGAACTGTTCGCCGCCAATGGATACAGTCCGGATGATCTTTTCGTTAATGTGCAGCCGCTTTCCGGCGCGCCGGCCAACAACGCCGTTTACAGCGCCCTGCTGAACGTTGGCGATACCGTCATGGGCATGGACCTGATCCAGGGCGGGCACCTGACTCATGGCAGCCCGGTCAACCGCAGTGGCATCAATTACAACATCGTCAGCTATGGCATCGACCCGCAGACCGAACGGCTCGATTATGAGGCGATTATGGCACTGGCGCTGGAGCACCGGCCCAAAATGATTATCGCCGGCTACAGCAGCTATCCCTTCGCGCCAGATTCCCACAGGTTCCGCGAGATTGCCGACGCGGTGGGCGCTTACCTGATGGCGGATGTTGCCCATGTGGCCGGGCTGGTTGTCGCCGGAGATTACCCCAACCCGGTAGGCATCGCGGATGTGGTGACCTTTACCACCCACAAAACCCTGGGCGGGCCGCGCGGCGCGGTCATCATCACGCATCGCAAGGACATCCAGCCGAAAATTGACCGCGCGGTGTTCCCCGGCGAACAGGGCGGCCCGCACATCAACACCATGGCCGCGCTGGCCGTCGCGCTGCGGCTGGCCCGCACCGACCAGTTCCAGCAGCTCCAGCATCAGACCGTGCGCAATGCGGCCCGTCTGGCGCAGAAGTTAAGCGAACACGGGCTGCGGCTGCCACACGGTGGCACGGATACGCACCTGCTGCTGGTCGATTGCAAATCGGTGGTCGGGCCGGATGGCACCACGCTCAGCGGCGATATGGCCGCGCGCATCCTCGACCTGACAGGCATTGTGCTCAACCGGCAGACCATCCCCGGCGATGCCAGCGCCCTGCGGCCTTCGGGCATCCGCATCGGCACGCCCTGGATCACCCAGCGCGGCTTCGGCGATGCCGAAATTGACGAGCTGGCCGACATTATGGCAGCAGTGCTAAAGGCCTGTGTGCCCTTCAGCTACAGCGGACGGCTGCGGCCCCAGGCCCGCGCCAAGATCGACTTTGACGTGCTGCAGCAGGCGCGCCTGCGGGTGCGCGATCTGGCCGCCCGTGTCGGCATCGATGTCGACGCGGAAGCCGACGATTACCCGCACTTCGCCTATCTGCAGCCGGACAGCGACAGCGCAGACTGGCAGACGTTAAAGGTCGAAGGCGCGGAGGCGGCTGCTTTCCTGCACACCGCCCTCACCAGCAGCGTCCATGCCCTCCAGCCCGGCGATCAGCAGCCTGCCTGGGTATGGGGTGCTTCTGGCCCGGCCATGTCCCGCGTCATTGTCGAGGCCACCAGCGATGGCTATCTGCTGCACGTGGAGCGCAACGTCAACCGCGTGGCAACCTGGCTGCGCGCCCTGTCGGATGGCTTTATCCTGTTCGACCCGGCAGACCCGTATGCCAAAGTGCCCGGCCCTGTGACCATCACACACACCGGCCCCGCAGACCACAGCCGTTTTCAGGTGGATGTCAAAGCGGCATGGGCCAGTGGCGAGGGCTATGCCGAAAAAGCCTATTTTGTCGGACTCAACAACCCGGATTATGACGGCCCGCAGCCTGCGCAGGCCCTGCCTGAATTTGTCTGGCAGGCCCCGCAGCAGGACCAGCCGCTGACTACCCCGCTGCACGCGCTGCATCAGGAACTGGGGGCGAAGCTGGTCGAGTTCGCCGGGTATGACATGCCGGTGTGGTATTCGTCCGTGCGCGAAGAACATCTGGCCGTGCGCAGCAAGGCTGGTGTGTTCGATGTGGCGCATATGGGCGTGTTCGATGTGCAGGGGCCGGGCGCGGCACATTTCCTGGATGCCGTCACCACCAACGATGTTCACAGCCTGGCGGTGAACGATTCGCAGTATACCTACCTGCTGGATATTCACGGCGTGCCGCTGGACGACATCATGATCTACCGGCTGGCGCAGGAACATTACCTGCTGGTGGTCAATGCCTCTAACAACGATA
Source organism: uncultured Anaerolineaceae bacterium (assembly GCA_964593565.1). Classification (GTDB taxonomy): domain Bacteria; phylum Chloroflexota; class Anaerolineae; order Aggregatilineales; family Phototrophicaceae. The sequence continues at coordinate 28,449 of CAZQIY010000020.1, forward strand.
AGGACTGGGCCTGGCTCAACGCAGTGATAAACGGCACCGTTCAGATCGACCCGGCGCACCCGGGCCGCCGTCTGGAAGCCGCCGGAGAGTTCACCCTGCGCGACCTGCGCGATCCTGCTTCCGACGCAGATCAGCGGGTGGATATCGCGCTGCAGGGGCCGGACAGCAAAAATATCCTGCTGTCTATGGAAGGCAGCGACTCCGATAAACAGAAGATCAGCCGCCTGCCCTGGGCCGGGATCACCCGTGTGACACTGGATGGCTTTGACCTGATTGTCTCGCGCACCGGCTATACCGGCGAGCGCACCGCCTATGAACTGTTCGTCCACCCGGACCAGGCCGCCAGTCTGTTCCGCCATCTGGTGCAGTGCGGCGCGGTTCCCTGTGGGCTGGCCGCGCGCGACAGCCTGCGCATCGAAGCGGGCCTGCCGCTGTATGGTCAGGAACTGGCGGGGCCGCTGAACCTGAACCCGGCGGATGCTGGCTTTGGCAATTATGTCCGGCTGTTCAAGCCCTTCTTCGTCGGCAAGATGGCTTACATCGCCCACGAAAAGGAACGCGATGCCACCGTCACCCGCTTCCGGCTGGAAAACCAGCGCGCCCGCCCACCGCATCAGGGCGACCCGGTCATTGATGATCGGGGCCGCGTCATCGGCGTGGTCACAAGCTGCAGCATCGACAGTGACGGCTACCAGCTTGGGCAGGCCTACATCAAAGAGGAATTTGCCCGTGCAGATACCCCTGTCGCCGTGTTTGCCGGTTCTGCCAGTGCGCGCCCCGGCAAGGCCCTGAACGAACTGAGTTTAGGGGATCGGGTGCCGGTGCCGGAACCTGCGGTCATCCTCAGCCGCTTCCCAAAGCGCAGATAACGCAGCATCGCTAACTGCAATACAGCACAGGGCAGACTCAACGTTGAGTCTGTCCTGTTGTTTTGCGTGGTGTGTGTTCGCCGGAGGTCAGCTTCTGCGCCGGTTGCGGGCGATCACCCGCAGGATATGGTTGTGCTGGGCGAAGATCACCAGCACATCGCCCGCCTGCACGATCATCTCTCGCGAAGGCTGCACCTCCACCTCGTCACCGCGCCCGTACAGGACGATATCCATGTTGTTTTCGGTCTGCAATTTGCCCACCGTCTGACCATCCATAAATGACCCCGGCTCGACATTCAGCCGCACCGTGCTGTATTCGGTGCCGTTGACCTGAATGGTCTGGGTGATTTCGATGCCGACAGCGGCCCCGGCAAACGCGGGCGCAGAAAGATCAGAGGAACTGAGCACCGACTGTACATTCAGAAAACGCTCGATCTGCCGCGTGAGCTGTGTATCCCAGGCGCGCATGACGATGCGCAGGCCGGGGTGCATATCACGCGCCTTCATGATGACTTCCAGGTTGATATGATCGTTACCGGTGCAGGCCACCAGCGCATCCGCATGGACAAGCTGTGCCTTTTCCAGCGTACTGGCCAGGCGGCCATCAGCCACTATCAGCGGGACGTGCAGCCGGTTCAGCGCGTCATCCACGCCGGGGTCAGGGTCGTTATCAATCGCCAGGACATCGAACCCCATCTCGACCAGTTCATGAATCACACGCAGGCCGACATGTCCCGCGCCAAAAACAATGGTATGGTTGCGGTATGACAAAGCTACTGCTTCTCCCCAGGCATCACGCCGTTCGTTACGGTTAAAAAACAGGCGCAGAAAATCCGCCGCGCCCAG
>CAZQIY010000020.1:30263-32323 GCA_964593565.1 uncultured Anaerolineaceae bacterium
CATCACGCCGTTCGTTACGGTTAAAAAACAGGCGCAGAAAATCCGCCGCGCCCAGGCCCAGAATCACCACCCCCAGCAGCGGCATCAGGTACCAGAAGATAATCAAATACCAGTCTGGCGGCACCTCGCTGGGCGATTCCATAATCATCAGTTGCAGCATCAGGTAAGGCCGCACATCCAGCTCATAATAATGGCCGTAGGTGTGGTAATACAGCTCGCCGTACACAAAGCCACCGCCCACCGTCACCAGCACGAACAACAGCACCGGGAAGCGAAATTCGCGCCACAGGGCGTTGGTATCGTGCCACGTGGCCCGCAGTTGACGGATCGTGACGGCTATCCGGCGCTGCTGTGATGCCGGCCCGGCAAGGCGCGTAGGAGGGCGCGCATGATCAAAAGTCAAAAATCTTCTCTCCGAGCAATAGGTGAAGGCTGTTGATTCTTCCTTCTTCATATTGTAACAGGACTCGCCGTAAAAGTTGGCTGAGAAGAATCCAGGGGCCAGATAAAGGATGGTACAATACCGCCTGTCTATCAATCATCGAGGTATCGTTTATGTCCCGGCTCCTGTGGATACTTCCGGTTCTGTGCATCATTCTGCTGCCGGGGGTCGCGTTGGCACAGCCAGACACCCCCACCTTTGAACCGGCCCCCTGCTCCTTTAACACGCCCACTGGCTTCGCGATTGAATGCGGCTATGTCACCGTGCCGGAATCGCGCGACCCGGCGCTGGCCGATGATACCAATACCCTGCGTCTGGCCGTCGCCATCATGCGGGGGCATGGCCCGCATATACAGAACGACCCGCTCATTTACCTGGATGGCGGCCCCGGCGGGCGCACCCTGGATACGGTGGAATTTCTGGCCGCCAGCTTTGATTCCTTCCTGGTGAACCGCGATGTGATCTTCTTTGACCAGCGCGGGGTGGGCCTGTCGAACCCGCTGGACTGCCCGGAATATGTCTCGTGGAGCTATGACATTCTCGATCAGGACATCCCCTATGCGGAACTGGTAGAGATCAGCAACGAAGTGCTGCTGGCCTGTCGTGATCGTTCTGTGGCGGAAGGAATCAACCTGGCCGCCTATACGACGGCGGAAAACGCCGCCGATGTACGCGACATGGCGGCGGCCCTGGGTTATGAGCAGGTCAACCTGATGGGCGCATCCTATGGGACCCGGCTGGCGCTGACAGTGATGCGCGATTACCCGGAAATCGTGCGCAGTGTCGTTCTGGATGCTGTGCTGCCGCTTCAGGTCAACCCGGATGTGGAATTTCTGCCGAACGCGCACCGCGCCTTTTCCACGCTGTTTACCGCCTGCGCCCAGGACCCCGCCTGTAACCAGCAGTACCCGGACCTGGAAGCGGTGTTTTATGAAACGGTGGCGCAGTTGAACGCCGAACCGGAAGTGGTGACCGTGTTCGACTTTTACACGGCGCAGCAGCGCGATGTGCTGATCAACGGCGACTCACTGATCGGCGGGCTGTTTGGGCTGCTGTACCAGACCATGGAAATCCCCAACCTGCCGCGCTATATCTACGAGGCGCATAACGGCAGCTATGATGGCTTTGTCGATGACCTGCTGTTTTCGGTTTTCCAGGGCGCTTATTTTGACGAAACGCTGTTTGTGACGGTGGGCTGCAATGAGGAAATGCCCTTCGAGCAGTTGGAGGATGTCCGCGCTGGCAGCGAAGATATTCCGCTGGCCCTGTCCGAAATCTTCCTGATTCAGATCGAAGGGGATTTTCAGTTGTGCGGCGCCTGGGGCACCGGCACCGCAGACGACGCCGAAAACGCGCCGGTAGTCAGCGATATTCCCACGCTGGTGATGGTGGGCGAATTCGACCCGATCACCCCGCCGGGCTGGGCATATCTGGCCGCCGAAACCCTGAGCAACAGCTACATCTATGAACTGCCGGGCATCGGCCACACCACGTTTACGGCCTCGTCCTGCGCAGCCAGCATGATCCTCGGGTTTATCGACCACCCGGACGACGCGCCCAATACGGACTGCATCGCCAGCATGGCCCCGCCGCTGTTTGCCATCGCAGAAATCACGTC
>CAZQIY010000020.1:32423-34461 GCA_964593565.1 uncultured Anaerolineaceae bacterium
CGGACTGCATCGCCAGCATGGCCCCGCCGCTGTTTGCCATCGCAGAAATCACGTCCGTAGAAAACCAGCCCTTTACCCATCAGGCGCTGGGGTTCCGCAGTGTCGTCCCGGAAAACTGGTACGAAGTGGAACCGGGAGTCTTTTCGCCCTACCCGGCGCTGGACCCGGTGGTGATTCCGGTCCTCGCGTTCCGTTTCCCGGTCACGCTGGATGATTATGTCAGCCGTATCATCGTGAATGGATTCTATGCCCGCGACAGCCTGCCAACCAGCACCGCCACCATCCGCGCCAACGGGCGGGAATGGCAGATTTACCAGGTGGAGCGCCCGGACGAAGAAGTTTATACCAGCTTCGCCTTTTTTGAAGGGGACCGGGCCTATGTCATTGGCGTGACGGCCACCAGCGAACAGGAGCGCGAATTCCTGTACGACGCGCTGTTCATCCCGGCGATTGAAGCCTTCGAGATTATCGAACCTGTCGATTCAGAGTAGCGGAGTTTACCCCCAGGCCCCTCTCCGCGCATCGGTGCAATATGGAGAGGGGCCGGGGATGAGGAGTCGTTTAATCTTCTGCCCAGGCGGGAATTTCGACGCAGCACAGCACGAGCTGCTTGGCGGCGCGCACTTCATCCAGCCGCGAAACGGGCAGGTTGTGCGGGGCGGATCTGAGCAGGTCGGGGCTGTCGTGGGCCTCCTGCGCGATCTTCTGCATCGCGTCGATAAATTTATCCAGCGTGGCCTTGTCCTCGGTTTCTGTCGGTTCAATCAGCAGCGCTTCCGGGACAATCAGCGGGAAGTAGTTCGTCGGCGGATGGAAGCCATAATCCATCAGTCGCTTGGAAATATCCAGCGCGTGCACGTCGTCCACACCCTCGAAATGCCCTTCCAGTACAAATTCATGGCCACAGATGCGCGGGTAAGGCACGGTGTAGGTGTCCTTCAGTTTGGCACGGACGTAATTAGCGTTCAGTACCGCATGGCGCGACACATCCTTCAGGCCCTGCGCGCCATGAATGCGGATGTACGTATAAGCCCGGACGTGCATGCCAAAATTGCCATAGAACGCCTTCAACTGGCCGATGGATTTTTCCGGCATGCGCAGGCCATACAACGGGGCATCGTCCTCGTCCGTCGCTTCCTCGACGATTTCCACCACCGGCCCCGGCAGATACGGCGCCAGCTTATCGCCCACCCCCACCGGGCCAGACCCCGGCCCGCCGCCGCCATGTGGCGTGGAAAAGGTCTTGTGCAGGTTGTAGTGCATCACATCAAAGCCCAGTTCACCCGGCTTGACCGCGCCCATCAGGGCATTCATGTTAGCGCCGTCCATATACATCAGCCCGCCACAGTCATGCACCGCCTGAACGACCTCCAGGATGTGCCCCTCCAGCAGACCGAGTGTATTCGGGACGGTGATCATCATCCCGGCGACAGTCTCATCGCAGGCGGCTTTCAGCGCGTCCAGGTCCACATCCCCATTTTCATCAGAGGGCAGCTCCACGCTCTGAAAACCTGCCATCGTGACGGTGGCCGGGTTGGTGCCATGCGCGCTGTTGGGTACCAGAATTTTGGTGCGTTTGGTGTCGCCGCGTTCCTCATGATACTTGCGGATCATCAGGATGCCGGCGAATTCACCCTGTGCCCCCGCCGCTGGCGCCAGACTGACCTTCTTAAACCCGCTGATTTCCGCCAGCCATGCCTGTAACTGGTACATCAGCGCCAGCGCACCCTGCGCGCTTTCCTCATCTGCCAGCGGGTGCAGATGCGCAAAGCCGGGCAGGCGGGCGGTGTCCTCGTTCAGGCGCGGGTTATACTTCATGGTGCAGGACCCCAGCGGATAGAAGCCCTTGTCAATGGCGTAGTTCTTCTGGCTGAGGTTGGTGTAATGCCGGATCACCTGAAGTTCGCTGACTTCCGGCAAATCCAGTTCGTCGCGCAGCAGGTCTTTGGGCAGCGGCGCTTCCGGCACATCCACATCCGGCAGGCGCACCCCCACCCGTCCGCTGGCGCTGATTTCATATATCGTCGGTTGCGTCATG
>CAZQIY010000020.1:34561-75466 GCA_964593565.1 uncultured Anaerolineaceae bacterium
ACATAAGTGGGCGTTTGCGGATATGTTCCCAGCCTGCCAGCAGCGGATTCTGTTTAGTCATGTCGATTTCTCCGTTAAACCTCATCAACATTTGTGAACTCGACACCATCAGGATACAGGAAAAGGCTCCGATATGTCATCTCGTCAACTGCCTTCAGGCCGTAATGCAAGACCACTAATGCATCCAGCTAGTAAAAGACTCCATCCTCCAGAAGGCGGACGGCCTGATGAAATCCGGTCTCCGCCAGCAGCAAGGGCTGACCTTCCCGATCCCGACCATGAATAAACGGTGGTCTGTGAGATACCCCTGGCATCGCCTCATTCTGAATAGTCACAACAGCAACTTCAAATTCTGCCTTTCGCAGTTCCTGCGAGACCTTCTGCGCGCAAACATCGCAAAAATTCCCCACCGGATAGGCCTCAAAAATTGGCTCCAGCGATGTGTCGAGATGACCCAGATCAAGCTCAATGTCTGCCGTCATTCATCACTCGCTGAGCGTTTTGAGGCTCGCCACCAGCGCGTCGATTTCCTCACGGCTGTTCATCTCCGTCACGCACACCAGCATATGATCCTTAAAATCCGGGTAATCCCGGCCCAGGTCATAACCGCCAACAATGCCCTGATCCATCAGCCTGTCGTTGATTTCGCGCACCGGGCGCGGGCATTTGACGACAAACTCATGGAAGAACGGCTTGCTCATGTTGACTTCGTACCCATCAAGCTGGTTGATCTGGTCGGCGGCGTAATGCGCCTTGTGATAGCACAGTTCCGCCACCCTGCGCATGCCGTGCTTGCCCATCAGCGACAGATACACGCCGGCGGCCAGCGCCATCAGGCCCTGATTGGTGCAGATATTGCTGGTGGCCTTTTCGCGGCGGATATCCTGCTCGCGCGGGCGCAGTGTCATCACATAGCCGCGCCTGCCGTCCTGATCCACCGTTTCGCCAACCACGCGCCCGGCGATCTTGCGGACGTATTTTGCGCGGGTGGCAAAAAAGCCCAGGTATGGCCCGCCAAAGCTGAGCGGGATGCCCAGCGGCTGGCCTTCGCCCACGACAATATCCGCGCCCAGTTCGCCCGGGCTTTTCAGCAGGCCCAGCGCCAGCGGATTCACCACGAACACCAGCAGCGCACCGGCCTCATGCACCTTTTTTGCAAGGTCGCTGAAGTCATCGATCTGGCCGAAGAAGTTCGGATACTGCACAGCCAGCATGGCGGTATCGTCGTCCAGCATATCCACCAGGTCGCTGATGGTAGCGCGGCCATTATCACCCACAAAGCGGACTCCGCTGCCCTGATGATAGGTGCGCGCCACAGCCCGGTACTGGGGGTTGATATCCGGGCTGATAACCACCTTGCGGCGCTGCTGGCGGCTGACTTCCACCGCCATCGTCACCGATTCTGCAAAGCTGGTGGCTCCGTCATAATGGCTGGCATTGGCTGCATCCATGCCGGTCAGGGCGCTGACCATGCTCTGATACTCAAAGGTCGCCTGCAGCGTGCCCTGGCTCAGTTCTGGCTGGTAGGGCGTATAGGCGGTGAAGAATTCGCCGCGCAGCAGGATATGATTCACCGCCGACGGAACAAAGTGATGATAGGCCCCCGCCCCCCGAAACAGGGCATAATCCTGCCCATGATCGTTGGCTTCGGCCAGCGCCATCAGTTCGGCCATGACGTCCATCTCGCTCAGGGCCTCTGGCACATCCAGTGTCGGGAAGCGGTGGCGGGATGGCACCGCCTCGAACAGATCCTCAATCGTGGTCACGCCGATAGCGGCCAGCATTTGCTGTCGCTCGGCATCAGTATGGGGTATATAGGTCATAGTCTTCCAGCTATATCATTCAACAGACGGTCTGATAACACCGGCAGGCAGCAGCCTGTCACCTGATTAACTTCTCTGGTGCAGCACACAACACGCAGCGATACAGACTCAGCGATCGCGGCAGTAAATTTCGTAAGCCTCTGCGTCCATCAGCTCATCGATTTCGCCGGCAAAATCCAGGCTTACCTTAATCAGCCATGCCTCACCGTAGGGGTCGGAGTTGATGGTTTCTGGCGTGTCTTCCAGGCTGTTATTCACTTCCAGCACGGTACCGCTTACCGGCATGTGCAGATCAGAAGCCGCTTTGACAGATTCCACCAGTCCAAAAACAGCCTCCTTGGCCAGTGTGGCTCCTACTTGTGGCAGTTCCAGAAACACGATGTCGTTCAACTGATCCTGCGCATAATCCGTAATGCCGATGGTCGCGGTCATGCCATCGACACGCACCCATTCATCGGTTTTGGAATATTTCACATCCGCCGGAGTCTTCCATTTACCCATGCGCCAGCACCTCCATTACAGGGTCAAATAAAAAGAGCGCACTCACTCAACGCTGTGCGCTCTGTCAGCAAAGCCACTTCCAGAGTGTCCGGGTTTGCAAATCCCTGGGCCTGAGAGTTTCACCACCAGCCCAGCGTGTCTGGCAGCTTGCCCCTTCGGCGTCTCATCCATGATGAGAACTCTCTTCACAAACCCCTCTACGGTTAACTTATGCCGATTGTATACGGGTCAAAACGAAATGGCAACGTCCGGCCTGTTCAGGGCCGGGTATCGACGGCCAGCCATTCATACAGGGCCTTGCAGACCGGCGGCGCCAGCGCCAGGTTCAGGGCGAAGTGACCGGTGGCATCGGCCACAATCGTCGGCCGCATCACCAGCGTGCCATCCGTGCGCAGCCCCAGCGCCAGAAACGCCTGCGAGGTGCCCACCTGCCGGGTGGTTTGCAGCCCTTCTACCGGCTGAAGGCGTGTCAGCAGGCGCACCAGGTCCGCATAACGTGGACGCAGGGCAATTTCCAGCGCGCCAAAGCTGGCGGCAATCGCTACATAGGCCCCCTCGCGCCGCAGGGCAATCTGAGGATGCAGGCCGGTATCCTCCTGCATCGTCAGCCGCATCACCCCGCTGTCGGCGTCCAGGGTTACTTTATCGAGCATTTCAAAACGTCGCATCAATGATGGCCTTTCCAGTTTTTATCCCCCAGACCCGCGCCGCAGTCCCGCGGCACGGATCACCTTTGTATTTTACCCATCCAGGCCCCGGAATAACATAAAATCGCCTGCTGCGATGCCACATTGCCACCCCCACCGGCCCATGATAATATTCATCACGAGCGCGATTTAACGTTAACAGAGGAGCGTTTTGTGTCCAGCGAAAGCCAACCGACCCGCAAATCCCCAAACCTGCTGCTGACCGGCGCACTCATCATCAGCCTGTCCATCACACTGGGGTCAATCTTTTTTATCATCTACCGGCTGGCCAACCCGCCGACGGCGGATACCGGCGCGGCAGTCGTCGATGCAGCCGCCTATTTTGATGGCAGCACCGCCGTCGACCCGCCCCGCCAGATCAGCGACTTTACGCTGACCGGCAACGACGGCCAGCCGCTGAGCTTCAGCGAGCTGCATGGCAAAGTGACGCTGCTGTATTTTGGCTATACCCACTGCCCGGACATCTGCCCCATGACCCTCAGCGATTTCCAGCAGGTGAAAACCGCCCTGGGGGAGCAGGCCGAACAGGTCAATTTTGTGATGATCAGCGTGGATGGCGCGCGCGATACGCCGGAACAGATGCAGCGCTACCTGAGCGGGTTTGATCCTGAATTTGTGGGCATGACCGGCAGCGCAGATGAACTACAGGGCATCAGCGACGATTTTGGCCTTTACTTCCATGCCAATACCGACCAGGGCGAGCATTACACCGTCGATCATACCGGGTCCATCTTTATGATTGATGAAGCAGGCCTGCTGCGCACCATCTTTACCTTTGGCACAGAACCGGACGTAATCAGCGAGCATGTGCAGGACCTGCTTTAACGCCGGGGCACCCGTGCCAGAATCGTGGTGATGATCTCATAATTGTTGGTGCCCAGCCGCGCCGCGACATCCTCCGCCGTGATGCGGTTCTGGCCCTGCTGGCCCAGCAGCACCACCTCATCGCCAATGGTTACATCAGGAATGTGCGTGACATCAATCGTGGTCTTTTCCATGCTCACGCGGCCCACAATCGGGGCGAACTGACCCCGCACCAGCACCTGCCCCCAGTTATTTGGCTTGCGGCGGAACCCGTGCGAATAGCCGACGGGAATCACGGCGATTCGTTCCTGGCTGGCGGTGCGGTAGGTCTGCCCATAGCCGACCGGATGGCCCGGCGGCAGCGTCTTGACCTGTGCAACAACGGCTTTCCACGTCATAGCCGTTCTGAAACCTTCCGGAATCCGCACTGTGTCGGAGGGCGATTCGCCATACAGCGCCACCCCCACCCGCACCATGTCCAGATGCGCCTCTGGCAGAGTCAGGGTGGCGGCGGAATTGGCGGCATGGATGTAACGGAACTGGAAGCCGCTGGCCCGCAGCGGGCTGATGATGCTCCTGAACTGTTTAAGCTGTTCCTGCGTGTATCCCGTGTCCTCATCCGACATTGAAAAATGGGTGTAGATGCCTTCTATGTCGAGATGCTGGAGGTTAATCAGGTGGCGAAAGAAGGGAATCGCATCCGCATTCAGCAGCCCCAGCCGCCCCATGCCGGTATCAATCTTAACGTGCACCTTTAACGACTGCCCGACCTCCTGGGCCACGCGGTTATAGGCATAGGCCATCTCCCTGTCATACAGCGTGAGGGTGATTCTTTCGCGAATCGCCTGCCGCACGGCATAGATGGGCGTATAGTTCATCACCAGAATCGGCGCTTCGATACCCGCGTCCCGCAGTTCCTGCGCCTCTTCTATGGAGGCCACCCCCAGCGCTTCGGCCCCGTTCGCCAGCGCCGTAATACTGGAAGCCACCGCCCCATGCCCATAGGCATCGCCCTTGACCACCGCCATCAGGCAGACAGAATCGCCTACCAACTGCCTGATCTGGCGCACATTATGCGCAATCGCGCTCTGATCAATCTCGACCCAGGTAGTGCTGGCAGGCTGAGAAACAACGGGCAGTTCCTGGGCTTCATCCTGCCGCACCAGACGCGCCACATCCGAAGAATCAGCCAGCAGCGCCCCGACGACCTGCTCCATGCGGGCGGAAATACCCCCTTTGATCAGCACGATGTCGTTTTCCTTCAGGCTCAGAAAATCCTGAAATACCGCGATGGCATCCTGCAGGCTGTAAGTAGAACGAATGGAACGGCGATCCTTGCCATGATCAATCGCCGCGCGCGCCACCAGCGCCGCCTGCGACCCCTGGGTGACAATGACATCGGCCACATCCGCCGCCAGCCGCCCAACCAGCCGGTGGCCGCGCTGGGTATACTGGCCCAGGTCGTCCATATCGCCCATGACAAAAATGGTGCGATTATCCGCCCCTTCGCTCACGGCGCGCAGCCAGTCCAGCGCCGCCTCTGCCGATTCCGGCGTGGCATCGTAGGAATCATCCACAATCAGACAGTTGCTGATGCCCGGCAGGGGGTTCATGCGGCCCGGCAGCGGCTGAACTTCCGTCAGCGCCTGCAATGCTTCTTCCAGCGGCACATCCAGCCGGAGGCCGACCGCCAGCGCGAACAGCGCGCTGTACAGATGATGCCTGCCCAGCAGCGGAGTCCAGCGCCCGACGTAACGTTCTGTGCCATAGCGCAGGTCAAAGCCGGTTTTGGTCTGGCCCTGCACGATATTATAGGCCATCAGGTCGGCGCCAAAGTTGCATCCGGTGGTACAGACGCGGGCACGCGTGCGCCCAACCATGTTGCGGATTCGATCATCGTCATAGTTCAGCACCGCCAGGCCATCGGGCAGCAGGCTTTCGATAAGCTGCCCTTCTTCCTGGGCGATCTGGTCCAGGTCGGCAAAAGAGTCGGTATGGGCATAGCCAATATGAGTCAGCACGCCGACATCGGGCTGGATAAACTTCAGCATCTCCGCGATTTCGCCCTGTGCCGAAGCGCCCAGTTCCAGCACGACCATCTCATGTTCCGCCTTCAGGCTGGCCAGCGCCAGCGGCAGACGCAGACGCCCGCCATAATCACCGACGCTTTTGTGCACCCGGTAGCGCCGCGACAGCACATGATAAATCGCCTCGACAGCGACAGATTTGCCAGAGGAACCGGTGACAGCGATCACCTTTGGCCCCAGCTTGCGCAGCACATAGCGCCCCCAGTTCATCATGGCCGTCTCTGTATCCTTGACGATGATGACTGAGAGTCCGCCAGTGTCAAAATCCGGCGGGCGGGTACACAGCAGGCCCAGCGCGCCGCGCCGCACGGCCTCCTGCATATCGTGGTGGGTGTCGCCGTAATCTGTCTTACGGGCCACAAAAATCTGGTTGTCGCGGACCAGACGCGCATCCAGACAAAAACCAGTAAAAAGCTGTGCATGTGGTTCGCCAAAAAGCTGGCCGTTGGCTGCTTCGAGAAGGTCATACAGGCTTATCATGTGAAGCAGTATAGCATGTTCATCAGGCTAGCGACAGGTTTGGCAACATTTGTTATAATTCCATGTCGTTCTTAAGGACTTAAGTGGTATGACATTTACTTTCGAAGTGATTCAGACACAGGGACGCGCCCGCGCCGGGGTGCTGCATACCCCCCACGGCCCGATACCGACCCCGGTCTTTGCTCCGGTCGGGACGCAGGCCACGGTGAAGGCGGTCCTGCCGCGCGACCTGAAGGAGCTGCAGGCTTCGCTGGTGCTGGCCAATACCTATCATCTGTACCTGCGGCCCGGCGATGATCTGGTGCGCGATATGGGCGGCCTGCATACTTTCATGCAGTGGCCCGGCCCCATGCTGACGGATTCCGGCGGGTTCCAGGTGTTCAGCCTGGCGCAGATCAACCGGATTGATGACGATGGCGTCACCTTCCGCAGCCATATCGACGGCAGCACGCACCGCTTCGACCCCGAAACGTCCATGCGCATCCAGCAGAACCTGGGCGCAGATATCATCATGTGTTTTGACCAGTGCGCCACCCCGCGAGACCGGGATGTGCTGGAAAACGCCGTGGCGCGCACCAGCCGCTGGGCACAGCGCTGCCGCGACGCTCACCCCGACGACAGCCATCAGGCGCTGTTTGGCATTGTCCAGGGCGGCATCTTCGAGGACCTGCGCGCTCAGTCTGCCCGTGCCCTGCTTGAGATGGGCTTTCCGGGTTATGCGGTAGGCGGCCTGGCCGTGGGCGAAACCAAAGAGGAAATGTACCGCACCCTCGACTTTACCGTACCGATGCTGCCAGCGGACAAACCGCGCTACCTGATGGGCGTGGGCGAGCCGGACGACCTGATCGAGGGTATCGCACGCGGCATAGACATCTTTGACTGTGTGATCCCGACCCGGCTGGCGCGGCATGGCACGGCCATGACATCTGAAGGGCGCATCAACATGCGCAACCTGACCTATGCCCGCGACCAATCGCCGCTGGACCCCAACTGCACCTGCTATACCTGTCAGAATTTCTCACGGGCTTACCTGCGACATCTGGTGAAGGCCAAAGAAATCCTGTCTCACATGTTGCTCAGCCTGCACAACATCCACTTCCTCATCCAGCACGTGCAGGCCATGCGCGCCGCCATCATCGAAGGACATGATCTACAGGAGTACCGAGCGGCCTTTCTTCAGCGCTACCGGCAGCCCGTGGCCACCCAGTAAAGGACGTCGCGTTGTCGACTTCGACTTGCTGTCTGTTTTTATCCGCGCACCTGAAGGATTAAGCCGGCTATGGGGGCAGCCAGGCGCACATTTGCGATTGTGGCCCTGACGCTGGTCGGGTGTAGTGCCCGTATCCTGCCTGCATCAACCCCGACGACTGACAGCGCCATTCTGCGGGTGAACAGCACCAGCGCAACGCTGCCCCTGCTGACGGACCTCACGCGCCGCTATGCCCAGATTTCCCCCTCCGTCAGCTTCGAGATCAGCACCAGCAACTATGCGACGGCGGCGGATCATGCCTTTGGCGAGGGTGCGGTCTACTTTCTGACCAATCATCTGCCACCGCCAGAGCAAAGCCCGCTGTGGGGCGCGCCGGTGGCCTGGGATGGCATCGCCATCATCACCTCGCCCGGCCTGATGATCGAGCAGTTATCGACAGATCAACTGCGAGCGATCTTTCAGGGGCGGGTGGTCAACTGGAGCCAGGTGGGCGGGCCGCGCACAGACATCACCGTGATCAGCCGCGAGGAAGGGTCCGGCACACGAGCAGAATTTGAGCGGCTGGTGATGGGCGAGCGGCAAACCACCCAGACCGCACAGATCGCGCCTTCCAGCGCGGCGGTGATCGCCAGTGTGGCGCGCCAGTCGGGCAGCATCGGCTATGTGTCCATCAGCTATCTGGATTCATCGGTGCAGCCTGTAGCTGTAAATGGAGTCTCGCCCACCCAGGCCAATGTGGAGCAGAACCTCTATCCACTGCGTCATACGCTGTTCTTTGCCGGGCCGGGCGAACCAGCAGGGGAAATGCGGGCGTTTATCGCCTGGATACAAAGCCCGGAAGGTCAGGCAATTGTCGCCAGACAGTACACCCCGTTACAGGGAGAATAATTCAGCCCGGCAGCACGTCGAAATAAAGAAACAGCATCGCATATAACAGAAACAGCACCAGCGCCCACATGCCGCCCAGCGTGATATCCCGATAAAAACGCAGCCGCGCGCGCCGCCGCTGCATGGCCATTTCTGGCTGCTGGATGCGATGCAGCGCGCCGGCGGCTTCGGTATTGTGCGGGTTGATGCGCAGCACGTTATCCAGACAGATGGAACTCTGGTCGAGCGAATCCACCGCCACGCTCAGCCACAGCCAGGCTTCCTCAAAATCGCTGTCTTCGCTAATCAGGCCGCGCAGCAGCGCCCGCGCCTCGTCCCGCCGGTCTTCCTTCACCAGCTCTATCGCATCCAGCAGCCGGTCTACGCGAGACTCGGCGGTTGAGGCTGTCATACCACACCCATTGGCTCATCCAGCGTGACATTTTCAAACAGATCGTGTTCATCAACCCCGCTGCGGGTTGGGGGTGGGTAAACACGGGTAAAGCCCTGTTTGCCGCGCACCCTGCGGCGCAGCCACATCGGAAGCTGCGGCATGCTGCCCCCGCCAAGCTGGCTGGCATGGCAGGCGCTGGCCTCGTCCCACGCTTCCAGGTAATCGCTCACATCAACCGTCGCGTGCACCGGCTCCGCATTTTCCAGTATTTTAACGATGTCGATATCCTTGTTGCGCCCCAGACGGCGCGGGTCCTGCCCTTTCAGCCGCACCCGCCAGATATTCCAGCGCATCAGCGTGGTGGGGAAAGCGGAATAATATAAGCGCTGGGGCTGGTAGGGTGCCTGACCTTCGGTTTCGTAATTGGAGTCGCCTGCCAGATGAAAGGCATCTGTCGTGGCCCGCTGGATGGCGATGTGGTCCGGGTGGCCATAACCGCCATATTTGTTAAAGGTAAACACCACCTGCGGCTTAACCTCGCGGATCACCTCCACGACCCGGCGCGCCAGTGTTTCTGGCGGGGCCTGCCACGAACAATCCGGGTCCTTGCTGGTTTCGGACCCCATCATGCCGCTGTCCTTATAGCCAAATGTGAAAACCTTGCGGAAGCCCAGCTTCTGCGCGGCGCAGTCCAGCTCCGCCAGGCGCAGTTCCGCCACAGAGCTGTAACCTTCCAGAAATTCCGGCGCGACTGTCCCCGCGCCGCCATCTGTCGATACAATCAGATAAACATCGATTCCCTGGGCCACGTACTTCGAGATCAGCCCACCGTACCCAAAAGCCTCATCATCAGGATGCGCGAGTGCAATCAACAGGCGTCGGTTCGCCATCCACCTACCTCCATTTATCAGCGTGCAGCCACAAAGTCCATTATACCCGCTACGTCCAAATGTCCCCCTGTCCAATCGTGCAGGCAGGGCGTATACTTTCCGGTCGTGCCCGCCAGGGCATCAAATCATAAACATGATCGGGGGAGTTATGCACCGACGCGCTATCTTACTGCTTACTGTTCTGCTGATCTTCGCCATCACCCTGGTGCTGCCAGCCGGGGCCAGCCAGCCAGAGATTCAGATCACCCTGCCCGGCACCAACACCCCACCGCCGCCGGCCTTCGCCACCAACACGCCATCCGGGCCGACGGATACGCCCACCGCCACCGCGACGGCCACCAGCACGCCGACAGAAACCGCCACGCCGACCAGTACCCCAACCGATACCGCCACCCCGACCGAGACGCCTTCGCCAACGCCGACTCCGATTGGCCCGGTTTTTTACCCGGAGGGGATTAACCCGCTGACCGGCCAGCCCTACCCGGACGAGGAAGCGATGGCACGGCGCAACCTGATCGTGAAGATTTCCAATTATCCGCCGGTGGTGCGGCCCCAGAGCAGCGTCAATCTGGCAGATGTGGTCTATGAAGTGGAGGCCGAAGGCGGTGTAACGCGCTTCGCCGCGATCTACCGCAGCAACGTTCCGACTCATGTTGGCTCTGTGCGCAGCGCCCGCCTGCTCGATCTGGAACTGATTCCGATGTATCACGCGCTGCTGGCCTATTCCGGCACCAGCGAGCCGATCCAGCGGCTGATCATGAGTTCCGAATACGTCTATCAGACCTTCTCGCCGTTAAAGGGCGACAACTGCCAGGAGGCCGGGTTCTGCCGCTTCCCGCGCGCGGGCCTGTCGTTTGAACACACGCTGTTCCTGGATACGACTCAACTGTACGAACTGGCGACACGCCGCAATGTCAACACCGGCTACCGGGCGCGGGGTTTTGCCTTTAACGAAACGCCGGACCCCGGCGGCCTGCCTGCCAACGATATCTTTATCGACTGGTACGGCCAGACCGACGCCCGCTGGCAGTATGACCAGACCACAGGCCGTTATCTGCGCTATACCGACAGCGTCGCCCATTACGACGCCAACGACGGCGAACAATTGTGGGCGGATAATCTGGTCATCATCGAAGTGCCGCACGAACGCCGCCCGGACCTGTTCCCCGAAGGCGTCACTTACGAATCCTACGAGATTCAGTTGTGGGATCAGGGCCGCGCCTACCTGGTGCGCGATGGCGTGTGGTATCAGGGGTACTGGCGCCGGCAGGATCGCGAACCGGGCAGCGCGCTGCAGATCATCTATGGCAACAACGCCCCGATCATGATGAAACCGGGCCGCACCTGGGTTTCTGTGGTGCGCGGTTTTGGCGATGTCATCATCAACGAGGATATGCCGGATATGCAGGCCACCGGCACCGTCGTCGTCGGCAGCATGACGCCTTCGCCCACCTGGACTCCCGGCCCCAGCCCGACGCCCGACCCGAACGCCTGACACCGTCAATCTGCATGAAACAGACAGCGCTATCCGATAATGATAGCGCTGTTTTGTATGCGTGGCAGGGGCATGGATCAGGAATCCCGCCCCAGAATATGAGTCACCACCGTCGCGCCGGTGCCGCCGATGTTCTGCGTCATGCCGATCTGCGCATCCGGCACCTGATTTTCCCCGGCATCGCCGCGTAACTGAGTCACCAGATCAACCAGTTCATAAACGCCCGTAGCGCCTACCGGGTGCCCACGCCCTTTCAGCCCACCCATCGTGCTGATGGGGATGCGCCCCTGGATGGTGATTTCGCCTTCCTGCGCCAGATCAACACCTTTGCCCGGCGCTGCAAACCCCGCCGCTTCCAGGCTGAGCGCCGCCATCACAGAGAACGCATCGTGCACCTCAAAAACATCAATATCCTGCGGCTGAAGCCCGGATTGTTCATAGGCTTTCTGGGCGCTGGCCCGCGCCGCATACAGATCAATCACGTTCTGCCGCCCGGCCAGGTCCACAGAATCAATGGCTGTCGCGCTGGCCAGCACCCGCACTGTGTTGTTTTTGCTCAGATCACGCGCCATCTCCGCCGGGCACAGAATAACTGCCGCCGCGCCATCGGAAATGGGCGAACTGTCGTACAGGTTGATCGGGTCGGCGATGATGGGCGAACGCATGTAGGTTTCCAGCGTAATGGCCCTGCGGAACATCGCGTAAGGATTGCTGACCGCGTTGGCATGGGCGTTGATGCTGAACGGCGCGAAACATTCGTGCGGCGTTTTGTGCTCGTGCATGTAACGCTGCATAATCAGTGCATTCAGTGCCACAAACGAGGCCCCGTGCGTGCCCTCATAATCGGCATCCGCCGCAGTCGCCAGGGCCGCCGTGACCGCGCCCCCGGTCGCGTCTGTCATCTTCTCGACCCCGCAGACCGCCGCCACATCCACCATGCCGCTGGCCACCGCCCGCACCGCCGCCTGAAAAGCCGTCCCGCCAGAAGCGCAGGCGGCTTCGACAGTGGTGGCCTCGATCCCGCGCCAGCCCACATGACTGGCAATCAGCGCCCCCAGGTGTGCCTGGTTGCTCAGGCGCGGCGCCAGCATATTCGCCACAAACAGCGCCTCCGGCTGTTCGATTCCGGCATCCGCCACCGCCGCCTGCAAAGCCTGATACGCCAGATCGCGCAGGCTGTATTCCCACAGTTCGCCAATCGGCGTTTGCCCGATACCAATTACACACACATCACGCATAAAGTACCCCTGTTCCTTTTTTCACAATATTGCTGCCACTATATCATGAGAAAACTGTCAAAACCTAGCAGATTATCCGGTCTGTGCGGTTTTCACTGTACAACGGGCCGGCGTTCCTGCCAACTGCCGATTCTGATCTTGCGAAGCGGCTCATCGAGTCCTATAATAGAACGTCTGTACCACCCCCTAATAGTCCGCTGCGAGTACATCAGGCAGGTGCTATGAGTCAGGATAAGATTGTTGTGCGTGGCGCACGCGAACACAACCTGAAGAATATTGACGTCGAAATTCCACGAAACAAACTGGTGGTCATCACCGGCCTGTCGGGGTCGGGCAAATCCTCGCTGGCGTTCGATACCATCTTTGCCGAAGGCCAGCGCCGCTATGTGGAAAGCCTGAGCGCCTATGCCCGGCAGTTTCTGGGCCAGATGGAAAAGCCGGATGTTGACCAGATCGAGGGACTCAGCCCGGCGGTTTCGATTGACCAGAAGGGCGTCAGCCAGAACCCGCGCTCGACAGTGGGCACTGTCACCGAAATTTATGATTACCTGCGCCTGCTGTACGCTCGTATTGGCGTCCCGCACTGCCCCGTTTGTGGTGATGAAGTCGTCGCCCAGAGCGCGCAGCAGATCGTGGATGCGGTGCTGAACCTGCCGGATGGCACCCGCACCCAGATTCTGGCACCCATCATCCAGAACAAAAAAGGCCGTCACGAAAAAGTCTTCGAAGAGATACAGTCCGCAGGCTTCCAGCGCGTGCGAGTCAACGGTGAGGTGCGCGAACTGGATGAGGACATCACCCTGGATCGCTACAAGATTCACAACATCGAAATTGTGGTGGATCGTCTCATTATCCGCCGCTACGAAGAACCGGACTCCGACGAAGCCCGCAGCTTCGAGACTCGTCTGACAGACGCGGTGGAAACCGCACTCGAACTGGGTGATGGTGTCATCATCATCAACGACATCACCGACCGCGAACACCCCAGCGACATCCTGTTCAGCGAACATCTGGCCTGTGTCAACGGGCATGGCAGCCTGCCAGAACTGGAGCCGCGCCTGTTCAGCTTCAACACGCCCAAGGGCGCCTGTCCGGATTGTCAGGGCCTGGGCTTCCGGCTGGAAATCGACCCGGCGCTGCTGGTGCCCAACCCGGACCTGGGCCTGTCCAATGGCGCACTTGATGCCAACGGCTGGAACGTCGAGGATCAGCAGGGCTGGACCTGGGGCATGCTGCAATCGCTGGGGCGCACGTATGGCTTCTCGCTGGATACCCCCTGGCACGATCTGAAGCCGGAGCAGCAGGAAGTGATTCTGTACGGCACAGGCCGCCACAAGATCAATGTGGAGTACCGCAACAGCCAGGGCATGCGCCGCACCTATACCACCACGTTTGAAGGCGTCATCAACAACCTGAACCGTCGTTATACCGAAACCAGTTCAGAATACATCCGCGAGAAGATTGAATCGTACATGTCGCGCACGCCCTGCCCGACCTGTAACGGCAACCGGCTCCGTCCGGAAGCGCTGGCGGTCACGGTGGCGGACCAGCGTATCAACGAAGTCACGGCCATGCCCATCAAGGAACTGAACCACTGGGTGCAGTCGCTGCGGGGCAATGGCGGCGGCATCGCGGCCCTGTCGCCGCGCGACCAGCAGATCGCCCACCAGATTCTGAACGAGATTGAGGCCAGAGTCGGCTTCCTGAACAATGTCGGGCTGGATTACCTGACGCTCTCGCGCTTTGCGGGCAGCCTCAGCGGTGGCGAGGCGCAGCGTATCCGCCTGGCGACTCAGATCGGCAGCCGGCTGACGGGCGTGCTGTACGTGCTGGATGAACCGTCGATTGGCCTGCACCAGCGCGACAACGGCCGCCTGATCGAAACGCTGAAGGGCATGCGCGACCTGGGCAATACGCTGCTGGTCGTGGAGCATGACGAGGAAACCATGCGCGAGGCGGACTGGCTGATTGACCTGGGGCCGGGCGCTGGCGAAAGCGGCGGGCGGGTGATCGCGGCAGGCACGCCGGAGGAAGTCGCCCAGGTGGAAGACAGCCTGACCGGGGCTTATCTGTCGGGCCGCCTGAGCATTGACCTGCCGGAACAGCGCCGCCCCGGCACCGGCCAGTCGATCTTTGTGCGCGGCGCCAGAGAGAACAACCTCAAAAATATTGATGTCGAGTTTCCGCTGGGCAAGCTCATCTGCATTACCGGGGTCAGCGGCAGTGGCAAAAGCACGCTGATGAACGAGATTCTGTACAAGCGGCTTGCGCAGGTGGTCAACGGCAGCAAGGAGCGCCCCGGCGAGCACGACTCGATTGAAGGCGCGGAGTACATCGACAAGATCATCAACATCGACCAGAGTCCCATCGGGCGCACCCCGCGCAGCAACCCCGGCACCTATACCAAGATGTTCGATGCCATCCGCCAGTTGTTCGCCGAACTGCCAGAAAGCAAGATTCGCGGCTATCAGCCCGGGCGTTTCAGCTTTAACGTAAAGGGCGGGCGCTGCGAGAACTGCCAGGGCCAGGGCGTATTGCAGATCGAGATGCAGTTCCTGGCGGATATTTATGTCCCGTGCGATGTGTGTCATGGGGCGCGCTATAACCGCGAAACGCTCCAGGTGCATTACAAGGGCAAGAGCATCGCTGATGTGCTGGATATGACCGTCAGCGAAGGACTGGAGTTCTTCGCCAACATCCCGGCCATTCTGCCCAAGCTGGAAACGCTGGATGCGGTCGGCCTGGGGTATATCCGCATCGGCCAGCCCGCCACCACCCTCAGCGGCGGCGAGGCGCAGCGCATCAAACTGAGCCGCGAACTGGCCAAGCGCGCCACCGGCCAGACGCTGTATATCCTCGATGAACCCTCCACCGGCCTGCATGCCGCCGATGTCAAGCGGCTGATCGCGGTGATTCAGCAGTTGGTGGATAACGGCAACACCGTGCTGGTGATCGAGCACAACCTGGACATCATCAAGGTGGCGGATCATATCATCGACCTGGGGCCGGAAGGCGGCGACGCGGGCGGCTGGGTGATCGCCACCGGCACACCGGAAGAGATCGTTATGAACGAGGCCAGCTATACCGGCCAGTTTCTGCGGCCTTACCTGCGCCTGCCGGAGCTGGCGGTGTAGAATCCTGCTGCACAGCGGACAATACAACCCGGCAGCGATATCCGCAACAAAAACGGGGCGCCCGAACTCGCGCCCCCCATAAAAACAGCGATGCACACCACCGACTGATGTCCGGCGGTCTTGCTCCTCTGTGGTCCCACACAATGGACCCAGTTTCCAGAAATTCAGTCTATGCAGATTCGTGTTTTTGTCTATAGGTGAGCAGCACCATTTTTGTATGGAATCCTGCCTGTGGCTGATCTCGCCCGCCGGACCAGCCAATAAATTACCCGGCACAGCGCCAAACCTCTGCCTGGATTAAAAGAGTCCAGCAGGGGACAGACAGGGAAGTTCTGCTGCCTAAAACGCCACTTGTATAAAACGCCTATAAGAATTAGCTGAATCTTTATGCTTTCTGCCCAAATCGCACATACTAAAAAAATTATTCCGGTGTATACTCGATTGAAAGCATAGGATACCCACAGGGAGATTAATCCTTTATGGCTGTTGCAACCTTAGACCCGGACGTTGTTACATCCCCCCCGCAGTTTCACACCCCCAGCGCCTACCAGACCGCTATTGCTCAATACAACCGCGCAACTGAACATCTTGACATAGACGATAACGTTATCGAGTTTCTGCGCTATCCCCGGCGCGAGTTCACGGTGAACTTTCCGGTGCGGCGCGATAACGGCAAAGTCGAAATGTTTACCGGCTACCGGGTGCATCATAATACCATCCTGGGGCCTTCCAAGGGCGGCATTCGCTATAATGCCGAAGTCACCCTGGACGAAGTGCGCGCCCTGGCGATGTGGATGACGTGGAAATGCGCGCTGGTGAACATCCCCTATGGCGGCGCCAAAGGCGGCGTCGTAGTCAACCCCAAGCAGCTAAGCCAGGCGGAGCTTGAACGACTGACCCGTCGTTATGCTTCCGAACTCATTCCACTGATGAATCCGCATGCAGACATTCCCGCGCCGGATATGGGCACGAATGAGCGCGTGATGGCCTGGATTATGGATACCTACAGCATGACCGTCGGCTATTCCGTACCGGCCATTGTCACCGGCAAGCCGATTATCATCGGCGGCAGCCAGGGCCGTACCGAAGCGACCGGGCGCGGGGTCATCATCACCATGATGGAAGCACTGAAGCAGGCTGGTCGTGTCAACAAATCGGATATTTCAGTCATCATCCAGGGTTTTGGCAATGTCGGTTCCAATGCCGCCCTGTATGCGCAAGAACTGGGCTTTAAGGTGGTCGGCATCAGCGATATTATCGGCGGCATCTATGACGCCAGCGGGCTGGATGTGGTCGCGGTCCATGCGCATGCCCGCGAGTATGGCACCGTCAAAGATTATCCGCATGCCGAATCCATGACCAATGCCGAACTGCTCACCCAGCCATGCGATGTGCTGGTCCCGGCGGCGATGGAAGGACAGATCACCTCATCCAACGCGCCTTATATCAGGGCCAGCATGATTGTGGAAGGCGCCAATGGCCCAACCACCCCCGACGGCGACGATGTCCTCAATGACCGGGGCATCCTGGTCGTGCCGGATATTCTGGCGAATGCCGGCGGCGTGATTGTCTCCTATTTTGAGTGGGTGCAGGATTTGCAGGCCTTCTCGTGGGACAAGGAAGAAGTTTTCCGGCAGCTGCAGCGCATTCTAACCCGCGCCTATGATGAAACGGTGCATGTTGCCGAAGAATATCAGGTTGACCTGCGCATGGCGGCTCAGGTTACCGCAATCCGCCGGGTAGCAGAAGCGATGGAAGTACGCGGGTTTTATCCTTAACCTGCGCCTCTCCTCAAACGACAGGACACGGCGGGCAGTATCGCAGCAGGATACCGCCCGTCGTTTTTTTGTCAGTTTATACAAAAAGCTGGTTGACAGCGGGCAGGCCCTGTAGGCTTAAGGTGGCAGGGTGTGCCTGTAGATGGGGATGAATGCAGGCTGGCTGATTCGTCAGTTATAGCCGGACTCGAACAACCTTAACCAAGGTTTTAGAAACCTGGGCGGCATTCCTGTGTTAAAGTAATCAAAATCTGAAAGCCTGCTTGCATGAAATTTCTAGGACAGATCATCGACAAACTGGGCAGCAAGTCCGCTCAGACAGACAAAACGGCTCGCCCGGCGCATCTGCTGCTGGATGAAGGCCAGCGGGCCAAACGTGCCGAAAATTACCCGCTGGCCCTGGAACACCTCAACGAAGCCGAACGTCTGGCGGAACTGTCGGACGATCCGGGGTCGGTGGCACTCATTACCCTTCACCGGGCAGATACACTGATCGCGCTGGAGCAGTGGGAAGAAGCCGAACAGATTCTGCTGCGCATGCGCCATCACGCCCAGATCAGCAGCCACCGCACCCAACTGGCCTATGCCCTGTGCAGCCTGGGCACGCTGGAACAGGCCCAGAACAACTGGGATGAGGCCCGCGCCTATTACGAACAGGCCCTGAAGGTGGCGCGGGTGGCCGGCAGCATGGGTGCCGAAGGCCGCGCAATGGCGCTGCTGGCAGATACTTACCTCCACGAGCGCAACGCCAGCTATGCCGTGCGGCTGCTGCGCGATGCCCTGCCCAAGCTCAACCTGAGCGGTGATGTCGAGCTGAGCAGTTATTTTGCCGGGCAGTTGGGGCAGGCGCTGATTGAGGTGGGCGACGAGGTTGAAGGCGAACGACTGCTGTACCGGGCGCTGCGAATCGCGGAGCAGATGTCGTACCAGCGTTATGAACGCCTGTGGGCGCTGACTCTGGCAGAGCGTGCCGCCCGGCGCATGCGTTATGAGGAAGCGCTGCGGCTTTACCAGCAGGCCCTGCCGCTGTTTGCAGAAGAATCGCCGGACCGAGTGCTGACGTTGTGCGAAGTAAGCTGCATCTGTCTGTATGTGGGTAACACCTCTGCTTCGCTTGACTACGCGCAGCAGGCCATGGACGCCGCACAAACCACCGCCACCGAAGCCACCCTGCCGCTGGCCAGAGGCACCTTCGGCATGGCGCTGCGTGCCAACGGGCGCAGTGCAGAGGCGCTCCCCTATCTGGAACAGGCGGCAGCCAGCATCGACACCGCAGCAGACCCGCTGCGGCTGGAAATCGTGCGCAGCCTGGCGGCAGCCCGGGCAGATGTCGGCGAAACTGAAGCCGCCCTGACCATTTACCAGAAGGTGCTGGAGATGACCCGCGATCTGCCGCTGGAACAGGCCCAGACGCATCTGGAAATGGGGCTGATCCACGAACAGCGGCGCGATATGCAGGCCGCGATCCAGACCTGGAAAACGGCTCTGGTCATCTTTGAAGAGGAACAGGCCTATGCCCAGGTCGCCCGGCTGTACTGCGATATCGGCGGGGCGCGCCGCTTTCTGGGCCAGGGCCAGCGGGCGATCCGCGAATACGAACAGGCCCTGATGATCCTCAGTTCAGTGGATGATGAGGCAACACGCGGCGTGGTCATTTCAAACGCGGCTATCGCCTATGCCGAACTGGGTGACACGGAATCTGCCGAGGCCTTTTTTAACGAGGCGGTGGAAGTCGCCAGCCGCCAGCAGGACATGGCGGCGGAAGCCACGCGGCGCGGCAATTATGGCTGGTTCCTGCTGTCCACCGGGCGGCCCCAGCGCGCCATCCTGACTCTGGAACAGGCGCTGCGAATCAGCCAGCAGCAGAATCTGCCGCTGCAGGTCGCCATCCAGACCGATAACCTGGGGCTGGCCTATGACGCGCTGCAAGACCCGCATCAGGCGCTGGCCTATCATCAGCAGGCGCTGGAACAGATACGCACGCAGGATAACCCCCACTGGCAGGCGGTCATCAGCATCAACCTGGCCAACACCCTCATGAAGCTGGCGCAGACCGAAGAAGCGCGGCCACTGTTCCAGCAGGCGCTGGCCGCCGGGCGCCAGCACGCCGATGCAGAAGTGATTGTGCGCGCCCTGATCGGTCAGGCACGGATGGCCCTGCACGACGACCAGCCCCACACCGCCGATGATCTGCTGCAGGAAGCCATTCATCTGGCGCGCCGTGCCGATATGCGCCGGCAGCTTGCCGAGGCGCTGCAGATTTACAGCGAGCAGCAGGCCGTGCTTAATCAGATTGATCGTTCCGTCAGCCTGTGGGATGAAGCGCAGAAATTGTTCAATATCCTGCAAATGCCCCAGGCCGACCTGGAACCCACCTGGCTCAAAGATCAGCCGGTAGAACCGTGACTCCGACAGTATGAAAATCTGGTGTGTTTCTGCTCCATTGTTTGGCCATCTGGATTGGGGTGGCTTCTTAAAGACGGCTGTCATCCTGCACCAGCAGGGCCATGATGTGGCCTGGGTCAGCGGCAGGGCGATAGAAGCGGCTGTCGTGCAGGCCGGGGTGCCCTTTGTGACGGTGCGGCAGACGGGCTGGCTGTGGCCGCCCCCGCCCGCGCCGGATCTTTCCAGCATTCCGCCGCAGGAAGCCGTGATTCTGCGCTACCGGCGCGCGCTGGATACGTGGCTGAGCGAGGACCTTGTGGCCGAAGCCGTCGAGGCGCTGCTGGAACTGGCGGCGCAGCATGGCAGACCGGACCTCATCCTGACCGACCCCTTCCTGACCGGGGTGGCGCTGGCGGCAGAAGCGCTGGCGGTGCCGCTGGTGGTCTGTGGCTGGCCCGCCCAGGGTGATCTCAACGAGGAGCGTATGTTCCCTATTCAGAAAGGGCTGGGGCAGGAAAGCCAGGATCGGCTGAAGCGGCTGCAGGATCGCTTCGGGCTGGAAGGAATCAACTTCTCCAAAGGCCCCGCGCCTTCCATCATCAGCCCGCACCTGCACATCAGCTACTTTACCGAAAGCTGGTATCAGGCAGAAAGCGCCGCGCTGCTGCCGCAGAATGTCTTTGTCGGCGGCAGGCCCACCCCACCCACTGACCCCGCGCCGGACTGGCTGCGCGCTATCCCGGACGAAGCCCCGCTGGCGCTGATTACGCTGGGCAGCGTCTTTACCGGCGATCTGGGCTTCTTCAGTTGGGCGGCTCAGGCTGCCGCGCGCATGGGCCTGGTGCCGATTGTCGTCATCGGGCACTCGCCCATCGCGCCGGAAGCCAAAGCGGAACTGCTGCGGGCGCTGCCCGGCAGCACGCGCCTGCTGAACTGGGTCGATTTTGATCATGTTCTGCCGCGCACCCGGCTCATCATCCATCATGGCGGCATGGGGACCACCCACGCAGCAGTGGTGCACGGCATCCCGCAGATGGTGGTGCCGCACGCCGCAGACCAGCGCGGGCAGGCGCGCCGGGTGGCTCAGGCCAAAATCGGCCTGCACCTGACCGCCCATGATGTGCGCAATGGCGCGCTATTGACTGGTGCGCGTGCCCTGCTGCAGGATACCAGAGTCCAGGCCAACGCCCGCGCCCTGGCGGAAGAAATGGCCGCGCTGGGAGGGCCAGCACGCACCGCCGATCTGCTGCCGGGCGTGGTGGAAAACGCCAGAAATTCGCAGGCCCGCTAGCGCACCCCTACCATCCGCAGGTGCGTTTGCTGGAAGGTGGCATCCGGCGTGCCGGTGGCGAACGGGCGCAGGTAATCCGCCGCAGCCTGTGGCGCCTGCCGCAGCAGAATATGCAGCCGTTCGATCACGTACTCTGAACAGCCCTGCTGCTGTGCCCAGGCCAGCAGCGGCACCGTCATTTGCGCTGTTTCTGCATGCGCAATCGTCAACCCGGCGTCGAGCAGCATGCCGCGCCATTCATAATCCGCATAGCTGCGCTGGTGCGCCGGGTCACGCAGGCGGTAAAACGAATCAAGGTAACGGGCGGCGCGTTCGTGATCTGGCGCGAGGACATCCTGCACCAGCAGCCGCCCGCCCGGTTTTAACACCCGCGCACATTCCAGCACAAAACGGAACACATCCGAAAAACAAGGCGCGGCATACTGGCACAGCACCAGATCAAAACTGCTGCTGGCAAATGCCAGATTCTCAGCCGCCACGACACCGGCGCGCGCTCCATGTGTTCCATCAGCTTCATCCAACGCCACCATGACCACCTGCTGCACCTGCGAGGCCAGGGCGCGGGCTGCATCGCTGCCGCCGCGCGTCACATCCAGCACACGCCAGCCTGCCTGCGGCTGTATCAGTTCCGGCAGGCGGGTAAACTGCTCATCCAACAACAGAACTGCTCCTGACATTCAGAGGCGACAAGGCTATAATTCCAAAGATCATACACCGTGATTGCCGGTTCGCGAAGTGCCCGCAACCGTCCCTCTGTCCATAAGAGTTCCTTTGCTTCTGCGATGACATTTTCCGCCGCTGATCTGAAACAACAGGCCCACCGCCTGGGCTTTAATCTGGTGGGAATCACCCGTGCCCGGCCCTCGCCCACGCTGGAGGCTTATTTCCGCTGGGTGGAACAGGGCATGCATGGCAGCATGAATTACATGGCACGCCCGGATCGTCTGGCACGCCGTCAGGATTTAAACGTCATTCTGCCCGGCGTGCAGTCGCTGGTAGTGGTCGGGCTGGATTACCGGACACTGGCCCCGGCGGATGATGTGCTGCGCGACCCGGCGCGCGGGCGCATCGCCAGCTATGCCTGGAATCTGGATTATCACGAGCTTATGGCCCCCCGGCTGGAAACGCTGGCCCAATGGCTGCAGGGCGCCAGCGGCGAAGCGATCCGGCAGCGTGTTTATGTGGATACCGGGGCGATTCTGGAACGCAGCCACGCCCAGCAGGCGGGGATGGGGTTTATCGGCAAGAACACCATGCTGATTCACCCGCGCCGGGGCAGCTACTTCTTTCTGGGCGAGATGCTGACGGACATGGTCTTTGATGTGTATGATCGCCCGCACCGCGCCACCATGTGCGGGAGCTGCACCCGCTGTCTGCAGGCCTGTCCGACGGATGCTTTCCCACAGCCGCATGTGCTGGATGCGCGCCGATGCATCAGCTATCTGACGATTGAGCATAAGGGCTGGATTGACCGGGCGCTGCGCCCGCTGATGGGTAACTGGATTTTCGGCTGCGATATCTGTCAGGAGGTGTGCCCGTTCCAGCGGTTCGCGCCCCAAACGCAGGAAAGTGCCTTTTATCCGCCGGATATGGACCGGGTCGCACCCCGGCTGGTGGACCTGCTGGCGCTGGATGCTGCCGCCTTCAAAGCGCGGTTCGCCGGGTCGCCTGTCGAGCGAATCAAGCGTGACCGGCTGGTGCGCAATGCCTGCATCGCCGCCGCCAACGGCCAGCTTGCAGAGGCGGTGCCGCTGCTGCTGCGCCTGCTGGACGATGCCAGCCCGCTGGTGCGCGGCCATGCCGCCTGGGCGCTGCATCGTATCGCCGGGGTGGACTCACAGCCTGCGCTGGATGCCCTGGCGCAGCGCGAAACCGCCCCGGAGGTTCTGGCTGAACTGGAAGCGTTGAAAAACAAAAACTGGCTGTAGCGCACATACCCCTGTGGGTATATAATAAAGGCTGAACAAGGCAAGAAGGAGAATTGTGGTGGATAGTAAAACCTTCAAAGTACCCAATATCGGCTGCGATGGCTGCGTGCGTACCATCAAAAACGAACTGAGCCAGCTTGCAGGCGTGCAGAAAGTGGATGCGGCAGTGGATTCCCAGACCGTCACCGTGGAATGGGTGGACCCGGCCAGTTGGGATCAGATTGTCGAGACGCTGAAGGAAATTGACTACGCGCCCGCCCAGGTGTAAACCGGGGGCTGTTCCCTGCCAGATTGAAATTGAAAGAAAAGGACTCCTATGGGCGGAGTCCTTTTCTTTTATGTACTCGTCAGATCAGGGCAGTTCCGGCAGCGGGGTCATCGGCGCTGCAGAGTCCGTCTGGCGCGCCAGATAGTTGGCCGTCACCGCCGCCTGATAGGCCCGCTGCTCCTCCGTCCACCACAGCCGCATGTAATCCAACAGCGCCATGATTTCCTCGTCATCCAGCGCCGCCCCAAACCCCGCCATCGGATAATGCGTCAGCGGGTTCTGAATGCCATTTTTAATCACCTCCACCAGCACCGGGTCGGCATAGCGCCAGGTATCGCCGCTGGAATCGTGCGGCGGCACCAGCCTGAGGCCAAGCTGCGCGGTTTCCCCCGGCGCGCCAACAGCCTGCCCCTCGCCGTTATAGCCATGACAATGGGCGCAGTAAAGCTGGTACTGCTGCTCCGCCTGGCGCATGCGCGCATCGGTAAAGGTCGAGGTCGGCACGTCCTCCGGGTCCGTAAAGGAAATTTCTGGCAGTGTAGGAGTCACGGTCTGGGGCATGCTGGCACAGGCAGCCAGCAGCAGCGCCACCAGCGCCAGCTTTATCACATGCGTCACAAGGTTCATCGCCCCAGCCAGCCCCCATCCACCGGGATAATCGCGCCGTGCACATAATCCGACGCCGCCGAAGCCAGAAAGACCGTCACGCCTTTCATATCCCCCGGCACCCCCCAGCGCCCGGCGGGAATCCGCGCTTCAATCGCCGGGGCGCGCACCGGGTCGTTGATGAGCGCCTCGTTCAGGTCGGTATCAATGTATCCCGGCACAATCGCATTGACGTTGATGCCGCGCGACGCCCATTCATTGGCAAAGGATTGGGTCAGCCGCGCCACGCCGCCTTTGGTCGCGGCATAGGCCGGGGCCGTCAGGCCGCCGCTGAAGCTGAGCAGCGATGCCACGTTGATAATCTTGCCGGAGCCTTTTTCAAGCATCACCCGCCCGGCCAGTTGATTCAGCAGAAACACGGAGGTCAGGTTCACATCGAGGATGCGCTGCCACATTTCCAGCGGATATTCTGCCACCGGGGCGCGGTACTGCATGCCATGATTAACGACCAGAATATCCAGCGTGCCCAACTGCTGGATGCAGGACTCGAACATCTGCTGAATCTGCGCCGTATCGCCCAGGTCCGCCTGTAACGGCACGACGGTGCGCCCGGTGGCGCTGTGCAGCGTGCGGGCCGCTTCAGTAATGCGGTCTGACTGCGACACGATGGCCACATCCGCGCCAAATTCCAGCAGCGCTTCGGCCATGGCATAGCCCAGCCCTCGGCTGCCACCGGTGACGAGGGCCTTTTTTCCTGTGAGATCGAATAACTGCATGGGGAGGTCTGTCCTTCTGGTAGAAAAATATCCTGTACTGCCAGAAGGACTATAGCACATTCCGGGCCAAATCTGCGCCCGCGCTGCCTACAGGCTTAGTCTGCGGACTGGTAGCGCCGGCGGGGTCGTCTGCGCGGACGGCGGGTCTGGCCTTCGCGGCCTGCCCCTGGTTCCTGCGAGGCGCGGTTTGTGCCACTGCTGCTGTGCGCGACCTGGCGCCGCCCACTGGAACCATGACGGTTCTGGCGCGGGGAATCGGCCGGGCTGTCTGCGACTGCTTCCAGCATCGCCGGGTAAGGATGTTCCGTCACCGGCGGCACACGCAGGCGAATCAGCTTTTCGATATCGCGCAGGTATTTGCGTTCTTCAGCATCGCAGAAGGAATAGGCAATGCCAGACGCGCCGGCCCGTGCCGTCCGTCCGATACGATGCACGTAGCTTTCCGGCTCATTAGGCAGGTCATAATTGATGACGTGCGTCACATCTTCAACATCAATGCCGCGTGCGGCGATATCCGTCGCCACCAGCACCCGCGTCCTGCCGGATTTAAAATTCGCCAGCGCCCGTTCGCGCGCGGTCTGCGACTTGTTGCCGTGAATCGCTTCCGCCTGAATGTGCGAGCGGTCAAGCTGCTGCACCAGTTTGTTGGCGCCGTGTTTGGTGCGCGTAAACACCAGCACGCGCCGGATATCGCGGTCATCCAGCAGATGTTCCAGCAGGGCGCGCTTGTTCTTCTTGTCCACGAAAAAGACCGACTGCGCGATCTTCTCGACAGTGGTGGCCTGCGGCGTCACTTCCACGCGCACCGGCTTGATCAGAATCTGGTCGGCCAGGTCCTGAATATCCTGCGGCATGGTGGCGGAAAACAGCAGCGTCTGCCGCCGGGTGGGCAGGGCCTTGATCACGCGGCGCACATCATGGATAAAGCCCATATCCAGCATGCGGTCGGCTTCATCCAGCACAAACACTTCAATCGTGTTCAGCCGGATCACGCCCTGATTCATCAGGTCGAGCAGGCGGCCGGGGGTCGCTACCAGAATATCCGCCCCGCGCCGGATGGCCTGCACCTGAGGCTGTTGGCCCACACCGCCATAGATGACGATGTGCTTAAACCCGGTATGGCGGCCATAGGTGGCGAAGCTGTCGCCAATCTGCGAGGCCAGTTCGCGGGTGGGCGATAAAATCAGTGCGCGGATCGTGCCGCGCGAGCGGTTGCTGCCGTCTGCGGCCAGCCGCTGCAGGATGGGCAGCGCAAACGCCGCCGTTTTGCCGGTGCCGGTCTGGGCACAGCCGATCAGGTCCTTGCCAGCCAGCACGTGCGGAATCGCCTGTGCCTGGATGGGAGTCGGTTCGTCATAGCCTTCTGCACGCACGGCGCGCAGCAGCGGCTCGATCAGTTTCAAATCCTGAAATTGCATATAACCTCAAGGTATGGGGTGTGCTGCGATGGCAGCGCACCGTATGTTAAACGGAATGAGGGTGATAGAGGATTTAACCGAGGAGCATTAAACACACATATCATTCTCAGTTGGATCAGAAGTATGCATTATATCACAGATTATAAGAAATGAATCCAGCCCAGACCGGATGCTCAGCCACAACTCAGCATCCGGTCTGCCCTGCCGCCGCCGGGCCGGGCGTCACCGCGTAAAGCATGCTGCCAAGGTCGCGCACCGCGTCCGGGTCCATCTTGGTGATGGCGCGGTCATAGGTCATCATGCCGTTAACCTCAATTTCCACGTCTGTAGTCTGGGTATAAACAGCCGCCGCCAGGCCCTGATTCTCGATCAGCGGGCGCAGGCGGGTGATCAGATCGGTATAGGCAGCCAGCAGCGCCGCAGGGTCGTCGTATTCCTCATACCCCCAGTTATTTTCCGGCAGCCAGGTATGCCCCGGCACCGGCAGGCCAAGCCCGCCAAATTCCCCCAGCACAGCGGCGCGTTCAGGGTCTGGCGGCGGCACGCCCGGCCCCGGATAACAATGAATATCGTAGACATCGCCCGTGCCAGCATCATTCCAGCCGCTGGCGCTGTTGACCAGCCGGGTTGGATCGTAGCCCTGCAGCCAGTCCGTCAGCCGCGCCGTATCGTACTGGCCCCAGCCCTCATTAAAGATCACCCACATCACGATAGAGGGATGATTGCCGAGGGCATCCACCATGCGCTGAAGTTCAAGCTCAAACTGCGCCGCCGACATCTCCGAACGCTGGATTTCCCCTTCGCCAAAACCGGCGAAATCATCGCCGCTGGGCATATCCTGCCAGACCAGCACCCCCAGCCGGTCCGCCCAGTAATACCAGCGGGCTGGCTCTACCTTGACATGCTTGCGGATCAGGTTAAAGCCAAGCTGCCGGGTCATCTCGATGTCGTAACGCAGCGCCTCATCCGTAGGGGCGGTATACAATCCATCCGGCCAGAAGCCCTGATCCAGCAGGCCAAACTGAAACAGCGGCTGGTTGTTGAGATAAAGGCGCGGCGTACCGTGTTCATCCGGCTGCACGGCGATCTTCCGCATCCCAAAGTAGCTTGTCACCTCGTCGATGACAGCATCATCTTGCAGCACCGCTACCCGCAGATCGTACAGGAAGGGGGCCTCTGGCGACCACAGGCGCGGGTTGTCGATGGCAATCTGCATCACATCGCCGGGGTCGCCAGCCGCAGCCGCCACCATCGCCCCTTCTGCCAGCACCTCCGCGCGGATTGTATAGCCTGCGCTCGCGCTGTCATTCAGGGCGGTCTGCAAATTCAGCAGCCCGGCGTCAATATCGGTTTGCAGCTTCAGCCCGGTAATGTACGCCTCCGGCACTGGCTCCAGCCAGACCGTCTGCCAGATGCCCGTCGTAGAGGTATACCAGATGTTGTAGGGGGTGCGGATCTGTTTGCCGCGCGGCTGGGTAATCAGGTCCGTCGGGTCCCAGACATCCACCACCAGCTCCTGCGCCCCATTCGCGTGCAGCGCATCGGTGATGTCAAACGAAAAGGCATCATAGCCGCCCCGGTGACTGCCGATCTCCTGACCGTTGACCGACACCCTGGCTTCCCAGTCCACCGCGCCAAAATGCAGCAGAATCCGCTGCCCGGTCCAGTCTGAGGGCACGGTAAAGGTGCGCCGGTAGACCAGCCGCCGGCCATCCATCGACTGCTGCACACCTGACAGATAGGATTCTACCGGGAAGGGGACCAGAATCTGCGCATCAAAGCCCGTGACCTGCTGGCCAAACAGGGTGGTAACGGCGTAATCCCACAGGCCGTTGAGGTTCAGCCAGCGTTCGCGCACCATCTGAGGGCGCGGGTATTCCGGCAGCACGTTCTCCGGCGTGACTTCGGCGGCCCAGCGAGTCCGCAGGGGCTGCTGGGCCTGAACATCGGACAGCAGCAACGACCCTGCCAGCAGACAAATCACGCGAAACAGGGTCGTTTTCATGGCTGCCCTCTATCCACTGCTGTCTATTCAGCGCCGTGCCGGGTCGCGCCGAAAAATTCATTTTGCAGGCGCAGCGCCTCCGTATCATCCTTGATGACGCGCACCGCCCCGGCCAGCGCGCGCGCCCGCGCCGCCAGCCAGCGCTCGCCCTTCTCTGCCGTCGCCGGGCTGCCATCGCCCCGGTAATGGGTGGGATGATCGGCATACCACCAGATGCCGGTAGACACCCCCTGCGCCCGCAGTGCCTTCAGCCGTTCCTGCGGCATGCCTTCGCCATCGGCGTGCAGCGCTTCCCCCCGCACCAGGTCGGGGCGGATGGTCATAATCGCGCTGGTTTCGATCTCTCCGGCGTGACCATCCACCGTGCTTTCCCACTGGCTTTCGACAGCGGCCTGATCTTCCGGGGCGAGGGGCGGCTGGGGGACGTAGACGACATAATCACGCGGGCTGGCAAGCTGCATCTGGCCAAAGAACTGGATCAGATGATTGTTGCCGCCGTGCGCGTTGATGAGCACGATTTTCTTCAGGCCGTTGCGGGCGATTTCCTGACACACATTTTCCAGCAGGCGCAGGATCAGGTCCGCATCGATGGCGATAGTCCCGGCACAGTGCCGGGCTTCCAGAATCTGGGTGAAGATAAAGTCCGGAAAGATGACCGCCGGTTCGATCTGCGCGATCCGCTGGCACAAATCACGCCCGATATACATATCCGTGCCCAGCGGCAGATGATGCGCGTGCCGTTCGATGACCGACAGGGGCAGCAGACAGACTCCCTCTGCCGCCGCGACTGCCTCTGCAAACTGGTCGCCTGTCAGTTCTTCCCAACGCATGATCGCGATGCTCCTTCATGATGATGTGTGATGATGCGCAAATAATCAGACCAGGGACAGCGCCGCCTTACTGCTCCACCGCCTCAATTGGCCGCAGGCCCGCCTCGATTTCGGCGCGGCGCGGTTCCAGAAACGGCGGCAGTGCCAGCCGTTCGCCCAATGCCTCCAGCGGTTCATCGGTGGCAAAGCCCGGCCCATCCGTCGCGATTTCAAACAGGATGTTGTTGGAGATGCGAAAGTAGATGGACTGGAAATAGAAGCGGTCAATCACCGGGGTGACACCCACACCGGCCCGCGCCAGCCGCTGCTGCCACGCCATATGTTCTTCTTCATCGCGGACACGATAGGCGACATGATGCACCCCGCCCGCGCCCAGCCGCGCCACCCGCGCCCCCGGCTGCTCGAACACATGCATTTCCCGACCCGGCCCGCCGCCGTCCATCCCATAGATCACCACCGCTTCGTCGTTCATCGTCAGGCGGTCCATTTCCTCAAAGTTCAGAATCTGCGTCAGGACCGGCCCCAGGTACGCCAGCGACGGCGTGGAAAGCGCGACCCCGTAAAAGCCGCGAATCGCATACTCCGGCGGGATGCCCGCCCCGTCCCAGACTTCGCCCTCAAAGGCCGCGCCCTGATCGTCCATCAGCGTCAGATGCTGGCCTTCCGGGTCTTCAAGGCCGACCATATCACGCCCGGCAAACGAGGTAATGCCCCGGTGCTGGACGTTGTATTCCTCGAACCGCGCCAGCCAGTAATCCAGCGCGGCGCGTCCATTGACCCGAAACACCGTGTTGGCGATGCTGTCTGTGCCGCGCTGGTTCGGCCCAATGGTCGGCCAGTCAAAAAAGGTCATATCTGTGCCGGGGCTGCCCAGCTTATCCGCATAAAACAGATGATAAGCAGAAACATCGTC
This sequence comes from uncultured Anaerolineaceae bacterium, assembly GCA_964593565.1. GTDB lineage: Bacteria > Chloroflexota > Anaerolineae > Aggregatilineales > Phototrophicaceae. Next base: position 64,390 of record CAZQIY010000020.1, read on the forward strand.
CTGGTTGACGGTTTTCTTGACCAGGCGCAGGCCCAGCACCCGCGTATAAAACTGCACATTGATATTCACCTGGCTGGTGACCGCTGTGACATGATGCACACCGTGCAGCTGCATGATGATCTTTCTCCTTGTCTCGCTTTGCGAACAACCTCACAGTACCAGATTTCCAGGCTGTTTGTGCGGTCTTCTCACCTGCACTTAAACAACACACGCTGTTTTCGCTGTCATTCCAGCGTGCCTTCAGTCGTCCGCGTCGAGGTCGGCGTTAATCACGTCGTACACGGTGTCCAGCAGATCATCGGCGTTTTCCAGGGCCTGCAGGGCGGCTTCGTCATCAGACTGCATCAGCAGCGTAGCGGATTCCAGCAGCGCTGCCGCGGCCCGCGCCACCATTTCCGCCACGTCCTGATAATCATGTTCTGCAATAAGGTTTTCGATGGTGTCTGCCGCCTGCTGGGTGGTGGCATAGGCCTGCTGAAGAAGTTTAATCGCTTCCGTTGATGTGTTCATAATCCGAAATGACCCTGCTCTCACTGCCAATCCAGAAAAAAACAGGTATGTGACATCACATACCTGCTGGACTCTAGCGCATTGCGGAGCATCCGCCAATATCAGGATGCCGCCTGCTGCAGAAAGTCGATGACGGCCCGGTTGAACGCCTCTGGCTGCTCCATATTGGGCACGTGCGCGCTGTCCGGCACAATCACCCTGCGCGCCTGTGCGATTCCGTCCGCCAGCACATCCGCCGCGCGCAGAATTTCCGGATGATCCAGCGCACCCGCGATCACCAGCGTGGGGGCCGCGATATCGCCTAGCCGCGTCACCGCCGGGGGCTGCAGCGGGTCTGCCGGGGGCATCATGCTGGTAACGGCCCAGGTGCCGCGCGACAGATTATCCTGGTTGATGTGTGCAGCGTGCTGCCGCACCGCCGGGCTGACCTGTTCCGGTTCGCGAAACGAGCCATCCACCCATATTCTCACCTGAAGTTCGGAAGCACGCTCCAGATCACCCGCCTGCACCGCGCCGATCATCTCCATCAGGTAGCGCGGCGGTTCGCCCTGCATTTCAAAGCCGCCGGGCACTGCCGACACCACCACCAGCGCAGATACCATCTCCGGGTATTCCAGCGCGAAATCCAGCACCATCTCCCCACTCAGCGAGCAGCCCACCAGATGCGCGCGCGGAATTTCCAGATGCCTTAACAGATGGTGCAGGTCCCGGCGGTACGCCACCGGCGCGTCAATCGAGTCAGACTGGCCATAGCCGCGCAGATCAAAGCGGATCACGCGGTAATGCTGCGCCAGCGCCTCCCACTGGTCATCCCACATCCGGCTGTCCAGAAACCCGGCATGCGCCAGCACCAGCGGCTGACCCTGCCCGGCCACTTCGTAATAGATGCGGCCGCCATCCACCTCTGCATAGTTCGCGATTTTCTGCTGCATGATCTCATCTCCCGGGTTTTTCGATACTGTACCCTCATGGTAAACTGACTTGGGTGACATCCTGTGTCATCCAAGTTCACGGAGAAAAACCGATGCGTGCAGACCGACTGCTGGGCCTGATTCTGCTGCTGCAAACGCGGGGCAAAATGACGGCCGAAGCACTGGCGGACGAACTGGAAGTATCGCGCCGGACGATCCTGCGGGATGTGGATGCCCTCTCGTTTCTGGGGGTGCCCATCTACACCGAAGGCGGGCACGGCGGGGGCATCTCGCTGGATGAGCATTACCGCACCAGCCTGACCGGCCTGCACGAGGAAGAGGTGCGGGCGCTGTTTATCACCAGCAGCGCCGGGCTGCTGCGCGAGGTCGGCCTGGGCGAAGCGGCGGAACGCACCCTGCTCAAGCTGACCGCAGCACTGCCCGCACAGCACCAGCCTTCGGTGAATCACATCCGCCAGCGCCTGCTCATCGACCCGAGCTGGTGGTGGCAGGATTCTCAGCCGCCGCCGTTCTGGGATGACCTGCAGCGCGCTGTGTATGAAGACCGCCCGATTGAGACGGTCTACGAAAATTACCTGGGCGAACTGGTCGAACGCACGCTGGACCCTTACAGCCTGGTGGCAAAATCCAGCCTGTGGTATCTGGTCGCCCGGCGTGAGGGCCAGTTCCGCACCTATCGTGTCTCGCGCTTCCGGCACATCCGCCTGCTGGATACGCACTTCATCCGCGAGCCGGATTTTGACCTGCCCACCCACTGGCAGAACCAGACTCAGGAATTTGTCGAAAGCATCTCTGAATTTACCTTTACCCTGCGCATTCATCCGGACAGGATCAGCTTTATCCGCCAGCTGATGCCAGGGCGGCTGCATATCCTGGAAGCAGACGACGCGGCTTCGTGGGTGACGGTACAGCTCCACCTGGAAAGCATGGACATGGCGAAGATGCTGGTGTTCGGGCTGGTGCCGCAGGTGGAAGTGATCGAACCGGTGTCCCTGCGCGAGGCGGTGACGCAGACGGCGCAGTTCATCTGCCAGCACCCGGGTTAACGTGCTTCATACATCGATGCCCTATCGTATAGGGGACGCAGCCGGTGCATGAGGCGCAAGGCCGATGATGTATCCCCCCGCCCCCTGGAAACTGCAAGGAACAGCGCTGCAAACGCTGCGGTTGGTGCGCATTGAAAAAGCCCGCCCGTTCGTGCCGCCCACGCTGGATATTATCGCGCTGCTGCCCGGCAGAACGCTGGGGGTGGTCGCGGTGGCGGCTTATGGGCCGGGGTCCGCGCTGGCATACCACGAACTGATTGTGGCCCCAGCCCTGGCCCGGTTCGGCGGCAGAGTCGGCTTCTGGGTGTCGCATATCTATGTGGACAGCGAACAATCGATACAGGGGGGACGCGATATCTGGGGGCTGCCCAAGCAAATGGCGCAGTTCCACTGGTCTGCGGATGGCGGCGCGGTGGAGGTGCGGCAGGACGGGCAGATGCTGTGCCGCCTGCACAGCCCCAGACCACGCCTGCTGCTGCCTGTCCCGGCGTTTGTTCCGGCGTTCAGCCGGCGGGATGCGGCGCTGCTGGCCTTCAAAGCCACCGCCACCGGACGCGCCAGCGTGGTCAGCGGGCAGTTGCTGATCCCGGCTACCAGTCCGCTGGCGGCGCTGGACCTGCACCCCGGCGGGCTGGTGCTGCCCGTGCACGGCCTGTCGCTGACGGTCCACGCGCCGCAGGTTGTCGCGCCGGAATCAACACTTCTCTAACAGTTGCCTGCTACACTGTGGGAGCTTTGCAGGCGCACCGTTCCACACAGCCTTCCCTGCATAAAACTTCCTGAAAATAGACGCGCCACACCCAGCCTCGACGTTCCTGGAATAGACATTTTACAGCGGCAGAAGCCGGTGATTACGGAAGTCTATTGAATGTGAGAGCCAAAAGTGAGGTGAATCCATGAAAGCAGTTACCTGGCAGGGCGCAGGCAAAATGCGCGTCGATACCGTCCCGGACCCTCAGATCGTCAACCCGCGTGATGCCATCATTCAGGTCACCACCGCCTGCATCTGTGGGTCGGACCTGCACATGTACGATGGCTATATCCCCACCGTGATGCACGGCGACATCATGGGACACGAATTTATGGGGTTCGTGGTCGAAACAGGGTCCGGGGTGACGAATTTGCAGGTGGGAGATCGCGTCGTGGTGCCGTTCGCCATCGCCTGCGGCAGTTGTTATTACTGCCGCAACGAATTATGGTCCCTGTGCGATAATTCCAACCCCAACGCCACCGCTGCCGAAGCGATGTATGGTTATTCCCCCGCTGGCCTGTTTGGTTATTCGCATCTGTTTGGCGGCTATGCCGGCGGCCAGGCGGAATATGTGCGCGTGCCCTTTGCAGATGTGGGCTGCTTTAAGGTCCCGGCGGAACTCACCGACGAACAGGCGGTGATGCTGGCGGATATCTTCCCGACAGGCTACATGGCCGCAGAAAACTGCAATATTCAGCCGGGCGATACCGTCGCGGTGTGGGGCTGTGGCCCGGTGGCCCAGTTTGCCATCCGCAGCGCCTTCCTGCTGGGCGCGGAACGAGTCATCGCGATTGATCGCTTTGCGGAACGGCTGCAAATGGCCCAGAACAGCGGCGCGGAAGTCCTGAATTACGAGGAAGTAGATCTGATAGAAGCCCTTAAGGATTTAACCGGTGGGCGCGGGCCGGATTCGGTCATGGATGCTGTCGGGATGGAAGCACACGGCACCGGCATTGGCTATATGTATGACCGCGTGGCCCAGACCGTCCGCCTGGAAACCGGGCGGCCCGTTGCGCTGCGCCAGGCGATTCAGGCCTGCCGTAAAGGCGGCACGGTGTCTGTGCCGGGCGTGTTTGGCGGCTTTATCGACAAGGTTCCAATTGGGGCGGCCTTTAATAAGGGGCTGACGTTCAAAATGGGCCAGACTCACGTTCACCGTTACATCCCGCCGCTGATCGAGCATATCCAGCGCGGCGATATTGACCCATCGTTCGTGGTGACGCATCGCGTCTCGCTGGATGATGCGCCGGAGATGTACAAAATCTTCCGCGACAAGCAGGACGACTGCATCAAGGTGGTGCTGAAGCCCGGCATGGCGGCGTAAGCAGCGGCGGTCCAGTTGTGGGCGGCTTTATCGCAGGCCGCCCACGCTTATGCTCAGTACAGCGGGCTATTTCCCGATTTTGTCCGGGTGAGTGCCAATGCGCTCCTCTTTATCCAGCGCGTTGATCGTCTGAATATCCTCGTCGCTCAGTTCAAAATCGAAAATATCGGCGTTAGAAAGAATACGTTCCTTGCGCGCCGATTTGGGAATGGTGAGGATGTCGATCTGAAGCATCCAGCGCAGCGTGACCTGCACCGCAGATTTGCCATATTTGTCGCCAATCTCCACCAGCGCGGGCACATCCACCACGCGGCCCTTCATGATGGGTGCCCAGGCCGTAATGGCGATGTTGTGCTGGCGGCAGAACGCCTGCAAATCCGGCTGCTGAAGATAGGGGTGAAATTCGAACTGATTCACCGCCGGGGTGATTTCCGCGTTTTCAAACAATGTTTCCAGGTGATGCTGCAGGAAATTGCTGACACCAATCGCTCTGACACGCCCCGTTTTGTAGACTTCTTCCAGCGCGCGCCAGGCCCCCGGCCAGTCGTTGACCGGCCAGTGAATCAGCATCAGGTCCACATAATCCAGCCCCAGGCGTGTCATGCTCTCGTCGAAAGCGGCTTTGGTCTTGTCATAGCTCAGGTCGCCAGTGGCGATTTTGCTGGTGACGAATATCTCCTCACGCGGGACCGGCCCGGACCGCACCACCCGGCCCACTTCAGCCTCGTTGCCATAGGCAGCGGCGGTATCGATAGCGCGATACCCGGCTTCCAGCGCCCACCGGACCGCGTTTTCAGTTTCTGACCCTACATCTGTGCGGAACACGCCCAGGCCCAGGCGCGGCATTTCGACGCCGTTGTTCAGGGTGACGGTGCTGTCAATCGTCAGTGTCATCCGTTTTACCTCTTTCGCCTTCTTCGTCAGTAATATCCGCCCCCTATCTTACCACGTCCGCAGGGGCCAGCATTCCAAATGGACTCCGCCGGGGATGCCCTGGCGCTTGCGGACGATGATGTGAAAGATGCGCCAGTGCCTGGGGCCAGTGGTGGATTGCCCATCCTCATCTTCTTCCTGAAGATGCAATAATCAAAAATCTGTTCAGGCCTGTTTCGGTGTGCGTTTACGGGTGCAGCCAGCGCATCGCCGCTGTTTCAGACGAGACTTGCAGAAGTGGCGACTCCTCGTCGCGCAGATGCGTATCGAAAAATGCCCGCAGATACTGATCCACAACATGCAGCCCTTCACGCGGGTTGAATCCCTCCGGAACCAGAAAAGGCGACAGCAGCTGCGTGATCGTGAATGAAAAATGGGAACTGTGCGGCAGTTCCAGCCAGTAAGCCGGGGCATCCGCCTGCGCGATCATCTTTTGCCACCCTGCAACCGCTTCCGGGAGCTGGCTGCTGCCGGCGGAACTCAGCAGCAGCAGCGGACGCACCGCAGGCTGAGTCTCCAGGTCGCCGTACAGGCCGCCATCCAGGTTTACAGCGGCCAGGCAGCGCGCCTCGATGCGGCAGATTTCCAGCGCCGTGGCCCCGCCAAAAGAATGCCCAAACGAGCCAATCTGGTCGAGGTTGATGCGGCCTGCCAGCAGCGGATCGCTGGCTGCCCATGCTTCAATCGTGTCGTAGAGAAACCGCTGATCCTCAATCCACATCGGGAACACGCGCTCATCCACCAGCGCCTTTTCAACCTCACGGCCTGCGGGGATGCCATAGTGTTCCAGATTATAGAAGCGCGCCTCGCCATCCGGGAACACGGTCACAGCGGCGGCATCTGTATGATCAACCGCGATGACAATATAGCCCCAACTGGCCAGGTCCTGCAGGGTGGAACTGTTTTGCAGCCGCAGCCCCACCATGCCATGCGAGAATATCAGCACGGGGAAGCGGGCATCGCCGGGCAGCACCGGCACATTTTCGCTGGCCGACAGGTTGATATAACGCAGGTGCTGGAGCAGGATGCCCGGCAGTCCGGACAGGTTCCCCAGCGCGGCAGCCACCTCGTCGGGATAATGAGTCAGCGGGGCAGGCGCGCCGTTTTCCGCAGCAGGATACCAGACGGAAACCATCAGCCGCCGCCCGCGCGCCTCGTCCACCAGTTCACGATCAACCAGGCCCACAGGGTAAGGCCCAGCAGGTGCTGGCAGCGAAATCACCGGCAGCAGCCAGCCCGCCAGAAGCACGGTGAGGACAAGTGCGAACGCCGCCGGCACACTGGCCAGCATGCCCCATCTGCGCCGCACCAGTCCGGCGCGTCCCATCCGTCCCATCAGGGCTGCGATCATGGGTGTCAGCACCACAAGGACATACACAGGGGCCATCTGAATGCGCCAGCCTTCGGCGATCAGGTGCACCACGCACACCAGCGCCGGCAGCAGCGCAGCGATCATCAGCCAGCTGCGCCGCCACAACTGTGGCAGAAAGGGGAGTATCAGCACGGGAAGAAACGAGAGCAATAACAGCCACTCGAGAGGACGCATCGTCTACCTTCTTTCATGTGTGAGGCGCAGCCACTATTGGCAGTTCGTGATGTCAATGTCTTACAGCAGGATGCAGGTAAAATAAGAAGACAACGATGCATAATACACGCCTGAATACCAATCCCCTCAGATGAAAGCGAACTGAAACCAAAGTAATGTCTCTCGCATCCCAGAAATCGTGCTCGTGAGGCTGATCGAAATATCGCGCAGCGGCAAATTAAGCCGGGTATAATATGATCATCATAAGGTAAGGGATTGCATGATGATACCAGCGGTAAACATTCCATTTGACGAGTTGATCACATTTCTGGCTTCGTCACCTTCTGCTGAGGAAATTGTTGCCTACCATCCACCGGAACCATTGCAGGCTCGGATGAGTGACTTGCTGGAAAAAAACCGTCAGGGTAACCTGAGCACAGAAGAAGAAGCTGAGCTGGATGAATTTCTTCGCATGAATCGCTTTATGAGCCACCTGCAAGCCAAAGCCAGATTGCATTTGCGCGCATATTGGTTTTTTTAAGAAGCTCCTGCAAATTACCCATAAAAAAGGACAGCCTGTGAAATCAGCGCTGCCCTCTTTAATATGAAAGAAGAATGTCGGGGTTAGTCGACGATGTTCACCCGGGCAGGCTGCATCTCAACCTGTTGGGATGCGGCGCGCTCTTCCCCCGTGATTCGCTTCCCGCGCAGGCGCAGGCTGTTGCTGACGACAAACACGCTGCTGAAGGCCATGGCCCCGGCGGCCAGCATGGGGACCAGCAGGCCCGCCATCGCCACCGGAATCAGGATGATGTTGTAGATAAACGCCCAGAACAAATTCTGGTAGATGGTGCGCATCGTCAGCTTGCTCAGGCGGATCGCCCGTTCTACCCCGCGCAGATCGCCGCTGACGAGGGTGACATCTGATGCTTCCATCGCGATATCTGTGCCGGTGCCAATGGCCATGCCGACATCGGCCTGGGCCAGCGCCGGGGCGTCGTTGATGCCATCACCAACCATCGCCACGTGTTTCCCTTCGGCCTGGAGCTGCTTCACGGCGTCGGCCTTATCGCCCGGCAGCACATCCGCCAGCACCCGCCGGATACCAGCCTCGCTGGCAATCGCCTGAGCCGTCAGAGCGTTGTCGCCGGTAATCATCACCACCTCCAGCCCCAGATTTTGCAGCGCTTCCACCGCCTCCTGCGAACCGGGCTTGATGGTATCTGCAATGCCGATCACCCCGGCGACCTGCCCATCAACGGCGACCAGAGTCGCGGTGCGGCCCCGCCCCTGCAGCGATTCAAGCTGGTTGTCCAGCCGTTCATCATCCACCGGGACCTGCGCCTCGCGCAGAAAGCGCAGATTGCCCACCAGAATCTGCCGTCCGTCCACCATCGCCCGGATGCCCCGGCCTGTCTCCGACTCGAAACCTTCCGGCTGTTCCAGCGCCAGATCATACTGCTGGGCGGCCCGCACGATGGCCTGCCCCAGCGGATGCTCACTGCCGCGTTCCGCGCTGGCCGTCAGCCGCAGCAGGTCGGCATCGCTATACCCCGGCGCAGGGATCACATCGGTCACATCCGGCTCGCCCCGCGTGATAGTGCCGGTCTTGTCCAGCGCGATCACCTGCAGATGATGGGTGTTTTCCAGCGCGGCGCTGTTTTTGAACAGGATGCCCAGTTCCGCCCCTTTGCCCGTGCCGACCATAATCGCGGTAGGCGTCGCCAGCCCCAACGCACAGGGACAGGCGATCACCAGCACGGCGACGGCATTCACCAGCGCCGCCGTAAAGCCCACCTGTCCGATCAACAGCCAGCCGAGAAACGTCAGCAGCGCCAGCACCAGCACCACCGGCACAAACACGCCAGAGACCCGATCCGCTACGCGCTGGATGGGCGCTTTAGACCCCTGCGCCTGCTCGACCAAACGGACGATCTGTGCCAGCGCGGTCTGCGCGCCGACATGTGTCGCCTCGATCACCAGACGGCCCTGCTTGTTCACCGTCGCCCCGATCACCGGGCTGCCAGTGCTCTTGTTCACCGGCAGGCTTTCGCCCGTCAGCATGGATTCATCCACGCTGGACCGGCCATCTACCACCACGCCATCCACCGGGATACGTTCGCCCGGGCGCACCAGAATCTGATCGCCCACCACCAGATCATCCACCGGCACCGTCACCTCGTCGCCATCGCGCAGCAGCGTAGCCGTTCTGGGGGCCAGGCCCATCAGCTTCCTGATGGCCTCGCTGGTGCGGCCTTTGGCACGCGCTTCCAGCAGCTTGCCCAGGGTAATCAGAGTCAGGATGACGGCGGCGGTTTCAAAATAAACATGATCGCCGATCACGTCTGTCAGGCCGAACACGATGCCAACCAGCACCGCGACGCTGTACAGATAGGCCGCCAGCGATCCCATCGCGATCAGCACATCCATGTTGGCCGCGCCGTTGCGCAGCGATTTCCACGCACCAACGACATACTGCCTGCCGACAATCACCTGCACCGGGGTCGCCAGCAGGCCAAACACAAACGGCCAGCCAGCCCACAGCAGCCAGCCCAGCGCCGGGTCTGTGGGTGCGCTCATGCCCATGCCATGCCCGGCTGCGGGCGCACCCCCCGCCAGGCTCGCCATCACCACATCGCGCGCCATGCTGATCAGAAACAGCGGCAGAGTGAACGCGGCCCCGATCAGCACCAGGCGCTTCTGCCGGTCGATCTCCGCCTGCCGGGCGGCGCGTTCGGCGTCTTCCGGCGCTTCCGCCCCGCTGACATCGACCACGCCATAGCCGGCGTCCTCAACCGCTTTTACCAGGTCCGCCCGGCGCACACTGCCTGGCAGATAGGTGACGCTGGCCTTTTCCGTCGCCAGATTCACATTCACATCCAGGATGCCGGGCTGCCGGTTGATGGCACGTTCGACATTGCGCACGCAGGCGGCGCACGTCATGCCGGTAATAGGCAGGTCGAGCGTGGCCTGCGCGACGCCATAACCAGCGTTTTCGATATTCTTAATCAGCGTCTGAGTGCCGGTGCGTGCCGGGTCAAAGCTGACTGTGGCCCGCTCAGTCGCGATATTCACGCTGGCGGATTCCACCCCGTCGGTGCGGATCAGGGCGCGCTCGACATTGCGCACACAGGCGGCGCACGTCATGCCAGTCACCGGCAGGGTAATCTGCTGTAACTCCTGAGTTGCCATCAGGACAGAAGTCCTTTCACCATCAATGATTCAAAAGGTCAAAAATACGCTTCAGATCGCGTGTTGCCTGTTCGGGGTCGGTTTCCATATCATAACGCGCCGTATTGTCCAGATAGCACTCGACCAGATGCGTAATCAGGCTGGTCATGCCTTTTTCTACGGCTCTGGCGCGAATGACGCGCTCTTCACAGGTGCCCTCATCCGCTTCAATCATGCGTTCCAGGGCCGCAAGCTGCCCCTGTATACGGTGGATGCGGTGCAGTGTCCGGGTGTTATATTCGCAGCGCAGCGCTTCCGCCGCCTCCAGGCTAATCTTATCCTGCATATGCACTTCCTTCCATGATATACCCCTGAGGGTATCTTAACATACCCCCGGGGGTATAACAAGTGACATTCAGCCTGCTTAAGGTAAAATTTCGGTATGAATCGGCATCAATCACGAGACCGCTATGCCCACCACATGGCCTTACAGACTGCTGCACGCCAGTATCCTGCTTACTTTCGCACTCATCCCGGTGTGGTATCGCCTGCCGGCGTACCCGCCGCTTCTGCCACCGCTGTATGTCATGCGCTTTCTGATTCTGCTGCCAATGCTGCTGGCGGTGGGCTGCTGGCAGGCACTGAAGCTGCCCGGCTTCCACGATCTGCGGCGCGATGCGATGCGCCGCCTGTGGGCGCTGGCCCTGCTGGCGCTGGCGGTATGGGGATTTGCCTCGCAGGCGTGGGCCTACCAGCGCGACGCGCACCCGGAAGTCGCAGCATCAGCCGCGCTGCAGTGGGGCGTGGTGGTCCTGTTCGCGCTGGTGGTAGCCTGTGCCTGCCCGCCCCGGCGCTGGATTATCGGCGTGATGGCCTTCAGCCTGG
>CAZQIY010000021.1:0-66891 GCA_964593565.1 uncultured Anaerolineaceae bacterium
GCGCCCCATGACCGAATTTAACCCGCCGCAAGCCTCACGATTTCAATCGTAGAGGTTAGGCGGGTTTCTCGCTGGTTTCAACCGAACTGGACCTATTGCTGCTCAGAAAGGCGTGTGATGATTAAAACCTTCAAATACCGCCTCTATCCAGGTAAGTCCCAGGAACGCAACCTGTGGTTGAATCTGAATGTCGCACGCCACTTCTACAACATGTGCATTGGCGAACGGAAGTGGGTCTACAAGCTTGAGCAGCGCAGCGTCACCAAAAAGGAACAGCTTCAACAGGTCAAACACTACAAGGCGACGTTTCCGCAGGCGCAGCAGGTTCACAGCCATGTCTTGCAGATTGTGGCAGCAGATGTGGACAAAGCCTTTCAAGGCTTCTTTCGCCGCGCCAAGGCGGGTGAGAAGCCGGGCTATCCACGTTTCAAAGGTCACCAACGGTTCAACAGCTTTGGCTTCAAGGAATACGGCAACGGTTTTCGGTTGGACGGAAAGCGGCTGAAACTGTTTGGTGTTGGTCGCGTTCCTGTGCGCTGGCATCGGCCTATTCCCGAAGGTGCAAAAATCAAAACGGTTCGTATCTTGCACAAGAGTGGTCGCTGGTACGCCTGCTTTGCCTGCGAGATGCCGGAACCAGAACCGCTGGAAAAGACAGGGCGGGTGATCGGCCTGGACATGGGCATCAGCGCGATGATAACCACCAGCAACGGCGACAGGGTGGATAACCCACAATACTACCGCCAGGCACAGGCTGATCTGCGCCGCAAACAGCGCAAGCTGGCCCGTGCCCAACGTGGTAGCAAGAACCGGCAGAAAGCCCTCCGTGCCGTACAGCGACAGCAGGAACTTGTCGCTAACCAGCGTCGGGACTACCTGCACAAGCTCACCTATGCGCTGGTACAGGGCTATGATGGTATCGCGCTGGAAGATTTGAAAATCAACAACATGGTACGCAACAAGCACCTCAGCAAGAGCATCCTGGACAGTGGCTGGAGCATCTTCAAGGAACTTCTCACGTACAAGGCTGAAAGTGCTGGTCGTGAGATTGTCTTTGTGAATCCTGCCTATACGTCCAAAACCTGCTCCAACTGCGGTGCTGTTTTTGAAAACCTCACCTTATCCGACAGGTGGGTAGAATGCGATTGTGGTCTCTCGCTCGACAGAGACCACAACGCGGCAATCAACGTTTTAAGTCGAGCCGGATGGGTCACATCCGTGAACGGTAACGTAGTCCCGCTGTCTGCGCCAAATAGCGCCGATAAGGACAAGCGTCGTTCAGAAGCTGCACGGTTTTAACCGTAGCAGAGTGTTCACCTCTAACACAGGAGCCACCATGGCAGAACAAACCCTTTCCAGGCCCCGTCCACGTCTGCGGCGGCGGGGATTCCTTTACGAGCTGATCGAAACCATTGTACTGGTCGTCTCGCTGTATGCCCTGGCGGATCTGGCCAGCGTCCGGTTTTATGTCGAAGGCCCCAGCATGGAGCCAAACTTCTATACCGGGCAGCGCGTGATCGTCAGCCGCATTAATTACATGATCGCCAACCCGCAGCGCGGCGATATTATCGTTTTTGAATCGCCGGATCGCCCCGGGGTGGACCCACCGCTGATTAAGCGAGTGATTGGGCTGCCGGGCGAAACGGTGGAAATCCGCGATACACAGGTCTACATCGACGGCCGCCTGCTGGAAGAACCCTACATCAACGAGGCCTGCCGGCCCAGTTCCTGTGGGGCACAGACCACGTCCCTGGGGCCGGATGAATATTTTGTGATGGGCGACAACCGCAATCACAGCCGCGATTCGCGCCGCTTTGATGCCATCAAACGCGAACATGTCATCGGCGAAGCCCTGATCCGGTACTGGCCGCCGCAGGACTGGGGCCTGCTCCACCAGTTACGCTTTCCGGCCAACGCACTCCAATAAGCGGCATAGTGGCGCCAATGATGTTATACTGGCCCCAGTTAGATGCTTCAGGGAGATCGATCCTGTGACCGTTGATCTGCGCAGTTATGTTTTTCTTGATAGTCTGCAACCACAGCACGCCGCGTTTCTGGGCACTGTCGCCAGGGGGTTTCTGCCACTGCCGGGCGATGCGTCGCTGTGGATTGAAATTTCGCCGGGCATTGAAATTAACCGCATTACCGATGTAGCCCTCAAATCGACCAATGTGCGCCCGGGCCTCCAGATCGTAGAGCGCCTGTACGGCCTGCTGGAAGTGCATTCGACAGAACAATCTGAAGCGCGGGCCGCGGGCGAAGCCATCCTGGAAGCGCTGGGCGTGGCCGAAGATGACCGGCTGAAGCCGCGCATTGTCTCCAGCCAGATTATCCGCAACATCGACGCGCACCAGACCCAGTTAATCAACCGCATGCGCCATGGCCAGATGATCCTGGCCGGGCAGACGCTGTACGTGCTGGAAGTGGAACCGGCAGGCTATGCCGCGCTGGCCGCCAACGAGGCCGAAAAAGCCGCCGAAATCAACATTCTGGAAGTGACAGCCTTCGGCAGTTTTGGGCGTGTCTACCTGGGTGGCGAAGAACGCGATATTATGGCCGGGTATGGCGCAGCACTGGCCGCCATCGAGGGCGTCACCGGGCGCGAAAACCCCAGCGGGCGCAAAGAGTAACCCCTATGTTCATTGGCGAAGTCATGGGCACAGTGGTCGCCACCCGCAAAACCGACAACATGGAAGGCCTGACCCTGCGCATTGTTCGCAAACTCAATACGGATACCACCCCGACCACCACCTATGTGGTCGCGGTGGACATCCTGGGGGCAGACCAGGGAGAGCTTGTCCTTGTCGCCACAGGCAGCCCGGCCCGGCAGACCAGACCAACGGACAACCGCCCTGTCGATGCCATCATCATCGCGATTGTGGACACCTGGCAGGTGGAGGGCACAATCGCCTATACCAAATCCGAATAGCGGCCCCGGCTTCATAAAAATTCCGGAATTCCTCAAGCCAGAACAGCTTCACCAACTGCCGGCCATGCTATAATTCCTGTAGCAAGAGTAATCTCACACCTATCCTGCGCAAAACGGCAGTAAAATTAATAAAAGCCGCACATATCAAAGATGGGCAGTTTATGAGCAGTCGTATTCTGGTTGTAGAAGATAACCCGGATAACATGATTCTCATCTGCGACATCCTGACATCACTGAATTATACGGTGCTGAAGGCCGTTGACGGAGAAGAGGGTGTCGCGATGGCAGAGGCGGAATGCCCGGACCTGATCCTGATGGATCTGTCTCTGCCGCGCCTGGATGGCTGGAATGCAACCCGACAGATCAAGGAAAACGCCAAACTGGAACACATCCCCATCATCGCGCTGACAGCCCACGCGCTGATCGGAGATCGGGAACGGGCACTGGCTGCCGGGTGCGATGATTACCTGTCCAAGCCGATTAATTTTCGGGCACTGGCCAACAAACTTGATATGCACCTCAGCTAGCAGGGATACACCATGAAGGTTCTGGTTGCCGAAGACAACCCGGAAATGCGGCAGCTTGCCAGAGACATTCTGAGCACCATCGGTTTAGACGTGATCACTGCTTATGATGGCCCCAGCGCGCTGCAAACGGCCCAGACCCAACTGCCTGACCTGATCGTGCTGGATATCGACATGCCGGGCATGAACGGCTTTGATGTATGTGCCGTGCTGAAATCGCACGCAGAGACCGCCCAGATTCCTATCCTGATGCTGACCGCGCAGAGCGATGTCGAACATCGTGTACACGGCCTCGAAGTTGGCGCGGATGATTACCTGAGCAAACCCTACAGCCCGCGCGAACTGCTGGCCCGTGTCGAAACTCGTCTGCGAGCCAAAAACGAATCGGACGAACTGCGCGAAAAACAGCAGATGTTACAGCGCACCTTCGAGCGTTATGTGCATAGTTCGGTCGTGGACCAGATGCTGAAAGACCCCGGCCAGGTCAAACTGGGCGGCAAACTTCAGGAAATTACGGTGCTGTTTGCGGACCTGGAAGGGTTCACCGGCCTTTCGGAACAGATTGACCCGGAAGCGCTATTGAGTATTCTCAATCGTTATCATAATCTGGTAGTCAGCCTGATCCTGGAACACAACGGCACGATTGACAAGTTTCTGGGGGATGGCGTGATGGCGCTGTTTAATACCCCGCTGCCCCAGGAGAATCATGCCCTGTATGCGGTGCAGGCGGCGGTGACGATCCGCGAGGCCCTGACGGAATTTCATGAAAGCCTGGCCCCGGAACAGCGCATGTGCATTAACTTTGGCATCCATACCGGCAAAGCCGTCGTCGGCAATGTTGGCACAGATCAGATTATGGATTTTACCGCTGTGGGCGATACGATCAATCTGGCAGCGCGTTTGCAGGGACTCAGCCGCCACAACCAGATTCTCATCAGCCATGCCACTTACGATCAGGTCAAGGATTATGTGGTTGTGCATCCGATTGGCGAACTGCATGTCAAAAACCGGGTCGAAGCAGTGACCACTTATGAAGTTGTGGAGCTAAAACAGTGAGCCGCTATCTCATTCTGGTCGCAAAACCCTCGCCGAATGCGCTCGAACCGGTGGGCATTCGCCTGCAGGAGCGCGGCTATACCCTCAGTGTCGTGCCCAGCGCAGACGAGGCGCTGCAGTTGACCCAGAGCAAGGCGCCTGCGGCTGTGCTGGTCGATATCGCCACGCCGGAACTCAACGGGGTGCAGGCCTGCGGCAGCCTGCGCAAAGCCCTGAACGGAACCACCACGATTGTCGCCCTCAACCAGGGAGAAACGGCACTGCGGCAGGCTGCGCTGCTGGCCGGGGCGGATCTTGTGCTGGAGGAGCCGATCAACTGGGCCGACCTGTGCGCATGGCTGCACACGCCGCGCACGCCCAACGGCCGCCTGCTGGCCGAAGGCCCGCTGTTCGGCCAGACGATTGCAGATACCATCGGCGCATCGTCGCTGCTGTCGCACGATCTCAAAAGCCCCATCAGCGTCATCATCAGCAGCCTGGAAGTGATGCTTTCCTTCCAGGAAGAAGACGGCACGCCAGAATCTACCCGGCGGCTGATGGAAGGCGCGCTGCATGCCGCCTATCGCCAGTTGAACCTTGTCAGCACGCTGGTGGATCTGCCGCGCCTGGAACTGGGGTGTTATGACCTGCAAACGACGCTGCTGGATTTCAGCCAGGTGGTGCGGGATGGGCTTGAAAAAGAGTCCTATAACCTGAGCACCAAAGGGCTGGATGTGGCGGTGGATTTGCCGGACACGCCGCTGATGGTGCAGGCAGATTACGAACTGCTGCAGCGGGTGATGTCGTCGCTGATCGACAACGTGATGAAGTTTACCGTGCGCAGCGACAAACTGCGCATCAGCGCCACGCACGAAAACGAGTCGGTGGTGCTGCGCATGACGGATACCGGACGCCCGATTCAGCCCGGCTTCGAGCAGGAGATCATGCACCGCGCCTCTCAGTGGGAGCGCCGCCAGGCCGGGGCGCGCACCAGTGTCGCGCTGGGGCTGCCCTTTGTTTACGCCGTTGCCAAAGCCCATGCGGGCGATTTTACCGCTGGCAGCACCCCCAATGGCAGGTTCACTACCTTCACTTTTAGCTTACCTGCGGTATAGTAGACACCATAGAAAATTTACGCCTGTACAGAGTCATGCCGCCGCGCTGGTCTCTGGCACGCCATGTGATTGGAATGGAAAGGTGGGGTCTATGGATTCGCAGCCGCTGGATGATGCGCGCATTAGCAGCCTGATTGAGTATGTGATGCGCGAGCTGGGGGACGCAGATCCGCTGGCCGCCCCAACGCAGCGCGCACCACAGCATATCCCATTCGACCCGCGTCCCGGCGATGGCATGTTCCCGGACCCGGACAGCGCCGTTGCTGCCGCGCAGGAAGCCTTCGAGCAGTTGCAGGCGCTGCCGCTGGAACGCCGCCGCCAGATGGTGGCGGCCATGCGTGCCACCGCCCGCGAACATGCCCAGGTGCTGGCCCAGATGGCGCATGAAGAAACCGGCATGGGCCGCTATGAGGACAAGGTCCAGAAAAACCTGCTGACCGCCGCCAAAACACCGGGACCGGAATTTCTGGACAGCGCCGCCTGGACCGGCGACAACGGCCTGACGCTGGTGGAATATGCCCCCTATGGCGTCATCGCGTCGATTACGCCCAGCACCAACCCGACCAGCACCGCCATCAATAACAGCATCAGCATGGTCAGCGCCGGGAATGCTGTCGTGTTTAACGCACACCCCAGCGCCAGCCAGTGTACTGCCTACACCATCCAACTGCTGAACCGGGCGATCCAGAATGCCGGCGGGCCGCCCAACCTGCTGACGTGTGTGATTGAACCGACGATTGAATCCGCCCAGGCGCTGATGGTACACCGGCGGGTGCGGTTGCTGGCCGTGACCGGGGGAATCGGGGTGGTGCGGCAGGCCATGAAAAGCGGCAAACGGGCCGTGTGTGCCGGGCCGGGCAATCCGCCGGTGGTGGTGGACGAAACAGCCGATATCGAGCAGGCCGGGCGCGATGTCGTGCGCGGCGGCAGCTTCGATAATAACCTGGTGTGCACCACAGAAAAGACCTGCATCGCCGTTGAATCAGTTGTGGATGACCTGGTGGCGGCCATGACGCGGCACGGGGGTTATCTCATCAGTTCGTGGCAGCTCCGGCGGCTGATGAAATCCATCTTCACTGAAGATCGCGGCGCGGGCAAACCGGGCGTCATGAACAAGGAATTTATCGGACAGAACGCGCGCGTGCTGCTGAAGGAAATTGGTATCAACGTGGGCGATGAGGTGCGGCAGGTGGTGGCAGTGGTCGAGCCGGATCATCAACTGGTGTGGTCCGAACAGATGATGCCGATTATGCCGGTGGTGCCGGTGCCCAATGTCTACGCCGCGATTGAACTGGCGGTTGACAGCGAACACGGCTTCCGCCATACCGCCGTGATGCACAGCAAGCATATCGACCACATGACCGACATGGCACGCGCGATGGACTGCTCTATCTTCGTCAAGAACGGGCCGAGCTTTACCGGCCTGGGCATGGGGGGCGAAGGCTACACCTCGTTCACCATCGCCAGCCCCACCGGCGAAGGCATGACGACCTGCCGCAGCTTCAGCCGCCTGCGCCGCTGCGCCCTGAAGGATGGCTTCCGCATCGTCTGATTGCGCCTGCGGTTTAGCGCTTCAGGTTCATCAGCCCGGCTTCGGTGAGCACAAAACCGCAGCGGGCATAAAATTCGCGCAGATGCGGCTCATAATCGACATGCAGCCATTCAATGCCGCGTTCGTGCGCCGCCACGATGGCCGCCTGCACCACCTGCACCCCCACACCGCGCCGCTGAACATCCGGATGCACGGTTGTATCCAGCAGGAAGGCGTGCAGGCCGCCATCCCAGGCTGCGTTGACAAAGCCTACCAATGCATCCCCCCGGAAGGCGCACACATACAGCAGGCTGCGATTCAGCACCGGCTCAAAATCCCGCACCACATGATTTTCCCAGGCCGCCGCGAACAGGGCATTAAGCGAATCGCTGCTGACTGGCGGGCTGATGCGGGTGACAATGACGTTCTCAGGCACAGGCAGGCCCCCTCCGAAATATCGTCTTTACCAGGCTTCACCGCTGCCATTGTAGCATTCAGACGCAGCGGGTTACATCTGTCGTATGTTTCAGTTTTGAACGGCGCTACCCGTCACCCTTGACTCATGTTATAGTCGTACGAGGTTAAGCGACTTCGCATGCATCAGGACCCGCCTATCGTGACCCAGGCCAATGATACAAGCCACATCATCGAGCCGGCGCTGGCGCTGCTGGAATTCAGCAGCATCGCCGCTGGCATAGAATCCGCAGATGCTATGGTCAAACGCGCAGAAGTTGATGTGGTCCAGGCCGGGACCGTACAACCGGGCAACCTGCTGGTCCTGCTGGGCGGGCCGGTGGCAGAGGTGGAAGAAGCGCTGAAAGCCGGTTTGCAGGTCGCGGCGGATGCGCTGACGGATCACATCTTTCTGCCAGCAGTCGCCCCGGCGGTGGTGCGTGCTCTGGCAGGCCGGCGCAGCACCAGCGCCCTGGAACAGACCTCTACAGCGGTTGGTATTGTCGAGACCCGGACCGTCCCGGCGGCCATCCACGCAGCGGACGCAGGCGTCAAGGGCGCGGAAGTGGCGCTCATGGAGCTGCGTCTGGCGGATGGCCTGGGCGGCAAAGGGCTGATCTTCTTTACAGGCGATGTATCCAACATCGAAGCGGCGCTCGAAATTACCGGCGCGGCCCTGAAGGAAGCACAGAAAATCCGGCAGGTGATTATCCCGCAGATGCACAGCGACATCACCGGAATCCTCCACCGTAATTCGCGCTTTGGTGTACAGCTTGCGTGGCGTTTTTACCGTAACGACAATTTCCGAGGAGAATGACATGGTTCGATTTATCGTAATGCTGGCAGTTCTGCTGATGACGGCCGTGCCGGTTTTTGCACAGGAAGCCACCGAAGAAGCCACCACAGAGGCCGCCGCAGATAGCGCCCTGCCGGCCGGGTGCAATGTGGGCACCCTGAGCCAGATCTTCACGGCCACCGCAGACAGCCTGTCCGAAGAAACGCTGACTCGCGAGGAAGTGGTCCTGATTCTGGATATGCTGGATGATTCACTGGCCGCGCTGCGCGAGACCTGCGGTGAGGAAGAAACTGCCGCTGCACAGGACGCCATCGACTACAGCGCCATTCCACAGTCGCGCACGGAAGATGGCGGCTTTGTGCTGGGCGACCCGGACGCGCCGGTTACCATCGTTGAATTCGCGGACTTCATGTGCCCCCACTGCCAGACCTATCATGGCACCGTACAGGAACTGATCCGGGAATACGTCGCCACCGGACAGGCAAAATTTGAGTATCGCTTCTTCCCGGTGGTCAATCCGGATCTCTCGCCGCTGACGGCTGCGATGGTCGAATGTGCGGAGATTCTGAACCCGGGCAGCTTCTGGCACGCCCATGATGTGATGTATGAACTGACCGCCGCTGGATTTAACACCCTCACCCCGCTGACCTTCGCCACCCGCGCAGACATCGACTACGAGGCGATGGTGCAGTGTGTTCAGGAGGACGCGGGCCAGGTCTTTACCGATGTCGAACTGGCGCAGGCATCACAAGTGACGGGGACGCCGTCGGTGATGGTGCGTTATGGCGACGGCGAACTGGAAGATATTACGGATGCAGAAGGCCAGCCGGTCAGCCGGGCCAGCGTGCCGCTGCTGATCCTGGCGCATGTAATCGAGGAAGCACAGTAACGATGAAAGCAAAGGATACAGTCTGGCAGTCTGCCAGTGTGTCTCAGGCTTTTCTGGATGGCGTGCGGGGGGCGATTCCCCTCGCCGCCGAACAGATCGACATCATGTTGCGGGTGATACAGGCCGCACAGCCCAACCCGCAGTCCTTTCTTGATCTGGGCTGTGGCGATGGGGTACTGGGTGGCGCGCTGCTGGCCCGGTTCCCGGCCACCAACGGCGTGTTTGTGGATTTTTCCGCGCCGATGCTGGAAGCGGCCCGGGCGAAACTGGCGCCCTATGGCAGCCGGGCACGCTGCATCCAGCAGGATTACGGCCAGCCGGCATGGACGGCCCAGATCGAACAATACGCCCCGTTCGATGCGGTGGTCTCCGGCTTTTCCATCCATCACCAGCCGGATTCCCACAAGCAGCGCATCTATCGCGAAATTTATGATTTGCTCAAACCCGGCGGCGTGTTTCTCAACCTGGAACACGTCGCGCCGCAGTCGGCCTGGGCCGAAAGCCTGTTTGATGCGCTGCTGGTGGACCTGATGTACGCCCACAGCCAGAAGACCGGCAGCAGCAAAACCTATGAACAGGTCGCGGAGGAATTTCACCAGCGCCAGGACAAAGCCGCGAATATCCTGGCCCCCCTGCAATTACAGTGCGAGTGGCTGCGCGATATTGGTTTTATTGAAGTAGATTGTTATCTCAGAGTGTTTGAATTAGCGCTGTTTGGTGGCATCAAACCGGGGTGAGTTCTGCCGTTTGCTGTCACGACAGGCACATAACGTTGATCGTGTTGCAGCACATAGGTGCTTAGCAGGCGCCGCACCCGACAAGCGCAGTCCGGGGTATGCGCGCCGAAAGGTTTTAGATGAACGAGGAAGCACTGCGAGAGCAAATCTGTGAAATTGGCCGTCTGATGTACCGCAATGGCTACATCGACGCCACCAGCGGCAATATCAGCGCCCGGCTGGGGCCAGACCGCATCCTATGCACCCCCAGCGGCCTTGCCAAAGGCTTTATGACGCCAGATCAGCTCATTGTGGTTGATCTGGACAGCAACCGGGTTGACCGGGGAACCCCGGCCAACGCCCACCTGAAGCCGACCTCCGAAATTCTGATGCATCTGGAATGCTATAAACAGCGGGAAGATGTGCAGGGGGTGGTGCATGCACACCCGCCTCATGCCGTCGCGCTGACGATTGCGGGGATAGGCTTCGATAAATGCGTCGTCCCGGAAGCCATCATTATCCTGGGAGTCATCCCGACCACACCCTATGCTACCCCGGCCAGCGCCGAAAATCGCGATGCGATTCGCGATCTGATCCGCGAACATGACGGGCTGATGCTGGCGTATCACGGGTCGCTGACGGTGGCCGAAAATGTCTGGGATGCCTACATGCGGCTGGAAACGCTGGAGCACAGCGCCAAAATCATGTACATGGCGCACCAGTTGGGCAATATCATCCCCCTGCCCGCCCACCAGATCGACAAACTGGTCGATCTGCGGCAGCAGCTAGGGTTGTCGCGGCCCGGCGATGCCCACCGCTTCCATGAGGTCTATGGCACCAACAACGTCGATGATGATTTTGAGGCGCGGGTGAGAACTCTGGTGCGGGAAGCCCTGGCCGAAATACACGCCTGAAGCCACAAAAAAGCAGGGGTAGATGCGCTATGCATCCACCCCTGCTCCGTACTCCATTGGTCACAACAGAAGTTTCAGGGGGTCAGCCCCAGGTGCCGCACCACCCGCAGCAGCCCGATAATCGACTTGCCATCTACAATCTCCTGCCGGTCAATCATCTTCACGGCTTCTGTCAGGGGCAGGCGCACCACCTCCACCGTTTCATCCTCATCCGGCGGTAAGGGCGCCTGGGTCAGCGCTGTTGCCAGGTACAGGTGAATATATTCGGTGTTATAGCCGGGCGAGGGATAAAACCCGCCCAGTGCTTCCAGCCTGCCGGGCTGATAGCCCACTTCCTCGCGCAGTTCACGGATAGCACAGGCACGCGGCTCCTCGTTGGGTTCCAGAATGCCTGCCGGAATTTCATACAGCGAATCCCCCGCCCCCACGCGGAACTGACGCACCAGCAGCACATCCTGCTGGCTAATCAGTGCGACCACCGCCACCGCCCCGGCATGCTCGATCAGTTCCCGTTTGACGGAACGACCATCTGACAGGCGAATATCCTGCACGGCAAGCCGGAGAATCCTGCCGTTGTAAATCTCGCGTGAACGGGATGCAGACATATGCAGCTATGGGATCACAATCTGCTGATCGATGTAGATCAGGTTAGGATTGGTGATCTGCGGGTTGGCAGCCAGGACCGATGCCAGCGGCACGCCATATGTCAGGGAGATGCGGAACAGATTCTCGCCCTGGCGCACGACATGGATGCGGCCTCCGCCCGGTGGTGGCGGCGGCACATTCGGCCCACCCGGGCCGCCAGAACAGTTCGGCACGACCAACTGCTGACCCACCAGGATCAGGTGAATATTGGCGATGCCGTTCAGGTCCTGCAGCACATGCACTGTGGTGCCATAGCGCAGGGAGATACGGAACAGATTCTCGCCCCGCTGCACCACATGGACACAGGTACCGCCGCTGGGTGGTGGGCTGGTCGGCACTTCGATGGGCACGGTTGGCGTAATCTCTGGCGGAGGAATGGTCGGCACGACAGGCGTGGCAATCGCTTCCGCCGTCATCGTCATTTCGAGAGCAGCCCGCTCGGTAGCACGTTGGATAAGCGCGGTGGCCGTCATTTCCGGATCTTCAATCTGCTCCGGCACGCTGGCATCCTGCTGGATACCATCGCCCTCATCCACGTCCTGCGGGAAAATACCCGCTTCCGGCGTTTCCGTAATTTCCGGGAATGGGAAAACATCCAGCGGGGGTTCGGTTTCTTCTTCGACAGGCTCTGTTACTTCTTCAGTGGCTGCTTCGGTGGGGGTTACAGAAGGCGTGGGGGTAAATGTCGCGCCCCCCTGGGCGACACTGGTAGCCTGAAGACTTTCACCAGCCGATTGAAAACAGCCCGTCACCAGGAGCAGGGCCACCAGGCATGCCGCCGCAAAAAGCCCGCGTTTCCTGAACTGTTCTAGCATCGAAGCGCCCTTTCTGTAAGCAGAAGGCCTGTGCACATTTTCCACAGTCAGTCTACCATCAGGCGGTTTTACGGGCAAGCGAATTGTCGAAATTAGCTGGTTCAGGCCAGCGGCAGCGCCACCGTAACGATGGTCTTCTGGTTCGGCACGCTCTGGATTGTCAGGCTGCCTTCGTGGATTTCCGCAATACGGCGCGCAATCGTCAGGCCAAGCCCGGACCCCTGCTGCTCGTAAAACCGGCGGTTGAACTGCATATAAGCGCCTACATCCGTCACCTGTTCAGGCGTCATCCCCCGGCCCTGATCGACAACGTGCAGCACTGCCATATTGTCCTGCCTCGCCAGCGTCACCTGTACGGGCTGGCCGCTTTCGGAAAACTTAAAGGCGTTATCGACCAGCTCTTCGACCAGCTTTTTCAGATAATCTTCCAGAATGCGCAGCGGTTCCAGGTCGGCAATTTCCAGTTGAAGATCCGCCTCGCGATCATGCGCCTGGGCTTTCTGGATCACCTGATCTTCGATGACCACCTTAGGCTGAGGCGTCACACTGGCGCGGGCCGCATCGGTAAAGGAGGGATCGTTGACGGCAATTTCGATCTGCGCATAAACGAGATAATTTTCCACCAGATGATACAGACGCATGGCCGCTTTGTTGATGTGCTGCGACATTTCGCCAATGCGCTCGCGCTCCATCACCTCATGATCGGCGATCAGAATGTCGGAGAATCCTAAAATCACCGTCAGCGGCGTGCGCAGCTCGTGCGGCATGGACAGGATGATATTGCTGCGCAGGGCCTCGTTGCGGCGTTCTGCATCCTGCCGCACCACATCGCGCTTTTTCAGACGTGTCTCAATCGTTTTCAGCAGTTCGCGCACGGCAAAGGGTTTGGTCAGGTAATCATCCGCGCCCTGCTCCATGCCCTGCCTGCGATCCATTTTGTCAGTGCGGGCGGTCAGAAAAATAAACGGGATGGCGGCTGTGCGGGTTTCCTTGCGCAGTTCCTGCAGCACTGCATAGCCGTCCAGCTCCGGCATCATGATGTCGCATACAATTAAATCCGGCAGATGCTCGCGGGCCTGTTCAATCCCGATTCGCCCGTTTTCTGCCCCAATAACTTCAAAGCCCTCATAACTGAGCATTTCAATAATATCTTTACGCAGCGACTGCTCATCTTCGACCACCAGAATTTTTTGCTGAGCCTTTGGGTTACTCATGCGCAGCACCCTCTCCAGTAACTCATCCAAACCTGCCCGCGCCAACAGACAGCAGGGCAGGTTTTTTATAACCTGTGTTCGTGTTTGACTTTATTGTACTTAGTTTTTACCACAGGAATAATAGAGCTTACTGCACGATGCCCGCCAGCGCCGCCAGCAGGATGAGCACGCCGGCGATAATGCGATAATAGCCAAAGCTGACAAAGGTGTTGGTCGAGACATAGCGCAGCAGCCAGCCAATCGACACCCAGGCCACCACCCCGGAAACCAGCGCCCCCAACAGCAGCATAACCAGTTGGGTGGACGATACCTGCGCCAGCACGCTCACCAGTTCGACCAGCGTGGCCCCACCCAGGGTGGGAATGGCCAGATAGAACGAAAACTGAGTCGCGGCACGGCGGCTGAGACCGGCCTGCATGCCGCCGATAATCGACGCGCCGGAACGTGACATGCCAGGGATCAGCGCCGCAATCTGCACCACGCCAACCAGAAATGCCTGCCGCAGGGTCATGCACATGATATCGTCTGTGGCATGGGCTTCTTCGGGCGAGTGCCGTTCTACCAGCAGAAAGATCAGGCCGCCCACAATGAGCGCAGCGGCCACCACCACCGGCGAGAACAGAACCTCCTTGATCCAGCCCAGCAGCAGGATGCCCAGCAGCCCGGCAGGCAGCACCGCGATAACGATGCCCGCCCAGAAACGCTGGGTTTCGCGCCGCACGGGCAGCGCCCGCGCCTGCCGCAGCAGATCATGACGATAATAGGCCAGCACCGCCACCACCGCCCCAAACTGAATAAAAATTTCAAAGGTGCCGTTCATGCCGGCATCAAAGTTCAGCAGGGCCTGTGTAACGATGAGATGACCTGTGGAGGAAATGGGGAGAAATTCTGTCGTACCTTCGACAATACCAAGCAGGATGATTTTTAACCAGTCGCTCAAGACATTCCATTCATACAGTGAACAAATAGCGTGCCAGCACAAACCCAACCAGCACCCCAAGCAGGCACAGCAGGTTCGTACCGATAACATTAACCGCCGCTGCCAGCCAGTGCTCCGTCTGCGCCAGCGCGAAACTTTCGTTGGCGAATGTGGAAAAGATGGTGTAGGCGCCAAAAAAACCTGTGCCCACCAGCAGGCGCAGGTTGTCCGGCAGGCTGACCTGCCGCGCTGACCACACGATGAACATGGCCGGCAGCAGGGACCCACTGAAGTTGACAATCAGCGTACCAAACGGAAACGCGCTGTCCGTCCGGATGGCGACCTGTTGGGCAATCCACACCGTCACGATATACCGTGCGTTCGCCCCCAGAAACCCACCAAGACCGATCCAGAACAGATGCGTCATCAATTCATGTGTGACCTGTACATCATAACCGGCCCCATCATAGCGGCGGCAAAAGCTGGTTGTCAAGCGCCACCGGCAAGCCTTAACCTCAGTTCGTCATATCTTAAAGAGGGACCTGGTGCTAGAATGAACCAACAATCATTGTAGTCATCGAAGTTGTTTCAATAAGGAAAGTAGTAGCATGGTGGCCGCATACGTTCAACTCCTGCGCAGACGCCCGGATTTCGCCCATCTCTGGCTGGCCCAGGTCGTCAGCCTGCTGGGCGACTGGTTTAACACCATCGTCCTTTCGGCCCTGGTAGCTGAATATTCCGGCGGTTCTGGCCTGGCGGTCAGCGGCTTTCTGCTGGCGCGCTTCCTGCCGCCGCTGCTCATCAGCCCGCTTGCAGGCGTGCTGGTGGATCGCTTTAACCGCAAGCGCCTGCTGATCATGAGCGATATTGGTCGGGCGATTGTCATGCTGCTGCTGCTGCTCACGCTTCAGCCAGACCGCCTGTGGCTGATCTATGTGCTGACAGTGGCGCAGTGGAGCATTTCGGCGGTCTTTGAGCCGGGCCGTGCCGCGCTGATCCCGACCCTGCTCCCGCGTGAGGAACTGGTGCTGGCCAATACCCTCAGCAGCATCACCTGGTCAGTGATGCTGGCAACCGGCGCAGTGGCGGGCGGGGTAGTCGCGGCGCTGCTGGGCACCCAGGCCGCGCATGTAGTGGCGGCCATCACGTTTACGCTGTCCGCCGTGCTCATCACGCGTATCCGGGTACATCCGGAATATGCACAGGCAGAAGAAGACATCACCGCCGCCGGCGCAGATTCTGGCAAAGGCTTCATCGACGGGCTGCGCTACATCGCCCGCTATCCCTCGACTCTGGCGGTGCTGCTGGTCAAAACCGGGCAGAGCCTGGGCAATGTCGATGCGCTGATGACGATTTATGCCGCCACGCTGTTCATCATGGGCGATGACCGCACCACCCCACTCAGCATCATGTATGCAGCCTTCGGGCTTGGCTCTGTGACCGGGCCGCTGCTGCTGAACCGCTTCCATGATGGGTCGGTGCGCATGATGCGGCGGCTGATCATCGTTGGCTATGGGCTGGTGACGCTGGGCTGGTTTGTGATGGGCGGTGCTGCCACCCTGCCGCTGGTATCGCTGGCGCTGATGCTGCGGGCGATGGGCAGTTCGGCCAATTGGACCTATAGTTCAGTCATCATTCAGAAAAGCGTGGCCAACCGTTTTCTGGGGCGCATGTTCGCGCTGGATATGTCCGGGTTTCAGCTTGCCAGCGCCATCAGCATCCTGATTACAGGCCTGCTGGTTGACAGTATCGGGGCAGAGAATGTGCGGCAGGTGGTCGCCCTGATGGGCACGATCAGCCTGGTGCCGCTGGTACTGTGGGGGCTGATCGTGCCCCGGCTGGAACATCGAGAAGCCCGGGCCGGTGCCGCGTCTATCGCCGCCGGAGACTGAAACGACCCTACCCGCCCGGATTATCGTTATGATTAAGTTCGGGATAAGAAACAGATAAAACCTATATGGTTCGTTGAAAAGTATTGCCAAGCCGTTATAATCTCCCTGCCCAGACACACGGTAAAATGGGATCATCCATGTCGGTTTTAACTCCTAAGCTCTTCAACTCTCAGCGCGGGCGGGTCATCCTGGAAAACCTCACGGCCTACCTGTTCCTTGCCCCGGCGGCAATCATTATTTTTGTATTCGGCCTGTTTCCGGTCATGTTCGCGTTTTTCGTCAGCCTGCACCGCTGGCGACGCTTCCCCGGGGATTATCGCGGCCTTGATTTTTATGTGGAAGCGCTGGGCAACCTGGCCTATGCCGTTTTCTTCTGGCTGGCACTGGGGGCGATCCTGTACGGAATTTATGCCCTGTGGCGGCTGTGGCGCGAAAGTGAGGGCGAGCGCCAGGGGCTGCTCTATGTCCTGACAGCGGCGGTGGCTGCTGCCGGGCTGTTCGCTTTCCTCAACTGGTTTTTCAAGCTGCTGCCCATCGTGCTGGATGTTCCACAGCGGCTGCGGGGCCAGCAGATGACGCAGCAGTTGTTTATCAGCGAATTTTTTGCAAGTTTTCAGTTTCCGGAAGTGCTGGAAGCGCACCAGATCATGCTGCTGGCGCTGGGGGCAGCCCTGCTGGTGTTAATCGTCAGCTTCCGCTTTATCAAAACCGAGCGCAGCAGCTTCTATTTTGTGCGGGCCTATGCCGCGCTGGTCGCGCTGGTGTGCGGCGTGCTGCTGATGCAGCTTACGCTGGCCGAGATGGACGTTGCCATCACAGAGGCACAGGAAGCAGGCGAGAGCCTGCCCATCTGGTCGCAGATTATCCTCATCAGCGCCGGGGCGGGGCTGCTGGGGATGGCCCTGTGGTTATGGCGGCGCGGCGTCGCAGATTACGATGACCGCCGCTTCAGCCTCAAGGCCGGGCTGGTTATTCTGGCGATTATAGGCGCCTACCTGCTGATTACTCAACTGCCCGCTGCGCTGGCCGAAGCAGACCGCGATGTGATGCAGGGTTTTAACGTCACGGTGATGTATTCGATTTTTTCAGTGCCGATGCAGTTGATCCTGGGGCTGGGGCTGGCGGTGCTGCTGTTCCAGAATATCCGCGCCAAATCCTTTTTCCGCATCATCTACTTTCTGCCATACATCACCCCGTTTGTCGCCACATCGGCAGTTTTTTCGCTGCTGTTTTCGCACCGTCCGGGTTCGCCGGCCAACCAACTGCTGACCTCGCTGGGGGTGCCTGCCCAGAGCTGGCTGCTGGAACCGAACGGCATCTTCCGGCTGATCTTTGGGCCAGATGTTCCGCCGTCGCTGGTGGGGCCGGGCCTGGCGCTGGTCGTCATCATCATTTACAACGTATGGGTCTATGCCGGGTACAGCACCGTCATCTTTCTGGCCGGGCTGGGCAATATCCCGCGTGAGCTTTACGAAGCGGCGCGCATCGACGGCGCCAGCAGCTGGCACCAGTTCCGCTTCGTCACGCTGCCGCTGCTTTCGCCCACCACCTTCTTCCTGATGCTGATCGCCACCATCGGCACCTTCCAGGCCTTTACCCAGATTTTCCTCATGCGACGCCCCGGCGCTTACCGGGCTGTCGATACCATCAACATCTACATTTACGAAGAAATTCGCGCCGCCAATCCGGATTACGCCTATGGCGCCGCGATGGCTTTTGTATTGTTTGCGGTCATTCTCATCCTGACACTGATTCAGAACCGGGTGATCGGGCGGAGGGTATTCTATGGCTGATGTCAGATCACAACCGGACCAGCTAGCACAACCTCAGACCATCTCTGCACGCAGGCCGCTGCCCTGGGGCAAAATCGTCATTTATGTGGTGCTGCTGGCCGGCGCTGTGCTGGCCATTCTGCCTTTTATCTGGATGCTGAGCTGGTCGCTGATGACCAATGTCGAGGTCGCCGTCGGGCGGTTTATCCCCAACGAGGTGATGTGGGGCAACTACGAAAACGCCTGGAACCGCGCCAATTTTTCCCTGTTCATGTGGAACAGCGTGCGCATCACTGCCATTACCATTGCCGGGCTGCTGCTGTTCTGCCTGCCGGCGGCCTATGCCTTTGCGCGTATGCGCTTCTGGGGCCGCAATGTGATGTTTGGCATCATGCTGGCAACACTGATGATCCCCGATATTGTGACGCTGATCCCCAACTTCCTGACGGTGGTATGGATCAGCCGTCTGAGCGAAAGTGTCTTTGGGCCGGCGGGCGCCTGGCTGAACAACTGGCCCTCGCTGACCATCCCGTTTATGGCGTCGGCCTTTACCATCTTCCTGCTGCGGCAGTTTTTCGCCCAGATACCGGATGAACTGTGGGACGCAGCCCGCATCGACGGGGCCGGGCATCTGCTGTTTCTGACGCGGGTGGTCGTGCCGCTGTCCAAGCCCGCCATTATGACGGTGGTGATGTTCGCGTTTATTGGCTCCTGGAATTCGCTGCTGTGGCCCCTGCTGGTCGTCCAGACAGATACCTGGCGACCTGTGGCGTTTGGCCTGACCAAATTTGTGCAGGCAGATGCCGGAGACGAGTTTCATCTGCAGATGGCCGCCTCCGTGATCATGATTCTGCCGATTCTGGTGCTCTATTTCTTTGCGCAAAAGCAGTTTACTGAGGGTATTGCAACAACAGGCTCAAAAGGCTAAAGTCTCCCCACACGGCTGGCCGTGTTTTGTGTAAGCTGGTGAGCGGGGATGATTCACCGGCAGTTAGCTTAAACAGATGGAGAAAGGATCATCCATGAGGAAATTGCTGTTTGTACTGCTCATGACACTGCTGCT
The DNA here is from genome assembly GCA_964593565.1 of uncultured Anaerolineaceae bacterium. GTDB lineage: Bacteria > Chloroflexota > Anaerolineae > Aggregatilineales > Phototrophicaceae. The sequence goes on from CAZQIY010000021.1 coordinate 19,223, forward strand.
TAGTGTCAGTCTCGTCTCTGCTCAGATCACCGATGTAGAGATTCCGGAAGAACTTCCGGAGGGCATCACCATCACCTACTGGCACGAATGGAGCGAAGCCCAGCAGGCGACCATTACCGAGGTGATCAACGATTTCAACGAAAATAATCCGTATGGCATCACCGTCGAAGAAGTGCCGATGGGCAGCTCCGGCCCGCTTCAGGAACAGCTCAGCACCGGCATTGTCAGCGGTGAACTGCCCAACCTGAGCGGCGCGGTCTTCATCACCAACGCCCAGGGTTACTACCTGGATGGCGTGCTGGTTCCTCTGGATGCGTATTATAATCACCCGACCTGGGGCTTCACCGAAGAAGAACAGGCCGATCTCAACCAGGCGCTGCTGGACATCAACCGCGTGCCGGGCGAACCGTTCAACGACCAGCTTCTGATCTGGCCCACCGGCATGTCGGCCAACGTGCTGTCCGTGAACATGGACATGCTGAACGAACTGGGTTATGAAAACCCGCCGGCCACGCTGGAAGAATTCCGCGATATTGCCTGCGCCGCCAATGAACTGACCGGCCCCAATGATGGCGATGTTCAGGGCTTCCCCATCCGCGTGGATGCCTTCGATCTGTATTCGTTCATTGCGGCCAACGGCGGCTCCATCTATGATGCAGAAGCAGGCCAGTACAACTTCACCAGCGAACCGGCGCTTGAGGTCATGCAGTTCTTCCAGGACCTGTACAGCGACGGCTGCGCCTATATTCCAGATGGCCCCTTCGTTAACACCGCTGATTTCGCCTTTGGCCTGAACCCCATGGCAATCGGCAGCAGCGTGGGCGTGCCCTTCATCAACAACGACATCGCCTCCAGCGGCAGCGGCATCGAAACCTGGGTGAACACCACCGTGCCCTGGAGCGAAGGCAACCGCACCCTTCAGGTTTACCTGCGCAGCATCGGCATGTTCGTCAGCTCGCCGGAAGAACAGCTTGCAAGCTGGCTGTTCCTCAAGCACCTGGCCTCTACCGAAACCCAGGTCACCTGGACCGAAGGCGTGCAGTACCAGCCCTATACCTTCTCCGCGCTGGAAAACCTGAGCGAAGAATTCCTGACCGACATCCCGCAGTTCACCGACGTGCGTGATATGCTGCTGGACGAAAACATCCAGTTGTGGTCTGTGCCGTCGCTGCTGGTTCAGGATCAGGTCAACGATGTGGTTGAGGAAATGATCGTCAACATCCTCAGCGGTGGTGCGGATGTGGCGGAAGCCGCCGCAGAAGCCGAAGAAGAAGCCAATATCCTGCTCGAAGAGAGCCTGGAAGACCTCGGCTAGACTCGCTTACCGCGAATCAACCCGCAGGCATTTTTACAGACTGGATCACCGCTGTATGGGTGATCCAGTTTTTTTGTCTGTCGCAGCCTGCCCCTACCCGATCAGATCGGTTTGTTGCGGGTCGGCTTCAGCGCGACAAGCTCGATATTCACATGCGGCGGCAGCGCGGCCACAAACACCACGGTCGCCGCTACATCTTCTGGCTGGAGCATGATCTGGCGTTCTTCGGCAGAGGGCGGTTTCGGACGCCGGTCAATAATGGGCGTGTTGCCTGTACCGGGGCAGATCTGGCAGGCGCGAATGTTATGCGGGTTGGCTTCCTGGTTGGTGATCTGCGTGAGGGCATCCATCCCCATTTTAGAGGTGCTGTAGGCCGCCCCCGCCCCCAGGCTGGGATGCAGCGCCGCCCGCGACGACACGTTAATGATGGTGCCCTGCTGCCGCGCCTGCATCTGTGGCAGCACCGCTTTGGTAAACAGAAACGCGCTGGTCAGGTTGACGGTCAGCAGTTCGCGCCACTGGTCGCTGGAGGTGTCCTGAATCGTGCGCGGCGTGACGTTGGTCCCGGCGTTGTTGACCAGCACATCGACTGGCCCCAGCGTATCCTGCGCCTGCTGGACCGCTGCCAGAATCTGGGCCTCGTCCGCCACATCCGCCACACAGACCACCGCCCGCACCCCTTCCGCTTCTGCCAGCGCCGCCACTTCGCGCAGTGCGGCCTCGCGCCGGGCCACCAGCGACAGACTGGCCCCTTCCGCAGCGCAGGCCAGCGCAATCGCCCGCCCAAAGCCGCTGCTCGCCCCGGTGACAAGCACATGCTGGTTCTCAAGTTTCTTCAAGGTATTCCCCTCCGGTATAGCGATATACACCCCCAGACTATACGCCATGTCGCGCCTTCAGCCCAGGACAAGCCACCTTACCTATGCCTGAACTGGTCGGAAAGTTCATGCCAGCCCGCAGCGCGCCCACTACAATAAAGACACAAACGAGCACGAAGGCAGGATGAGGTCATTATGCTGATCGAAAAACTGGATGAAGCGCTGGAATCTGCCCCGCAAGCACAGAACGCCGCCCTTAAAACCAGCCGGGCCATTCATAAGTGGGTGCTGGCTGGAGGGACTCCCCGGCGCAGGATCGCGGATATGCTGCACGGCACCTGGCTGGGGCATCCGCTGCACCCCATGCTGACGGATGTCACCACGGCAAGCTGGATTCTGGGCGCGATGACTGAAGGCCTGGGCCTGATGACGCGGCAGCGCTGGCTGCGGCGCGCCGGGGTATGGCTGCAGGGCATCGGCACAGCATCGGCGGTGCCCACCGCCCTCAGCGGCCTGACGGATTATTCAACCGTCCCCAAGGATGCGGCGGATGATGTGGCGGTACATGCCGCGTCCAACATCATCGCCTTCACGCTGCACCTGATCTCCCTGCGCCAGCGGATGCAGTCGAACCATTTCCGGGCATTCCTGTTTGCGGTACTGGGCACCGGCTTTGCCACGATCGGAAGCTGGCTGGGGGGCGATATTGTCTTTCGCAAGCGGGTTGGCGTCAACCGCAACCAGCCGGAAATGGGGCCGGAGGTGTGGACAGGGGTCATGGCCGCCGATGCGCTGATTCATCATCAGCCGCAGGTGGTCACGGTAGACGAGCAGAAGATTCTGCTGTACCGCTACGAGGACGAAATCCATGCCATCAGCGCGGTGTGCGGCCATGCTGGCGGCCCGCTGGAAGAAGGCACCTTTGAAGGCGTGTGCGTGCAGTGCCCCTGGCATGATTCCGTGTTTGACCTGCGCGATGGCGGCGTGGTGCATGGCCCGGCGACGTTCCCGCAGCCGCGTTATGATGTGCGTGTGGATGAGGGCCGCATCAAGATTCGCCGCGCCATCAGCAGTACGGCATCCAACGGGCGCTAGAGACAGCAGCGGGCTGGCCCATCTGGCCGGTGCGCCAGTCAGGCCACCCACATATCCCAGGTAAACAGTGACGCCTGCATCGCCATCAGCAGCAGGCTGGCCACGGTCCAGGCGCGATCAAAGGCCGCGTGCCGCCCCAGGTGGGACAGAAACACGAACAGCGCCGGCACCGCCAGCACATAGCGGATCAGGCTCTGGGGTGCGCCGCTGGTCACAGACACGACCAGCACCGCCAGCCCGAACAGCGCCAGCCCGGGATAACGCCGCAGCATCAACAGGCAGGCGACCAGTGCCAGCAGCACCGCGACCACTTCGAGCGCATAATACACGGTCATCTGGGTATTGGCCGCAGGATCACGGAAACTGCCGAGCATCAGGTCCAGCCCCCACTGCATCCCACCCCAGTTAAACATCTCGCGCCCGAACCAGGTTGTCTGGATCAGGTCGAAGGCGTGGCCGATGGTGCGCTGCCAGATCAGAAACGCCAGCAGCGGCAGGAACACCGCCGCGCCCAGCAGCAGCGGCAGCACACGCTCTCTGCGTGGGTTATGCGCGGCAACCTCTCTGCCGGGGTTATGCACAATGCCCAGCACCGGGCTGGCCGCAAATGCGCTGCGCCAGTCCACGGTTTGCAGCCATGCCAGCGCCAGCGGCACTATCAATGCCACGCCCACAGACCGCGTCCAGGTCGCCAGCGCCGCCAGCACCGCCGCCGGGATCAGGTGCCCGCGCCGCATCAGTGCCAGGCTGCCAAACGCCAGCCCAACAAACAGCCCTTCGGTGTATACCTGTGCCAGAAAGAAGCTGGTCGGGAAGATCAGCAGGTAAAAGGCGGTACGCAGCCCGCCCCCATGCCCCAGCGTGTCGCGCGTCAGATCATACAGGGCGATCATGCCGGCCAGTGTCCCCAGCAGCGAGATCAGCACGCCGGCCAGTGTCGCGGTGGCAATCGGGGTCATGCCCAGCACCCCCAGCGGCACACTCAGCGCCTGCATGACCAGCGGATACAGCGGGAAAAAGGCGTAATTCTGCGAAACCTTATCCCGCACACCCCGGTCGATAACATCAATGCGGCGCATGGCCGGGTCTTCATAGCCGCCCACCGCAATGGACAGGTAATATTCCGAATCCCACGACACCTGATGATTCATGAAGGATTCCAGCAGGTAGGGCTTGCCCTCCTGGCTGTCGGCCATCGTTTCACTGGCGCTCCACATCACCGCATGATCGGGGCGTTCTGGCTGATAGCGCCAGTCGACCAGCGCCTGAAACCCGATCAGGAGGAACGCCCACCCCAGCCAGATCAGCACCAGGGTGATGACGGCACGTCTGAAATCCGGCGCGGCTGTAGCGGAGTGTTCTGGTGTTGGTGAAGACGGTAAGTCAGTCAAAACAGGTATCCACTTTAATCACTATTCATCTTCGTTCAAGGGCGCCCCGTCTATGCCGCCGGGATGACGTACAGCGTCACCGACTGGCCCGGCAGGGTCACTTCGCTGCCAACATCTGCCGGATCAATCTGTTCGGCCTGATGCTCCGCATCAAAGCGCCACACTTCCGCCGGACCGCCCGCATCAAAGCCGCGAATATCCAGCGTTTTGATTTTTTCGTCCGGCCCCAGGTTGACCACCATCACGGTCAGCGCGCCATCATCCCGCAGCGCCGCATACACCGGCACATCCGCATCGGCAGATTCCGACGCCAGCAGTTCCGTCCCAAAGTGCGAATACATCAGGTAAGCATAGTAGGTCGGGCGCACGTTATAGCGCTCCATCAGGCCCCAACTACGGTTGCCCTGCCCCTGCAGGTCCCAGTAAGACGCAATATCCACCTGATTTTTGATCAGCCGCCCCAGTACATCCGCCAGCCAGATCGCGTTATAGAAGGTATCCAGCCCGGCTTCGCCGCCGGCGCTCTGGTTAGAATCGGAATTGAACTCGGTCACGGCGATAGGAATATCGCGCCCTGTGACCTCGCGAATAAGCTGGCGCAGGTTGGGGATAATGACATCCCATTCCTGGCTGTTGACCCGCAGACCCTCAATGGTGGCCCTGGCAATAGAACTGCCCCCGGCCCCCGGGTAGGGGTAACGATGAATGGAGACCACATCGACCAGGTCGCCATTGGCGCGCAGAAATTCCAGCATCCAGTCGCGGCCATCGCGGTCATAGGGACTGCCGCCGCCGCTGCCTTCCAGATGCTCGATATTGTCCAGATTATCCGGGTCGATGTTCAGAATCACATACTGGGTGATATCCGGCCCGACCAGGATAATCTCCGGGTCCACCGCCAGCATCGCCTCTGCAATGGCGCGCCATTCGCGGTTCAGGTCCTCAGTGCTGTAGGGCACATCCATCAGCGCGGCAAACAGGTTCGGCTCGTTGCCGATGCTCCAGTAGCGGATGTTATGCCCCTTCTCGATGTTGGCATAACGCACCATCTCGGCCGCCTGCTCTGGTGTTCCGCCCAGCAGACGCACCGTCATGGCTGGTTCTGCGCCAATTTCCCGTGCCTGAAAGACGAACAGATCCACCCACGATTTCTGCAGGTTGCGCCGGTCACTGTCGCCGCCGCCAAAACGCAGATACCCCAGGTTGAGGGCCTGCGCATTCGGGATCATCTCCGGCGAGAGCAGGCCATAAAGTCCGTGATTGGCGCCATAGACATAGGGACTGATCGTCCCCAGCGGCTGCGCGGCATCAACCACCAGCGTATCAGCGTCGTCCTGTGCGCTGGCCAGGCCTGCCATACACGCAAGCCATACCAGCATCACCCCAAATAGTGTGCGTTTCATCACAAATTCCTTTTTTACCCTGCCGGTTCGGTGCACAGCGCGATTACAGGTGCGCTATTTTTCCACGCCCGTAATCACCACGCCGCGCATGAACACTTTCTGTGCCAGGAAGAAAAGTGTCAGCGGCAGGATCATCGCCAGCAGCGAAGTCGCCTGCACCAGATCAGGTCTGGAGCCGTAGCGGTAGTTGAACACCTGAACCCCTACCGAAATCGGCTGGAAATCCGGCGCGCCCAGCAGGTAAATCAGCGGCCCGAAGTAGTCATTCCAGGCAAACACAAAGTGGAACAGCGCCACCGCCACAATCGCGGCGAAAGACTGCGGAATGATCACCTTGATAAGCACCTGGAACGGGTTGGCACCGTCGATCATGGCCGCTTCATCCAGCTCGCGCGGCAGCGTCATAAAGAACTGGCGCAGCAGAAACACGTTGTAGGCATTGGCGAAAAAGTGCGGCACGATCAGCGGCAGCCAGCCATAGGGGATGCCATCACTTGCGCCCGTCCAGCCGATTGAGGCGAAAAAGGCGTAGGTCGGCACCAGCGTCACCTGGCCGGGCAGAATAATCGTCCCGATCAGGATGATAAAGAGAATGTTCTTGCCAGGAATCGGGAAGCGGGCGAAGGCATAGGCCACACAGATGGACGACAGCAGCGTGCCGACCATGCCGGCGACGGCAATGAACAGCGTGTTACCAAACAGGCGCGGGAAATCAATCCGCTCCCAGGCTTCAGGATAGTTGCTCCACTGGGGCGCCAGCATATAGGCCGGTTCCAGAGTGCGCCAGCGGCCTTCCCAGAAGATCAGACCGGCTTCGGGGTTGGCGGGGTCCACAAAATCGCTGTCTTCGCGCCCCTTGCGCACCAGCGCCCATTCCTGCATGCCTTCGTCTGTGGGCACGCGATAAACATCGTATTCCTTGCCTTCGTAGGCAAACTTGGCCGGGATAACCGGCAGCACCGGCCCGGTGGCGCTGGCGACAATCTGCGCTTCGTTCTTTACAGAGATGAGCGCCATGTTGCCAAAGGGCAGCAGAAAGACAATCAGAAGGACCAGGGCCAGCAGCGTGACCATCGCACCTGTGCCGAACTTGCGCAGCTGCGCAGAATAAAATGGCGATGTATTGACATGCTGCGGAATTCTTTCGGTTACCGTAGCCATCGTTTAGTCTCTTTCTCCTGCGTAATACACCCACCGGCGCGATGTCGCAAACAGGATCAGGGTTAACACCAGCGCGATGATGAAAATCACCCACGCCTGGGTTGCGCCATAGCCCATATCCTGGAATGTAAAGGCGGTCTTATACAAATGCATATTAAAGAAATAAGCCATCTGATTGGGACGCCCCGTGCCTTCCGTCAGCACATAGGGGGTCACAAAATATTGCAGCAGCCCGATCACCGTCAGAATCAGGTTATAGAAAATGACAGGCGAAATCATCGGGATGGTAATGCGCGACCACAGTGTCCAGGGGCCTGCCCCATCCACTTTGGCGGCTTCATACAATTCATTCGGCACGCCCTGCATCGTCGCCAGCATGGTCAGCATGGCATTGCCCACACCCCATACCCCGACAAGGAAAAGCGCGGGGTAAATCCAGGTGGTATCCAGCAGCCAGTTTGGTCCCTGAATGCCGACCATGCCCAGAATACGGTTCAGCCAGCCCGACTGCGGGTTGAGAAAGGCCTGCCAGATAAAGATGCCGGAGATAGCCGGGACCATAAAGGGCATATAAAACAGGGTGCGGAACAGACGCTTGGCCCACAACTGCTTCATATTCAGCAGGGTGGCCAGCGCCAGCGGGATCAGAATAGACAGCGGCACCGCCCACAGCGCATAGGTAATGGTGACCTGCATCGCCTTCAGAGCCAGCGGGTCCGCCAGCAGCTTCTGCCAGTTACGCAGCCCCACAAACTGAATTTCATCCGGTCGTGTCAGATTAAAATCTGTAAACGTAAAAACAAGAGAGATGACAATCGGAAACGCCGTAAACAGGATAAAACCGATGATCCAGGGAGACAGGAAGATCCATCCCCATTTGCGCTGCTGGCGCATCAGGTCGTTACGCGCAGCCACGACAGGCGTGCTGAGCGATTCAACACGGGACTGGTCGACAGTGGTCATAGGACAACTCCACAAATATTCTAAATAGGGGCGCTGTACGAGCGCCCCTATCTTAAACTTGCTCAGAGACTAGTTCGCTGCCACTTCGGCCACGATCGCTGCCATGTCAGCTTCCAGCGTCGCGATTTCAGCTTCCAGGTCCAGATCGGGGGTGCTGGTCAGCAGCGACCAGAACGCGACGACACGATCCTTGCCCTTGCTGTAGTTCGGGAAGTAAGCTTCGTGGCTGGGGATGTCCGGGTAATCCAGGCTGGCTGTCGCCACATCCCAGTTCACGTCATGGGGGTAGGTTTCGGCCAGGGTTGCGAAGAAGGCTTCACGGTCGCTTTCGCGGGCCGGCATACCACCATACACCGACAGCAGGTCCAGCGAGGCCTCGCCCACCAGGTAGGTCAGTACCTCGAAGGTTTCTTCCGGATTGGGCGTGTCACCCCAGACGCGGAAGGTGTCGGCATGCAGCGGGGAGGTGTAGCTGCCGTTATGAGACGGAACCACGCCCCAGTCCCAGTTGACGCCGCTGTCGCCCAGGCAGCAGGTGTACCAGGTGTGGGTGCGGGCCATCGCCATGTTGCCAGACGAGAACGCGCCGCCACCGCCCTGAAGCAGTTCGCTGCCTTCGTAAGCGGAATTCGGGTAGAAGCTGTCGTTCCAGATACCGTTATAAATCCAGGTCCAGGAATCGCGCCAGCCATCGGGGATGGAGACTTCGCCGGTTTCCGGGTCCCACAGGCGGCCTGCGCCGAAGGTGCTGCCAGCGTTACGATCGCCAGCCCACTGGTGGATGAAACCGAACTGCACGATATTCTCCGGGTCGAAATCCGGGCTGGTGGCGTCGTTGCCATTGGCGTCCACGGTCAGCATTTTGCTGATTTCGGCCACGGTGTCATAGTTCCACTCGACTTCGGAACCATCCGGCATGACGTAGGATTCGTCGTATGCCTGCGGCGGGTAGTTCAGGCCTGCTTCGTCGAACAGATCACGGTTGTAATACAGGATCGACGGGAACAGGGCCAGCGGCAGGCCAACCAGACCTTCGTCGCTGCGATAGAAATCAACGGAGGCTTCCGGGAACTGGGTCAGATCATAGCCGGTGGAGTCCACCAGCGGCTGCAGGTCCAGCCACTGACCAGCGAAGGTGTTGGCGCCGTCGTTGCCCACCGGGCCGACGATATCCGGCGCGCCACCAGAAGCAACCAGCGTGGTGATGGCGTCGCGGGCGGCTTCATAGCTGGCGGCAATGTTCAGCTCAAGCTGAATCTCGTCCTGCGAGGCGTTGAAAGCTTCCACAACGGCTTCCTGCGCTTCGATCTGGGCTTCGTTAGTGCCCGTGCCCAGGCCGACGAACCAGGTGACGGTGACACGATCCTGCGCGGGGACAGGCCCCACCGCCAGCATCGCGACCACAGCCAGAACGGCCACTACGATAAGTGATTTTCTTGACATCGTTACTTTCCCCTTTGAAAGATTTACTATCAGCCTTCGAGACCAGCCCGAAAGCCCAAGAACAACGAAATAGTTACAATGATGGTTGTGCCTCATTTCTATCGCCTGCCAGTTCGCCTCCTTTCTTCAGACAACACTTTCTCTGGTAAGAGAGTAGCCGCACGTTTCGCGGATTACCAGCTCAGTAGGCAGCAGAATATGCTGCGGCGCGTCCACCTTGCCTTCGATCAGATCGATCAAAAGCTGTGCAGCCCGCGCCCCCTTCTCCTGGATGGGCTGTCGAATAGTCGTCAGGGCGGGTTCGGTTTCGCTGGCGATATCCAGGTCATCAAACCCGACAATCGCAATATCATCCGGTACACGCAGCCCGGCTTCGCGGATGGCCCGCAGCGCCCCCTGCGCAATCGTATCGCTGGCGGCGAACAGTGCATCCGGCTTGTACTGGAGCAGGTGCTTCATCCCAAAATAGCCCCGGTCACGGTCAAACAGCCCTTCGTAAATCAGATTCGGGTCAGCCGGCAGGCCGGATTTTTCCAGCGCCCGCTTGTACCCTAACAGGCGGTCACGCCCATCTGAAATACTGACATGGCCGCTGATATGCGCGATCCGCCTGCGCCCCAGGCCGATCAGGTGCCGCACAGCGGTCTGAGCCGCATGCACGTTGTCGATGGTGACATAGTTGATCTTGTCATCAAAGGCCACCGGGCGATCCACCATCACAAACGGCATTCTTAACTGGTCTAAATCCTGAAACAGGGGGTGACTGGCGATCAGCGAGGCGATCAGCAAACCGTCCATCAGGCGGTTGTTGCGCACCCGGCGGCTGAAATGTTCGCCATCTTCATGAAGCTGCCCCAGCCACAGCAGCATGGCATAATCGCGATCGTGGGTCGTCCCGCCGATGCCCTGCAGCAGCATGGGATAGTAGGAATTGTCGGTGAAAAAGACGTTGACATTACCGGGGATCACCACCCCCACGATCTGGGTACGCTGGGTCACCAGGGCGCGGGCAGCAGGATTTGGGGCGAAGCTCTCACGTTCAATCACAGCCATCACCCGGTCACGGGTTTTCTGGCTGACGTAAGGTTCGTTATTAATGACCCGGGACACGGTAGACCGTGAAACCCCGGCCTTGCGGGCAATATCTTCAAGTTTCATGTAACGTCTTCAAACAACTATTTTCTGCGCTGTAATTTTTTCTGGGAGCGCTCCCAGATTTTCCATAGCGTACTGAGGATTCAGAGGTTTGTCAAGAAATTCCTTTATTACATCTTCTATTTACAGCCGCTGTGAACGCCTGTATAAACCACCTGATTGTGCAGACTATCCAAACTCGGCGTAGCCAAAACGATTTGTTTTTATAGTTAAAGCATAAACAGATAAAATTTTATGTTCATGGTCAGATTAAAGAATATTACGAAAAGCAGGTTTTTCGATCACGCCGGTATCACGGGCGCTGGCCCGTTGTGCACGCCGCTCCGCCCTGACACCCTGCCCGGTAATCTGGCTGGAATACGCATAATCTGCCATTCGTGATCTGAGCACGTGCGCGGTAGAATAACAAACAGGCCAGAAACAGCCCTGCAAGGCGCTGCCTGTAAAACTGACTTAAATATTTTTTATCCTGTTGATGTTGTGGAGAAACAACTATGGTGACACAGCCTGTTGTACGTAACTTCGTTGGGGGTCAGTGGCACATCACCCAGACGGAAGACCTCTTAAATGTGACAAATCCGGCCACCGCCCAGGTGATTTCCCATGTGCCGCTGTCCGCAGCCCAGATTGTCGATCAGGCCGTACAGGCCGCCAGCCGCAGTTTTGAGGAATGGCGGCGCGTGCCCGCCACAGAGCGCATCCAGTATCTGTTCCGGCTGCGGGCGCTGATGGAAGAACACCGCGACGAACTGGCGCGCACCATCACCAACGAATGCGGCAAGACCTATAGCGAAAGCAACGCGGAACTTCAGCGGGCCATCGAGAATATCGAAGTCGCCTGCGGCATCCCGATTCTGATGCAGGGGGTCAACAACGAAGACATCGCCCGGGGCATCGATGAGCATATGTTCCGCCAGCCGCTGGGGGTGGTCGCGGCCATCACGCCGTTTAACTTCCCCGGCATGATTCCGCTCTGGTTCCTGCCTTATGCCGTCGCTACCGGCAACTGCTTTATCCTGAAGCCCAGCGAAAAAGTGCCCATGACCAGCGAAAAGCTGTTTGAACTGCTGGAAATGGCCGGCTTCCCCGAAGGCGTGGTGCAGTTGGTCAACGGTGGCAAGGAGACGGTGGATGCCATTCTGGATCACCCCGGCATTAAAGCAATCAGCTTTGTTGGGTCGACTCCGGTAGCGCGCTACATCTACAGCCGCGCCAGCGCCAACGGCAAACGGGCACAGTGCCAGGGTGGCGCTAAAAATCCGGTGGTCGTCATGCCGGATGCCGACATGGAAATGACGACGCGCATCATGGCGGATTCCGCCTTTGGCTGTGCCGGGCAGCGCTGCCTGGCCGCTTCCGTAGCCATCACCGTTGGGACGGCACGGGATGCCTTTACTGAATACATCGCGGATGCCGCCGCCAGCCGCAGCGTAGGCTATGGGCTGGAGGAAGGCGTACAGATGGGGCCGGTCATTACGCAGGAAAGCAAGGTCCGCATCGAACAACTTATCAACGCAGGCCAGCAGGAAGGCGCCTCCGTACTGGTGGATGGCCGCCAGAAAAAGGTGTCCGGCTATGAGGACGGCTTCTTCGTCTTCCCTACTGTGCTGAACAATGTGGCGCCGAATAGCGAAATTGCCAAAACGGAAATCTTCGGCCCGGTGCTCAGCCTGATGCATGCCAACACGGTAGAAGATGCCATCGCGATGGTCAACCAGCGCGCCTATGGCAACATGGCCTGTATCTTCACCAGCAGCGGCAACACCGCCCGCCGCTTCCGCAACGAAGCGGATGCCGGCAATATCGGCATCAATATCGGGGTCGCCGCGCCGATGGCGTTCTTCCCGTTCAGCGGTTGGAACGAGAGCTTCTTTGGTGACCTGCACGCGCAGGCGCATCATGGCGTCGAATTTTACACCCAGACCAAGGTCGTGGTGGAACGCTGGCCCCAGGAATGGAGCCGCCAGTTCTAGCAATCCCGGCAGTTACAGCAAAAAGGGCGACTCTCGCAAGTCGCCCTTTTGGTTTCTTAACCGATTAGCGGCTGGCCCATAACAGGCCGCGCCGTACCATTTCCCTGGCCTGTGGCACATCAAAATCTGTGGAGACATGCCCCAGCGAGCTGTAAAACACGCGCCCACCGCCCCACACGCGCGTCCAGGTCACCGGCATCACCGTCCCTTTGATCCAGGGCAGATAACGATCATCAAAGGTGGTGGTCGCCAGCACCTGATTCGAGGGATCGACATGCATGTAATACTGCTCTGAATGCATGTCGAAATCGTCCAGCCCGGCGGTAATCGGATGCTCATGATCTGTGATGTTGACGCGGTAATCAATGATGTTGCCGGGGTGCGCCACCCACTGGCCGCCGACCATAAACTGGTAATCCGTACTCTCGCGGAACGAATCCGCCATGGTGCCGTGCCAGCCACCCACACCGACTCCGCTTTCGATGGCACCCATCAGCCCGGCAAGCTGCTCTTTGTTGATTTTGTCCATCGTCCAGGTCGGTACAATCAGGTCAAAGGTGCGCAGGTTGTCTCCATCGAGGTAGCGATCCAGCGTGTCGGAAATCTCCACCTCATACGATTCCTGCCGCAGCAGTTCTGCAAAAATATTGGCGGATTCAAACGGGGTATGGCCTGGCCAGCCGCCAACTACGAAGAGGGCTTTTTTAGTCATTTCGCTGTCTCTCATCACAAAGTAATGTTCCGGTACAAAGGGTGTGGTATGATGCATTCCCACATCCAGCGCCAGCCTGAACAACGCTGGCGGTCGTGCACATGTGGATAACCCGGATACACCGGTCAGTTTAATGATAACCAAAGATGCGGTAGCTGGCGAGACCAATGGCCCCACCTGGACATAGTATTGGTCTTTGCGGCAGCACCCCATACGGATTATGCTATTCTCGACAGAAGCTGACACAGCCCACACATCGTCCTCTCTGCTGAATCTTCAGGGCCCTGGTTCATGTTTAGCCGTTTTACTGGAAGCAGTTTTACACGTATCGGATTTTTAACCAACGATCTTATCAGCGACAATTCGCAGCGCATATGGAAAGGCGTCATGGACGCCGCCCGTGCACATGATGCCCGCCTGTTCTGTCTGGTGGGAGGCTTCCTGCGCGAACACCAGCAGGAAACCGCCCGCGCCAACATCCTCTACGATCTGATCAGCCGCGAGAATATTGATGGGCTGGTGGTGCGGGGGCACCTCACCAGCGAGATCAGCTACGAGGCTGAACAGGCCTTTTACCAGCGCCTGCACAGCCAGTTACCGCTGATCGTAGTGGGCAGGCATGTCGAAGGCATCCCGCATCTGCTGATGGACAGCCACACCGGCATGCGCGATTCCATCATTCACCTCATCGAAACGCATGGCTGCCGCCGCATCGCCTTCTTTCGCGGGCCGGATTCCTACGATGCCGAAGAACGCTACCGGGCCTATGTCGAAACCCTGCGCGATTACGACATCCCCTTTGACCCCGCCCTGGTCACCCCTGTGCTGCCCACCTGGGATTCTGAGCGCGAAACGGGCCTGCGCCAGCTTTTTGATGCGCTGCCTGATGGGCTGGATGCCGTCGCCACCCCCAGCGATCTGATCGCGCAGGATGTGATGATCGCGCTTAACCAGCGCGGGCTGCGCGTCCCCCAGGATATTATCGTCGTCGGCTTTAACAATTCCGGCAGCACCACCATGCCGCTGCTGACCACCGTCGATGCAGGCTTTTACGAACAGGGCAAGCGAGCCACCGAAATGCTGTTTGGCCTGCTCGAAGGCCGGCGCGTGCCAGACCGTATCCTGCTGCCCACCCGCCTGCTGGTGCGCCAGTCGTGCGGCTGTCTGGATCTGGAAGTGGTGCGCGCATCGGCTGGCCCACAGGTGCTGGCCACAGAGCCGGCGCTGGTGCCGGGCGGACTGCCCCAGCATCACGCCGCCAGCCAGCTCGAAACCCTGGCCCAGAACGCCAGCGAATCCTGGCAGGAAGCCCTGCTGGCCGCCTTCACTGCCGAAATGGAAGCCCTGCAGGAAGGTATCTTCCTGCGGACGCTGGACGATATCATCCGCGAGGCGGCCATCCGGGGCGATGAGATGGAGGTGTGGCATCAGCGCATTTCCAGCCTGCGGCAGCAGGTGCTGACCTGTTTAAGCGAGCTGGAGGATATAAGCTGGGCGGAGGATGTGTTCCAGCAGGCGCGGGTGCTGGTCAGCCAGGCGATGCTGTGGGAACAGACCAGCAAGCGCAAGCTGGCCCAGCAGCGTACCGACCTGCTGTATGAAATCAGCCAGGCACTGGTGACTACCTTCGACACTACCGAACTGATGAAGGTGCTGGCCCGCGAACTGCCGCGCCTGAATATCCCCCGCGCCTATGTCGGCCTGTACGAGCAGCCAGACAATCCGCTGGAAAGCATGCGGCTGGCCCTGGCCTATGATGAACAGGGCCGCAGCGAATGGCGCGCCGAACGTCAGGTTTTCCCGACCCGCCAGATCGTACCACCCAGCCTGCTGCCATCCGACAGGCCCTGCACGCTGGTGGTAGAGCCGCTGCACTTCCACGACGAGCATCTTGGCATGGCCGTTTTTGAGGTCGGCCCGCGCGATGGCAGCGTGTACGACATGCTGCGCGGTCAGATCAGCAGTGCGCTGAAGGGCGCGCAGTTGTTCCGGCAGAACACCCAGCTTTATTACGAAGCGCGGGAAGCCCAGAAAAGCGCCGAAGAAGCCAATCGCCTCAAAAGCCGCTTTCTGGCTTCCGTCAGCCACGAACTGCGAATGCCGCTGAATATGCTGGTCGGTCTCAGCGAAATGCTGCTGGATGATGACGATGGCAGCCGCCCGCCGCTGCCTGCCCTGCACCGGCAGGATGTGGCGCGCATTTACACCAGCGCCCGCCATCTGGACGATCTGCTGCGGGATGTGCTGGACCTGGCCCACAGCCAGGTCGGGCGGCTGCGACTGGTGCGCCAGCCCATCGATCTGCGCGACGTGCTGGCGGCGGTCAGCGCCCTGGTAGAACCTATCGTCAGCCAGAAAAACCTGCACTGGCACACGGCCTGGCCGGATGAACTGATCCCTGTGTGGGGCGATGCGGCGCGGCTGAAACAGGTGCTGCTCAACCTGATCCACAACGCGGTTAAGTTCACGGCGGCGGGTGAAGTCGCCATGTCGGTGGAAACCGGCAAAGGCGCTGTCACCATTTCCATCAGCGATACCGGCCTGGGCATCCCGCTGGAAGAGCAGGAACTGATTTTCGACGAATTTCAGACGACGCAGCGGTCTGCGGCGCGGGGTTATGGCGGCATGGGGCTGGGGCTGGCCATCAGCCGGCGGCTGGTGGAGATGCATCACGGGCATATCGGCGTGCGCTCGCAGGGCGAAGAAGGGCGCGGTTCGACCTTCACCCTCACCCTGCCCACCATGAGCCACTACCCCGCCGAAGCGCCGGATACAGAGGCCCCGCACCGGCAGACCATCCTGCTGCTGACCGAAGACCCGCAGCACGAAAATCATCTGGCCCACCACCTGATCCGCGAGGGGTTCGAGATCGAATTGCAGGAAGTGGACGCAGACGGCGCAGGCTGGTCGCCGGACAGCCTGGAAAGATCGCCCGTACTGGTGATTCTGGATGTACGGATGGATTCGCCCTACAGCCATAAGCTGATGCAGCAGGTGAAGGAACACCCGGCAATGCAGAATGTCCCGGTGCTGTTCTATTCGCTCTATCAGGAACAGAACGCGGGGTCGCTGCTGCTGCTGGATTATCTGGCAAAGCCGGTGGACAGCGCCACGCTGGCGCGGGTGCTGGCGCGTTATGGCCTGGAACATGCCCACCCACAGCAGACGATCCTGGTGGTGGATGATGATCGCGCCACGCTGGATATGAATATCCGGGCGGTGCAGGCCCAGGTGCCGGGCTGCCGCGTACTGGAAGCCTCTGATGGGCGCGCCGCACTGGAGATGATGCGCCAGTGGCAGCCGGACCTGGTGCTGCTTGATCTGGTCATGCCGGGGCTGGATGGCTTTGAGGTGTTAATGGCGATGCAGGAAGACGAGGCCATCCGCCACATTCCAACCATTGTGCTGACTGGCATGTCGCTGACCGAAGCCGACATGGAGCGCATGAGCAAGGGAGTCGCGACGGTATTGAACAAGGGCGTGTTCAATATGGACGAAATGCTGACTCATGTGGCCGATGTGCTGGCGCGCAACCGCAGCCTGGGCAGCGAGGCGCAGCGCGTGGTGCGCAAGGTGATGGCCTATGTACACGAACACTACACAGAACCCATCTCGCGACAGGATATGGCGGCACATGCGGGCGTCAGCGAGCGCCACCTGGACCGCTGTTTCCAGCAGGATATGGGCATCACCCCCGTCACTTACGTCAACCGCTATCGCATCCAGCAGGCGAAAATCCTGCTCAGCCAGACCGACAAAAAGGTGACGGATATTGCGCTGTCCGTCGGCTTTTCCAACAGCACCCATTTTGGCCGTGTCTTCCGGCGCGAAGTTGGCCTCAGCCCGACCGCTTACCTGCGCGGCATACGCGAAAGTTAGCCAGGCCCCCGGCCTGTGGAGCATTCCATTTCTGTCGATCCACCCTTTTCCGCATATGTCTCAAAACGATGTCAACCTGTCCCAAAAGCGCGAGACAGTTTATGTCGCTTGCTCTACGATAAGGGGTAAACATCCTGAAAAAGGCATGCACAGGACCGCGCCAGGTCGTAAGGAGGAAGCACAGACATTGCAGCAGTCGAGCGGCCTTAAGGCCGGCCAACAATATTTTGAAGATAGAAGCGTATTAGAGGAACAGAGTCATGGCAAAATCAAATAATCTCTCTCGCCGAGATTTTCTCCGTCTCACGGCGATGGCTTCTGCTGGAGCTGTCGTCGCCGGAATCCCCCTGTCTGCTTCTGCACAATCCACCTATAACGAAGCCCCCGCGCTGGCGGAGCTGGTCAGCCAGGGTGCGCTGCCCCCGGTGGCAGACCGACTCCCGGCCAACCCGCTGGTCGTCGAACCGTGGGAATCCATCGGGCAGTATGGCGGCACCTGGAACATGGTGGTTCGCAATGTTCCGCACGACCATGTTTATGAACTGCTCCAGTACGAACCGCTGCTGCGCTTCTCGATGGGCGGCACGGAACTGCTGCCGAACGTGGCGGACGAATGGGAAGTTAACGAGGATTCAAGCATCTTTACCTTCCACATTCGCGAAGGCATCAAGTGGTCAGATGGCGCCCCGATGACGGCAGATGACATTGTCTTCTGGGTCGAGGATGTCGTCGGCAATACCGACCTGTACCCGGCCTTTCCGACCTGGATGACTGCCGGCGGCGAGCGCCCCACTGTCGAAAAAGTGGATGATTACACCATTCGCTTCAGCTTCAGCAACCCGGCACCGTTCTTCCTGCGGCAGATGGGCTACCCGCGCAACGAAGTTTTCCGCCCCAAACATTACCTGCAGCAGTTCCATGCAGATTATGCCGACGCAGCCGAACTGGCGGCGAGAGTCGAGGAAGCGGGCCTGGAAGACTGGACTCAGTTGTTCCTGAACGAGGAAAACCGCGAAATCAGCACGGGCCTGCCGGTCCTGTTTGCCTGGGATCTCGAAACCTACAACGAAGAAGGCAACGTCTACGTCCGCAACCCGTACTACTTCAAGGTGGACCCGGAAGGCAACCAGCTTCCCTACATCGACACCGTCTATACCGAAGTCGTGCGCGATCTGTCCGTGGCGCAGCTTAAGGTGTTCTCTGGCGAGGCCGAACTGCAAACCTTCTCCGTCGGCCAGTTCCCGCGCGATACGCTGGCCCTCAAGCAGGGCGAGCAGCAGGGTGGCTTTAAGGTCATCGCCGCGCCCATCAGCGAGCCGAACATCTTCGTCTTCGGCCTCAACCTCAACCACAAGGACCCCATCCAGCGCGAACTGTATCTGGACCGGCGCTTCCGCATTGCGCTGTCGCACGCCATCAACCGCGAGGAAATCCGCCAGCTCATCTACCTGGGGCAGCCCAAAGAGATTCGCCAGTGCGCGCCGCTGCCAGAATCGCCCTTCTATCACGAAGCGGCGGCCAAAAACTACACGGAATACGACCCCGACGAAGCTAACCGCCTGCTGGATGAAATGGGCCTGACGGAGCGCGACGGCAACGGCTATCGCCTGCGCTCCGATGGCCAGCCCATCAGCATCGCGATAGAAACACGCGCCCGCCGCGACGACTTTGTCGATACGCTGGAACTGGTCGCCGGGTGGTGGCAGGCTGTCGGCATCAACGCCTCTGTCAAACCGGAGGACGACACGCTGTTTGCCACGCGCCTGATCGCCAGCGAAATGGACGCCAATGTGGACTTCTGCGAGGGTGGTTTCCTGCCGGTCATCAGCCCCACAGACTTTATCCCTGTCACGCCGGGCTGCGCCTGGGCGGCACAGTGGGGCACATGGTATGCCACACGTGGCGAATCCGGCGAGGAGCCGACAGAAGAAGTCAAACAGCAGCTTGCGCTGTTCGATGAACTGCTGATTACGCCGGACGAAGAACAGCAGAAAGCGCTGTGGGCACAGATCATGGATATTCATGCAGAGCAGTTGTATCACATGGGTATCTGCGACCGCGCCCCTGTGCCAGTCCCGGTGAGCGACCTGATGCGCAACGTCCCGGATACAGGCTGGAACATCGCCTGGGAGGCGGGCAACATGGGCACCACCAACCCCAGCCAGTATTACAAGGTCAATGCTTAACCAGAGCATTCACACTGCATCACACGCCACGAAGGGCCTCACCGCCCTTCGTGGTGGCTTTGCGGTGACATCTTTCGCATCTTAAAAGAGCTAGTGCTGATATGACCGAAATTCTGCTTGAAGATGATTTTAGTGCGCTTGAAGTCGGCATGTTTTCTTCTGATGTCGGGGCGCATACCGAATACCACTACCTGCCGGAAGCGGCCCCCAGGGGCAACTGGACGGTATCGGCCTTTGTATCCGGCCAGGAACCCGGGCGGGCGTGGCATGTGCAGCAGCAGGATGACACCCATGTCATGGCGCAGACGCACTATAACAAAGCGGTGCATTCTCACCCGATTCTTTCTACTGGCGACCCGCTGTGGCGCGATTACACCGTCACTGTACAGTTTACGCCACAGGACAGACACGGTCAGACCGGCGTCGCCTTCCGTTATCGCAACAGCCGCTGTTACTACTTCTTCGGCCTCGATGAAAGCGGCATGATCCTGAAGATGGTGCAGCACGAAACAGGCTATCGTCAGCCCTACGAGGAGATTCTGGCCCAGATGCCGTGCGACTGGCAGCCCGGCCAGAGGATCACGGCCCGCGTCGTGGTCGAAGGCAGCCTGATCCGCGCTGAAATTGAAGGGATGGGCGCGCTGCGGGCAATCGACGAGCGTTATGCCGAAGGCCAGGTGGCCCTGCTGGCGGATGGCCCTGCCACCTTTCACCATGTCAAAATCACGGCTGATCCTAAGGAAATTTCCCGCGTGAACCTGTTAAAATCCAGACAGGAACGCGAACTGGAAGACCTGCGCGCCGCCAACCCCAAACCCGTGCTGTGGAAGAAGATCAGCACCAAAGGCTTTGGCGTGGGGCGCAACCTGCGCTTTGGCGACCTGGATGGCGACGGGCAGATGGAAGTGCTGATCGGCCAGGTAGTGCATCATGGCCCGCGCGACCAGTACAGCGAACTTGGCTGCCTGACCGCCATGAACTTTGATGGCGAAATCCTGTGGCAGATTGGCCACCCGGACCCGGATAACTATCATCTGACCAATGATGTAGGCTTTCAGATTCACGATATCGACGGCGATGGCCGTAACGAAGTGATCTACTGCAAGAACTTTGAAATCGTGGTGGCAGATGGCGCCACCGGCAAGGTCAAATACAAAACGGTGACTCCGTTCAGCAAGCCGCCTGCCAACCGCTACCCACGCATTTTAGGCGACTGCCTGTTCTTCTGCGATCTGCGCGGCCTGGGCGCGGACCGCGACATCATCATCAAGGATCGCTACTGGCATTTCTGGGCGCTCAATGACCGGCTGGAAACCATGTGGGAAGGCGCCTGCCGCACCGGGCATTATCCCTATGCCTACGACATCGACGGCGACGGCCACGACGAACTGGCCATCGGCTTCAGCATGTTCGACCACGACGGTACCATGCTGTGGACTCTGGAAGACCAGATTCAGGATCATGCCGACGGCGTGGCGGTGGTCAACTTCATGGAAGATGAAAACGCCGTCCCCAGAGTGTTCTACACCGCCAGCGATTCTGGCGTGGTCTATGCAGACCTGGCGGGCAACATCATCAAACAGCACTTTATCGGCCATGCCCAGAACCCGGCCATCGCCAACTTCCGCCCGGACCTGCCAGGGCTGGAAGCCGTGTCCATCAACTTCTGGGGCAACCAGGGCATTCTGCACTTCTGGGATGCGCACGGGCGGCTGTATCACGATATGGCACCCAATCCATTCGGCAGCATGTGCCTGCCCATCAACTGGACCGGCCAGCCCGGCGAATACTTCGTGCATTCGCCCAATGTGAAGCTGGGCGGCATGTTCGATGCCTGGGGCCGTCCGGTGGTTATGTTCCCGGATGATGGTCACCCGGATATGTGTAACGCGGTGCTGGACCTGACCGGCGACTGTCGGGATGAAGTGGTGGTCTGGGATCAGAACGAAATCTGGGTGTATACCCAGGACGACAACCCGAAAAGTGGCAGATTGTACAAGCCGGTGCGCAACCCGCTGTACAATTACTCGAACTATCAGGCTTCAGTCTCGCTGCCCGGCTGGTCAGAATAGCTGAAGCGGCGATAGAGGTTTAAGAAAGGCAAGGGGTCTGTGCCTCAGTTTATCTTCCGGCGTATCCTATCGACGCTTGTCACCCTGCTGGCGGTGGCTGTCACCAGCTTTGTGCTGATTCAACTGCCGCCGGGCGACTTCCTGACCTCTTATATTGCGCAGCTCGAAAGCACAGGCACCACACTCGACGAAGCCGAAATCGCCTCGCTGCGGCAGCGATATGGCCTGGAAGACCCGGTCTATATCCAGTTCTTCAAATGGTTTGGCAACGTTCTTCAGGGCGATTTCGGCGTTTCGTTTCAGTACAACCGGCCTGTCAACGAACTGATCTGGGATCGGTTGGGATACACGTTTCTGATATCGTTCGCGACCCTCATGTTTACCTGGATTGTGGCGCTGCCCATCGGCATCTATTCCGCCACGCACCAGTATTCCTTTGGGGATTACTTCGCGACTTTGATCGGCTTTATCGGGCGCGGCATTCCGGATTTTATGCTGGCGCTGATTCTGATGTGGATCGGCCTGACGGTGTTTGGCGTCAGCGCCGGCGGGTTGTTCTCGCTGGAATATCGCAACGCGCCCTGGAGCTGGGAAAAGGTCCTGGACCTGCTCAGCCATCTGTGGGTGCCCATCATCGTGCTGGGCACCAGCAACACCGCCGGCCTCATTCGCATCATGCGCAACAACCTGCTGGATGAGCTGCACAAGCCCTATGTCGAAACCGCCCGGTCCAAAGGGCTGTCCGAATATCGCCTGCTGTGGAAGTACCCGGTGCGTCTGGCGCTCAATCCGTTTGTCAGTACGGTGGGCTGGTCGCTGCCGACTCTGATCTCTGGCGATACCATCGTCGCGGTGGTGCTGGGCCTGCCAACCACCGGCCCGCTGCTGCTGGGCGCGCTGCTCTCGCAGGATATGTACCTGGCCGGCAGTTTCGTGCTGATCTTAAGCGCCTTCACCGTCGTAGGCACCTTTATATCCGATGTTTTACTGGCCGTTCTGGATCCACGCATTCGATTTGATTGAGTAAAGGTATGACATCTCAGGTTACACACACCGAGTTAACCGATGAAATAGATGAGGCGCCCGGCAGTGCGGAGGAACGAGTCTATGTTGCTTCGCAGTTGCTGTTGATGTGGTGGAAATTCCGGCGGCATCGCATGGCCGTGTTCAGCGGCATCGTCATCCTGCTGCTGTATTTTATCGCCCTGGTGCCGGGGTTTCTGGCGCCGATGAACCCCAACCAGCACAACGCGATGTACATGTTCGCCCCGCCCCAGCCAATCCGGTTTGTGGATGACGAGGGCAATTTTCATCTGCGCCCTTTCGTCTATAAACTGGACGGAGTCCGCAACCCGGAAACCCTGGCGATGGAATACACCACCGATACCTCCACCCGCTATCCGCTGCATTTTTTCGTGCGCGGGTTTTCGTATCGTCTGCTGGGGCTGATCGAAACCGATATTCACCTGTTAGGCATCGATGACCCCGAAGGCACCGGCACGCTGTTCCTGCTGGGGAGTGACCGCAACGGGCGCGACCTGCTGTCGCGAATGCTGTACGGCACCCAGATTTCCATGTCCATTGGGCTGGTCGGCGTGCTGATCTCGCTGGTGCTGGGCATCTTCTTTGGCGGCATTTCCGGTTATTATGGCGGCGCTGTGGATAATATCATTCAGCGCATCATCGAATTTCTGCGCTCGATTCCCAGCATCCCCCTGTGGCTGACTCTCAGCGCGGCCCTGCCATCAGACTGGTCCGGCCTGCAAATCTACATCGGCATCACTATCATTCTGTCGCTCATCGGCTGGACCGGGCTGGCGCGGGTGGTGCGCGGGCGTTTTCTATCGCTGCGGGAGGAGGATTTTGTGCTGGCGGCGCGGCTGTATGGCGCCAGCGAACGGCGGCTGATCTTCCGGCACATGGTCCCCCTGTTCCTCAGCCACATCATCGCCTCGCTCACCCTGGCCATCCCCAACATGATCCTGAGTGAAACCGCCCTCAGTTTTCTGGGGCTGGGCCTGCGTCCGCCTACCATTAGCTGGGGCGTCCTGCTGAAGGAAGCGCAGAATGTCCAGACTCTGGCGCTGGCGCCCTGGCTGTTCCTGCCGGGCATCGCCGTGATCGTGGCCGTGCTGGCCTTTAACTTCCTGGGCGATGGCCTGCGCGACGCGGCTGACCCCTACACCCGTTAAACAGTAACGTAACCGGATACTCCTGATGACAGATTCACCAGTAACCGACGAAACACTTATTGAAGTCCGAAACCTGAAGAAATATTTTCCGATTAAAAGCGGATTTCTTTCCAAAGTCACCAGCCATGTCAAAGCCGTCGATGATGTCAGCTTTACCGTCAGGCGCGGCGAGACAATGGGGCTGGTGGGCGAAAGCGGCTGTGGCAAAACCACTACCGGCAGAACCATCCTGCGGGCGCTGGAACCCACCGAGGGCGAAATCTGGTTTGAAGACAGCAAACTGGGGCGTGTGGATATCGCGACGCTGGGCCAGAACAAGCTCAAAACGGTGCGCCGCAACATTCAGATGATCTTCCAGGACCCGTATTCGTCGCTCAACCCACGCATGAATCTCATGCAGCTTATCGGCGAGCCGCTGTACATTCACAACATCGCGCGCGGCGCAGAACTGAAGGAACGGGTGGCGCATCTGCTGAAGGTGGTGGGGCTGCGCCCGGAATACATGAACCGCTATCCCCATGCCTTCAGCGGCGGCCAGCGCCAGCGCATCGGCATCGCCCGCGCCCTGGGCCTCAACCCGCAGTTGATTATCTGTGACGAGCCGGTGTCCGCGCTGGATGTGTCGATTCAGGCCCAGATCATCAACCTGCTGAAGGACCTGCAGGCCGAATTCGGGCTGACGTACCTGTTTATCGCCCATGATCTGAGCGTGGTGGAATACACCTGCGACCGTATCGCCGTGATGTATGTCGGCAAGATTGTCGAAACCGCCACCACCGAAGCGCTGTTCAGCGCGCCGCTGCATCCCTATACCGAAGCGCTGCTGGCGGCAGTACCGCGCCCGGACCCGCGCATGCGCACCCAGCCGATTGTGCTGTCCGGCGATGTCGCCAGCCCGGCCAACCCGCCCAGCGGCTGTTACTTTCACCCGCGCTGCCCCTACAGCGATGGTCAGCGCTGTGTTAAGGAAACGCCCGCCCTGCGCGAGATTCGCCCCGGCCATTTCGCCAGATGTCATTATGCCGAAGAGCTTAAACTTCAGGGCGTCTATAACCCACCGACCACTGTCCAGCAAAAAGCGTGAGAACCATGACGGAAGCAGCGAACCAACCTCTACTCCTGGAAGTCAAAGACCTGAAAGTGCATTTCCCGCTGAAGGAAGGCACCATCCGCGCTGTCGATGGAGTCAGCCTGACGGTGCGGCGCGGGCAGACGATTGGCATTGTGGGCGAAAGCGGCTGCGGTAAATCCGTGATGTCGCGGGCCATTCTGCGCATTGTGGCCCCACCCGGCGAAATCGTCGATGGCAAAATCGTCTATCATCGCCCGCTGGAAACCAGCCCGGACGCCGCCGAATCCATCGACCTGACGGCGCTCGACCCCAAGGGCAAGGCCATTCGCAGCCTGCGCGGGGCCGAAATTTCCATGATCTTTCAGGAACCGATGACCTCCTTCAGCCCGGTACACACCATCGGCAACCAGATCATGGAATCCATCAAGCTGCATCAGGGGCTGGATGATCACGCCGCCCAGGCCAAAACCCTGGAAATGCTGACCCTGGTCGGTATGCCACAGCCGCACAACATCATGAAATCCTACCCGTACCAGATCAGCGGCGGCATGCGCCAGCGGGCCATGATCGCCATGGCGCTGTCGTGCAACCCCAACCTGCTGATCGCCGATGAGCCGACCACCGCACTGGATGTGACCACTCAGGCCCAGATTCTGACCCTTATGCGCCAGCTTCAGGACGAGCTGGGCATGGCCACCCTGTTTATCACCCATGATCTGGGGGTGGTGGCACAGATGACGGAACAGGTCGTGGTGATGTACCTGGGCAAAGTGGTCGAAGCGGCGGATGTGGACAGCATTTTCTACAAACCCAAACATCCTTACACCGGGGCGCTGCTGCGTTCCATCCCGCGCCTGGGCCAGAAGCAGACCATTGGCCGCCTGAACGCCATTAAGGGCGCTGTGCCAGACCCGTACTCGATCCCGAGCGGGTGTCCCTTCCACCCGCGCTGCCCGTTTAACGATGGCCAGCGCTGTGTCACGGAAACGCCGGCCCTGCGGGAAATTGAACCGGGGCAGTTTGCCCGCTGCCATTATGCCGAAAGCCTGGATCTGCCCGGCATCGCCACCCCACAGGCCGCCGCCAGCAGCGTCCAGCAGTCCGGTGCTGACATCCAGTAAAGGGTGTGTTATCCTCACCGGAAAGTTAACGCAGTATTGATGAGAGCAAGATGTCTGTCCACAGCAAAAGTGAGCGCCTGATCTACCGCCTGCTGTTCCTTGATCCGCCGGTACAGGCCGAAGAAACCACCAGCGATACCCGCGCAGAACGCGCCTTTGGGTTTTCGCTGATTTTTTCCGGGGTGCGGTGTGTATTGCAGTATGTCGTCCTGCCGTTTGTGCTGCCAGTGATCGGGCTGGCGGCAGATGCGGCCACCCCGGTTATCCTGCTGGTAAACGCGGTGGCGCTGGTGTCCATTCTGTACAGCGTGCGCCGCTTCTGGCAGATCGACTATAAATACAAGTGGCAGTATCTGCCGGTGGCGGGGGTGGCGCTGCTGATTCTGTGCGCCTTTATCATCCTGGACCTGAGCACGCTGCTGGGCGGCTGATGCTGCCCGAACAGATTACTTGATGGCGACCCCGGCAATGCGCGGGCTGACAATCGCCTCCGGTATCTCATAGGGCCGCACCTGTACCTCAGAAAAGCCAGCCCGCCGGACAGCCGCTTCCAGTTCGCGGTCCGGGTGACAGCCATCCGCGATGATCTTCCACAGCGGCTTGATAAACTGCTGCCTGCGCCGCAGCGGGGTATCCTCCGGCGCGGCCACGTGCTCAACAAAGACGAAGCGCCCGCCGGGACGCAGCACCCGCAGCACTTCCGCCAGCGCTGCATCGACATCCGTCACGGAACACAGCACAAACGTACTGATGACGCCATCGACGCTGGCATCCGGCATGCCGGTCTGTTCCGCCGTGCCGGTGCGGATCTCCCCTTGCACGCCGGATTCAGCCAGGGTGGCCTGCAACTGCGCCTGCATATACACATTCGGCTCAATCCCGATCCAGCGCATCTGATCCGCCATCGCGCCGGAGAAAAAGCGCAGGTTATCGCCTGTGCCGGGGCCAATCTCCAGCACATCCCCAT
This sequence comes from uncultured Anaerolineaceae bacterium, assembly GCA_964593565.1. Lineage (GTDB taxonomy): Bacteria > Chloroflexota > Anaerolineae > Aggregatilineales > Phototrophicaceae. Next base: position 46,141 of record CAZQIY010000021.1, read on the forward strand.
GCAGCCCGGCAAACACGTCCCGTTTGTAGTCGTCGTTCAGCCGGTTAACCGACGACTCCTTATTGACGGCATACCACCACGCGAACAGCCGCTGCCGCAGCCCGCGCCGGCCTGTCTTATTCTGCATGGCCATCGCCTCCCTGCCCTGTAGGTATGACCCGGCGCCATTGGGCACCGCAAACCACAGGTCAATGTATGCACTGGCCGTTTTATACACCACGCTTCTGATTTTGTCGATCTGGTTCGATCTGTTTCAGAGGAGCATCAGCACTGGACCTGGCCATTTGTCAACCGTTCTGCATGCCAGGCCACCTGCGCCGCCAGGCCATCCTGGATCGATACCGCTGGCTGATACCCCAGTTTTTCCTGTGCCTGGCTGAAATCTGCCACAGCGCGGCTCTGCTCGCCGGGGCGGGCTGGCCCATATTCGACCAGCGCCTTTTTGTTGGTCAGTTCTTCCAGAATCTGAATCACATCGCGCACGCTGACTTCATCCGCGCCGCCGATATTGTAGACCGCGCCGGGGGTAAACTTCTCTGCGGCCAGCATTGTCCCGCGCACAATGTCGCTGACGTAGGTATTGGCGCGCGATTGGGTGCCATCGCCATACACGGTGATGGTGCGCCCGCACAGGATGCTTTCCACAAAAATCTGGTAGCCCATATCCGGGCGCTGGCGCGGGCCATATACAGAGAAATAGCGCAGGATCGTAGTCGGCAGGCCGAACTGGCGCTCGTAGGTCTGCACCAGATGTTCCGCCGCCAGCTTGGTGATGCCATAAGGGGAAACCGGCTGGGGCGTGGTCGTTTCCGCCCCGGTCACATAGGCGCCATAAATGCTGGAGGTGCTGGCGTGGATAAACTGGCGGATGCTGTCGATTTTGCGGGCCGCTTCCAGCAGCCGGTGGGTGGCCTGGATATTGCACGACACATACAGGTCAAAATTGACCCAGCTTGCCAGCAGGCCGGGCATGGCCGCCAGATGAAACACGCCGTCCACCCCATCCAGTACCGCATCCAGTTCATCCGTGCGCAGGTCACAGGCATGGAAGGTAAAAGCAGGCTGCTGCTGCAGCCAGCCTAAATTGTGCTCTTTTAGCGGGCGCGGATAATAGGGCACAAAGGCGTCAATCCCGACCACCTCATGACCGTTTTTGATAAGGGCTTCGCTAAGGTGCGACCCGATAAACCCGGCAGCCCCGGTGACTAGATAGCGCATAGGTTTTCTCTGCGACGATGTACGTAAGTAAGACCAGCAGCCATTATGGGGCTATTCGCTGTGTTCGTCAAATTGATCCAGCCGCTCGCGAATCACATACGTCACCCGGCCTTCGGGTTCGTAATAGATACGCATCACCATTTCTGCCAGCAGCCCCATGCTGATCATCTGCACCCCGACGATGATAAACAGAATGCCCATCGACAGCAGCGGCCTGTCGCTGATGCTCTGGCCGAGGACGAGTCTGGCGTAGGTCAGGTAGACGCCGATCAGAAAGCCGATACTGGTCAGCACAAAGCCGATGCCACCAAAAACATGCAGCGGCTTGGTGGAAAAGCGCAGCAGAAAGCTGACGGTAATCAGGTCCAGAATCACCCGGAAGGTGCGCCAGATACCATACTTGCTCTTGCCAAAGCGCCGCGCGCGATCATTCACTGGCACTTCGCACACCAGCACGCCCATCCAGCTCGCAATCGCCGGAATAAAGCGGTGGAGTTCGCCATAAAGTTTGATGTTCTTGACTACGTCGCTGCGGTAGGCCTTTAAGGTACAGCCGTAATCGTGCAGGCTGATGTGCGTCGTGCGCGAGATCAGGCGGTTGGCCATCATGGAAGGCAGCCGCCGGATGAGAAACGACTCTTTACGCTCAACCCGCCAGCCGCTGACGATGTCGTAGCCTTCGTGAATCTTCTCCATCAGCTTGCCGATATCGCGCGGGTCGTTCTGCAAATCCGCATCAATGGTAATGACTACGTCGCCCCGTGCCATATCAAACCCGGCGGAAAGCCCGGCGGTCTGGCCAAAGTTGCGCCGCAGCCGCAGAATACGCCAGCGCGGGTCCTGCTCATGAAAACGCTTCAGACGCAGATAGCTGTCATCCTGGCTGCCATCATCCACCACGATGACTTCATAGGCGTAATCCAGTTCCTGCAGCGCCGCCGTCAGTTCAAAGTACAGGGGTTCAATATTTTCGGATTCGTTATAAACCGGAACAATCACCGAAAGGTAAGGGCGCTCATCCTGGGCCTCTACCTGATAATTCCGCTGTCGGGTAAACAATTTTTCAGCCGGGTTGTCCTGCACAGAAGTGCTCACGTCTTTATCTCCGTTTGTTTATCGTGAGTCCATCATTAAATTATCATGAGCGACCTTACAGCAGTCTAAAAAAATCAGCATCTTCTGCTGCTTCTTTGCTCCTGCTGTACAGCGAGCAGGTTCCGGTGCGCACTGTACCCGCCCCGGAACCTGATAAGTCCTTAAAGCTCAGCCGGAAGCTGGAACAGATAGGCGGATGCCCCCAGATACTGCTGCCCCTGGACCAGCCCGGCAGATGAGTCTCTGGATTTAAAATATTCATCCAGATCCGCCATGCGCTGCGGGTTATCGCCATGAATGACCACCCACAAACGCCCGTTCTGCGGGCTGCACGCCACAATCTCCGACGCCAGCGCCTGGTCAGACTGAATCATGTTAAGAAAACAATCTTCCGAAGGCTGCGGGTAATACCAGAAAAAGCTGTCCCGTTCATCCGTCCGGTATTCCGGACGATCTCCATAAGCAATGGCGATCAGGTCATCCGGGGCCGCCTCCGCCGCGACATAAGCGGCCAGGTCGCGCCACTGCTCTTTAATCTGCGTGTTGTAGTAGGTTTGCAGGCTGGGCGCGATAATCACCAGATAGGCGACCAGCGTCACCGGGATGGGCACCAGGCTGCGCGCCATGTAGATGATCAGCGCCAGCAGCAGAAACAGCGCCGGAGCCGCCGTGCTTACATAACGATCCAGGTACATCGACCCGGCAATATCCAGCAGCGACACCGCCAACGGGATCAGGACAGGCAGCAGCAGCCACAAGATCAGCAGCAGCAGCCAGCCGGTTTGTTCTCTGCTGAACAGGGCGCGTAAATCGGTGCCAAGCTGCTGCCGGAAACTGGCGCGCCGCCGAATCAGGAAGAAGGCCGCCCCCAGCAGGAGGATGGCTGCGCCCACTGCCAGAAACATAAAACTGATGTAGTGGTAATCATAAAACACAAAGTTGATGAAGCTGCGTACCGGCGAGAACAGCGACGGCGGCGTGATCCAGGCGTTGCCATCGGCAGCCGGCGCGGCCGCTGCTGCTTCAGATGCCCCGATGCCGAGGAAACCACGCAGAATGCCCCACAACCCCGGCGCCATGGCCGCCAGCAGGATCAGTTCAGAAACGAAGAATCTGCCCAGCACCGCCTTATGACGCCAGAACTGCAACACGAAATGCAGCCCGATGCTGAACAGGAAAAACATGGCGAAGCTGTGCGTATAAAAGGTCAGAACGCCAAAGAGGATATAAAGTCCAAAGTCCGCCCAGCGCCGGGTGGCCAGCGCGCGCGCATAAAACAGCACCGTCAGCAGCGCGAACAGGATCAGCAGGCTGTAATAGCGGTGGTCCTGCGAGTAGTACAGGTGAAAGGTGGAGATGCCAAGCAGCAGCGCCCCAAGCAGGCCCACCGTCGGATTAAAGAGCCTGCGCCCGACCAGAAACATCACCGGCACCGCCAGCACCCCGGCCACTGCCGATAACGAACGGGTGGCGATTTCCGAATTGCCAAACACCTGCCCCCAGAAATGACTCAGCAGCACATACACCGGCGGGCGCCCTGTGGAAAGAATATTTTCCCATACCGCCCCCAGGTCCTGCCGGGTCACCTCCACCATAATAATCTCATCAATCCAGTAACTTTCTGTCCCCAGTTCGAAGAACCGGAGGAAAGCGGCCACAGCAATAATGCCCAGTAATGCCACCAGCAGGAAATTCCTGTTAAGGGCAGGCCGGGGCTGCGGTTCTGTAAGTTGTGCCATTTTTTCTGACCTCAAGGACGTATTGCATACACCTGTGGCTGTCGCAGGCGTTGAGGAAAACTTTCTCAACTGTCTCTATCGCCATTTGCTGTAAGCATAGCCGGTCCACCTTACGCCGGGTTAAACGTGTTAGCGGCGCCACCTAACAAAATCAGACACCTGTTATGAGTAAAAAAGCGTTGAATGCTGGTAAATCAGTGCTGCGGCAGATCAGGCGGGGGCGATGACGGCATACAGCGGGCGATGATCTGAAAACCCGGACCAGTCCCAGACCCGGGCTTCCAGGGGCAGCAGATCGCTGCTGAGGAAAATGTAATCCAGCCGGGCGACAGGCATCGTCATCAGGCGGCGAATCCTGTAAGGAACAAAGCTCAGGTCTGGCGTCGCCGCCGGAAAGGTGAACCCCATACCCCAGCCAACGGCGCGATAGACATCCTGATACTGGCTGGCGATCATGTGGTAGCTGTCAGACAGATCGCTCATGTTAAAGTCGCCCATCAGAATCACGGGGGTGGTTTCCTGGCTGGCCCGTTCCAGAATCGCCAGCACCTCCTGCCGGTGTCGCTCGAACCCTTCCAGGCCGTAAAAGGGGAATACCGGGCGCGTGTTATAAATCGTGATGGGCTGCCCGTGAAAATCGAGCGTCACCCGCTGGTGTCCCCGGTTCACCTGCCAGTATTCCTCATCCAGCACCGGCAGGCGGCTGAAAATCGCCATGCCCAGGGTGAAATTGTTACCCTCCGTCTGAAGGGAATGATAGGGGTAGATATCGTGCAGGGCGGCCAGCAGGTCCTGCGCCGCTGTTTCGCCCACTTCCTGCAGCGCCACCACATCGGCATCCGCCTCGCGGATGATCTGCGCCAGACGGGCGGGCCGCGTCATTTTGGACATGACGTTAAAGGTCAGCAGGCGCAGGCGCGGCTGATCGTCCGGCAGGCTGGCCTGGGTCTGGGGTACGAACATTACGCCGTAATGCAGCACAAACGCCACCAGCACCGGCAGCAGCGCAGCGGCCGGCGCCAGCCAGCGCAGCACCAGACACAGCGCCATCAGCACCCCCGCCCCCGCCAGCAGCAGCGGCGCGGCGCTGTTAAACCACGAAATCAGCACGTGGCGCTCGCCCGCAGAACGAATCAGCAGGAACGCCGTCACCAGCACCCCATAGGCAGCGATGGTGTAATAGAGAAGGCGGATCAGCTTGTGACCAGCAGGCGATAAGGCGGCTTTCATGGGCCTCTGCTATCCGGGCGGCGTTATCCCAAAGTGTTGTGTGCAGCGCGCCATCCTACCACAAATCACCGCCGGTCACCAAGAGGTGAGTGCAACTGTGCCTGCCAGGGTTTAATCAGGTTCGGTTTTGCTCATCGCTGCTGCTGCCAGCTCATACAGCCCCAGCGCAATCAGCGTCAGGCGCACATCCTTTGTTTCACGCCGCAGCAGCCAGAACGGCGAGGTCAGCAGCGTCAGGCCGTTGAGGGTATCCAGCCCGATATGCGCTTCCATCGGCATCACCTTCACCGCCCCCAGCTCATAGCGTGTCAGCAGGCTGTAACCCAGGGTGCCCAGCGCCGCGCCCGTAAAAAACTGGGTTGCGGGCTTGCTCCACCCCATCATCCGGGGCAGCGCCACCAGCAGGCCGGAGGTCATGTAATCCAGAACGCCATGCACTGATGTAGGAATAATCTTCATGCGCCTCATTTCCTTTCGTTCGTCAGGTCAATTCGTCAGAAACAGAATCAGGCTTCTGTGCGCGCCAGCCGCACAGGACTCTGCCGCAGCAGCACTGCCCCTGCGATGATCAGCAGGATGCCAATGCCCAGAAAGCCAACATCACAGGTTGTCTGGTTCGGCCCATAACAGATGTGATGGACTTCCAGCAGCCAGTGGTTCACGATGCTGTCGAAGATGTGAAAAATGCCAAAGCCCAGCAGCACCGCCCCAATCACTGTACGCGCAGAGCGCGGCACATCGCGCCGCAGCAGCGCCCGCCACAGCAGCGCCAGCCCGACCAGCGTGATGATGTACATCGCCATATGAAAGATGCCGTCCCACAGGGTGTTCAGTTCCAACCCTTCGAGCGTGTCCATCGGATAAACGCTGCTGGTCATGTGGTGCCACTGAAGAAGCTGATGAAGCACAATACCATCGAAGAAGCCGCCCAACCCAAACCCCAGCACCAGGCCGCTTGTAAGCAGGGGATTATTCTTCATCTGCCTCTCCTCTCTTAACATACGCTAAGTTGACACCTGACATAATTTCAAATGTAATAACAGAACCGACAGACTAGCTGATCTGAAAGGCTCTGCTATGCGCGTCCATGCGATCAACACTGGCACGCTGAGCGTGAAAAAGCGTTACTACGATGCCAAAGGACGTGTTCGCCTGCTCCGCCTGGGCAGCGTCCTGATCGACCGGGAATTCATGGATATTCCCGTGTACACCTGGGCCATAGAACATCCCGAAGGGGTGATTGTCATCGACACCGGCATGACCGCGCAGGTCAACGAGCCGGATTATTTCCCGCTGATCCAGCGGCCTTACTGGAAAACCCAGTACCGCTACCATGTCCGCCCGGAAGATGAAATTGGCCCACAGCTTCAGGCGCTGGGCATCCCGCCGGCGGAGGTGCGCTGGGTGATTATCACGCACGCCCATTTCGACCACACCAGCGCGCTGTATCACTTCCCCAATTCGGAAATCATCTTCTGCCGCAAGGAATTTGACGATGTCCAGCGCCTGCGCTCTGCCCATTTTGCCTTTCCCTCCAAATGGCCGGACTGGCTGAAACCGCGCCTGATTGATTACGTCCCGGAGCCGCTGGGTCCCTTCGCACAGACCTATGCGCTGACTCAGGCGGGCGATGTACGCCTTGTGCCCACGCCGGGCCACACCATGCACCATCAATCCGTCGTGCTTCAGTTACAGGATGAAGACAAGATACTTTTCTTTGCCGCAGATGCCTCATTCGACCTGCCCAGCCTGCTGAATGGCACGCTCGATGCCCCTTCGTTCAACGCCGACAAGGTGCACGAGAGCCGGCAGCGCATCCTGGACCTGGCGACTGATACGGCGCTGGTGTACCTGGCCACGCATGACCCGAAAACCGGGGACCGCCTGAACCACCGTACTATCCTGTCATAAGCGCCTTGACCGAACGCGCTTTGGTGGCGGCACCTTCCACAGCGCTGATGATGCGCTGGATAACCTCGTACAGCAGCGACTCCATGAAGGGTTCTGCCGGGCAGGCACAGCGGTTATCGTGAACATAATGCAGTTCGTCCGCTGTATCCACCACCAGCCCGACCCGGCCATAGGCATGGCGGACAATGCCAACCAGCCATATCTGATCCTCATGCGGATAGGAGTGGATAGCAGGCAGGATACGGGCGCTGCTGTTCAGCCACTGCCTGTAAACTGCGTCCGCATCCGGCAGCGGAGCGCCCTGCATCAGCGCCTGAAAGCAGGTATGCAGCGTCAGGTGGCAGATTTCCCTCAACCCGCGCACGGCCTGCTCAATTTCCTGAGGTTTCAGCCTCAGTTTGGGGTTGATCTGATACAGAAGCCGCCCAAACAGTGCCGGCAGCGTATCCACCAGCGATGTCCATCCTTCATCGGGCATGTGGGCCGGAATCCTTTCAAGCAAAATGCGCTGCACCACCTGAAGCTCCCACCCAACTCGTTCAATGCTGCTGAATTCCGCCTCATTTTCCGGTTCAAAGAATGCGACGCCAAACGAGATCGGCAGTCTGAACCGTGCGCGAAAAGTCTTGATCGATTCAAACTGCTGGTTCTGCCCCGCAAGAAAAAGTTCCATAGCACAGAGCTTTCTACCTCAGCCGATGGATGCCTATGCTAATGGTAAGGAAAAGCGTGCAGCAGTGTCTATGCATCTACCGGGGGGTTTCAGCCTGCGCCCGTTGGCTGATCAAAAATGAGCCAGTTGACCACGTCAGATTGCGGAAGCCTCTCATAAAATAGAGCAATTGAACGCGCTGCGCTTAAAAAAAGAGGTTTTGATGTTTACACACTCCGAACATTTTTCGCTGGAGGCCACGCATCATCACTCAGGGTATGGCCTGCGTCCTGGCAACCCGCTCCCCTTTGGGGCAAGTCTGGTGCCGGGGGGGGTCAATTTCTCGATCTATTCCTATAACGCCACTTCCTGCACGCTCGTCCTGTTCCACAGGGGGCAAATGCAGCCTTTCGCAGAAATCCCCATCCCTTCAGAATTCCGCATCGGGTCCGTATTCCCGATCCTGGTGCTGGGCCTGGACTGGCAGAATGTGGAATATGGCTTTCGGATGGATGGCCCGCATGTGCCGGAAAACGGGCACCGCTTCGACCCCGAAGCCATCCTGCTGGACCCCTATGCCAAGGCCGTGGGCGGGCGCGATATCTGGGGCGTCGTGCCGGATTACACCAACCCTTACCAGCACCGGGCGCGCATTGTGCCGTCAGACACCTTTGACTGGGGGCTGGATCGCCCACTGGAAACCCCAATTGAGGACATCATCATTTATGAGATGCATGTCCGGGGTTTTACCCAGCATGAATCCGCAGGGGCCTACCACCCCGGCACCTACGACGCGATCCGCGAGAAAATCCCCTATCTCAAGGAGATTGGCTGCAACGCCATCGAGCTGATGCCGATTTTCGAATTCGACGAATTTGAAAATTCCCGCAAAAACCCGGAAACCGGCGAACTGCTGCTGAATTACTGGGGCTATGCCCCGGTGGCCTTCTTCGCGCCCAAGGCAGGCTTTGCCGCCACCGGCGCAGAAGGCGGCGAGATCAACGAACTCAAGTCGCTGATCAAGGACCTGCATCAGAACGGTATCGAAGTGATTCTGGATGTGGTGTTTAACCACACGGCGGAAGGCAACGAAAAAGGCCCGACCATCTCGTTTAAGGGCATCGACAACAGCACCTACTACATCCTCACGCCGGATGGTTACTATTACAACTTCAGCGGCACAGGCAACACCTTTAACTGCAATCATCCGACCGTGCGCAAGTTCATCCTGGACTGCCTGCGTTACTGGGTGGCGGAATATCATGTCGATGGCTTCCGCTTTGATCTGGCATCTATCATGACGCGCGATGTCGATGGCATGCCGCTGCCAGACCCGCCGCTGCTGCGCTTAATCGCCTTTGACCCGATTCTTGGCTCGACCAAACTGATCGCCGAACCCTGGGACGCCGACGGACTCTATCATCTGGGCAGCTTTCCGGCCTATGGCCGCTGGGCAGAATGGAACGGGTGGTACCGCGACACCATGCGCAAATTCCTCAAGGGCGACCCCGGCCAGGTGAGCAGCGTGGCCCAGGCCATGACCGGCTCCGAAAATCTGTACCCCCGGCGCGGGCCTATCGCCAGCATCAATTTCATCACTGCCCACGATGGTTTTACGCTGATGGATCTGGTGTCGTACAACGAAAAACGCAACGCTCCCAATTACGAACCCGGCGACAGCGGCACCAACGATAATAACAGTTGGAATTCTGGCCATGAAGGCCCCACCGACGACCCGGAAATCACCCGACTGCGCCACCGCCGCATCAAAAACGCGATTGCGGTGCTGATGGTCAGCCAGGGCGTGCCGATGGTCCTGATGGGCGACGAGGCCGGCCGCACCCAGCATGGCAACAACAATACCTACTGCCAGGATACGGAAATCAGTTGGTTCAACTGGTGGCTTATCCAGCAGCACGAGGATATTTTCCGCTTCTTCAAAGCCTGCATTCATTTCCGCAGGCATCATACTGTGCTGCGGCACGGGCATTTCCTGCGCGGCGAGGATTATCTCGACAAGGGGTATAAGGATATTGTCTGGCATGGTCGCCGGGCGGGCCGTCCCAACTGGACCAAGGACAGCCGTTTTCTGGCGTTCACGCTGGGCGGGGGCTATGCCAAAGGCGGCCTGGCCACAGACGATCATATCTACGTCGCGATGAATATGTACTGGCAGGATCAGCGGGTCGAACTGCCCAAAGCGCCGGACGGCAAACAGTGGCATCTGTTCGCGAATACCGGGGACGAGGCCAGCGATGTCTACTTCCCCGGCCAGGAACCCCTGCTGAAGAATCAGAAATCCCTGCGGATGAAAGCCTATTCGGTGGTCATCCTGGTAGGCCGGTAAAGGGCGTACAGCAGCGTAATATGTCGTAAAGGAGAGGATGTATGGTAAGCGAAGTGGATCGTCAGAAAATGAGCAACATCAACGTGCGCAAAAACGAACGTTACCTGTCGGTGCTCAGCGGCGTGGGGCTGGTAGCTGCCGCCTCGCGGCTTAAGGGCATCCCCGGCCTGGCGCTGGGGCTGATGGGCCTTAATATGCTGCGGCGCGGCATCTTTGGGCATGCGCCGCTTTACAAAATGCTGGGGCGCAACCCGGCGGTCAGGACCAACCCGGAAGCCGTGAGCGTGCCCCACGAGCAGGGCATCCACGTCGTCAGCAGCCTGACGATCAACAAACCGGCGGAGGAACTGTACAGCTTCTGGCGCAACTTTGAAAACCTGCCGCAGTTTATGCACCATCTCAAATCCGTTACGGTGCTGGATGATAACCGGTCGCGCTGGGAGGTGCGGGGGCCTGCCGGGTCCACTGTCGCCTGGGAAGCGGAAATTGTGAACGAAGTCCCCAACGAGGTGATTGGCTGGCGTTCGCTGGCAGATTCGCAGATCGCCAATGCCGGGTCGGTGCGGTTTATGCCTGCCCCCGGGGGCCGTGGCACAGAAGTGAAGGTGACTCTGGAATATGCCCCGCCTGCGGGCAAGGCAGGCCAGTTGATCGCCGGAATGTTTGGCGAAAACCCGCAACATCAGATCAAGGATGACCTGCACCGCTTCCAGCAGTTGATGGAAACCGGGGAAATCGCCACCAACGCCATGAACCCCGAACAGAAATAGCCGGCATCCCCTGCCCCGCTGTAAAAACATCTGGCACCTGAGCAGACGGCTGCAATCAGGTGCCAGATGAAGCCCGTTTTACTGGATGTTAGCGGAATTCAGGCCGGGTTCTGCCACCCTGAAGGTCAGGAATGTTGCTGCCTTCCGCGTGCATCTGCAGGCGGTTATCGACCCCCTGCACGCCAGACATGGATTTCACCTTGGCCACAAACGGCTGTGCCTCGTGCGAAAGAATATTCCCGCTCAGCGTAACCACGCCGTTAGAGACATTCACCTCGATGGCGCCCGGATGCGACACATAACGCCCCAGTTCGGCGCGAATGCGGGCCACCAGCGTCTCATCGGACAGTTCTTCGGATCGCAGGTGGCGCGCTGTTTCCGCCATCATCCCCCGCATCTGACCGGCTTTGTAATCCGCCATCGTCTCGATCTGATCCGGCACCCGGTTCGACAGCTTTGTCATCTGGTCGCGCAGCAGCGCCCGGCGCTGCCGGCCCATACGCGGGTCCAGCAGATACATCGCGCCTGCGCCGATCAGTGTTCCTATCACCGCTGCAAAAATACCCATTGCATACTCCTTTCGCCTGTTGTTTCGCTTACGAGCAATTGGCAATCGTTCCTGTATAACCTTCTTTAACATGTCGCATCCTTTAAACCATGCTCCTCGCCCTTGCCGGAGCAGCAGCGAGGAGCAGTCGAACACCATTTACAGGTTTAGCCGCTGGCCGTGGGTTCTGCGGTGGCCTCGCCTGTTTCCGCAGACGCGCCTGCATCCGGCCCGGTCATCTGCCCCTGCATCAGCACACCACAGGCAATCCGGCTGCCCGAATCGCCCCCGCTCAGCGTTTCTTCATCCGGCGTGCCATAGCGTTCCGGGATATGGGCAAAGTTGTTGCGGTTCTCGTGCACGATAATGGCGCTGCCATCACCATCAAACACGTTTTCCATCGTCAGGCGGTCCGTCACCAGGCCAAAGTAGGCGGAACCATCGCCATTCACCAGCAGCGAAGGCAGATCGCCCGCATGGTCAGGATGATTGGTGCCGTCCGGGTTCAGGTGACCCCCGGCCGCCGTAAACGGCCCTTCGCCGCTGTCTTCGCAGCTCCCTACCGCGTGCACATGGAACCCATGCCAGCCGGGGGGCAGGTTCGACAATGCGGCCGTCACCACCATGACGTTGCCCTGCGCGGTAAATGTCACCACGCCAACTTCCTGACCATCGACGTTGAGCAGGGTAGCGGTTGCGCCGCCGCCCATCGTCTGTACTTCATCCTGGGCCGTCAGCGCGACAGCCGACAGCGCGAACACCAGAACCGCTGCTATCCCCAGAACATAAAAACGCTGCTTCATCCGGATTACTCCTCATCACCTATACGACAGAACGTTCAGCTACCTGTCATGCATCAGACAGGCGCGCTACATCGCATGCACGCCTTCGGCAATTTCCTCGATCATCTTGCGGTTAAAGGCCGGGATATCATCCGGCTTGCGGCTGGTCACCAGGCCGTTATCGACCACCACTTCCTGATCGACCCAGTTCGCGCCGGCGTTCTTCAGGTCCATCTGAAGCGAGGGATACGAAGTGACCGTGCGGCCTTCGATCACCCCGGCATCAATGAGGGTCCAGGGGGCGTGACAGATGGCCGCTACCGGCTTGCCTGCTTCAAAGAAGGCGCGCACGAACTGCTGGGCCTTCGTGTTGCGGCGCAGATGATCCGGGTTCATGACACCGCCCGGCAGCAGCAGCGCGTCATAATCCTCTGGCCGCGCCTGCTCCAGTGGCACATCCACCGGCAGTTCGTCGCCCCAGTCGGTATGATCCCAGGCGCGCACGGTGCCCTGCTGGGGCGAAACTATCGCGGTTTGCGCACCGGCGTCTTCCAGCGCCTGCCGCGGCCGGGTCAGTTCTTCCTGCTCAAAACCCTTCTCGACCAGAATGGCTACACGTTTGCCGTTCAACTGTTCTGCCATGACATCTCTCCTCTTAAAAACACTAAAACTCAATCGAACACAGTGAATCTGTCTTACGTTAACACCCAAACGAGGCTTGCCACATGGTAGGGTGGGTCAATTCTGGCACGGTCTACTGACCTAGTTTTGTATCCCCCACAGACCCGCCCCCCTGCAAAAAGGCCCATAACAACCCACAACCTGCCCGTGTATACGATGGCAGGTTAGGGCAGGCGTCCAATGAAAAATAAGCCAACTGATGCATGCAGCTTTGCAGGACCTGTCGTAACCTCAGCGGTGACAGCAGGGCCACACCTGTTGTTGTGTTTATCGTGATCATCACGACATGTACAACGAAGCGCGAAAAAAGAGGAGTATCGTATGAGAAAAATCACAATCATCCTGATGTTGTGTCTGGTTTCGCTGGCGCTGGTGATCCCGGCAGGGGCACAGGACGCCACCACCACCCCGGATGCTGAGCTTTCCGAGGACGCCACCGAGCAGGTCGCCGCGCCACAGGACAGCGGCCAGATCATCAACCTGCGCCTGGCCTACCTTGCCACAGATGGCCCGGTGCTGCAGCCCTATCTGAACGAAATGCCCAGCAACATTCAGGTGCTCGGCGCGCCGGTCGTCAGCGGATGGGTTCAGGTCAACACCAACACCAGCCTGTCCTTCGTACCAGAAGGCAGCGACGCGCCTGTGCTGGGGCCGTTTGACCTTAGCGGCGGCACCACCCCCTGGATGACGCTGGCGATTGTCGGCTCGGCCCAGAACAACACACTGCGCGCCGTCAGCTTTAATGAAAATATCGGCCCGCTGCCGCCCGGCTGTGCCCAGGTGACAGTGTTCCATGGGCTGGAAGATGGCGATTCGGTCAATCTGGTGACGGGTGATGGCACGCTGGTCGGCACGAACCTGACCTTCCCCGGCGGCACAGGCGCCAGCATGGCAGAGGAAGCCGGCCAAACGGTGAGCTTCAACAACTGCCCGGAAGATCAGCCCCAGAGTGAAGCACAGACCGCCGCCGCAGACCGCGCTGCCGGCCCCCTGACCTGTCGCGCACTGGGCACCGCCGCTGCTGTCACGAGCCAGCAGAATCAGCCCCAGGCCGAAGCCACCGAAACGCTGGAGGGTGAAGACGCCAGCGACAGCAGCAGCCAGCCCGATGCCCAGGCAGCGACTCAGCCTGCCACCAGCACATCCACCACCAGCGGCGCCGGGCAGAGCTTTGCCAACTGCGCCTCGACTTTTCTGGTGCCCGCCGGTTCGCTGAACTTCCAGGGCGTTTCTGAAGATGCGACGGCTATGGCGCTGTTCGACGTAGCGGACATGCAGATCGAAACCAACACCTACCACTTTGTCGCCCTGTCCGGCACGTCCGATAGCCCGCTGGTCACGTTCCAGACTCTGGGCGAACCTCAACTGGCGGGACAGGCTGGTTTCCAGCCGCCCCAGGACATGGAATTGCCGGGCGATGCTGATCAGGACGCCGCAGGCGACAGCGATATGACTGATCAGGCCGGCGAGGTTGGTCAGACCGAGGAAGATAACCAGAGCGACGGCAGCTAGCGCCGCACCCAACACATACACATATCTACGGCGAGGCCGGGTTGTCCCCGGCCTCCGTTGGTTTTACAATACGGCGCAGGGGGCAGCACAAAGGCCGCAATCGTCATGCAGATGCCCACGATCAGCACGATGGCATGCACCGCGTTTATAACTCTCCACTGGTTACGCAGCGGGATTTCAGGATCGCACGATTCTTCACAGCCTTCCGCTTGTTTTCTACACGCGCTACCTTAGCTGGTAAAGGACGACCAGACTCCCCAGGTACAGGATGACGACCAGCGCAGAATCAATGCCCAGGCGCAGGATGGTACGATTCTGCCGTTCGACCATGCCGACCAGATAGACCACCGTCACAATAATGCCCATCGCTGCGGCAAACATCGCGGAGGCATCAATTTCGTTCAGAATTGGCCCTTCGCGATAAGTCAGGTCAGCAATAAACAGCAGCAGGATCATAATGCTGTTGCTGCCAAAAATATTGCCAAACGCCATTTCGTAATTGCCCAGCCGCACGGCGGCAATCGTCACGCTCAGTTCTGGCAGCGATGTCGAAGCGGCGATAAGGGTCGCGCCGACAAAACTGGCACCCAGGCCAGTTTGCTCCGCCAGCGCCTCGCCCACCCGCGCCAGCACAAAGCCAGCGACGAGGATGACAGCAGCGCCCAGCACAAACAGCAGTGCCAGATATCGGGTGGACCGCGCGGCCATCTTCTGCTGCGGCTCGCCATCCACCGGTGATCGCAGCGCCTGCTGCCTGTGTTCTGGCGTCACATCCTGCACAGGCACCCATTGTTCGCTCTTTTCATACTGCCGCGACAGATGCAGCGACAGCAGATAGGCGACAAACAGCAGAAACGTCCACAACCCGATATTCAACAGCATCACCATCTCGCCAGCACTGGCCGCCGCCAGCGTCAGCGCCAGCAGCAGGATCAGCAGCAGCCCCTGCAGCAGCAGAACAGGCCGGGGGGTAAAAAATGTGAGCGCCCCCCGGATCAGCAGAAAATCGGCGATCGCCAGGATCACGGTTTGCACCGTGATACCCCCAAACATGTTATTGACCGCCAGCGCAGCATTGCCCGCTGTTGTTGCGGAAATTGTGGTGCCAATCTCTGGCATTTCTGTCGCCACAGCCAGAAACAGCATGCCGACAAATGCCCGCCCCAGGCCGGTCCGGTCTGCCAGAGCATCCGCATAAAAGGACAGGCGCGATCCTGCAAACCAGATCACCACAGCCATAATGGCAAACAGGATCAGATTAAGGACGAGGGTGTTGTTCTGAAAATCCAGCAGTCCCATCTATCCACCACCCCTGTATTAACGCCGTGCCAGGCGCTGGTTTGCCCTGCGCCTGATTCCGAATAAGCTGATGCTGGCTTAGCCATCACCCTTACCACCGCCCGGTGTTGTACCGGACAAGCTCGCCGGTATCGTACTGAAGCGCCAGCAGCGAATTGGCATACAGATTCGGCTCTTCACGGTTGGCCGCATCATGAGTATCTGGCGGCGGACGGGCAGCCCTATGTGCAGCGCAAACCCAGCACCACCGGCAAGAGCAGGCGTGCATAGCCAGCGCCGGAGAAAATCAATCACCAGCCCAGCAGGATACCCTCCATCGTCAGCCCGGGGCCAAACGCCAGCAGCACCCCATAATCGCCGGGCTGTGGCTGCTGGCACTGGATGAGGCGTTCCAGCACGAACAGAATCGTCGCGGAGGACATATTGCCATAATCATGCAGAATCTGGTGCGATACCTCCACCTGGCCGTCGCTCAGTTCCAGTTCGGACTGCACATAATCGATGATCTTGGTGCTGCCAGGGTGAATGCCCCACAGCCGCACCTGCTGCCGGCACAGGCCATGCACCCCCAGCAGACGGTCTACAAATCCCCGGATTTGCGCGCTCAGAAAATCCGGCACATAGCTGGAAAGATACATGCGAAAGCCATGATCGGTCAGGGTAAAGGTCATGTGGTCGAGCGTGGTATAGTCGCAGTTGGTGGCAGAACCAATGATAAACGGGCCGGGCCAGCCCCGGGCGTTCCCGTCTTCCTTATCTTCCGCACTGCCCACCAGCGCCACCCCGGCACCATCAGCAAACAGCGCCGTCGAAACCGCCGTTTCGGAAGAATCATCAAGCTGAAGATGCAGCGAACACAGTTCCAGCGACAGCACCAGCGCAAGCTGCCCAGGCTGGCCCCGAACCGCTTCGTAAGCGCACTTCAGGCCGGGGAAGGTGCCATAACAGCCCATGCCAAGCACCGCCGTCCGCCGCAGGTCCGGGCGCATGTTGAGCTTACCCGCCAGCACCAGATCCAGGCCGGGCACATGAATGCCGGTACAGGAAACCACAATAAAATGATCAATCTCTTCTGGCGCGACCCCGACGGCATCCAGTTCGCGCCGCAGAATCTCCGCCCCCAGCGGCACCGCCTCCGCCATATAAACTGCGTTGCGGACCTGGGTAGTGCGTTCCTGACGATAAAATTCTGCACCAACGGTCATGTGACGGAAGCCCACCCCGGCGCGCTCAAAAATCGTGCGGATGGCACGGTCGCGCCGCTGTGCGCCCTGTCGCAGACTCAGAAAATATTCGAGGATATCCTCCTGACGATAGCGCGCCGGAGGCAGCCCTGTCCCCAGGGCCATGAACCGAGGTGTACTCACAGCAAATCTCCAGAACTCATGGCGAACGGTTGGTCACGGGTATAACGTACCAGCGCCTGCCCCAGCGCAGGCATTACACGCAGCACACGCAGCCCGGCAGACAGCAGCGCCGGGCGCAGCATCACCGCCTGAAGCAGCCGCCCGAGCTGCAGCCGTGTCGTAAAGGTCTGCCGCCACGCCTGCCGGTAATGCTGGCGCAGTTCTGCCGCAGACCACTGATGTTCCAGAAACTGAAGGCCCGCCAGCGCCGCCAGACGCCCGCCCCGCAGCGCCATCTCCACGCCATCCCCCGCCAGCGGGGCGATCAGCCCGGCAGCGTCCCCTGCCATCAGCACATCATGCTCAATCACCTGTTTGGGCACAAAAGGAATCTGGCTGATGCTCAGCCACGAATCAAACTGCATCACCGCTGTGGCAAACCAGGCTGCCAGCGCGGGATTCTGCTGCTGCATCCACGCGATAAAGGTGGGGATATCGCCGCCGCTGACGCGCTGGAAAACCGGCTGCCGCACCAGCAGACAGGCATTGATGCGCCCGCCCTCGATTTCAGATAAACCGCAGTACCCGCCGGGGAAGGTGTGCAGTTCCACCCGGCCCGGCAGCGCTGGCCCACAGAAATGCGCCTTTAATCCCATAAACGGCTGTGGCTGGCGCAGAAACACGCGATCAAATACCCGGTCCAGGCTGCTGCGCTTGCCCTGCGCTCCGATCACCACCCGCGCCCGCAGCGTTCGCGGCTCTCCGGCGGCCCGGGCCTGAACGGTAAACTGCGTGTCGAGGCTGCCTTCCACACTGGCAGCCCGCGTCTGTTCCAGCACATGCACCCCCAGCCGCCGCGCTTCGGCCACCAGGCACTGATCCAGCGCGTAACGGCTGATGCCCAGCGCCGGGCCAGCAAAGGCCGACTGCCAGCGGGTGCCATCCGGCGCGATGATATGTGCCGTGTGGATGGCCGGGGGCCGCAGCGCGCAGACCTGATCCAGCACCTCAAGCTGCTGCAGCAGATGCGCGCAGCCGGGCGACAGCACTTCGCCACAGACCTTGTGCTTCGGGTAGTATCCGGCTTCTGCCAGGGCCACCCGCGCGCCCCGCTGGGCCAGGGTGATAGCGGCGCTGCAACCCGCCACGCCCCCGCCGATGATAACTGCGTCGTAGACCTGCTTCATGATTTATCCGCCGTCAGGGTCATGCGCCACAGCGGATGCAGGCTCAGGCGAATCCGCGTCAGGTCGGCCTGTTCCGCCATTTGCCGCAGTTCAGAGGGGGTGTAGGCCCTGCGCACAGAGGCCGGGCCGTCATAGCGCGTCAGGTAGCTGCGGGCGAAAATGGGCTGCCCCAGCCGGAACCCGATCATCGGCAGCCAGCCACGTGTGACATCGCTGAAGATTAAGCCGCGCCGGGCACGCGCAAAGGCTTCGCGCAGCAGGCACACCACCTGATCCGGCGGGAAGTGATGCAGAAACAGAGAGGAAATCAGATAATCCGCGCTGTTTACGGGCAGCGGCAGATGAGTCACATCGGCCTGAAGGAGATGGACCGCCGTACCTGCGGTAAAACTGCGTGCAATATCCAGATGCCGCGCGCTCAGGTCGGCAGCGATCACCCGCACCGGCAGACGATTCCGGCGCGCCCAGCGGTCGATCAGCACGGCAAGCTGTGCCGAACCCGCGCCTATGTCCAGCACGGTGGCCGGGCCAGCGTGCGCCCGCAGCCGGGGATAAAGATGCTGCGTGACGGCCCGGTTGCCCCCGGAAAAACGGTTGATGCGCCACAGATCCGCCAGGCTGGCCGCCACGTCTGAAGGCGTGCCTTCGCCCGCATCCAGCAGTTCTTCCCGGTCCACGCGCGGGGGAACCAGCCACGAAGCCTGGCCGATTTCCCTCTGTCTGGTGCTCTGCTCCTGCGCAGCATGCTGGCTCATGGATTCAACCCGGTACTGGAGAGATCGCTGATAAGAATGTTGCTATCATCATAACAAATGCGGGGCAGAAGCGCGGATTTGTTATATGCCCTTTAATGTGATGCGCCCGGCAGGCTTGCAAAACTCAGTTTCAGGCAGCGGCACACCGCACCCACCAGCAGAGGTTGCAGGTGCCTGAGGGGTATCTGGTTATTTTTAATGGTTACAAAGGGTCAAATCAGCGGCCGGGGCAGAAGGCGGGATGCAGGCGGCAGGGTTCTTATCCAGTGCTAAGCGGTGAGGACTGCTGCAGGGTGCGGCTGGCCAGCAGCAGCAGCACAATCATACTGCCGATGCCGGCATAGGCCCCGGAAACGATCAGCAGGCTGCCATGCAGCGTCAGCGCCAGCCAGTTAAACCCGGCATGCACCGCCGCCGCCAGCACGAATGCCGCCAGCGCCCAGCGCATGCGCCCGGCCAGCAGGCCCACCAGCCCGGTGCCAAATCCATGAATTAAATGAACGGAAACGACCCGCGCCAGCGCCATCCCCAGGCTGGATTCCGGATTCGTCGTCAGATAGAGGGCGCTTTCCGCAAAGGCGAACCCTAACCCGATGGCAAAACCATAAATCACCGCCGGGCGGCTGCGCTGTAAACGCACCAGCAGCAGCAGCGGCAGGGCCTTCAGTGCTTCTTCCAGCACCGGTGCGCTGAACAGATGAATGCCGGTGCGGTCCAGCAGCGCGCCGTCGCGCAGGGTCGTTTGCAGCAGCAGCGCCAGCCCAAAACTGACCCCACCCCACAGCAGCGCCCCGGCCAGCAGCCCTGGGTGAATGTGGATATACAGCAGACGCAGCAGCCAAAGATAGAAGGCCGACAGCAAGGCGATGAGCAGCAGTGAAAACAGCATAGGCACGCGCAAGTTCCGCAGTCCAGGGGTAATTGTTACATAATATAACACAAGGATCGTTGATTATTACGTTTATTACGCACGTTGGGAAAGAATTCATAAATAATCGGAAATATTAAAAATCTTAAGCCACCAAACGTATGAGTTGTGAAACAATTGAAATATTCAAGGCGTCGAATCGGTATCCCAACTTGTTTCCGCCAACATCGCATTACGCTGCATTAAGGAAAAACGCATGCTTTCAAACAACCGTCTGCTTCGCGCGATCATCGCTTTACTTGCTGCTGCGGCGGTCATCGTTCCCATTGCGATATGGCTGTCGAACGACAACATTAACCTCACCGGTACAGCGATCACCCAGGATGAAATAATAGAGTCCGCAGACAGCGGCACTAACGATAGTGCCCCTGACGATAGCGGCTCTGAGGACGCCCCGGCAGATGACCCGGCAGGCAGTGAGGATGAATCCTCATCCGAACCGGACACCAGCACCGATGAACAGAGTCAGTCCCAGGAATCATCAGACGAGGAGTCGCAGCCCGCGCCCACCGCTGCACCCCAAAAGCAGCCGACGGCCACCCCGCCCCCGGCTGATTCGGATGATTCTGATACAGCGGACACCTCCGACGAAGAAGCGGGTACGGATGACGACGCCGCAGAAACACCAGACGATGAAGAATCTTCTCAGCCTTCCCCCACTGCGGAAGCGCCTGATAACGATGATGAACCTGAAGCCACCGAAGAACCTACCGCCGGGGCCGCGCCATCACCTGAACAGACCGAAGAACCCT